>NZ_CP095398.1:0-600000 GCF_023008545.1 Natribaculum luteum | reverse complement strand
GGTGAGTGCGATCGTTGCGACGGCCGGGCTGTTACTCGATTCGGCCGCCGTCGTGGTCGGGTCGATGGTTATTGCACCCTTGATCGGACCGACGCTCGCAGCCAGCGTCGGGACCGTTCTCAACGAACGCGACCTGCTCTGGACCGGGGTTATGTATCAAGTGCTGGGCGTCAGCGTAGCGATCGCCGGTTCCGCGGCGTTCGCCTGGCTCTCGAAGTCGCTATTTCTCGTACCGCCTGGGATTGAAGTCCTCGAAATCGACGAAGTCAGCGAACGGGTCCTTCCTCACCTCCTTTCGCTGGTCGTCGCCTTCGGCGCGGGAATTGCCGGCGTGTTGTGCCTCTCGACGGGTACCTCTGTCACACTGGTTGGCGTGATGATCACTGCTGCACTGATCCCGCCCGCCGCAGCGGCCGGCATCGCTATCGCCTGGTGGATACCGAACGCCGCAGTCGGCTCGCTCGTCCTCGTCTTCGTCAACCTGCTTGGCGTCAATATCACGGGCCTCCTCACCCTCTGGGCGATGGGGTACCGCCCCCAAATTCAGAGTGAGGAAGGGATCGCACGTCAGTTAGTCCGTCGTCGCCTCGTCGTGTTGACGTTCGTCATCCTAGTACTGTCGGTATTCATGATCGGTGTCACGTGGGCGTCGTACGAACGCGCATCGCTCGAGAACGACGTCACGACGGAAGCGGAAGCCGTCCTCGACTCGTCGGCGTATCAGGACATCTACCTCGTCGAAGTCGAACTATTTCTCGAGGAAGAAATCCCATTCGAGCCCGTAGTACGAATCGAAGAAGGGTCCCTGTTCGAAGGACCCGAACGTATTGTAATCACGGTCGAGCAGCCGAGCGATGACGAACATCCGGAACTTGTCTCAGAACTGGACGAACGAATTACCGACGAAACGGGAGACGACGTGAGGGTCGACGTTCGGTTCGTTGAGTACGATACTGCGTAGGGATTTCGGCGCTCTATGACTGACAGTGAATCCTCTCCTGCCTACAGGAGTTTCTTACCCACAAAGAGCGTGACTCCATGAAGATCCCCTTACGTCCAATAGGGTGCCAGCTGACTGTGCGACAGGCGTGACACTGTGTGTCGTTGCTCGATTCGATGTCAGAACCATTCCCGGGCCTTCAATCGAGCAGTTAACTCGATGCTTTTGCGGAGGCCTCGACGAACGATACCGCTTGAGTTCGGGACGCCCTCACCGTCTTCATACTCGAGCCCACGAACGACCACGACGGGAACCTGTTCGTCAGCCTGGCCGAACAGCAGCGCTGAACCTGCGGTGAGTTCGTCGGCGACGAGATCGACACCGCCCATCTTCGGCTGGTCGTAGAGATCTGTCCGTCCGAAGTTAGCGTCAATCGCTTCGATTCCCGAACAACCAACAGCGAGGTCCATCGATCCCGGACCGGCAACTTCTGAATCAGAGAGCACGACAGCGACGTCGGCTTCGGTTCGTGCTTCGATCTCCTCGCGGAGTCGTCGCGCACTTTCGTCGGGATCTTCTGGAAGGAGCGTCATTTTTCCTTCCGGACTGTTCGACCAGTCGATGCCCGCGTTCGTACAGAGTCGGCCGTTACGTTCGGTCACAAGCATGGAGGGGACGTCGTCGAGCGCTTCTTGAGCGACGTCGGGATCCACAGCGTGTTCCAACAGCAGGTCCTCACCAATTTCCGCGATCGGGATTGCACCGAGAACGTCACTTTCCTCATAGATGACCGCCACCTCGCGTGGATCGATTCCAGTGATATCAGCGACTCGCTGGTCGCGTTCAGTAACATCGACATCGTCGGCTTCGATGAGTCGCCCCTCGGCGAATGAAACGACTTTCGTGGTGATAACGATCACGTCACCGTCCGACAGGGGATACTCCTCGTCGGTCGTCTCGACGATTCGCTCAACGAGATCGTCATTCGGGTCGACTCGCCCAATATCTAATCCGTGAAAGGTCAATTCCGGCATTAGTGAAACATCGGCGGCGACCTATTTAAGATGCAATCTCGTTCTCACCAACTCTGGTGAAGAGGACGTAAGACCACAAAGCCCCTATCAAACGGGCAAGATAGCATGACGGGAAACAGCACAGCCGTTGCCAGTCAATCGAACGAGGCGCTCACTGCATCTGCGAGCACGCCCGGTTCGCGGTAGTGCTTGCTCACGGGTGGAATCTCCGCATCGAGATCGAGCAGGTCATAGACGGCGGTCATCGCCGTCCGCACCGAGTACTCGACGGTGAACACGACGTCACGTTGGAGTTCGGCGTACTGCCCGACGAATGCGAGATTGTTCGAGCTATCGGGGACGACCAGCGGCCGGTCGCCGGGCGTCCGGGGCTGGAAGTGGGCCGTGATGAACGGCATCATGCACGGCACGCAGTCTACGTCCTCCAGGATTTCCGGCAGGCGATCCTCACACTGCAGGTGATAGCAGAGCTCTTCGAGGATCTCTCGTCCTGTACATTCGGACATCTTCTTTTCGACGTAGTCGCCCTCCTGGTCTGTGAACAGGGCGTACCCCCAGAAGATTTTCACGTCGTCAGGCTGGTTCGGGAAGTGGGGCTGGGCTGCGACGACAGTGGACAGAAGCCAGGACGAGTCGACGTAGGTCACCAGCCCGTTGCCCGGCTCCTCGTCGGTGAATTCGACGATGTGATCGAACAGATCGGTGTTGTGTAACGTGACGGTAAAGGACTCCCACTTGGTCTCCTGGACATTGCCCGCGAAGACCTCGGGGTCGCCGAACCCGGTGTTGTCCTCGGCGATCGACCTCCACAACTCCCAGGACGCTCCGGTCTCGTTCGTTTCGGGTGCTTCGTCCCATGACCCGAGATCCGAGCCATCGGTCATCGAACCGTTGGTGAAAAAGACCAGATCCGTGGGATCGACCTCGACGCTCTCGGTTCTCTCTCCGGTCTCGTAGTGGAGCCGCTCGACAGTCCGCCCTGCTCGCGAAGTCACGATGTCCATATCGGTCACGCGACAGTCCTGCTGGAAGTCGACGCCACGAGTTTCGAGCCAGCGCCGAAGCGGCAGGATCATCGAATGATACTGGTCGTACTTGGTCCGGTCGATATCTTCCAACGTGTGTAGACCGGGGAACACGTGCAGGAACCGATACATGTATCGGCGGACTTCAGCGACGCTGTGCCACGGCTGGAAGGCGAAGATCGTCGCCCACAAGTACCAGAAGTTCGTCTCGAAGAAATCGTCGTCGAACCACTCTTCGATCCGGGTGTCCCCGAGTCGTTCCTCGGGTGTAAGCAGAAGTCGAACCAGCGAGGTCCGGTGGTGCATCTTCAGCTCGAATTGCGAGGCATCGAGATGGGTCCCATCTTCGACCAGCCGCGTCTCCGCATATGACTCGTGGATCTCGTTGAACTCGTTCATCTCTTCTTTGACCGAGATGCTGGAGTCCTCGAGCGAAGGGATCGTCCGGAAGAGGTCCCATGTACATTCGTAGGCGGGGAAATTGAACATGCGCCCGCCGCGGATAACGTACCCTTCGTCGGGGTTGCCTGCACCGTCCATCGCCCCGCCGACGACGTCGAGTTTCTCGTAGAGATGAACGTTCTCGCCAGGCATGTTTCCATCGCGAATCAGGAACGCCGCGGCGGCCAGGCCGGCGATGCCACCGCCAACGACGTGGGCTTCGCGGTCGGCGACGTGTGGTGTCTGTTCACCAGGCATGCAATTCCCCCAGTGGCGCATTCGTCCGGAAACGATCAGAGGCCGTCATACCGTCTGTATTCGTCTGAAGTGCCGGTAGTGGAGTCGTGGATACTCTTCTGGATCGCTGCCGACCTAACAGGTGCATCTGACGTTTCATCACAACTAAACCGAGGATGGTCGGGCAAATAACAATTTGTAAAATATATACTGTATTTCGCATAGTCTGTTTAATAACTAGAGATATAATCTCTCATTCGTGCAACCAATCCGTCAGTAGACGATCGATGATCATACCATGCGATTGATTGTGTAGTCGACGAGGCGACGTTGGCCGCGTCGGAGCTGCTCAGACTGCTGTGTTCAATGACACCGTCGCTAAACGCGATCAGTCGGTCGGTTTCCTCGGATTCGGGGTGGAGTGAAAGTTCTATGTGCGATATATACAGCCCACCGATAATTTATAGAGAATCGAGGCGAATACACCCGCCTTCCCGTGAAATTCCCCCGCGTTCACGCGGGGGAGGAGGTCAATTTGGTCACTCTACCGTGAATAATGGCTGAGAACCGTCGTATCAAGCAGTTTCATCTTCTGTCTCTCCATCCGTCAACTCGTCGAGAGCCTCTCGTTGCCGCGCGGAAAGGCCCTCGCCCAGTTGGTCACGGGAGTCCTCGACGAACTTCTCGAGTTCGTCGGCTTCCCCTTCGGAGAGCGTTCCGAAGCCCTCTCGCCAATCGACGGTCGTTTCGTCCAGCAGGCGGTTGACGAGGTCGGAGAGACTCTCGTCCGCTCGCTTTCGAGCCTGCAATCGCTCGTACACGTCGTCTCGAATGTCGATGGTTTTCGTACCCATACCTTGTATTACCACGCAGAACCACAAACTCCTTTCCGACGATTTCAACGACAGACCGAGTACCGATATCGAATTCCCGACGACCGACACCGAGGCCGTTCCAGGCCGTCGAGAAGATGCGAAGGAGTTAATAAGCTGTGGGGTATAGTTATTAACGAGCAATAGTGATCGAAGACACCACCACCTCACAGGCGGACACGGGACAGGGCCGGGGGCGTTCCTACGAGCGAGCCGTCGGCGTCGGCGGACTGCTCGCGCTTGTCGTACTCTCCGTGCTCGCCCTCGCCGCGGACGTTACCTGGAAACTGCTGGCGATCTCCTGGGTCGCGTTCGGCGCGATGGCGATCGGCGCGCCGCTGGGCGCACGGGCAGCGACCGCCAGCCACCCACTCGAGTCGGTGTGGGGATACGGCCTCGCGAGCGGTGCGATGGTGACGAGCGCCGCGCTCTTTCTGGTCCCGCAGGCGCTCGGCCAGCACGGCCAGTTCGGGAGCCTCGGCATCGCCGTCGGCTTCCTCGCGGGCTACGTCGGCCACACCCTCGGCCACCGACTCTCCCACCTCGAGTTGCCGGTCGACCACACGGCGGCTGAACTGACGGTCCACGCCCTCGCGGCCGGGGCGATCATCGGCGCGATCTACACCGCGATGCCGTCGCTGACGTCGGTCCTCGGGGTCGCACTCGTCTCGCACAAAGCGCCCGCCGGCTACGCCGCGGCGCGTCGACTCGCCGGGGAGGGACGGTCCGTCGTCGCGCTCGCGCTCCCGGCGGCCGCCGTCGGCTTGATCGCGCTTCCCGTCGGCATCGTCGGCTTTGGCCCCTCGAGCGTCGTGCGCGGACTCCTCTTCGGTATCGCGGCCGGCGTGTTCCTCCACGTCGCCGTCGACCTCCTGCCGGAGTGTACCGCCGGGAGCGAGACGTGTCCCGCAGACGCCGCGATCGACGGTGACTTCCACCAGTTCCAGGACCGACTGCGAACGCACGCTGCGGTCAGTGCCGTCGTCGGAGCCGTTGCAGTTGTCCTCGCGTGGCTGCTGGTCGTCTAGAGTTTTCGGTTCCACTCGTCGGAGGCGAACGTCTCGGTCGCGCGGGTGCGAGCGTCGTTCACGACGTCGTCCGGAAGCGATCCGGGTTCGGCGTCGAAGCGGTCGGTGAACGTCTCTTTCATCGCGTCGATGATCTCCGCCCGGGTCGCGTCGACGTAGTCACGCATGACCGCGACGCGTTTTTCCGCGGACTTGATCGCCTTGTCGGAGACTTTCTCCTCGCCGATCCGGAGCACCCGGAGCATCTCGCTCGTGTCGAGGGCGTAGCTCATCGTCGTGTGATGGAGGACGGCGTCGTCTTTCCGAAGCTGGGCCGAGCCGCCGATTTTCCCATCGGCGTGGGTGATGTCGTTCAGCGGCTCGTGGAAGACGTCGAGTCCGACGCTTCGAAGGGCGTCGATCGCCCACTGGTCGAGTTCGGCGTAGCTGGCCTCGATGTCGTCTGAAACGGCCTCGCGGGGCAAGTACAGCGAGTAGGTGATGACCGCACCCGGTTCGACGTACATCGCCCCGCCACCGGTGAGCCGTCGGACGACGTCGACGTCGTGTTCGTCGACGTAGTCGACTGCGACTTCGTCGGCGTACGCCTGAAAGCGTCCGAGCGCGACTGCAGGCGACTCGCGATGCCAGAACCGCAGCGTGGGCTCGAGGTCGCCCTCGTCGAGACGCTCGGTCAGGACGCCCTCGAGTGCCTGCTGTACCGGCTCGCTGTAGGTGCCAGCGTCGACGATTCGATAGGTCATCGGATCGCCTCCAGCGTCGCATCAGCCAGGTGCTCAGCGTCGAAGCCGATGAGCGTCGCGTCGACCGCCTCGATCGCCTCGACGAGCGTCGGCCGGGAGACGTCGGCTGGATGGCCCTCGAGTGCGGCCTCGAGCGAGGCGTGACGCTCGGGTGGCTCGAGGAAGAAGTCACCGGTCACGCGGACGTCCGTCAGTCGGTCGTCGTAGGTGACGTCGACCTCGACGAGTTTGCCAGCGGGAACTTTGACCGTCGCGCTGTCGTGCATCAGTACGAAAAACGCGTTCGAAACAGGTAACGCTGACTTTCTCCGGTCCGTGGACCGGTCGAGGGCGGCCTGCCCACTGTCGGCCGTCCAATCGACGTTCGTCCGTCTTCACGTCGATCCCGTGACTCGCTGTCGTTCGAGTGGCACTCTCGAGTCGCCTCGAGATTTATGTACCTGCGGTACCCATCGCCCACATGGCAATCCTCGTCGCGTACGACGGTTCCTACCCCGCACAGCAGGCAGTCGAACACGCAGTTCGCGAGTACCCCGACGAGGAGATCATCCTGCTGCGCGTCGTCGAAGCGGCCGGCGGCTCCCTCGGGGCGGGCTTCAACCTCACTCGTGAGCGATTCATGGAAAAACGGGAAGAGGTGGCAGGCGAGACGGCCGAGGAGGTCAGCGACCTCCTCGAGGCCGAAGACGTCGAGTACCGACTCGAGATGGCCGTCGGCCAGCCTGCGGCCGAGATCGTGTCGTTTGCAGAAGAAAACGACGTCGATCAGATCGTCGTCGGCAGTCACGGCCGGGCGGGCCCCTCTCGCGTCTTGCTCGGGAGCGTCGCCGAGAAAGTCGTTCGCCGTGCGCCGATGCCGGTTACGGTCGTCCGCTGACCGGCGTGTTTTGCGATACGAAAGGCGATACGAAAGGCGAATTCAGTTATCGAACGCGCCGGCCTCGACGGTGATGTCGGCGTGTAGCTCCTCTCGAAGCGCCGCGTGCACGTGACAGATGTCCTCACCGAGGGCGGCGAGTTCGTCCGGGTCGTCGACGTCGGCTTCGACTTTCAGCGTGAACTCGATGTTCTCGAGGTCGTCTTCGTCGTCCAGCGTGGCCGTCGCGTCGATCTCCATCCGACCGAGGTCGTCGTAGCCGGCTTTCTGTGCGCCGACGCGGACGGCAGGGAGGAAACACGACGCGTAGTCGGCGACGAGCACCGCGTTCGGGTTCGGCCCCGTCTCTTCCATCGGATCGATGGCGAGTGCGAAGTCGCCGATGACGCTCTGCGTGTCGAAGCCGTCGTCGCTGGTCGTCGTCAGAGAGATGTCGTCCATGTCTGTATTGTGCAGTGTCCACTATACAGGAAAAGGTCTTGTGAATCGATCGGATATAAATACGGTCTCGAAACGAGGAGATAGCGGCCCTGTATCGGTGTCCGACGGCTGACCCTCAGCGCGTGTGGATCGCTTCGTCGCGAGCGTCGGCGGCGGCTTCCATGATCGCCTCCGACAGCGTCGGATGCGTGTGGACCGTCCCGGCGAGCGTCGAGAGGTCGGCACCGACCTCGAGTGCGAGCGCGACCTCGCCGATCAGTTCGGAGGCGTTCGGGGCGACGATCTGCGCGCCGAGGACGCGTTCTGTCGCCGCGTCGGCGACGACGCGGACGAACCCGTCGGTCGCCTCGACGGTCAGTGCCCGGCCGTTGGCCTGGAGGGGCATCCGACCGACGACCGGATCGTAGCCCGCATCGGCAGCCTCGTCGCGTGCCAGCCCGACCGTCGCGATTTCGGGGTCGGTGAACACTGCAGCGGGCATCGCCTCGTGGTCGAGTGCGGCCGGCTGACCGGCGATCGCGGCCGCGGCGACCTCGCCCTCGTAGCTGGCCTTGTGTGCCAGCATCGGCTCGCCCGCGACGTCGCCGACGGCGAAGACGTGATCGCGGACCGTTCGCCCCTGGGCGTCGGTCGGCACGAACCCGTCTTCGTCGAGTTCGATGCCGAGCGCCTCGAGGTTGGCCGTGTCGGTCGCCGGTTCGCGCCCGGCGACGACCAGCGCGGCGTCGGCGGTAAGTTCCGTAGTCGCGCCGTCTTCGTCCTCGGTCGTGACGAGAACGCCGTCGTCGGTCGGCTCCCAGTCGGCAGCGCGTTCGCCGAACCGGAACTCGACGCCGTACTCGACGGCCTGCTCGCGGACGACGCGCGAGATCTCGTCGTCGTACATCGGCAGGACGTCGTCGAACATCTCGACAGCCGTGACGTCCGTGCCCAGTTTCGCGAAGACCGTCGACAGCTCCATGCCGATGTAGCCCGCGCCGACGACGACCAGGCGGTCGGGGACATCCGAGAGCTCGAGTGCGTCACTCGAGTCGAGAATGTGCTCGCCGTCGGGTTCGAATCCAGGGATCTCGATGGGGCGGCTCCCGGTGGCGACGATCGCGTACTCGAACGAGATGGCAGCGTCCCCATCGTCGGTCGCAACGTGGGCGCGGTGGTCGTCGACGAACGTCGCGTGGCCGTCGACGAGCGTGACGCCGGCGGCACGGCACAGCCCCTCGACGCCGCCGGTCAGTCGATCGACCACGCCGTCTTTCCAGTCGGTCAGCCGGTCGGCGTCGACGTCGATCTCGGCGGTGATACCCAGGTGCTCGGCGCTCGTCGCCTCGTGGGCGACGTCCGCGCCGTGGATGAGTGCCTTCGACGGGATACAGCCGTCGTTGAGGCAGGTACCGCCGTAGGCGTCTTTCTCGACGAGCGTGACCTCGAGTCCGAGCTGGGCGGCGCGAATCGCCGCGACGTAGCCGCCCGGGCCGGCCCCGACGACGAGCACGTCGGTCGACTCGGGGACGCCGTCGACGGTCCCCGCGGGCACGTCCGCCGTATCGGTCGATTCCGTGTCGTCGTCGATCCGGGTGACCGCCGGCGTGGGGCCGTCCGCATCCGACTCGTTCGTGCCAGTCGACTCATCGGCGTCGGGGTCGTCGTCCGCCTCGAGTCGCGTCACTGCCGGCGTGAGGTCGTCGTCGGTATCGGCGTCAGCGGTAGCGCCGTCCGATTCCGCCGTATCGGTCTCGAATCGCAAGACGACGTCACCGACCGAGACGGTGTCACCGACGGCGGCGACGACGTCGGTGACGGTGCCGTCGACCGGTGCCGACAGCTCGACGACGGACTTGTCGGTCTCTACTTCGGCGACGAGGTCACCCTCGACCACGTCGTCGCCCGGTTCGACGTGACAGGCCACCAGTGTCCCGTCGGTCGCGCCGTTTCCAAGCTCCGGCAACTCGAACTCGTAGGTCATCGACGTGAGTTCATCGGCCGTGTTTAATATTGCCTTTGGTATGCAAGACTAATGGGGCGTGATACCGTGTGGAACTGCGACACGCCACTCGCCAGTTGACGCCAAATTTTCGGCTGGCTGCAGTCGATACGTTCAAGTCTAACGGCGCACAGTTATTACAATATTAGACAATACTATGGCTGACGTCGAGCGGACGACGGCGGAGACGCGATCACGAATCTCGAGTACTATCGAGTTCTTCGGACCGCAGTGGTTTGGATCGACGATGGGGACCGGCGTCCTCGGCGTCGCGCTGGCGCTGGTCGCAGCACGGGTTCACCTCGAGTCCGTCGCGACGCTCGCCACGGCGTTCGTCGGCCTGACGCTGGTCGCGACGGTCGCGTACGCGATTCCGTGGTTCCTGCGGATCGTCTACTATCCCGGCCGGGTGTGGGCCGACCTGACCCACCCCGTCCGGAGTCAGTTCTTCCCGACGATGCCGATCACGCTGCTCGTCCTGGGCGTCGGGATCGCCCAGACGACAGGCGACGTGTTGCCCGACGCGACCCTGCGGCCGCTGCTTACCGCCCTGTTCGTCGCCGGAAGCGTCGGCATCTTCGGGTTCGGGTTGTTGCTCGTCACGCTCATGTTCACCAACGATCGGATCGGCCCCGACGACGGCGTCTTCGCGTGGTACATCCCGCCGGTGTCACACCTCGTGATCCCGCTGCTCGGCTTCCTGCTCGTCAGCGAGTACTACGCCGGCACCCTCGCCGGTCAGGCGATCTTCACCGCGTCGGTGGTCGCCCTCGGCGTCGGGACCTTCATGTTCCTGTTTTTCGGCTCGATCGTCCTCTATCGATACGCCTACGAGTCACTCCCCCACGAGAAACTCGCGCCGACGTTCGCCATCGGTCTCGCGCCGACGGCCGTCCTCGCGATCGACGTCGCACGGCTCTCTCACGCGTTACAGGCTGGCGTCGGCATGGACGTCGCCGCCGCGCCACTGGAACCACTCCTGAAGCTTCTGGGGCTGTTGCTGTGGGGCTTTTCGGCCTGGTGGTTCCTCCTGACGGGCGCGCTCGTCGCCTACTACGCCACCCGTCGAACGCACCCCTTCTTTTTCACGTGGTGGGCCTACACCTTCCCGGTCGGTGCGTTCGCCGTCTCGACCGACGTGCTCGCAGGCCTCCTCGAGGTCGACGTCTTCGGCTACGTTCTGGTCGGGGTGACCGCGCTGTTGCTGGTCGTCTGGACGGTCACGGCAGGACGGACCGTCCGACTCGTCGCCCGTGGACGAGCGTTTACGGCCGATTGATTCCTCTCTTTTGGCCCTGTCGAAATCCCATTCGGTCGTCTCTGTCATCATCGAAGCAACCGTGGAGTGGGCGTATCGACAGCGCTACTCATCTCATCACGTCCCTTTTTGGACCACCGTGGGTAAGATGCATACGGCGGCAATGGAACACAGCAACGTCGAGAACGTCGGAGCGATCTCTTTCGATCTCGATGATACCTTGATTCGGTACGAACGATCTCCCGGAGAACTGCTCCGGGTGTGCTTTTCCCATCTCGATCTCGAACCGATCTTTTCTGTCGAGGAGTACTATGGCCGATACGACGAGTTCGCAGAAACGTGCGATTCGATGGCCGAACTCCGTTCTGAATGCTTTGCAACGCTTGCTGCAGAGAACGGATACGAGAGGCAACTTGGCAAAGATGTCGCAGCGGTGTTCGACGATGAACGCGACCAATCGAACGTAACACTCCTCCCATCTGCCGCTCGCCTCCTGGACGAACTCGCTCGAGAATACCGACTAGCCATTGGTCTTTAGCTAAGCCTCAGCAGCCGGTTGGATGGTAGTAGCGAGCTGTTCTTGCAGGATTGGTCGTTGCCTGTGGATCTTCTGAGCGTCTTCGATCAGTCGTTGTAGCAGTGGCGGCGGTGAGTAGGCGAGATACTCTCTCAGTTCGCGGAGGATGAGCTGGGCGTGCGACCGAAAGGTCGCCGCCCAGCGTTCCGGCGGAAACACGATCCCATCATCAGCGTGCTCTATGACCAGACCGAGTAAATCACGACTCACGACCAAGGATAACAACGCTGCGTACAGCAGAATCTCTACGATGTGCTTCTTCGTCGTGTCGAACTCGTCCAGTTCGTACTGCGTCTTCAGTTCACGGAACAACAGCTCTACTTCCCATCTACATCGGTAGATCGTCGCTAGATCGGCCGGGAGAAACTCTTCCCGAGAAAGGTTCGTGATGTACAGATGGTAGTCGTCGGCGTCCTCGTTGCGGACGCCGACGACGCGGAACCGTTTCGTATCACGTGACTGCGTGCCCGCGTACTCTCGTCGGTCAAACTCGACCTCGACTTCCACGTCGATGTACTTCCGGGAGAGATCATCCACGATGTCGAAGATCTTCTCGCCTTCTAAGGGAATGGCGCGGCCGCGCCATTCCCGTAATTCCTCCGTTACAACCGGGTTCGCGCTCTTTTTCAGTCGGCTCACGAAGTAGCCGTCGTTCTCGTCGATCAACGCGAACCGCCGGTACTTGAAATAGGCGAGGTCGAAGATCGCTAGCCGTCCTTCCAGCCACGATCCTGTGTTAAACAACGTGCTGTCGTGCGTTTTCTCGTCTGTGACGTTGAAATGTTCGACTGTCTGGTCAGTGACGTTGTGGAGCAGGTGGAGCTTCGCTCCAGCCTGCTCCTCGTGACGTGCTTTGTACGCTTCAGAGAGCAACTCGTGCAACCGCAGGACGGTTCCATCAGCGATCATCACGTCTCGAAACCGGTCGAACTCATCAGAGACGGTGTGAGGGACAGCGACCTCGTCGAACCCGTATTCGACGAGGTCGCGGAGGTACTCTGCGAGCGTCGGAGTCAACCGCTGGTAGAAGCCGCCCGGAGAAAGTGACTCGTCAGCGGTAGAGTTGTAGGTACGTCTGAAGGCCGCAAGCGTTCGGCTTTCGCCTGCGGCGAAGCCGAACGCAAACGACCAGACAAGTGGCGGGAGCTGAAGCTTCCCCTCGCGCTCGACCACGCCGACGGCATCGGCGTGGTCTTCGAGCGCTTCAGAGGGAAGGAGGTTAGTGAGACGGCGTTCAATGTGACGTGAGGAGGTTTCGGTGTGCACAGCTGTCACCTCCTCATTCCTTCCGAAAAGCAACTCCGATAAGCCGCCGCTGTCATGCGGTTCTTGGCTTAGCTAAAGACGGATGGGGGTAGATATCGGGGAAGCCTCTTTGTTAACTGTGTGTCACCGTGACGAGCGTGGCTCCCCGGCTACACCCAACCTCTGGAACGACGAAGGCAAGACGGTTCGACAACTCCGTGAGATGTACTTCACGGCAACTCGACGCCTTCAGCAGCGTGGAAGCAAACGAATCGCTGACTCCTACGGCGACGAACTGTGGCGACACATCGACCACATTCTCCACACGGTCACGTCGGAGGTCGTCGCCTACGCCGACCAATTCGAGACCCCCGTACTGGTTCTGGAAGACTTGACGCACATCCGTGAGAACATGGACTACGACGCGTTCATGAACCGGCGGCTTCATGGATGGTGGTTTGCGAAGATGCACGCCCAGATTCGGTACAAGGCAGCGGAAAAAGGGATTCGAGTGGAGACGGTAAATCCCGCGTACACCTCGAAGACGTGCCACTGTTGTGGAGAACAGGGCTACCGTCCGAAGCAGGCGACGTTCAAGTGTTCCAATTCGGAGTGTTGGGTTTCAGAGTACCAAGCAGACGTTAACGCCGCGCTCAATATTGCAGACCGCTGCCTCAGCGGAGAGAGCCATTCAAGAGAACACACGAGTGGCGATGACTCGGCTGAGGATGGGGGACGTTTGACCGTCCCACAAGACAGCCAAGCCGATGCTGAAACTCAGCAGTTAACGCTTGGAACGTATGCGTCTTGAAACCTTAGGGCCGCGCTCGGCCTGAAATCCCATGGTGGGATTCCCGCGACGTTAGGCGCGGGAGGAGGTCAAACTCTAGGAGTGCGACTGTCGTCTCTGTGTAGAGACACGCCTCCAAACCATCCATTAGGGAGTGAATCCCAATCCACGGAGCGGTAGCGTATGCAGTCGGTCATAGCTTCTATCGAGGTGCACATTTCCAGGCGGAAAAGCAGTAACCTCGTGTGTGAACCGCCCCGGGCCGAGTCCCGTGGCATTCGCCTCGACACCTGTGGACACTACAGCGTCTCATTTCCGTGGCAAACGTTTATGGTTTCCAGTTTCGTAACTCTATACAAGATGAGTTACGATACAGAACACGTGCGAAACGCGGGTGAGACTCCGGGGATGATCACCGGAATCCCCACGTTCGCAGAATTACTCGAGAACGCGTCCCTCGCTAGCCTCTATACATCGATTAGACGCACAGCGACTGCCACGGGCCCCGAACTCGTTGAATCAACGACCGTCTCGAAGAAGACGGTGTACGACTATCTCCATAAGCTGGAGCAGGCGGGCCTGATTAGCAAGGTCGGTGACGATGGCGGGACCGCCGTGTACACCGCTGAAGAGTTCGAGCTGACACTGACGGTCCGCGAGACGGAAGTCTCGATCACACCCGAACTTATCGAAGTGATCGCACAGAAGAACGAGTACCCAGTGATCAAGCGGGTTTTCGAAGACCACGGTATCGTCACGTTCGCACTCGCATACGATCTCGTGAAGGCACACAGTGAGGGGGATGTCACAATCCGGCAGATCGCGACCCTCACAGACCTTTCGCCTGGAACTACGTATGATCTCGTCGAAGCGCTCTATTCGATTCTCGATCTCGGTGACGACGAGTCGGCCCCGACGACGTACGCACCGGATGATTTCGATGAGGACGAAGGCGATCTCCTCGGAGAATTTGCTGACGAGTAGCCTGAGTACCGAGGATGTACACTGCGAACATTGCGGACACGGTGATGTTTCGGAATGTAGGGAAGCATCCCAGTCCGCGTTTACAGTCGCTCAAGAGTGCCGTCGAGGAATCCGGAACAGAGATTTGGGTGCCAGCAGCGGTCTACCACGAACTGGCGGATACTGGGAGTGCCGATTCACCGACGAATCCATACCTCGATAGGGCTATCGAAGAGGGGTGGCTTCGGGTGGCCACACCGCTGCCAGGTGATCGCACAAAAGGGTTTGATAATAGTGCTGGGCCAGTTGAGAAAGCGCGCTTCGTTGCAGATGCGTTTCTCAACCAGCAAAGCAAGTATCCAGAGACGAACAACTGGCGGGATGCGTCGTTGGTCGCGTTGGCGGTTCGATTGTTCGACGCGAATGCCCGCATTCGTGTAATTACCCACACAGCGGACGAGAATCTGGCAACGGCGTGCGCTCGTCTCCCTCCCGAATTCGGGTACTACGATATCAAGTCTCGATACTACAACCCGCCCCAGACAGCGAAGGCTGAGTTTCCAACCGTTGACCAGCTTACGTGGAATGAGTGAACTGCTTCGGGGACACGCCCCGAGGCACTCGCCTTGATTATCGGCAGAGAGCGTTGCGGCGGTTGGACGAGTGTAGCTAGAAATGCAACCCACTAACCTAGAAACCCCTCACGGGTCTTGGCAAGAGTATGGGCTGCATTTTCAGCATCTCTCGAGGCGGAGCCCCCGGCCGCAACGAGCGAGGGTAGCAGCCCGAGTGAAGTAGAGCGGGGTCGGTTACACACCGAGTTTCCGGTTGACGACGGTGGTTATCTGACTGCCCTCTTTCGACACGATCTGAGCGGTCAGCTCAACTACACAGACCGGAACCATATCGAAAAATGGTTCCAGACTGTGTCGATGCGAATCGACTGCTTTCATTCGTTTTGGCGGGGCAGTCCAGCCAGCGCACATCGCTGGCTCAGACGGTTTAGACACCACTACAACCACGATCAACCGAGTCAAGCACTCGATGGCCGAACACCAGCTCAGGAGGTGCTGAACTAGACAGTGCCCGGCAAGGAGGATGTCACTCACAGTTGACGATGTCGTTACTGCGCTGAGTAGATGACAGGCCCTAACTGAGAGTTATACGAAAATTGACTATCGTGGGTTGTCGTACGCGCTGTCACCAGGTTGTCCTCGAGTCGGCGACGAACCGATCGTTCGTTCGTACTGCACGTCTTTTCGCGATGTCCCTGCGCTCTCGTTTCTCGTTTCGGGATCGGCATCGAACACGAGGTCATCGTTCTGGATCGCCGACCGGACGTCGCTGCGATGTCCGCCGGTCGACCGCCTGCTCTGTTCTCGATTCGGTCTGGCTCTCATAATGGTGGCTGTGACTGGTTGCCGACGCAACCGCAAGCTGGTTCGCGGTTGCAGCGGTAACGACTCACAGCCATCGTTATCAGAGATCCTCGAGCCACCCGAAGGAGGCGTCTTCGTCGTCGATCGATCCGACGTACGGTTTCACGTCGACGACAGGCGTCCCGTCGACGAGGTCGAGTCCCCTGACGTGAAGCGTCGTCCCGTCGCGCTCGAGCAACTCGACGGTCGTCTGGGCGAGCGGGTTGGGTCGGTGGGGACTCCGCGTCGCGAAGACGCCGACCTCGAGGTCGTCGGCGTGTGGCGGCCGAGCGGTGAGTCGGTACTCGTCGATCTCGTCCAGGTGGGCGAAGACGACGACGTGTGAGAACTCCTCGAGTCCGTCGAGACCGGCCTCGTACTCGTCCTCGAGGACGATCTTGCCGGTCGTCTCGTCGACATCGTCGTGGACGACGTCGGCGGGGGAGTCGTAGGGTGAGCGAATGCGTCCGATCGGTGTGTACGTGATGGTCATTGGATTGGTGTGTTGTGGTCGAGTCAGTGTGTGAGCGATTCAGTGGCCACTCCGGCCCTCGAGACCGAAAGCACTGCGACGGCCGCGACGAGCGGGAACACCGCGAGCACGCCAAAGAGCAGCGAGTAGGAACTGCTCGAGAGAATCCAGCCGGCGAGCGAGGCCCCGAGTGCGCCGATGCCGAAGTTGACGGTGAAGACGAGTCCGAAGCCGATCCCCTGGCCCGCGTCGGGCGTGTGTTTCGCGACGAGCGACGACTGGAGCGGAGCGAGGGTGAACAGGAGGGCACCGAAGACGAGTCCGACCCCGATGACGGCGGTGCCAGAGAGCCCGCCGAGCGCGAGCAGGGCGAGGCTCGTCGCCGCGAAGACGCCCAGCAGGACGCGCTCGATCTCGAACCGTTCGCCGAGGAGTCCGCCGACGATCTGGCCGACCGACCCGGTCAGCAGGATCAGCGAGTAGAGCCACTGGCCCGCGCCAACAGAGGCACCTGCGAGATCGAGGCTCGGAAGCGACGACAGCGTGTCGATAAACTGCGGGAGGAACGTCAGCGTGCCGCGGTAGTAGATGCCCGCGAACACGTAGACGGCGACGATACCGACGAAAACGGGAGTGACGAGCGCACGAAGCTGCCCGAAGACGTCGCCCAGCGACTGTTCGGACGCGCCGTGATCGTTCGAGTCCGAGGGCCCGCGGAGCGCGAAGAGCACGCCGAATCCAAGCAGCGGAACCGAGAGGAGTGCGAGCACGGTTCGCCAGTCGCTGACCGCCAGCCCGGCCGTGATGAGCAGCGGTCCGATGCCGATCCCGAGGTTCGCGCCGATCCCGTGGTAGGCAAAGCCCTTGCTCGGTGCCTCCGCCTCGCGACTGATGAACGCGAGCGCCGGCGGGTGGTAGAGCCCGGCACCGGCACCCGCGAGCGCGACGACGACCGCAAGCGCCGCAAACGAGTTCACGAATGGAACGGCCAGAAACACCGCACCGGTCAACAGCAAGAACCCGGTGATGATCGTGTCCGCACCGAACCGGTCGCTCAGAATGCCGGATGGTAGCGCCATAACCCCGTACAGGCCGGTCATCAGCGTCACGAGCAGCCCGAGCTCGTACGTCGTCACCTGGAACTCCTCGATCCAGATGGGAACGAAAAGCGGAATCGAGAGGATGACGAGGTGATCGAGTGCGTGTGCACCCGTCGTATACCCGATAAGTTGCTGGTCTGCTGCCGGTACTCCTCGAGCGTCGAATGTATCGCGTATCGTGCGTCTGAGTCGCATTAGTATTGTTCTACTCACTCAATTATTATTTGCAGCCGATTTGTTAATAGGGCCTTCGATACCAGAGATAGATGCCGTCCTCGAGACAATTGTCGACGTCGAAACGAACGTATCGGCCACAATTATATTGCGTGCTAATCCCATAGACGAGCACGTTCGATCGAACGCGATGCGAGCAGACCACGACGGGGAAGTCGACGCCGGCGTCTCGAGAACGCGCCAGACGATTCTTCGAGCCACCGATCTTTGGATTCGAGACGAGAGTTGGAACCGCGGATCCACCGTCGATACATCACGTGGATAGAACGATTTGAGAGCGATAAAGTCGATCGTATTACCTTACGAATGATATGTTTTGAAGTGTTCCGATCGGCACGTGCTTCGGAGCGAAATCCGAGCGCGTGTCAACGGAGCACAGTCCGGAGGCGTTGTGCAAACCGAGGAGAAACGCAGCAGCGTCGAAATCGTCTCTCTCGAGTTATTCACGACAAGTCGTTCTCGAAAAGCCGCTGTGACCGTCGAACAGTGCCTGAGAGAGGAGTTTCCTCTGAACTGGCAATACTAAACGGCCAACATCGATGATCGCCGATCCAGCTCACCGTTTTATCACCTACACGCGGTTCCGATTTACGTCAGTGGCGGGCTGGAGATCGTGCTCGCGTGTCCAATCGTGGACCACTTTTCGACGCCGGCCAATACCGAATTCTCGGAATTACATAATATATTTAAAATTGGTAGATTGGAGAATTCACTCGTTTATTTGTATTTTAAGAATCGGTCAATTTACTGTTTGTCAGCAATGGCTACTGGTAGAATAGCGAGTGATCGGGGTCGTTCGGAAGAGATTCGCTCTTCCGTGACTGAGCGAATCAGCGACTCGCGATGTCGTCGGCGCGAAGTGCCGACTGCTCGAGGGATCGAAGTTCTCTCGCCGTCCGCGAGACCATCGCTTTCGCTCGATGACGAGGCGTTTCACGTCTCGAACCACGTGACTCTGGGGCGGTCGACGTCGCGTTCCCTATCGATTCGACCCCAGTCCATGGTTGTCTCTGTCTTGCACGGCCGCCGAACCCGTAATAGATGACATCGGTAATAGAGACAGAAGGTGTCCTATGAAGAGCACGTCTCCGAATTCATCACAACCCGAGGGAACGACAGAGACGACTTGTTTCGCGAGTACCGAGCTGTCTCAGACCGTATCCGACGTACGACGAGTCGGCGTTTTGAGTCCCCAATCAGACGATCGAAGAGTAACCACTATGATTGCGAGGCGACCCGAGATAGAGCTATGGCCGGCACGTACCGAGCTCCGACTACAATGTCTGTAACGAGACGAGCAGTACTCGAACAACTTGCTTTAGCGAGCGATGCCGACACGCGACAGACGACGACAGTCGATGCGCTCGCAGCAGAACTCGAGGTCGACGAACGTACGATTGTGGCTCACCTCGACGGGTTAGCAGACTGTGAACTGGCTCGAATACGACCAGATGGACGAGTCCGCGTGACGACCACCGGTGAAGAGTTTGTCCAACTCCAAACCGACGGGCCGGTAATCGTCGTTCCGTCTACAATGGACCCAGATGAATGAAACGAATCAATATTTACTGAGGGGCCGCCTAGCTATTCACCTGCATGGAGGCGTTGGAAGCTAATGTCTGAAAGCGATACGAGCCAATCAAAAGAATCCCAAGAGGTCCAGTACGATCCATCGTCCAGTCAGTACGATCTCTTCGAGTGTCCTGACTGTGACAACGTCGTCCTCGTGCTCGGTCGTGACGATCCCCCGATGTCCTGTCACGACGAACCGATGGAGCGCGTGACCGACATCGAAATGAGCGTCAGGCCTCCCGACGTCAGACAGGTACTTCTCCAGGCCTTCGGACTACCAAAAGCCGGGCTGGACATCTGTCTGTGCGTCATCGGTGAGGGTCCACTTTCCGCCAACGAGGTCGCCGAAACGCTCGGATACGACCGCAGTACGGTCACGCGGTATCTGAACAAACTGGTCGACCTCGGTCTCCTTCGTCGATCTGAACTGAACCGAGAGAAAGGAGGTGTCGTCAACGTGTATCACTCGGTCGACCTCGAGCGGATGCGCCGCGAGACGCTGATCGGGTTCTACGTCTGGGCCGGGGAGGCTGCCGCGCTCATCGAAGACGCGAATCTGACCAAACAGGACTATCTCGAAGCGAACACCGATCGAGAGCTACCGGACGTATTCTGGGACTCGTTCCCCGAAACGTGACTGTCTCGGGGACGAGACGGCGAGAAACTCGATGGGTCGCGATCCCAGCGGATCCCACGCGAACCCGACGTGACTGGCACTCTCGCCTGAACTGTAGCGAGGGAAGACGAGTGTGCAACGGTTTCCGGCAGCCGTTCGAAAGAGCCCTACGCGAGTAGTTCGCTCCCGAGCACGATGGCTCCCACGATCACGAAGACGACTCCGAGCGCCGGTTCCATGAGTTCACTCGGGACGTACTTGCCGACCCGTGTGCCAATGGTACCGCCGAACAGGACGCCGGGGATCGACCAGACCACGACGTACCACACTGGAGTGGCGGCGAGCGCGTGGACTGCTGCACCCGCGATCGCAGCGACGGCAAGGACGAACACGCTCGTCGCGATCGCCACGCGAGGCGGGAGCCGGCACCGAATAATCAACTGCGTCGTCGTAATCTCGGGGAGGCCGGCGCTGATGAGTCCGGTGATGAACCCACCGACGGTTGCCAGCCCGAGTCCAGGTGGCCGCCAGCAGGTGTCGTAGGTGAACGTCTCGCCGTCGGCCGCCTCGACGACGGTTTTTCCCCGGCCCGTATTCTTTCGTTCCAGGAGTTCGCCCTCGCCTTCGCCCGGGACACACTTCTCGGGCGGATCGTAGTAGACGAGAAACGTCCCCAGCAGGAGCAACCCGACGCCGAAGGCGATCGTGAGCAGCGTCGTCGGCACAGAGTGGGCCACGAGCGCCCCGACGACGACGGCCGGAACCGCGCCGAGCAATAACCACTTCGCCGTCGCGTAATCGACTGTCCGCTGGCGGACGTAGTTTACCAGTCCGTTTCCCATCCCGAACACCTCGGTCAGGAGTCCCGCGCCGATCGCCTGTGCAGGTGGCAATCCGACGACGAGAATGAAAAACGGGCTGAAAAAGAGCGCACCCGAGACGCCCGACGAGAGTGCGATCGTCGAGAAGAGAATCGACGCCGGGAACACCCACCAGTGAGCGAGGAACTGTTCGACCGGGAACCCCGTCGGGGCTGGAACCGACTGCAGTGCAACGTCGACGCTCGCGGAACTGCTCGAGGCGCCGAGCTCGGTGAGCAGTACCAGTCCCACGACACCGGCGAAACCGCCGACGACGCTCGCTCGGAGTCGCATTACGGATCCAGGCCTCCGTTCGGGGTACTCGTCTCGGCTCTCTCTTCGGAGGGAACGTCGGGGTTCATACTCACCTACTCGAATAGCGCCGAAACGGTCTCTTCGTCGGGTATCCAGCCGACGAACTCACCGCCCTCGAACGGGAGATCGACGGAAGCGATGTAGTTACACAGTCCGACGTAGAAGTCGACGAGGAGTCCGAGTGCGACGATCTCCGCCGGCGTATACGCTCGCATTAGCGCCTCGTGGATCTGGTCGGTCACCGTTCCGGATTCGACGGCTCGAGCATACTGGAGCAAGACGAACTCGGCGTCGTCGAACACCGAGAGATCGTTCCCCCCGATGGCTCGCATCTCCTCGAGCGTGACGCCCTCGTTGCGGGCGATGTCGACGTGCTGGTGCCACTCGTAGCGAGCGCCGCGGGCTCTCGCGACGGTGAGGATGACGAGCTCCTTGCGTCGGTCTCCGAGCTGGTCGTACAGCGTGTTCAGATACTCGAGGGTAGCCTCGAGGACGTCGGGATTGTGCGCCCAGACGCGAAAGATGTGGCGGTCGCCGAGGTAGTCGTCGCTGAACAGGTGGTGATACTCCTCCGGAACGTCGTCTGTGTCGAGTAGTGAAAGTCGTGACATTGTTCTGGATCGTCAGTTGCGAGTTCGTAGCTCGCTCCGAAACGCGGTGCAGTCGGCCGTCGATACGTCTACTGCCGGACAGAACGGTTCATCTCTCGATCGCATCCGAGACGCGGTCGCCAGCGGCGACAGCCGTCGAGACGCGATCGAGGATTCACTGGCCGTTGTCCGGTAGTATTATCCGAAGAGTCCAGCCCCGAGGAACGCGCCGAGGACGACTCCGTAGACGACGTGAACGGTCCCGAACGTCATCAGCATGTCGCGATCGGGCTCTATTCCGATGATCGTCCGCATCCAGACCACCATGCCGCCGATCATCAGAACGATACCGTAGGCAAGACCGAGTCCGACGGCACCGACGATCGAGTCGAGGTTGAGGCCGATCAGCGGAACGCCGACTGCGAAGACAGCGCCGGCGACGATACCGTAGATTACGTGTAACGCCATCCCGGGCATCGCGTACTCTTCGGGATCGCCTCCTGCGAACTTCGAAACGAGCCGTGCCGTCGGTGGTGGCCCATCGTCGCCCAGTATCATCATCGCGATGGTCATAACGATCGTTGCAACGACGCCGCCCGCGAGACCGGCACTGATGGATGCCATGAGTTGACTCAGGCGAGATGGCTATTAAACCGCGGCGCGGCCGTTGAACACAGGTACACACCCGCTCGAGGTCGTCTTCGATCTCCGGAGGTAACGACTCCAGCGCGGGTTGGCAAGAGAAGGACACACCGGCGGTCGATTATTACGTGAGGACGTCGACGGAGACGGCATGCACGAAGTCGATTTGCTAGTCATTGGATCCGGTTCCGGGCTCGACGTCGCAAACGCTGCCGTCAATCGCGGTCAGTCCGTCGCAGTCGTCGAGAAAGGGCCGCTCGGCGGGACGTGTCTCAATCGAGGATGTATCCCCTCGAAGAGGTTGCTCTACCACGCAGACGTGCTGGAGACAGTCGAACGGGCCGGCGAGTTCCACATCGACGCCAGGGTAAGCGACGTCGAATTCTCTAAGATCGTCCGCGAGGTCAACGAGGAAGTCGAATCCGACTCGGAGTCGATTCGGCGAGGATTACACTCCTCCTCGCGTCACGATCTCTACGAGGGCGAGGGCCGGTTCGTCGACGACCGGACGGTCGAAATCGTCGACGGCGAGGACGACGGCACCCGCATCCGAGCCGAAACCGTACTGATTGCCGCTGGAACCCGTCCGTCGATTCCCGCCGTCGACGGCATCGACGACGTGGAGTACCTGACCAGCACCGAAGCGTTGCAACTGGAAACACCACCGGACCACCTCGTCATCGTCGGCGGAGGGTACATTGCGGCCGAACTCGGCCACTTTTTCGGCACGTTCGGAAGCGACGTGACGATCGTCGGACGACGCCCGAACCTCCTGCCGGAGGCCGACGACGAAGTCGCCGAAGCGTTCACCAAGCGGTACGCCGACCGATTCACTGTTCACACCGGCTACGCGGCCACCGCCGCCTCCGAGACTGACGGAACGGTGACCGTCGAAGCACACCCCTACGAATACGGCGAAAATGGCGGGTTACTGGAAGACGATACCGTGACCGTGACGGGAGATACGCTGCTCGTGGCCGCCGGACGCACTCCGAACTCGGATACGCTCGACCTCGACGCAGCAGGGGTCGACACCGACGAACGAGGGTTCATCGAGACCGACGAGTACCTGCGGACGACCGCCGAGGGTGTGTGGGCGCTCGGTGATATCGTCGGCGAGCACCTCCTGAAGCACAGCGCCAACCACGAGGCACAGGCGGTCGCCCGAAACCTCTTCGGCGAGGATCTCCAGCCAGTCGACTACACGGCAATGCCGTTCGCGGTCTTCGCCTCACCCGAAGTCGCCGGCGTCGGCGCACACGAGGGCGACCTCCAGGACGCCGGCCGGGAGTATGCGACCCGAACGTACCGGTACGACCAGACCGCGCGAGGAAGTGCGATGAATGCCGACGGCTTCGTGAAGGTCATCGTCGACCTGGACGGGACGATCCTTGGCTGTCACATCATCGGGCCGGAAGCCGCCGACCTCATCCAGGAGGTCGTCGTGGCGATGAACGCCGGCTCGGGCACAGTGCAGGATATCCGTGAGTCAGTTCACATCCATCCCGCCCTCTCGGAGGTCGTCCAGCGAGCCTTCGCTGGTCAGTTCTCTCGTGGCGGAGCGAGCAGTCGCTCGAGCTGATCCCGGGTTCGATCGGATACGACGCGCGTCTCCGCCTCGAGGGACGAGAGGCTTCTTCAGCGGCCGTGGCGAGTTGCTACACGCGAGTCCATCGGTTATCGAAGGAGTAGAAATCGGCGTCAGGGTATATAAATGACCGCTGCAAGTGCACTTCGGTTGCACAACCACACACGGGCTATACTATCCAGCGCCATACTGGAACGTGCAATGACGAAAACAGCAGTCATGATCCTTGCAGGAACCGACGGACACGCCAATCTCGGTCGCCTCGTAAACGGCCTCGAGACGGCAAAGGAGTTCGCGGATAGCGACGGCGACGACGTCGAACTCATCTTCGACGGCGCGGGGACCCAGTGGATTCCCGAACTCGAAGACGAGGAGAGCGATTATCACGAGCTGTATCGAGCAGTCCGGGACGATACGTCGGTATGTGATTTCTGTACCGGAGCGTTCGGCGTCGACGATGCGGTAAACGATGCTGGCGTGGTACGTCTCGACGACAACGATGGACACCCCAGCGTCCGGTCGCTCGTCGACGACGGCTACGAGGTCATCACGTTCTAGCTGTTCGCAGCCCGCCTGCAGCGAACGCGCCAGCGCGAGCGGGGTGGGATCGTTCCCACCGAGAATTCGCCGTTTTATAGCCGGAACGAACGGTACGACACGTTTCGATTGCAACGGTACCCGTCTCGAAGCCGGGCCCGTGACGATGACGCGTCACGCGGCGGTCCCTGTTCCCTTCGGAGGAAGGTGGCTGGAACGTGAGGTTGCGCCCGTGTGTCTGCCGCGCACGACCAACGTCTGGTTATGAGGAGGTGGTGCCTCGTACCACGTATGGAAGAGTGGCTACCGAGGCGGCGCAGATCGAGGCGCGACGTGCTCCGTACGACCGGAGCCGTCGCCGTAGCCGCTCTCGCGGGTTGTCTCGGCGGCTCTCGCGTCCTCGACAGTGGAACGGACGACGAAGATAGACCGACCGCCGGTCCGCCGACGGTCGATCGATCGCTCCCCGAGGAGTACACGACCGAGGAACTCGACGACGCGAGTCTCTCCGGCGGGCCAGGACCGGACGGCATTCCGTCGATCGACGAGCCACAGTTCACCGCCGCCGACGACCCTCCGACGACCCTCGAGGACGGCGATCCGGTCTTCGGCGTCGAACTGAACGGTGACCCGAAGGCCTATCCCCAGTACGTACTCGTGTGGCACGAGGTGGTAAACGACGTCGTGGGTGGCGACGCAGTCGCCGTGACGTACTGTCCGCTGACCGGGACGGCACAGGGATTCTACCGGGGAGAGAGCGAGTTCGGCGTCTCCGGTCGACTGATCAACAGCAACCTCGTCATGTTCGATCGCGGGACGGAGACGTGGTGGCCCCAGATGCTGGCGCGAGGCATCCGGGGTCCACACGAGGGGGAGTACCTCGAGGAGTTTCAGGTGACATGGACGACGTGGGGGCGATGGCGCGAGCAGTATCCGGAGACGGTCGTGCTCACGGAGGATACCGGTCACGTCCGGAACTACGGAGACGATCCGTACGGGCAGTACAATCCCCGGAGCGGCTACTACGAGGACGAAAACACGCTGTTCAGGCCGCTGGCGACCGACGATAGATTTCCCGCGAAAGCGGTCGTCGTCGGGGCTCGAAACGACGACGGCGCGATGGCAGTCCCCAAAGCGACGCTGCGCGAGCGCGTGGTCGTCGAAGGCTCAGTAACCGACGTTCCGTACGTGACCGTCTACGACGAGGTGCTCGATACGGGATACGTGTACCGGAACGCCGACGAACTGGCAGTCGAGTACGACGGTGGGGCGCTCACCGTCGACGGCGAGGAGTACGACGCCGACGGGCTGCCACTCGAGCGCGAGCTCGGGTTCGACGCGATGTGGTTCGCCTGGTACGGCTACTACCCGTCTACGGAGGTCCACGAATGAGCGTGGTGACTCGACTCGACCTGAATCCAAAGCGACGGCTCGACGAGACGGTGGCTGCCACGCGCCTCGTCGTGCTCCGACGCGATTCGCTGGCGGTCGCAGTCGTCGTCGCCGTCGCCTACCTCGTGGCATTCCTCTGGATCGTCGGTGACCTCGCGTTCCGACCCGACGTCCCGGCGACCCTGGTCGCCGTCGACGATCCAGTCGGTCGGATGTTCGCCCGAACCGGCCCCGCATCGTTCGAAGCCGTCGCACTTCTCGACACCGGCGTCGTTCGAATTCTGGTGTCGCCGGTCAACGTCGCGATCGGGCTCTCGGTCGCGAACCTCGTCGGCATCAATCTCGGACTGACCTATCTCGCCGTCGTGCAGCCGGCAGCTTGCGGGATCGCTGCGGGATCGGGCCTGGTCGCGTCGTTGCCTGCGTTGCTGTCTGGCACTGTCTGCTGTGGGCCCGTCGTCCTGATCGCACTCGGGATACAGGCGAGTGGTATCCTGTTGACCACGTTCGCGTGGCTGTTGCCGCTGGGAATCGGACTGATGCTCCTGAGTCTGGTGTACGTCGCCGGTACGATCGACGGTAGTACGGTGACAGAATGACAGCAGCGAGGTGGTTCGAGATCCAGTCACCGATGGAGACTGCCGGATACGTGTCCCAGTCGGAGTTCGCCGTGTGGAGTCTCTCGCGTGCTATCGTCGCAACTGATACTGCCAGACAACAGTCAGTGACTACTCGATCGCGTCTCGACGGCTGTCGGCAGCGACGACAGCGTCTCGAGTGCGATCGATGTCTGAACTGTTTTGTCTGGTAGTATGAAACAACGTACCCATTCCTCGAATCGAGTGATCGGAATCGGCGACGTCCCGCTGAGTCCGGTCACGGGCTCGCGGGGAGACGTGCGCTGACGTTTGGCGACGATAGTATCGCAGTCGTCCTGGCCGACGTCGACCTGTGGAATTCGACTGTACGTTGCTTCACTATATTTAAAAATTTTTGTATTTGGATTGAATAAATAACTATCGAGTACTCTTACCCACGGGTACGGAGGTTAGCAATCGGTAACTACCCACCGACTGTAAGCTCGTCGACAATACCGGGCGAGACGACACCAAAATCGTCGCCCTGCCTCGAGTCGTATCTCGGTTTCGAGTTCGGTTTTTCGAACCCTGAATTACAGGGGTAGGTACGTAAAGATATATAGTACATCCAGACAGGAGAGAGATCTCGAGACGCCCTGGCCAGGCGGCGACAGCCGTCGAAACGCGATCGAGGATGTACTGACTGTTGTCCAGTAGTGTCAATCGAGATTCAGTGCGTCGAAGAAGCGACGCGAGATGTCGTCGAACAGTAACTCGAGGAGCACGTCGTCGCCGTCGACGTTGTCCGCGAAGATGCCGAGTGGGAGCTGTGCGCTGGCCATGTCGCTGTGGCCGCCAGCACTCCCGACGTCGTCGAACGCCCGGTTTAGAACGGCGCCAATGTCGACGCGGGGATCGTTGGAGCGGGCGCTCATCCGAACCGCGTCGTCGACGATGCCCTCGACGAGGACCGTGTCGACCCCCTCGAGATTCAGCAGGTAGTCTGCCGCCTGTGGAAGCGCATCGCCCTCCGTCGTCCGACCGATACAGGTGACGAGACTCGAGCCGCGAATCTCCCGCTTCTGGATCGCCTTACTGATCGCGTCAATCGTCGCAGGAGAGTACGCCGAGCCGTAGAGTTGATCGAGTAGTTCGGTGTCCGCGTACGGATAGACGAACGTTGCTGCGTGATACTCTTTGAGCGTCGGGTTGTTCACGTAGTCGAGTCGCTCGCGGTGCAGGGCAAAGAGGAGTGCCGATGCCAGTCGCGACGACGGCTCGAGGTCTAACTCCTCGAGATACTCGATCATGATCGTCGCTGTCGACCCGTACTCTGGCCGTCTGTCGACGATTTCGGCGTCCGAGCGTGCGGTGGTGTCGTGGTGATCGACGATAACCTCGATCTGCGACTGCGGAGTGCGCGGAAGCGACGAATCGATTTTCGAGTGGTCGACGAGCGCTAACGATTCGTACTCGGTTACAGAAATACAGGAGAAAGCTCACGACTGTAGTCGTGGGATGAATCCGTCACTAGTGAAGACAACCACGATACCATAGCCCGCCTGCAATCCCAACGTTTACAATACAAGTAACCGACATCTAACACATGAGCGACCGACCACAACGCACGAACGAGTACACTGCTCACCCCGCTACCGAACGGTACAAGCAGTGCTTGTTCGAGTGGTTGGCCGCCCACGCCCCCTTGTGGAACCAGATAACCTATCGACGTCCCCAGAACAAAGTTCTGGTGGGCCATCCAGACGCAAAGCGTCTGGAGACGACGCCAACAATACTTCCAAGAAGACGGTGACGTTTGGGGCGCCGAGTACACAGACCTGTACGACGAGTACGCACCCATTCTCGGCAAGGCAGCATGCCAGCAAGTCGCCCGCAAGAACAGCGAAGCATGGCGGAGCCACTTCCGCCTCCTCGACAAATACCACGACGACGCAGACTCCACAGTCACGGAGAAACCATCTCCACCCGGCTACTGGGGCAATCGTGACGACGGGTACGAGTTGCACGGTCTCGTCCGCAACGACCTGTACGCGTTCGACTGGGACGAGGACAAGAGCATCCTCGAATTCGGCGTTGGCGACGTCCTCGAAGACAAATACAACTTCGAGTATCAAGAACGAATCACTCTCGAAGTTCGCGGAAATCCACAGTGGAACGGTGACGATAGCAGGTTAGAACTCGTCTACGACGAGGCGGCTGACACGCTTCGTGTCACGCATCCGGTTCGCATTCGGCCAGACAACCTACGAGAACAGCGACTGGATGCATTCACTCATACACTCGACAGCGAGAACACGACGCACACTGCCGCCATCGACGTCGGCGCGAACAACACCCTCGCCATCGTCACCACCTCTGGCGAAACCGCCGTATATCATGCTCGACCCGAGTTCGACCAGTTCCAGGTCCTGTCCGAGGTGATTTCCGAGTTGCAATCCGCGCTTCCCGACGACCAGTACACGAGCAAGCGGATTCAACGCGTGTATGACGAGCGCGGGGAGAAGCGTGACCATAGCCGTGACGCGGCGGTGAAACACGCGGCTGACTGGCTCTTAGAACGGAACGTGGACACCGTATACGTTGGCGACCTCACCGACGTATTGGACACCCACATCCGTCTTTAGCTAAGCCAAGAACCGCATGACAGCGGCGGCTTATCGGAGTTGCTTTTCGGAAGGAATGAGGAGGTGACAGCTGTGCACACCGAAACCTCCTCACGTCACATTGAACGCCGTCTCACTAACCTCCTTCCCTCTGAAGCGCTCGAAGACCACGCCGATGCCGTCGGCGTGGTCGAGCGCGAGGGGAAGCTTCAGCTCCCGCCACTTGTCTGGTCGTTTGCGTTCGGCTTCGCCGCAGGCGAAAGCCGAACGCTTGCGGCCTTCAGACGTACCTACAACTCTACCGCTGACGAGTCACTTTCTCCGGGCGGCTTCTACCAGCGGTTGACTCCGACGCTCGCAGAGTACCTCCGCGACCTCGTCGAATACGGGTTCGACGAGGTCGCTGTCCCTCACACCGTCTCTGATGAGTTCGACCGGTTTCGAGACGTGATGATCGCTGATGGAACCGTCCTGCGGTTGCACGAGTTGCTCTCTGAAGCGTACAAAGCACGTCACGAGGAGCAGGCTGGAGCGAAGCTCCACCTGCTCCACAACGTCACTGACCAGACAGTCGAACATTTCAACGTCACAGACGAGAAAACGCACGACAGCACGTTGTTTAACACAGGATCGTGGCTGGAAGGACGGCTAGCGATCTTCGACCTCGCCTATTTCAAGTACCGGCGGTTCGCGTTGATCGACGAGAACGACGGCTACTTCGTGAGCCGACTGAAAAAGAGCGCGAACCCGGTTGTAACGGAGGAATTACGGGAATGGCGCGGCCGCGCCATTCCCTTAGAAGGCGAGAAGATCTTCGACATCGTGGATGATCTCTCCCGGAAGTACATCGACGTGGAAGTCGAGGTCGAGTTTGACCGACGAGAGTACGCGGGCACGCAGTCACGTGATACGAAACGGTTCCGCGTCGTCGGCGTCCGCAACGAGGACGCCGACGACTACCATCTGTACATCACGAACCTTTCTCGGGAAGAGTTTCTCCCGGCCGATCTAGCGACGATCTACCGATGTAGATGGGAAGTAGAGCTGTTGTTCCGTGAACTGAAGACGCAGTACGAACTGGACGAGTTCGACACGACGAAGAAGCACATCGTAGAGATTCTGCTGTACGCAGCGTTGTTATCCTTGGTCGTGAGTCGTGATTTACTCGGTCTGGTCATAGAGCACGCTGATGATGGGATCGTGTTTCCGCCGGAACGCTGGGCGGCGACCTTTCGGTCGCACGCCCAGCTCATCCTCCGCGAACTGAGAGAGTATCTCGCCTACTCACCGCCGCCACTGCTACAACGACTGATCGAAGACGCTCAGAAGATCCACAGGCAACGACCAATCCTGCAAGAACAGCTCGCTACTACCATCCAACCGGCTGCTGAGGCTTAGCTAAAGACCAATGTGGACACCCATTGGTCGGCGACAGTGAACACTAAGACACACGCGTTCTGGTCCCATCGTGCCTTGTTGAACGCAAGACGGCATCGGGGTGGGGTTGCTGATCTACAATTTCACGACGTTAGAGACGGCTTTTCGACCTCAGAAGATGCAGTAGCTGTCAGTCACAGCGATTGCTGATGAGTCAAAACTATGGTACCTTGCTCCGTTGTTCCGGTGACGACGGCGATGCCTCTCCCGGATACGTCCGGAAAAGGGGAGCAGGCGGCGAGCCCTAACTCGCCGCCTGCGTTAGGTTATGCACGATGCACTTGCGAGTTAGCTCCCGGAACTGGCCGTGCCAGCTCCGGGAGCGGAGCTTCTCGCCGTCGTCTTGCTTCAACTGCGAGAAGCCGGTTTCACTCATCCAGCGCTGGTTGTAGTCATCGTTCATTCGTGCGTTGTGGGCCTTCTGCAACGGTGTCTGCTCCCTGTGCTTGATCAACGGTCGCGTTGACTCGGAGCGACACTCCTCACGGAGGTCGCTCCACGAGTAGTTCGCGTCAGCAGACAACACACGCAGGTCTTCCGCGTTCCGGCGGAAGACCTGCATCCCGATGTGGCCGTCCCAGGCCTTCTGCGTCGTAAAATGAACGTCCTTGATCGCCAGTGAGTTCACGTCGATCAAGATCGTTGTCTTCATCGACTGGAATGAGTAGTTCGCTCGGTCGCGGTAGTGGTAGCTGGTTTGATCGCGCTGGAAGCCACTTGCATCAATCGCAGCTTCACCACTCCAGCCCGCCTGCTCCGCCGAAGCGCGGAGCAGGCGGCGCAGTTCACGCATCTGATACTCCTGCTCCCACCGACAGAACGAGCTGTAGTGCGGTGCCTCGTCGAGATCGAACACAGCAAGAACACCTGGCATCTCGTTGAGGTAGTCTTCAGTCTCACGGAGGCTCTTCTCCAGTTCGACGCGGAACAGAATTAACGCGATCTGTGTCCACTTGGCGTACCCGTCCGCGCCATCCGGCGCGGCGGGTACGTCCGGATCGTCAACGTGCTGTTTGGCAAGGTCTCGACACATTCGCGCTAGTCGTCTGAGCGATGCCATATCGCCAGACGGCGTCCATTTCCCGGTTAATCTGACGGAACCTTCCTGTGAGAACGTCTGAAGTTGCCGTCAATCGGCGGCAAAACAAGGCATCCCATCGCCAACTCGTCGACAGGCTTGAACTCACGCTCGGCGATGTCGGCATCACCGTCGAGCGAGTGAACGAGTTTGATTCGAGTAGTACGTGCCCGGAGTGCGAGAGTGAGGACGTGTTGCGTGATGGCGATTCGTTCCGTTGCCACGAGTGCGAGTTAGACGCGCATAGTGATATTGCTGGGGCGTGGAATCTACTGCAAGACGAAGTTGGGCCGATGGCGCGGCCCGCTGCCCTCTCTGCTGAACGCGATAGGGACGCACCCACCGATGGGGCGTACTGGGAGTGGAATGGACACGACTGGACACCCAGAAGTTTTGGAGAACAGTCGAGTCTGCTTGACCAAACCAGTATCAGCGAACCCGCAAGTTCACAGCCGGGGTAATCTGCTGGCCGGATTGCCCACGGAGGAATCCCACGGCTTCAGCCGTATGGAGGACGTCAACGAGGAGTCGGTGGCCGGATGACTGAGCGAGATATTCAGTAAATTGATAAATGCCCGATTTTGCTGGTGGGAGATTTCCCCACAGTAAACCAGTTTGACGTCGTCGACGTTCGCCTCGGTCGCGACTCGCTCGAGCGCGAGAGCACTCGCGATGCAGTCTGGATCCGGATTCGAGTGGCCGATGATCGCGAGCGACTCACACTCCCGGAATTTCTCTAGTAGCTGGCGAGCTTCGCTCATAGTGAATCGTGGCTCACTTCGTGCCGACTTCCCCTGATTCGATACGATCGAACCAGAGTCGACACTGCGTGCCAATCACATTCAGTCATGAACAGGAATATATGTTCGGTTCCTCGACCCGGTCGTGTTCAGAGAAGCTGATCCGTGTGAAGGCGAACGGTTTCAACCACTCGCCAGCAGTTTTGTTCTGACATTGTTAAAACAATTCGAGAAGGAGAGAAGCTCTCTGTTTTGTTTTATAAAATATATATTCGACGCTGTTCCGATTCCGTGGTGTTTGCATCTGAGACCGAGGCTGTGTCGAGAACACACGTTTTGGTTGTCACCGAGTCTGATGGCGGTTTCGTTGGCCATAACGTGATTCTGGCTACGACGATTCTCGAACTGTAAATCAGTTTCGTGAACCCAGTGTGAACGGCCAATCGAGCCCGTATACTAATAAATACCAAATAAATGAACTATATGTGAAAATTATAGTATAGCAAGATCGGGTCAGATATTGACATTTATAAACAGCAGTAGTGTTTCTTCCCGCTCCACCAGATCTCCCTCGAGTTGGTCGATACTCCCAGTGAGGCTAGCGTTTTTCTGTCGTGTGCGTGTCGAAGGCACAACACATCATTCGTCGATCCTAATTCGACCACTGCAGTCGAACTGGGCAGATCCGGCGACGAGACGGTCGCATCCGATCCGCTCACTGCGAGAATGGGCGTCGACTCTCGGGGGCCTCACCCGTGTCGTGCGCACCGGAATCGGCGTCGGTCCACACCAAGACTCCGGATCGCTGTCACCCGCACCACTCGAGGATCATGGAGGCGTAGATCTTCGCCGCCGTTACGAACTGCTCGAGCGGGATGTACTCGTCCGGTCCGTGTGCCCCCATCGAGATATCCCCGGGACCCAGGCTGATCGTGTCCACTCCGCAGTCGCGCTGGATGTACGAGTTGTCGGCGACGGCTTTGAAACCCGAGTACACGGGCCGTTCGTCGGTGACGTCTTCGACGACCGTGCCCAGCGTCTGACAGGCGGGGTGGTCCGCGGGGACGTCGAACGCCGGCCAGTCGAAGACGTCCTTCCAGCTCATCTCCGGCGGATGCTCGTCCAGCCAGTCGTGTGTCAGCGCCAGCTTCTCGACGACCGCCTGCATCTCGCTCCAGAGTTTCTCGTCGTCGGCGAACGGCGGATAGAACACGTGTCCCTCGATCGTCGCCTGACCAGGGATCGACGCGATGTAGTCGCCGGCCTCCACGATCGTACAGTTGATACCGATCGGGCCGACCCCCTGTGCGTCCGGTGCGGGGTGACCACCGCCGCCGTAAATCTCGTCCCGGTAGCGCATGTTCCACTGATGCTCGAGGTCGTGGAATTCCTGGAGGAGTTCCGCCATGAGCAGCCCCGCATCCACACCGACGTCCTGTCCGACCGGAATTCCGTGGCGCTGTGGATACCGGGTCAGGTTCCGCTGGGAGGTATGCACCTCTTTGCCGTGGATCGTGATGGTGAAGTCGAACGTCGCGGCGCTTTTGGTGTGAATCTCGTTGTTCGTCGGTTCCGTGTTGAGACAGATCGGAATGTCGATTCCCTCGTCCAGGAACGCGTCTGTCGCCGCGATCGAGCCGTACTCCTGTTGGTTCAACTCCTCGCCGACGACGATGCTCATCATGAGGTCGCCGCTGAGTTCCACGTCGGACTCCATGACGGCTTTCGCCGCCCAGATCATCGCGGTGTTCGGCCCCTTCATGTCGTTCGCGCCACGGCCGTAGAGTTTGCCGTCCTGGATGACGGGCTCCCATGGGTCCGTCGTCCACGCTTCCTCGGCTTCCTCGGAGACGTCGACGATATCTGAGTGGCCGTTGAACAGGAGATTGCGCCCCTCACCGTCGCCGGTACCGACGAGCCGACCGTTGATGTTGGGTCGGTCCGCCTCCTCCGAAACGTCGACGACGTCGACGTCGTCCCAGCGCATCTCGTCTCTGAAGAACGGCTCGATGAACTCGCGCTGGACCTCCCGTTCGTGTTCGGTCGGCGACCGGTAGCGGACGTACTCCTGTAGGAAGTCGATCATCTCCTCTTCGTGGTCGTCGATCCACCGGTGGACGTGAACAGTCATTGGTACTACACCACATAGTTGGCCAATCCATCCGGCGATAAACCCTATTGTATTTATCTGACCAGAATTCGACGATACTAAGAAACGACGTGTGAGACACCCAGCGGTCAGTTCGTCCCGTCGAGGCGAGACGATCTGAGCAGGGAGCCGGGTGCGGTCGAGAGAGCCGATCGAAATAGTAAATTAACTGTACAGAATATCGACAGAGCGTGACCGACTACGACACGGTTCTATTCGACAACGACGGCGTGCTCGTCGAGCCACCTGCGTACGAAACGCAGTCCGAAGCCACGAGAACGGCGTTCCGTGAGGTTGGCGTCGAAGCCGCCGACCGACGACACATCGACGACGTCGTCGAGGGCGTGACCGCCGACAGACTGCACGAAATCTGTGCAGCCTACGACTTCGAGGTGGAGACGTTCTGGGACGCACGCGAGCACCACGACGAGCAGTCGCAACTGGCCGCATTCAGAACGGGAGCGCGGACCTGCTACGAGGATGTTGCAGCGATCACAGACGTTACCTGCAATCGTGGAGTCGTGAGCAACAACCACCACAGCACCCTCGAGTTCCTCCTCGACTTTTTCGATCCGTTACCGACGTTCGACACCTACTACGGCCGCGAGAAGACCGTCCAGAGCCTCGAGTTGAAGAAACCGAATCCCTACTACCTCGAGCGGGCGTTGACCGATCTCGACGCCAAATCGGCCCTCTACGTCGGCGACAGCGAAAGCGACGTGATCGCGGCCCATCGAGCGGGGATGGATTCGGTGTTCGTTCGCCGCTCCCACTGTCGTGACGTGGACCTCTCGGTTGCTCCGACCTACGAGGCCGAGTCGCTCCACGAGGTCGCGGCGATCACGAACGAGTGATTCGTGAACGGCGAGTCGATCGTCGTCGACGGTGGGTATACCTCCACCGGGTGGTGCTCGATCACTAATGGGGGAGGCTGCGACTTCACGCGAGCGTCGCTCCCGCTTGAGGAGCTATTCTGAACCGTGATCGTTTCTTCTCACACGCCAGCGTTTGTGTATCGCGTCGACGAGCAGAATTGCCGGCGCGGCGAGCAGGGCGACGAGCGCTCCCTCGAGCGGCGGCGGCGCGTGTCCCAGTATCCGTGCGATCGGTCCAATGAAGAGGAACACCAGTAACGTGAGTAACTCGACGCCGACCGCACCGACGAGGAGGCGGTTGGACGTCCAGCCGAGCACACCGGGCCACTTGGTCGTACTCCGACAGGCGAAGGCGTTCGCCATCTGGCCGACGACGACGGCGGTGAACGCCGCCCCGGACGCCGCCAGGAGCCCTGGCTGAGCGGGAAATTCGCCGCCCGGTGTCCAGCCGAAGGTGGCGAGTGCGACGACGAACGCGGTCATTTCGACGGTCGCTTCGGTCGGGCCGAGAACGCCGAACGCCCGGCCGAGTACCGTCTCGTCGATCAGGTGCTCGGCCTCGAGTGGCTGCCGAAGGACGTCCTCGGAGGGCGGTTCCGAGCCGAGTGCGAGCGCTGGAAGGAGATCGGTGCCGATGTCGAGTGCGAGGATCTGGAGGATGCCGAGCGCGAGCGGAAACTGCCCCGCTGCGAGTGCCCACACGACGAACGGTGTGAGCTGTGCGACGTTGTCCGTGAGGTGGTAGGTGAGAAACCGCTTGATGTTGTAGAACGTCGCGCGTCCCTGTTTAATCGCGTTGACGATCGTCTCGAAGTTATCGTCGAGCAAGACCAGATCCGCCGCCTCACGCGCGACGTCCGTTCCCGAACGGCCCATCGCGACGCCGACGTCGGCTTCCTGGAGCGCTGGCCCGTCGTTGACGCCGTCGCCGGTCATCGCCACGACGTGACCCCTGTTTTGCAACGCACGGGCGATTCGGAGTTTATCCTCGGGGCTGACCCGACTCACCACGACGCCATCGCGATCCAGAATTGCTCCGAGGACCTGGTCGTCTTCGGGAAGATCGTCGCCGTCGACGACGAGTCCTTCGTCGGCCAGCAACCCGACCTCCTCGGCGATCGCCCGTGCCGTCGTCGGGTGATCGCCCGTTATCATCGCTGTCCGGACGGACGCGTTCTTGCTCGCGGTGACGGCGGTCGCCACGCCGGGCCGCGGCGGGTCCTCGAGTCCGACGACGCCGACCAGATCGAGGTCCGTCTCGATCGACTCGAGGTCGTCGTCTACGGGTACGTCGTCGGCAGGTCGCGTCGCGACCGCGAGGACGCGCAGTCCGCGTTCCGCCATCTTCGCGACCGCAGCCCTCGCGTCGTCACCCCCGTGACGAGTCCTCGAGATGACCGCCTCCGGCGCGCCCATCACCAGCAGTCGATCCTGCGTGAGCACCGACGTTCGCCGCCGTCGTGGATCGAACGGAAACCGCCGCACGTCCGGATTCGCACGCGTTCGCTCCGGAACGTTCACGTCCAGTCGACGGGCGAACGCGACGAGTGCGGCCTCCATCGGATCGCCGTGTGCCACCCACTCGTCGTCCCGCTTTTCGACGTCGCCGGTCGAACACCGCGCGACGACGGTGCCCAGGTCTCGAAGCACGGGTCGCGTCCCATCGTCTGCGTCGACGGTTCCCGTCGGTTCGTAGCCGTCGCCCTCGATCCGGGCGCGACCCATCGGCGTCCAGGCTTCGACGACGGCCATTTGGTTCTGTGTGAGCGTCCCCGTCTTGTCCGTGCAGATGAACGTCGTCGAGCCGAGCGTCTCGACGGACTCGAGTCGCCGAACGAGCGCGTTCTCCGTCGCGAGGCGTTTGGCCCCGACGGCGAGAGACATCGTCACGCTCGGAAGAAGCCCCTCGGGAACGAGCGCGACAGTGACGCCGATCGCGAAGAGAATGCCGACGCCGGGGTCGGTCCCGAGTGCCACGCTCACGGCGAAGAAGACGCCGCCGACTACGACGGCGACGATCGCGATGACTCTGACGAGGCGATCGATCTCGTGGTGAAGCGGCGTCTCCGGACGCTCTCTCGCACGCGTCAACGCTGCGATCTCTCCGAGTCTCGTCTCGGATCCGGTCGCCTGGACGGTCCCCGTCGCTTCGCCTTCGACGACGAACGTTCCTGCATACGCAGTCTCGCCTGCCGCGACCGACTCTGGAACGCTCTCGCCGGTGAGTAACGAGATGTCGAGTTGCAGGCCGTGGGAATCGACGATCTCGAGATCCGCCGACACGCGATCCCCCGGGCCGAGCAAGACGACGTCGTCGACGACGAGTTCCGTCGCGTCGATCTCGCGCGTCGTCCCGTCACGGCGGACGGTGACTCGTTCCGGAAGCAGATCTCGAAGCCGTTCTGCCGCACGCTCGGCGCGGTACTCCTGGACGAACGCGAAGACGCCGTTGACGACCACGACCAGAGCGATCGCAACTCCCAGTTCGCTCAGTCCGGCGACGAACGCCAGACCGCTCGCGACCCAGAGCATGATCGCAAAGAAGTGAACGAACTGCTCGACGAACACGTGCCACGCCGGCGGTGGCCGCTGGGTCGGCAGGACGTTCGGCCCGTCGCGCCGGAGCCGCTCGTCAACTTCACGAGCGGTGAGACCGCGGACGCGACGGAGGGTACGGGAGTCGACGGGGTTCCGGTCCATCCACCGAAACCCCACGACCACGACCTCGAAAAACCCCCCAACGACCCCTCAACCGGGTGAACTACCTCGAGATCGAACCCGTCGAACGAGTGACGCCCTCGCTACTGTGGAAGGCAGACGATCGTCGACGGCACGTGACAAAACGGGAACCGGGATCGCCCGTGCCCGGCGAGACGAACTGTCGGCGCTCGTTCGATAGTGCCTGCCGTCTGGAACACTCCGATCGCGTCTCGTGGCCTCCCACCCGTGGTGACGGTCGCTCGAGTGGACCGAGGTGGTTACTGACCGTCGTCCGACACGATCACTGTCCGTCGTCTTCGTACGGCGGCTCCTGGTAGAAGAAGTTCGGCGTCTCGATCGAATTGTCGTAGGTCTTGTGGAAGATGTGGGTCGTCGCCGGGGAGACCGGCGGGATGAGCCACGACCAGTCGCCGGTCACCTCGCGACCGGCCTCGGCTTCGCGCGTTTCGAACGCTTCGAACTGTTCGGCTGCCGTGTGGTGGTCGACGATTGTGACGCCGTCGCGCTCGAAGGAGTGCAACACCGCCCGATTGAGTTCGACGACCGCCTCGTCTTTCCACAGCGACCGCTGGCGGGAGGTGTCCAGTCCGATTCCGTCTGCGACCGCCGGAAGCATATCGTACCGGTCCTCGTCGGCGAGGTTCCGCGCAGCGATCTCGGTCGCCATGTACCAGCCGTTGAACGGCGCGGCCGTATACTGGAGGCCGCCGATCTCGAGGCGCATGTTCGAGACGACGGGGACGGCGTACCACTGGAGATCCAGGTCCTCGAACCAGTCGTACTCCGGATGGCGGATCGGCACCTCGAGGACGAGGTCGTCGGGTATCTCGAACAGTTCCGGCTCCCGGTCGCGGATCTGGATCACGTGCGGGAGGACGTCGAACGCGGTCCCCTCGCCCTCCCAGCCCCGCGAACGGCAGTACTTCGTAAACTCGAGTTCGTCCGGGTCGCCGACGACACCGTCGTCGGTCTCGTAGCCGGCGTAGCGAACGAGCTGGTAGTTCCAGATGCGAACCTGCCGTTCCCCGCGAACCATCGGCTCGAACAACGTGATCGTCGGCTGGATGTCGCCGCCGTTGGTCGCGTACTCGAGGTGGTGACACAGTGCCTCGTGGACGCTCTCGGCGTCGTCACAGTCGCGTGCGTCGATCACGTCGAGCGTCTGCCAGAAGAGTCGCCCAACACAGCGGTTGCTGTTGCGCCAGGCCATCCGTGCGCCGTGCTCGAGTTCCTCGAAGGTGTGCTCGTAGTGGCCGGTTTCGGCGATCGACTCGCGGATCTCCGCCAGACGGGGCTCGATCTCCGCCTCTTTGTCCAACTCAGTGTAGCACTGTCGAACGAACGTCTCCGCCTGCTGGCGCAGTTCGTCTCGATCGTATTCCGGCACGGCAGCGTGCATAGGTGGAGCGGAGGCTCGAGCGGGTTTACGGACATCGATCAGCGACGTCTGTGCCACTTCTCCATTCGCGACGCCCAGAACCGGAAATTTTCCCGTCTACGGCGGTGAGCGGGGTGACTGTACTATCGTCGTGGATGTAACTTCATTTCTCGAAATAACTGATCGAACGAATGATGTAGAGTTCCATATTCTAGAGACTGGTGCCCGAATTCCTCGTATCGCCCTCTTACTTAAATAGATGTCCAGTGACATTTCTGGTCGCAATTACGAGTATGCCTAGAGAGATCATCAGTGATTCGTTGACGTATCTATCTCGAAGCGACGAGGCAGTTGGCACCTTTCTCATCGGGGCACTACTCAGCTACTTTGGTGCATTCATCTTGCCGCTGATTCTCGTTGCAGGGTACAACCTCCTGGTGCTCAGTAGAACGATCGAAGAAGCGAATTCGGCCCCACCGGACGAGAACGGTCCTTGAGAAACCGGCACGATTCCATCGTACGATAACTGGTTAAATTTGGCTATCTTCGGAATAAAAGCCAGTATTATCAAGTTAATATTCACCACGATCCCGGTCATCGTCTTTTATCTTCTCGCCGAAGGCGCTACGGACCCCGGTGAATCGACTGCTCAACTGCTCGGATTACTCCTCAGTGGAGGGCTCTTTTCGGAGTACCTTTCGGACTTATGGTACTCCCGTACTGGGTAGCCAGCGTTGTCCTCGTCGTCGTGCAACTGAGGGGACTCCATCCGCTTTTCCCGCCCGAGGATGATCTCAGGTACGTTACTGGGCTACCCTTTGGAATCGTCGAAAACGTCCCGTTGAACGTCGTGTCGGGAAGCCATCCGTTCTACGTGGCCTCACTACTCGTTCCCTCTTTGCTCACGTTCTATCTGCTGACGAAATCGTATCTCCTCGTCGGTGCTCGTTCGAGACGATGGGACGATGTATCGAACGAAAGTTGAGAGGCCGCCAAAATCGACGTTCCCATTGTCCTGAAGGGCGAGAGACGACGAAGATCCGTCGCCTACTGTGGCCGAATATGTGCTTTTCAGCGCGTCCAGCACCGTTGACAAGCCCTCTACTTGGCAGCGCTTTCCATACCTCTGCAGGACGCCGTGCCCCCGAGGGAGAGTATCGATGCTGTTCTGTCTCGACGGCGTATCGGACTGGTTGTTACGATTTGGTCACCTCGAGTCCAGTCGCCGTCAGCCTCGACGGTGGCCCAGACGGTACCGCTCGCATCGTAGGATTTTGAGTTGTCGAACGGGCCGGTCTTGTTGCTGGGCAACGTTGGGAGTCGGCCTGCCACAGTAGCGTGGAGTGTCGAGTTGCGTGTCGACTTCCACCCTGACCTCGAGGGTCGGAACATCCGCTTCGACAGCCTGTGAATATATTTCATACGATCCGATACGTGTCCTACCAGACTACTACAATCAGCTCCAGTCGATTACATTCGGCTCTTAGCAGATTTCATTAGTAGTCTCTGGCAGAGAACGTACGTGACTCGTAATTCACGACGGTCGGTGCTGAAACGCGGGGGAGCAGCTATTGTCGGCGGGATCGCGGTTTCCGGGTGTCTCGGGAGCGTCTCGTCGAACGGAAACGACGGGGGGGACCTCGAGAACGAGCCGGACGAAGACGCCGTCACCGTCTGGCACGCGATGGGTGGCGGCAACGGCGAGGCGATCGAGGCGCTGGGGAACACGTTCCAGGAAGAAACCGGCATCGAAGTCGAGATGGTCTACCAGGGAAGCTACGAGGACACCCTGAACCAGTCGTTTGCGGCGATCGAGGCAGGAACGATGCCGGAAATCGTCCAGATCGACAGCCTCCACGCGAAACAGATCCTCGACACCGACGCGTTCCAGTCGGTCGAGGGGATCATGCCCGACGACTACCCGTTCGACAACTTCCTCGACCCCGTAACCGACTTCTTCACGATCGACGGGGAGCTGTACTCGATGCCGTTTAACAACTCGAATGCGATTCTGTACTACAACAAAGACGTCTTCGACGAGGCTGGCCTCGATCCCGAGTCGCCGCCGGAGACGCTCGAGGAGGTGATGGCGTACTCGCGTGACATCGTCGACTCGGGGGCGGCCGAGTACGGCATCACCTGGCCGAACCACGTCTGGTTTCTCGAACACTGGTACTCGCTCGACGGCCAGACCCTCGTCGACAACGAGAACGGCTGGGGCGGCGATCCGACGACGGTCCACACCGAGACCGAGACTGGCGAGGCACTCTGGTCGTGGTGGCGGGAGATGGCCCAGGACGGTCTCTACACGAACCCCGGAATGGAGGCGTGGGGCGAGGCAGCGGACCTGTTCTACGGGCAAAACGCTGCGATGATGCTCACCTCGACGGCCTCCGTCGCCGGGGCCATCGAGCAAAGCGAGGCAGAAGGATTCGAGCTCGGGACCGGGTTCTACCCGGCGATCGACGACCGAGAAGGCGTCGTCATCGGTGGTGCCTCTCTCTGGGTCCCCGACGGAATGTCGGAGAGCCGCGCCAACGAGGTCGGCCAGCTGCTCGAGTTCATGACCCAGCCCGAAAATCAGATCCAGTGGCATCAGGATACGGGCTACTATCCCGTCCGTCAGGAGGCAGTCGATCAGCTCGAGGACGAGGGCTGGTTCGAGGAGAGCCCCCACCACGGAACCGCGTTCGATCAGCTACTCGAGAGCGAACAGACGACTGCCACCAAGCGCATGCTCGTCGGTCCCGCCCGACAGGTGTCCGTCCAGCTCCAGGAGGGATCCGTCGAAATTTTCGACGAGCAGGCCGGCCTCGAGGAGGGGCTCGCGACGATGAAAGAGAACATCGAGTCGGAGATGGAGCGGTACGTCGACGCACGCGGATCGTAAATTCATGTCGACACGGGAGATATACGGCGGCTCGCTGGGAGTGATTCGCTTCATCCGGGAGCGAGGGGTGCGAGAGACGGCGTCGTACCTGCGAGAACACGGCGTCCGTGGAGCCCTCTCGAACGGCCGCGATGGTCGGGGATCGATCCGCAGCGAGATACGCGGAATGGTGGTCGCGTACTTGCTGTTAGCCCCGACGCTGCTCGTCTCGGCGGTCTTCCTCTACTACCCTGCGATCGAGGCAGTCGTGCTGAGTTTCTATCAGACGCTGTTCTTCGGCGGGCAGCGAACGTGGGTCGGCCTCGGTAACTACGCGACGTTGCTGGAGTCGGCGTCCTATCACGACAGCGTCACGATCACGGTCGTGTTCGCAGTGCTGGTCGTCGTCGGCGTGATGGCGATCTCGCTCGTCGTCTCGTTCCTGCTCCACGAGGTCGACTGGGGCCAGTCTGGGTACCTGATCGCGGCGATCTGGCCCTACGCGCTCCCGCCTGCCGTCGCCGGGATCGTCTTCCTCTTTCTGATCCATCCGACGATCGGGACGTTTACCGGCATCGTCGAGAGCTACACCTCGATCCAGGTCGACTGGTTCAGTAACGGCCGACAGGCGTTCGTCGTGGTCACGATCGCGGCCATCTGGAAGCAACTCGGCTACAACGTGATCTTCATGATCGCGGCGATGAACAACGTCCCGGAGACGCTTGCCGAAGCCGCCCGGATCGACGGCATCGGGCGCTGGACGCGGTTGGTCCGCGTCTACGCGCCGCTCATCTCGCCGACGCTGCTGTTCCTGGTCGTGATGAACACGATCTACGCGTTCTTCGGCACGTTCGCGTTCATCGATCTGATGACCCAGGGTGGCCCCGGCGGTGCGACGAACATCATGATCTTCGACCTTTATCGCAACGCGTTCGAATTCAACAACCACGGACTCGCATCCGCGCAGTCGGTCGTGCTGTTCGTCGTCGTGAGCACGCTCATGTACGCCCAGCTTCGGCTGTCGGACGAGCGCGTCCACTACGGAGGCTGAGACGCCATGAGTAAATCGACTGCCTCTCGGTTCCTGCCCGCAGCCCTCGAGTGGCCGACGATCGTCGATGGAAAGAACGTGCGCGTCCACGCCTTGCTCTGGATTGCCGTGGTGCTGATGGCCCTGCCGCTGGTGCTCGCGGTGCTTATCAGCTTCCAGAGTCGAGCGACGTTCACGAGCCTGGCCGACCTGTCGCTTCGGACGGCCGCACAGAACTACGACGACGTCCTCTTCCGGTACGAGATGGGGCGGTACATGCTCAACTCGTTTCTCATGGCGGTGGTCGTCGTCGTCGGCAAACTCGCCGTCTCGTTGCTCGCCGCGCTGGCGATCGTCTACTACCGGTTCCCGTTCAAGAACCTCACGTTCGCGTTCGTGCTGGTGACGCTGATGTTGCCCGTCCCGGTGCGAATCGTCCCGCTGTTCCAGCTCGTGGCCGATCTCGGCTGGGTGAACAGTTTCTACGCGCTAACGATTCCGTACCTCGCGAGCGCGACGACCGTATTCCTGCTCCGCCAGCACTTCCTGTCGATACCGGCGTCGCTGGTCGAATCCGCCAAACTCGACGGCGTCGGCCCGCTTCGGTTCCTCGTCTTCGTTCTCGTCCCGATGTCGAAAGGGATGCTCGCCGGCGTCTCGGTCATCATGTTCATCTACGCCTGGAACCAGTACCTCTGGCCGCTGATCGCCGTCAACGATCAGTCGATGCAGGTCTCTCAGGTCGGCATTCGGCTCCTGCAGGGTGTCGTCGAGAGCGGCGACATCGCCTGGCCGTTGGTCATGGCCGGGTCGATCGTGACGCTGGTACCGCCACTGCTCGTCCTGATCGCGTTCCGAAAGCCGCTACTCGAGACGTTCGGAGTCCAACAGAAGTAACCATGGCAGCTATTGAACTCACAGACCTGACGAAACGCTTCGACGACGTCACCGCAGTCGACGGGATCGACCTCACGGTCCGAAACGGCGAGTTCCTCGTGGTCGTCGGTCCCTCGGGCTGTGGGAAGTCGACGACGCTTCGCTGCATCGCCGGTCTCGAAACGCCGACCGACGGCGCGATTCGGATCGGCGACGAGAACGTAACCTATCGCGAACCACACGAACGGGACATCGCGATGGTGTTCCAGAACTACGCGCTGTACCCCCACATGACGGCCAGACGGAACATGACGTTCGGGATGAAGTCCGCGACGTCGTTCTCGAGCGAGGAGATCGACGAACGTGTCACGAACGCAGCCGAGATCCTCGGGATCACCGGGCTTCTCGATCGGAAGCCGGCTGCCCTCTCGGGTGGAGAACGCCAGCGCGTCGCCCTCGGTCGCGCCATCGTTCGCGATCCGGCCGTCTTTCTCATGGACGAGCCGCTGTCGAACCTCGACGCGAAGCTTCGCGTCCAGATGCGAACGGAACTGGCGAAGCTCCACGAGGACCTGCAGACGACGACGGTCTACGTCACCCACGACCAGACCGAGGCGATGACGCTCGGTGACCGCGTCGTCGTGATGAACGACGGACGGATCCAGCAGATCGACAGCCCACAGCACCTCTATGACTACCCGGCAAACCGCTTCGTCGCCGAATTCATCGGCGACCCCGCGATGAACATGCTCGAGGTGACCGTCGACGACGAACCGAACGGCCCGGTCGTCCGCCACGAGGCGTTCGACCTCTCGGTGCCAGCAGCACCCGAACTCGAAGACAGAACGGGATCTGCTCACCTCGGATTCCGTCCGGAAGACGTCTCGATCACGGATCGGGTGACAGGTGGCGTGATCGAGGCAACGGTTACGGTGACCGAATCGCTCGGCGACAGCCGGTTGCTCTACTGCCGTGCCGGGAGTGACGAGTTCAAGGTCCAGGCTGCGCCGCGGACGGACCTGGCCGCAGGCGATACCGTGACGTTGACGCTCGACGAGGATCGGCTCCATCTGTTCGACGACGACACCGACGAGGCGCTCTACCACTCCGACGGAGAGCACCTCCGCGTCGCCTCCGCCGTCGAGTGATGATCGATCCACGGACGACGCGCCGGCAACTGGTCGGCGCGCTGGCACTCGGCGGAACAGTCGCAGTCGGGACGACGCTCTCTCGCACCTGGTCGGTCGACGTCATCGCCCACCGCGGCTTCGCCGGTGAACAGCCCGAGAACACGACCGAAGCGGTCCGCTACGCGGCCTCCCGCGCCGATGCGATCGAGGTCGGCGGCAGGCGCTGTGGGTTGGGCAAACTGGTCTGTTTCCACGACGAAACCCTCGATCGACCCGCGGACGCGACCGGCCTGGTCGGCGAAACCGACCTCGAGACGGTACGCGATTCGGGAGGGCGAAGCCGCGATTCATTGCGGCTTCCCCGTCGTCTGGGAGCTTCTCGATCAACCGATCGACGGCCCGACACAGGTCGATGAGTCCGGAGCGGTGTGTTCGGGGTACGAGGGTCAAGATCTGTCTCGAGACAGCCGTCGTCGTGGCGGATCGTCTCGAAGGGGGCGGTCGCGGTAGCAGGGACGCCATGGTGACCAGCTAACGCTCGTCGCGGCGTGCCGCGACTCGCTTTGCGTCGTTGGGCTTCTGCAACTCGACACAAGAGCGGAAGCATTAACCAACGAATCGGATCCTACCGGGAACGTGTTGGTTAAGGAACTACGCCCCGGCTGCGATGCGACCAGCATATCACACCCGGTTCGTTGGGATAGGTTGGATCGAGAAAGAGACCCCACAAAAGGCAGACGCTCAATCCGGCTGCTTATACTGCCGGACAACAGTCACTGAACACTCGATCGCGTCTCATGGCCCGTCGCCAGCGGCGACGGCCGTTCGAGTGCGATCGATGTGTGAATCGTTTTGTTCAGTAGTATTAGGCTTCATCACGCGTTTCCCACTCAGGACGTGGTGTCGGCGACGGGAGCTCGGCAACTGCAGTTCGGAGTTCCTCCTCAGTAGTCCATGGAAAGCACTGGTCGTGTAATTCGAATTTGCGGAACTTGTTGAGATGAACCCAGCTGTAGGTCGCTGGTTCTGCTCCCTCGTCCTCCCGGTCGTCGATAGCATCCCAGACCTCTTCGTCAGCAACGCCGATCCCAGACTCTTGTGCGCGGTCGACGAGCGAGTCGATCTTCGAATGGGCCTCATTTTCAGTTAGATTGTCCGCGAACGCAATTTCGAGGACGGCCTGAATGACGTGATATTTCGATTCGATATTTGCGTCCGTCACCCACGCGTAGTCTCGTGGGAACACGTACGATTTGTCGAAATACGGCGGGTCATCGATCTCGCCTAATTCCGGCGCTTCACCGCCGCTTTCTTTCTCGAAGACACCGACGATGTAGTCGCTGTACGTCGCCAGCAGGGAGAACATGATATCGAACGTATTGAGCCGCTCAGTCGGCAACTCGAGGAGATCGCCCATGACGAACGGATATGCGCCGAGTTGCTTCGTGAGTTCGTTCTGCACGGCGCGAAGCCGGCGGATGGAGGGATCACGATAGCTCCCGAGGATGAAATACGATGTCCGCTGACTCCAGAGATACGGCAATTCACGTTTAGCGAATCGCCAGATCTCCCGTTTCTCCGCTGGTTCGAGTTCAATGCCGCCGATCGCCTCGTGGACCACCGTCATAATGGCCGTAGCGTCTGGCGGTGGACTGGGATCAGTCATTAGCTACCAGTTCAAACTACACTACCTTATCCCTTCTGAATCACTTTGGTATTTTCCAGAATAATCAACTTGGACAATCCTAACTGTTATAGTGCCGCTCCTCCTAACGCCACGTATGAGCGAAACCTCCACTGACGCGGCCGATTCAGGGCCGTTTGCGGAACAGCAGCGGTTGTTCAAGCTGCTGTCTCAGGATACGCGCCACCTCATCATCCAGGAGCTTCTGGGCCATCCTGCACACCTCATGTCGCTCGCCGAACTCGAGTATATGACTGGCAAGAGCCAGGCGGCCATCAAAGACCAGCTGGAGACGTTGATCGAAGCGGGGATCCTCGCACGCTACACGTACGAACCGAGCGAGAAGAAACGCGATCTCCCATCGCAGTTCTACGGATTCACCAGGCGAGGTGTCGAGGTCCTCCACGATTACAAGTATCTGCGCGGTCTCCCGGTCGCCCGGGCTCTCTACGAAAACACGCGTAAGACCGAAAAGATCGAACGCCACGAATCGGCGCCGCGCCCGGAGCTGCCAGCGGCGGTTGCAGAGGCACTCGAATTTGATGAACCCGACCTCGACGCCGTTGATGGCGGTACAACCCCGTAGCTCGTCGTCGAACAGAACGATTCCCGCCACCAGAAATCGATGAAGAGGGAGATTTGCATCAGAGACACTCGCAGCCTCCCGCTTCAACACTTTTGATTTAGCATTCTGTTCCGCCGCCGTCTGGCGATTCAACACAGCCGAATCGTTCGACTCGTACCGAATTCCGGTGCCAGAAGTGCGGGTCGGAGTCGAACGCAGACGACAACGCAGTCGTCGGATCACATCCGACGGGTAGCAAAGTCGCTACGCGACTCTGCGACGGCGAGGAACACCGGTATGTCTGTCGGGCCGACAGTCGCTTCGACGGATAGACAACGGTCAGCTTGCCCTGAAGTCTGAAACGGTGACGCCAACTGGCGGAGTTACCGCCCACCCTGACGGGTTCGAGGCCGAGTTCGTGGACAAGCCCTACCCTGCACGAGCGCACCCGTCAGGATGAGCGAAAGCGGGCGAGGTAGTTAACGCTACAAAAAGTACCGAAGATATTCGGGAACGGGTACTGGGTGCTGGCCGATGAACGTTCGACTGTGAACCGATGCCACGCGCAAACCTCACGCTCACGCTCCCGGAGGACGTCTGGATCGGCGACGTCTCGCGTACGTACCCGGACGCGCAGTTCAGGATCCTCTCGGCGTTTCCGGCCGAGAACGGCGGCGTCGGACTCGCGGAGGTTAGCGCCGACAGCCTCAGAGCGGTGCTCACCGAAATCCAGAACCACGAATCCATCGCGGAACTGTACGTGCTGCAACGCCACCAGGACACTGCGTTGATCCAGTTCGAGACGCCGATGCCGCTGTTGTTACTGCCGATTCAGGGGTCGGGCATCCCACTCGAGATGCCGTTTACGATCAGAGACGGGGAGGCCGAGTGGGAGATTACGGCCCCACAGGATCGGCTCTCCGAACTCGGGACGCAACTCGAGGAGTTCGGCATCTCGTTTACGGTCAACGACGTCAGCCAGCACATCGAGCCGACGCGGCTCCTGACGGCCAAACAGCTGCAACTCGTCCGGGAGGCCGTCGATCGCGGCTACTACGACACGCCCCGGTGTTGCTCGCTGACCGAGTTGGCCGACGAACTCGGAATCGCGAAGTCGACCTGCAGCGAGACGCTCCATCGAGCGGAGGAAAAGATCATCAAGGAGTTCATGGAAGGGGCGGCCGACAGCGTCCCCGACTCGACGTTCGCGTGAATCTGATGACGACGCCACTGACGACGGAATCGCGAGTCCGGCACGGGACACGTGAGCGCCGAAAAAGGGCGGGGCGAAGATATTCGGCTCCCCTCTCGGGAGGCGAGAAGCGCCACCCAGTGAAAACCACCACCCAATCGAACCAGCAACCATGGAAGTAAGCCGTCGAACGATCGCGAAAGCCCTCGTCGTGGTTTTCGTCCTCAACCTGATCGTCATGGGAGTCGGCGCACTGTACTCGTACCAGCAGGTGCCGCCCATTCCACAGGAGGTCGTCGGTCCGGACGACGAGACCGTCGCCACCGAGTCGGAGGTGCAGGCCGGCAAGGCCGTCTTCCAGAAGAACGGGTTGATGAACCACGGGTCGATCCTCGGCAACGGTGCGTACTACGGCGTCGACTACACCTCCGACGCACTCGAGTTGAAAGTGGAGTTCATGCGCGAGTACTACGCCCAGCAGCGGTACGAGACGGCGTATTCCGCACTCGAAGAACCGGACCAGGCGAGCGTCGACAGCCTCGTGCGGTCGGACCTGGACGAGTCGGTCGCCCGTGATACGGACGCCGTTCGGTACTCGGCCGCCGAGGCGTACGCACACCAGCAGGTCAGGGACGTCTACGTCGACCGCTATCACGGCGGTGCCACCGATCGGGGCATTCCAGCTGAATTCGTCGAGTCGGAGGAAGAGGCGAGCCAGTTCGCGGACTTCGCGCTCTGGACAGCCTGGATCTCCCACACAGATCGACCCGGTAGCGACCACAGTTACACGAACGAGTGGCCCTACTCGCCGGCTGCCGGGAACGTCCCGATGGGCGCGACGATGATCTGGAGCGTCATCAGCATGGTCTTGCTCGTCGGTGCCGTCGGAATCGGCGTCTGGCTGTACAAGTCCGTCGAACTACCTGAACCGAAGATCGAGAGCCTCGAGATCCCCCCACCGGACGAGATCGTCCTCATGCCGAGCCAGCGGGCGGCAACGCGCTTTATCCCGCTCGCCGCGGCGCTGTTCGTCCTGCAGGTCCTCCTTGGGGGACTGCTGGCACACTACTACGTCGAACGTCACGCCTTCTTCGGGATCGAGGAACTGTTCGGGGTCAAACTCCTCGAGGTGCTCCCGTTTGCGATGGCGAAGACCTTCCACCTCGACCTCGGCGTGCTGTGGATCGCCTCGCTCTGGCTCGGCGCGGGCCTGTTCCTGGCACCGCTGCTGACCGGCCACGAGCCCGATCGACAGCGAACGTACGTCCACCTCCTCCTCGGGGCGCTCGTCGTCGCGGCCGTCGGCGGACTCGCCGGCATCTGGCTCGGCGCACAGGGCTACATCGACGGCGATCTCTGGTGGATCCTCGGCAACGAGGGCCTCGAGTACGTCGAGGTCGGCCGCCTCTGGCAGTTTGGCCTCCTCGTCGGCTTCGGGCTGTGGACGGTGCTGGTCTGGCGCGGGTTCAAGCCGATGCTCGACAGCGAAGCCCGCTACGGGCTCGCACACATGATCATCTACGCGGGCGGGTCGATCGGACTGCTGTTCGTCGCCGGCATGTTCTACACGCCGCAGACGAACATCGTCATGACGGAGTTCTGGCGCTGGTGGGTCGTCCACATGTGGGTCGAAGGCGCCTTCGAGTTCTTCATCGTCGCCGTCATCGGGCTGACGCTCGTCAGTATGGGGCTGCTCCGGAAGCAATCCGCCGAGAAGGCCGTGGCCTTCCAGGCGTTTTTCGTGATGGGATCCGGCGTCATCGGCGCGGCCCACCACTACTGGTGGATCGGCCAGCCCGACGTCTGGCTCCCGTTCGGGACGGTGTTCTCGACGCTCGAGCTCATTCCGTTGATCCTCATCCTCTTCGAGGCGTTGAGCCACTACCGGACGCTGGCGACGAGCGACGAGACCTTCCCGTACACGCTGCCGTTCATGTTCATCATCGCGAGCGGGGCCTGGAACTTCCTCGGTGCCGGCGTGCTCGGCTTCTTCATCAACCTCCCACTGATCAACTACTACGAACACGGGACCTACCTCACCGTCGGGCACGCACACGCCGCGATGTTCGGCGCGTTCGGCTTCCTCGCGATCGGGATGGCGACGTACATGCTCCGCATCGCGACGAAACCAGGCGAGTGGACCGAACGCCGACTCAGGTGGGCGTTCTGGCTCTGGAACGTCGGGCTGGCGGTCATGGTGTTCGTCTCCGTGCTGCCCGTCGGCTTCCTCCAGCTCGAGACGGCGTTCACGGAAGGCTACGCGGCCGCCCGCGGGCTCGCGTTCTACGAAAGCGAAATCGTCCAGCTGCTGTTCTGGGCGCGACTCCCCGGAGATACGATGTTGATCCTCGGCACGCTCGTGTTCGCGTACGACGTGGTACAAAAGCGGTTCACGCTCCGGTCTGTGTCGACGCCGAGCGAGACACCACCGACGGGGACGATCCCCGACCGCGTGATGGCAGAAGACGACGACTGACGGCCTCCGACGCGCGGTCGCGCTTGTCGCCGTCTTTCGAACCCTTCTCGAGACGCGCTTGCGCTCGCGCTGTTGATCGCATGCACTGCCGCAGGCGTCGCGATCGCGAAAGCTGCCGGCGTCGAGTCACCCGGACGCTTATACATCTTGTCTGCGAAGTGTGATCATTCCCCATGGCAAACGAACAAATCACACCTCCTGAGGTACAGACTGACGACATCTTGCGGGTCAACGATCCGGCTTTCACCCTCGAGAACGTCGCGCTCGTGACGGGTGCGGCCAGCGGGATCGGCCGCGCCACCGCGCTCGCGCTGGCCGCCAACGGCCTGACGGTCGCAGCAACCGATATCGACACAGAGGGGCTCGCAGACACGGTTGATCGGGCCGCAGAACTGAACCTCGACGGTCGCATCGTCGAGATTTCTGGGGATCTCACGGTCGATGCGGACATTGAGACGGTCGTCAACGAGGCAGCCACGCTCGGGACGATCACGTACCTCGTGAACATCGCGGGCGCACAGCACATCAGCCCGATTGAGGACTTCTCGATGGAGACGTACGACCATCTCCATCGGATCATGCTCCGCGCGCCCCTCTATCTCACGAAACTCTGCCTCCCGCACATGCGCGATTCAGCTGATGGACGTGGGTGTGTCGGGAACATGTGTTCGGCCCACGGGCACTACGTGACGGCTGACAAGGTGGCGTACAACATCTCGAAGTTCGGCCTTCGAGGCCTCACGCAGTCAGTCGCGGCGGAGGGCGACGGACGGATCAGAGCGTTCAGCGTCAGCACCGAGTACGTCAAGACTCCACTGGTAACCGACCAGATTCCGGATACTGCGGCCCAGCGGGGGCTCACGCCACAGGAGGTTGTCAGCGAGGTGATGCTCTCGGAGTCCCGCTCGACGGAGATGATGGATCCTGTTGAGGTCGCAAACCTGTTCGTGTTCGGGCTCTCTCAGCACGGGCAACACCTGAACGGCGGCGACCTCAGGTGGGACGGCGGGATGACGCTAACCTATTGAGTCCCTCGTGACACCGTCCTCACTCGGTGACAGTGATCTCGTCGGTGGCCTTCGGGACGAGACAGATGAACGCCCCGGGTTCATCGCCGTCGTTCCGATACCAGTGTTCGACGCCCGCAGGGATGAGCAGCGCGTCGCCCGCCGATACCGTGTGGGTCTCGTCCCCGATCCCGACCACGTACTCCCCGTTGAGGACGTACTGTTCGTGTTCAACCTCGTTTGTGTGTCGGGGAACCCGCGCCCCGGGGTCAAGCTCGAACCGGCGCATGTTGAAGTGCGGCGTGTGCTGGTCGTCGGCGAGCACTACTCCCTTGCGGAGGCCATCGGCTAGGTCGACCGTCTCGTACTCGATCTCCGCGGCGCGTCGGATCACCGGCTGTGGTTTGGTTTCAGCCATTTGCTAAAACTACTCGTGGAGCACACTTAATCCCATATGTGCCACCTAGTCGATGGCCTCCTCGTAGGCGTCGAGAAGCGCCAGCAACTGTCGATCACGCTCGTCAGCGAGGTTCTCGAAGTCGGCTCCTTCCCAGTCGTAGACGCCCTGTCCCGTTTTCACGCCGTAGTGTCCCTCGTCCACGAGCGTCCGGAGCGATTCCGACGGCTCGGTCCCGCGGTCGATCTCCTGCAGAAGGTATGACATCACTTCTTCGTAAATGTCCAGTCCGGTGAAATCAGATTTCTTGAAGACGCCCAGAACGGGAACGCGGAACCCGAATCCGGCCCGCACGGCGCGGTCGATATCCTCGGCACTGGCTACGCCCATCTGGAGCAGTGACCACGCCTCGAAGTCCATCGCCATCTGGATGCGGTTCCCGATGAACCCGGGAATGTCCTTCTTGACTTCGACCGGCTCCTTGCCGGCCGCTTCCAGTAAGTCGTACATGCGGTCCACGGTCGCATCGGCCGTCTGGTCGCCCCTTACGACCTCGACCAGCGGGACGATGTGTGGCGGATTGAACCAGTGGGTCCCGACGACGCGGCTAGGGTCGTCGACGACGCTGGCGATCTCCGTGATCGACAGGCCCGATGTGTTCGTCGCGAGTGTGGCCGACGCCGGGGCGTGGCGGTCGAGTCGCTCGAACACCTCCTGTTTGATTTCGAGATCCTCCGTCACCGCCTCTGTCACCAGGTCGGCGTCCTCGACGGCGGCGTCGAGCGCGTCGTGGTAGGTGATCCGGTCGGCGATGGCATCGATATCTTCGGTCGGAATCCGGCCAGCATTCGCAAGCGTTGTAAGGGTCGCCTCAACGTTTGTTTCGGCCTGCGCGAGCGCCTCTTCCGAGACGTCGTACATGCGGACGGTGCACCCCTGACTAGAGTAGACAGTGCCGATCCCATAGCCCATCATCCCTGTGCCGACGATGGCGACGCGGTCAATTGCTGACGCACTCATGGTTCAGCATTTGTTGGTCGGAGAGTAAATAGCTGTGATGTGGTACCAAGCACCACTGACATGAATAGAATCCTTAGAAAACAGTTTAGTTCGCTCAGGTGACACTCATAGCCATGGTAGAAGTTACCATTGACCTCTTCAGCCGGGGACGGATGCAACTCGATCCACACTTCATGAAGGAGGGCGCGATCCTAGCGTCTCGGGACGATCCGACGCCGACCATCGAGCGGCTGGATGCCTCGATCCACAACGCCGTTATCGATCATCCGGCAGGGACATTCTTGTGGGATACGGGCTCGCATCCGAACGCGGCGGACGGGTACTGGCCCGATGCGCTGTACAACCTCGTCGAGCAGGACGATGCTGCCGAGCATGAACTTGACGACGATCTCGCCGAGCTTGGGTACGACCTTGACGACATCGACTACGTTATTCAGTCACATCTCCACCACGACCACGCTGGTGGGCTCACATACTTCGAGGGGACGGACATACCCGTCATTGTCCACGAGCAAGAGCTGAAGTTCGCCTACTACAACGGGGCGACCGGCGAGGACCACAACCCCTACGTCGTCGAGGATTTCCACCGCGACCTGAACTGGCATGTGCTCCACCAAGATCAGACGAGCCCCTTCGAAGGGATCGAGTTCGTCCGCTGTCCAGGCCACACGCCTGGGATGGTTGCGACGATCGTTCATTGTGACGACCCCGGCACGATCATAATTGCAGGCGACGCCGCGCATCTGGAGTTCAACTACGAGAATGAGCATCCGATCGGTGGGGCCCTCATCGACGACAAACGCGCGTGGTTCGAGAGTGTTCGCCACCTGCAGGAACTCGAACGGGAATATGACGCTGAGCACGTGATCTTCGGGCACGATATGGACCAGTTCAACCGGCTCGAAGGCCGCATCGCCTGACGACAGGACCGACAGGGTGGCGCGCACCTCGATCGCCCTGATCGCTCTCCACGCGTTGATGTTTGCCAGCCGGACAGGATAATGGATGGTCCGTCCTGGCCGTTGACGCTGTTCGTGCGTGCGGAAGATGCCGACATCTCGAGGCGGTGGATCTCAAGACTGGTTCCCCGGTCAGCAGAGCCGGGTCACGCCTGCGATCTCGATGATGCTGCTCGAGGCGGCCGCCACGCCTCGAGCGAGCGCTATCGGCAAGTAGTGCGGCGGGGGCGACGATCGTCAGTTCTTACAACGTGTGACCTGACGGAATAGTATGGACGCACTCGAGAACAACATCGCCGACGGGATCCTCTCAGACGAGCACCGGCTGTTTCGGGACGAGACGCGAAAGTTCGTCGAGAACGAGGTGCTCCCGGAAGCCCGCGAGCGAGATGTCGAGCAGGAACCGATGTCCGACGACCTGATCCGCCAGATGGCGGAGATGGGATTCTTCGGGATTCTCATCGACGAGGAGTACGACGGACTGGGCCTGGACCTGAAGACGTACGCGGTCATCGCCGAGGAACTGTCCCGCGGATGGCTGAGCGTCGGGAGTATCATCGCCCGCGGGCAGAGTCTCGCCGGGGCGACCGAAGCCCAAAAGGAGCACTACCTCCCGAAGATGGCCCGTGGCGAGATGCTAAAGAGCATCGCGATTTCGGAAGCCGAGGCTGGCTCCGACGTCTCCAACATGCGGACCCGCGCAGAGAAGGACGGCGACGAGTACGTTCTGAACGGTCAGAAAATGTGGTGTACGTTCGCGAAGGGGTCGGACTTCATCCTCACCTACGCCGTCACGGACCCGGACGCAGAGCCCGCCTACAAGGGTATCTCGGGGTTCATCGTCGAGAAGCCTGCCGGCACGTTCGACCGCGAGGGGTTGAGCGGCCAGCCGGTGAACAAGATCGGCTATCACGGCTGGAAGACCTGGATGGTGAACTTCGACGACGTGCGGGTGAGCGAAGACAAACTCGTCGGTGGCGAGGAGGGACAGGGCTTCTACCAGATCATGGAGTTCTTCGAAGAGGGGCGCGTTCACACTGCCGCCCGCGCAGTCGGCCTCGCCAGAGCCGCCCTTGAAGACTCCCTCGAGTACGCCCAGGACCGAGAGCAGTTCGACCAGCCCATCTCTGACTTCCAGGCCATCCGGTTCAAACTCGCCGACATGGCAACGAAAATCGAGGCCGCGCGGGCGCTAACCCTCCTCGTCGCGGAGGCCGTCGACCGCGGCGATCGCGCGGACGCCCAGGCCGCGATGGCGAAACTGTTCGCTACCGAGATCGCAGAGGAGGTCACGAGCGAGGGCATCCAGATCCACGGCGGCTACGGCTACACCACGGAGTTCGACGTGGAACGCCACTGGCGGGACGCCCGCCTCACGAAGATCTTCGAAGGGACGAACGAGATTCAAAAGCGGATTATCGCCGACCGACTACTCTGAGCAGGGACTGACCGTCCTCAGATCGACCATCACAGTCCGACCGACGAGGTCTCGAGGGAGCAGTGAGAGACTCGAGAGAGAAGAAGACTTATAGCTGACTAACCGATTAGTCAATACATGGCCAAGTCGACGTCGCAGAAACGACCGTGGCTCGCAGCGCTGCTCGCAGTAGTCGCGACCGGTCTCGGCCACCTCTACCTGCGCCGGTGGCGACGTGCGTTCGCGTGGCTCGCGGTCTCGTTTGCCGTGACCGCGCTGTTCGTCGAGCCGGCGGCAGTCGACGAGTTTATCGTCGGAAACTGGACTCCTGACACGCTACGGGCGATCGCACCGATGTTAGTCGTCGTGGGATTGAGCATCGTCGACGCGTACCTCCTCGCTCGAACCCAAAACCTGGGTACTCGCCCGTCCAGTCTGTCCGACGGAGACGCCGCCTCCTGTCCCCACTGTGGCAACGAGCTCGATCCCGAACTCGAGTTCTGCCACTGGTGTACGAATCCGATCGCGGACGCTGATCACGACCGCACTGAACCGTCGGAACGGAGTAACTAGCGCTCGTTTGTTTCTGGATCGGCGCTATCGTCGACCGCGTCTCGAGTGTCGCTCACCAGCACGGCAGTGACGTACTCGTCGGCGGCGCGTCTCGCCGTCGTCAGCACGTCCTCTTCGTCGCATACGACTGCTCGAGTCCGGGCACCGTCGACGATCGTCATGAGCGTCCGGGCCACGTGTTCGGCGTCGACGTCGTCGAACACGCCTTCTTCGATTCCATGGTCGATCACCGTGCGGAGCATGTACCGAATGTACTCGTCGTTCTGCTGGAACCGTTCGCTGAATCGGTCCGTGTACGGCGCCTGACTTCGCATCTCCAGCATCGCGACGAGCAGGTCCTGGTGGTCTCTGAGATCGACGAGGAGTTTGTCGAGCAGCAGGTCCAGTCGCTGTTCGGGATCCGTCGTCTCGACCTCGTGGACGGCGTCTTTGAACTGATCGAGGATGTAGTCGAGAAACGCCGCGAGCAGGTCGTCTTTCGTGTCGTAGTGGTAGTGGATCGCAGCGGTCGACTTGCCGTACTCGTCAGCGATTCGTTTGATCGTGAGATCGGCGTACCCGTACTCGCACAGCGCACGGTAGGTCGCGAGCATGATCTCCTCGTCTGTGCTGGAGGGGGTCTCCTCCGACGGATCAGCCATTGTACGAGTAGTTACGCGGGCGGCAGATAACAGTTTTGACCCACTCGTCAGTACGTCGTAGGACGGGCTATCGGCATCCAGTGGACGAGAGGACCAGATCGACTCTCGGAGTGATCCCGTTTCAGTCGTTTTGACTAATTAAGTGGTAAGTTACGTACTCATCGAGATGGATAGCGATGCAGCAAGCGAGACGTCGTGTTCGCGGCAGGTCCGGAGACGCCGACCGTACACTCGAACGCCTTGCTGCTGGGACGAGCGTACAGGCGACAGCAGCGACACGCCGTGAAGACGGGAAGACGCTGTTCGACCCGTCGTCTCGGTCGTGGTGCTCGGGTTCGTCTGGTGCCGACTCGCCAGATCGACTCACGATCGTCAGACGACGGACACCGTCTCGAGAACGCGTGCCCAGCGACGCTACTCGGATCGGATTCGGAGGGTGATACCGTCCGGAGCGGCGATCTCGAGACATCCAGCGCGTTCGCCGACCGAGACGTCGGCGGCTTCGAGTTGGCGGCGAACGGTTGCGAGCGTCTCCTCGTCCGGGACGACGAGTTCGAACCACGCCAGCCCACGGCCACCTGCTGGTTGTGACCGACCGTTCCACGTGTTCACCCCGAGGTGGTGGTGGTAGTCTCCGGCCGAGAGAAACAGTGCCGACCGCACATCCGTCTGCACGCGCATCCCCAGCGTGTCGACGTAGAACGCTCGTGCGGCCTCGAGCGACGACGCTTCGATGTGAACGTGTCCGACCGTCGTTTCGGGCGGGACTCGTGTGGCTCCGTCCGACGCTGCGGCGACGTCGGCGAGATCCAGTGGGACCGTTCCCAGATGTATCCGGCCGTCGTCTGCACGCGGCCACTGCTCGCGTGGCAGATCGCGGTAGATTTCGACGCCGTTGCCCTCGGGATCGGTGAGGTAGAGCGCCTCGCTCACGTGGTGATCCGAAGCTCCGTCTAGCTCCCACCGATCCTGGATCCGATCGAGCGCAGCACCGAGTGCAGTGCGTGAGGGGACCCTGAACGCGTTGTGGAAGAGCCCCGCCTGATCTCGGCGTCGAGGTTCGGCGTCCTCGTCTCGGTGCAGGACGAGCAGCGGCGTCTCGCCGGCTCCGAGCGTCGCCGTCGTTTCGCTTCGTGACTGGACCGCGAGGCCGACGACGTCTCGGTAGAAGTCCGTCGTCTCCTCGAGGTCTGCCACGACCAATGCGGTACGGCCGATTCGTGCAGTATCTGGAACGAGCGGCGTGCGCGTCACGATATCACGATGGACATTGGAGGATGATCGCCAAATAGATTCGCGGACGTCGGTTTGACGTCCTCCGCACGGCTAACGCCGTGGGATTCCTCCGTGGGTATCACGGCCCGCAGACGCGGGCTCCACCCCGGCTGTGAACTTGCGGGTTCACTGACGCGCCTTCAGCCCTCACACGGAGGGGTGTGGTGGTCTTGGGTATCTGCTCGGCGTAGCCCGCCCGATGAGGGAGTGGCTCCCAGCGGCGTCCAGCGCACTGGGCAGTGGGCCGCGCCATCGGCCTGACCCTCGATTCCAACCACGAGTGAGGGTCGTCGAGTGGCATGCCAACCACACTGCTGGTTGGGCTGCGAAGGGTGTGTTTGTGTGTAGTAGTGTGAGACCTACTCGTAGCCATGGTGAGCGTGAGCGGGTTCCCCGCAGCAGCATGCCGCATGCCTCTGTCGAATAACGTGGAGATTCGTCTTAAACCTTTCAGATTGTGTGGGTGATGCGGGGGAGTCGTGTCGCGTGGTTTGATGCAGTAGTGACGGCTTCATCCCACGAGTAAACTCCTGTCTCTTACCCATAAGTCTCAGGAGTGCAGTTCGTATCCCTCCGCCCAGGTCTGAAGTTTCTTGAGGCCTTTCCACATCGTCTCCCAACCGGGCGGTGGATCGGAACTTCGGTCAAGGTAGCCACCGATCTTCGCAATCGCAATTGCGTACGCTTGAGTCCCGTTGTCGGTCAATTCTGGAAATTTCGTTTCCAGAATTGACCGTTCAGTCTCGCTCAGAAGGACATCAGGTGAGTAGTATGCGTCTCCCCGGGCAAGTTCCCGCAACTCCAGCACCTTCCACGCAATCACCGAGTAGACACTCAACAAAACCTCCATACGTTCCCACGTTTCCAGCCGACGTTCCTCGATCCGGCATCCAGTCTTCAGCACCTTGTGCCAGTCTTCGATCGTCCATCGGGCGCGATAGGACTCTACCACACTCAGCGAATCACTGAACGTAGCGACCGATTCAGTGGTGAGTAACACCCACTGAATCGGGTCATCTTGTTCTCCACGTTCGTCGATTCGTACGACGTTTACCTCAACTGGATCCGTATGAGTTGGCTCGTTCTTTGGAGGGAGTAACTTACATGAACCGGCTTTGACGATTAGCTCAGCTTTTCTGGCCTCTCTTCCATTCCCCTGTTCAATCTCGATAGACGTGCGACCTTGTTCAGGAAGGTCTTCACTCCAGTCAATCAGACGGCCGTCCGGAACGGACGGCGTCTGAATACAGCGGTTCTGATTCGCACGGACGACAAATCCAGCGTCCAAGTCGTCTGTAACTTCGCGGTAGAAGGCAAATGCGTCAGCTCCTCGGTCGTGGATGAATATTGGCCGAACTTCCTCGGCAAGCCAGTCGCTGGCTTGCCTATCTCCTCGAATCCATTTTTCCTGTTCGCTCTCTAATTCGATTGGCTCGTTCTTTCCGTTCGCATCGTGCTTAGTACTGGCTTGCTGGTCCTCGATCAGCGATTGCTGATCGATAACCCCGGTCATACGGTGGGTCTGTGGATCAAGTCCAATCGTCGAGTGAACTTTGACGCCTTCAAGATCCGTCTTGGAGTTGCCGATGTCGCCAAGCCCTTCCTTCGACGGATGTCTCGGAAAGACGAGTTCAGTGGTATCAGAGACCACCAAGAGCTCGTCGTTGTCCTGCACTCGTGATGCTCTGTTGCAGCGTCGAATAGCACCAGTTTCAGCCTTGTTCTCGGCTGATTTCCGTGAGGCTTGTGGGGAATTGGACGCCGTCTTGCGATATGAGGTCGAAACGGCCGATCATACGGCAGTGTAAGAATCTTGCCAAACAGCACGTGGATAACCCTGACGAACCCGCTGCGCCGGACGGCGCCAGCGGGTTCGCCGAGTGGACTCAGATCGCGTTTATCCTCTTGCATGCGGAACTCGACAAAGATTTCCGAGAGACTGAAGCATGGTTCAATGACTCCAGAGCCATCCGTGAAGAGCTTAACATCGACAAATCGCCGGATCACACCACGCTCTGTCGATGGGAGCAACAGGTCGACATGCGTGAACTCCGCAGCCTGCTCCGCCGCAGTGCGGAGCAGGCTGGCTGGTCGGGAACAGCAGCAATCGACGCCAGTGGCTTCCAGCGAGATCAAACCAGCTATCATTACCGGAATCGTGCTGGCTTCTCGTTTCACAAGCTGAAGACAACGATTTTGGTCGATACAGAGTCACTGGCGATCAAAGACGTTCATTTCACGACGAAGCGCAAGTGGGACGGACACATCGGCTTGCAGGTCTATCGGCGCAACGCCGAAGACCTGCAAGAGTTCCTTGCAGATGCGAACTATTCGTGGTCAGATCTCAGAGAGGAGTGTCGCGCTGGCGCGACACGACCGCTAATCAAACACAGGGAGCACAATGCGCTGAAGAAAGCGCATAACGCTCGGATGGACGAAGATCTGTACCATCAGCGGACACTGAGTGAGACTGCGTTCTCACTGCTGAAGGATGACGGTGAGAAGTTACGCTCTCGGAGCTGGCACGGCCAGTTCCGAGAGCTCACGCGCAAGTGTATCGTGCATAACCTATCGCAGGCGGCGAGTTAGGGCTCGCCGCCTGCTCTCTTTCTCTGGACGTATCCGCCAGAGACATCGCCGTCATCCACGTACGGGTTCTCACAAAGTGACCTAATTCTGATGGTTGCAGAATCAACGAACTGTACTCCTCCCACATCATCCAGATCTCAAAACAATCAGTACAGGAGTTCTAACGCCATCTGCCTGGATATCAAAATTTCAATACTGCCGCCGTCTTGCGTTCAACAGAGCAACTCGTGACCGTTGTGCTCGCTTGTGTGCATCAAGAATCTCGTTAGGATCCACACGCTCGTTATCGCAAAATCGGTACGTAGCCTTTGTGGAGGCCCAGTCTTCGCACGCGTTTGGGATCGACTCGGCAGGTGCCCTGCCGAGCCGATCTCCGACCTGTATCAATCGCTTTGTAAGCCGTTCGTCACCAAACTCAGCAGACTGGAACTCCTCACGAACCTTGCCAGAGACATCTGTCTCACATCGCTCACTCTCATCATCTACGTCAGACCGCCGGTTCCGTGAACCGCTCTGCATCTTGGTCTCGTTCTCGGCGAACTACAGCGATAGGAATTGTGGGTAAGAGACAGGACTGAAGTCGTGGGCTTTCTCCTCGATTTCGTGTAAACGGAGTATGGAAGAGACGACACACCGAACGATCGGCAATACGTCCATCTCGATCGGGAATCCATGGCTGTTCTTCGCCGTCACGTTCGCCATAACGTGGGGGTTCTGGCTGGCAGCGATCGTTCTCGAGGTACGGTTCGACAGCGCCGCAGGTCTCCTGCTGCTACTAATCGGGCTTGTCGGCCCTGGAGCTGCCGGTATTGGGTTCGTATACCTCGTGTACGACGACCGAGGACGGGCAGATTTCTGGGATCGCCTCAAACAGGTTCGCCGAATCGGCGTTCGGTGGTTCCTCGTGATTCTGTCGCTTCCGCTGGTGGTGACTGTCACAGCCGCAGTCACAAGTATGCTGTTAGGTGGGTCAGGCGCGACATGGGGCCAAGGAGTACAGGAATTTGGCGTGAATCCACTTGCGCTCCTCCCTGCGCTATTTTTCGCCACACTCCCGCCTCTCCTCGAAGAATTAGGGTGGCGAGGCTATGCGTTAGACCGGCTGCAGATGAACTGGTCCGCGCTGACTGCCAGCGTGCTGTTAGGCGTGGTCTGGGCGGTCTGGCATCTCCCGTTATTCTTCGTTGCTGGCTCGTTTCAACGTGAGGAAGTTGGATTCGCCACACTCGGGTTCTGGCTGTTCATGATCGGAATTGTCGCACTTTCGGTCGTATTCACGTGGGTCTATAATCACACCTCACGCAGCATCCTCGGAATCATTCTTCTTCACGGATGGATCAATTTCGTCTCCGAGACTATCGAAGTGGGAGACGTATTCTATTACTCTCACTGGGTACTACTCGCAGTGATACTTACAGCAATCTGGGGAGCGGCAACGCTCACAAAGACCGACGAGGTGCCTCGACCGCCTCCGCGTCGCGATCACGACCGAAGATACGGCTGATCCAGCACCTTCTGTCCGATAGCTGCGCGCTCGATTGGCGACGTGCAGAGAGGTGCGAGAGATGCGCTGTGTACTCACCTATGGAAATTCTGCTGGTTAAACAAACCACGTTTGCTAAGATAATCCTTCTGGCGACGGGAACTTGCTGTAATTTTCGAGCGTAGAATCGGCAACCGGCGAACCGATAGCTACTGAAACAGCCATCAGGCGGGGGACTTCTTGTTAGCGAGAGCGGTCGCTCACGCTGCCACCAGCCGGCCAATGAGCGCCGCCCCGGCGGCGCTCAGGCACTCACCCCTGGTGGATCGTACACCTCCTCACGGTCCAGCATATGATACATTGAAACCAGCAGTTTCCGGGCGGTTGCTACGATCGCTGTTTTCGAGTTCTTCTTTCGAGCCAACCGGTTGTAGAACCGGCTGAGGTACTCGTCTTCGCACGTATGAACCGCTGTGTACGACGCTTGAACGAGCAGCCACCGGACGCGTCCTGACCCTCGTTTCGAGATACTCCCCTCAAACCGCGAGTCGCCAGACTCGCGGATTATCGGGTTTAGTCCGACGTAACTTACGATCTCCTTGGCCCGGTCAAACCGGTCTATCTCTCCCAATTCCGCGTAAATCGTCAACGCTGTAAAGTAACTCACCCCGGGAATCGTCATCAGGAGCTGGGTCTCCTTCAGAGACCCAGCCCGCTCCTCGATCTCCGTTTCCAACGACTCAATTTGCTCAGTGAGTGTCTGAATGAGCTCCAGATACGACTCCAGCAACGCGTCCCACGGTGCCGGGAGCGAGAGTTCCGTCAGGAACTCTCGTCCCTCCACACTCAGCGGTTTCACCTCCTGAGTGATCCCGTGGTCACTCAACAAGCCATGGATCTTGTTCGCGTACTCGGTCCGGTTCTCGACGAGCTTCTGGCGCCCGCGCACAAGTGTGCGGGCTTGCCGAACCTCATCGGTTGGAACGTAGCTTTCAGGAATCGATCCTAACCGAACCATCCGAGCGAGTTGTTTCGCGTCGACGCGGTCAGTTTTCTTGTCCGAGTCGGAGATCAACTTCAATTCGCCTGGATTGGCGACAGTCACATCCAGATACTCTGAAAGAGTATCATGGATATGGTAGTAATTGCTGGTCGCTTCAAGCGCGGCTTTGGACCCAGCGTACTGCTGGGCAAAGTCGTCGAGGTTCGCGTTTTCGACGCGAACCTCTTCGACGATCTCACCGTTTTCGTCCAATACTGCGATTTGTGAGTACCGCTTGTGTACGTCGATTCCAATGAACATTGGACTCACCTTGGAACGCCGGTGCGTGAAACGGAGATTCACCTATACGGGCTTTCCCGACTGCCGCCAGGAGCGGCAGTCGGGCTGTGATGCCCAGGACTCGGCTTCCTACGCACTCGGACCAGTCAGCACCACGTGCTCTCAGGCACGGAATACAGCTCGGTCTCTTGCGTCCCATACTTGTTTCACGCTCTCATGGGATAGCAGAATTTCCATCGAGTCAGCACGCTATTTGTATCAACAACTGCGGATTTCAACAGAGTGAGACACAGATATCTGAGGTGAAGCAATAATATATGCTTTGCTGCCGAAAGGGGACACATGACAAAACGATCTGGGCCGTCGGACGATCCAGCAGCGCAGTGGAGTGCAGACCGGACGACGTTTCAACGGATATACGACGTTCTCGTGGGGACCACGAACACTGCTTCCGCACAACAGTTCGCGGAGTGGGCGGACTGTTCCGAAAACGGCGCTCGCCAGGCGCTCGAACAGCTCGTCGAGATGGGGATTGCAGAGCGAGCGACGGCGCGACCGGCACTGTACCGACGAAATCCGTCGTACTTCCGATGGAAGCGCGTGGAGACGCTTGCACGTGAACACAACACGAGTGACCTTCGGGCTCGTCTCGAGGAACTCCTCGAAGCAGACCAGGGATTTCAGGAGAAATACGGTGTCCCCGATCCAGACGCCGTCGTCGTCGCTGATGATCCAGACGAGAGTCACGAAGAACTTCACGATCGGTGGGAAGACCTTACGGAATGGCGGACGACCCGGCGAGATATTACGCTCCTGAAACGCGCCGTCCAGCGAGCCGAGTCGTCCAACAATGATCGAGCACGGGTTTGAGCTGTGACCGAACGAGAAGAAGCCCCGAGTGGGCCACTCGACGTCCCGACACTCGAGGTGCTTGCACGGCGTGCGACCACGCATCCGCTCGTTTCGGACTGGGACTTTCGACCCGATACGATATCACCACGCGTTCTCGAACTCCGGGTAGATAGGGAACAGTATCCAGTCGACGTGAGCGGTGTTCGAGTCGACGTCCGGTGGTTCGTCGGCGGTGACTACACCGTTCACTATCTCGAGTATCGCGAGGACGAAACCTGGCAGTGTCAATGGGGCCGTCATCCAAAGCCAGACGCACCCCGAGAACACTTCCATCCGCCGCCGGATGCTGCTTCACCTGCGGAACCGTCGCCACTCGAGTCGAACCACCATCTCGGCGTCTTGTTCGACGTTCTCGAGTGGGTGGAAAAGCGGGTTCAGCAGTTACACAGGTCCGATAGCCACTCGTAGTGTTTGTCTGCAATAGGTTCCTATTCTAAACATTGTTTAATAGTATCCTATCTAAGATAGTATTAGACAGGTGCCTATTGAACCGACTGTCCGTCCCTGCAGGTCCGCCACGAGTACGACGGAAACGAACGTGGACCTCGAGGGCGACCAGACGCGACGTCGCCGCCTCCATCACGACCGGCACCGTTAAGCGTAGCCATGGTGTCTTCTGTCACAGACTGATGACAGGAGAACGAATCGAGCGGACGGACCTCCCGGAGCCGCGATACGAGTTCGGGGGCGACGACCACGTCTTCGTCGAACTCGACGAGGCGATGAGTTTCGACGCCAACTTCCAGGCGATGGCGATCACCCAGCAGATCCGGGACCGCGACCTCGAGGGCGTCACCGAGATCTGTCCCGCCAACGCCTCGTACATGGTGCGGTTCGATCCCGACGTGATCCACCCCGAGACGATGGTCGACGAATTAAAAGAGATCGCCGCCGAGACCGACATCTCGGAGTACTCCTGGGAGACACGCATCGTCGAGGTGCCGGTGTTGTTCGACGACCCGTGGACTCACGAGACGCTCATGAACTTCCGGGATCGCCACCAGGACCCCGACGCGACGGACCTCGAGTACTCCGCGCGCATCAACGGCTTCGACTCCGTCGAGGCGTTTCTCGACGCGTTCGTCGGCGCGCCGCACATGGTGACGATGGTCGGCTTCGTCCCTGGCCTGCCGTGGTGTTTCCAGATGGTACCGAAGAGCGAACAGATGGAAGTTCCCAAGTACGTCCAGCCGCGGACCGACACGCCCAGCCGTGCTGTGGGCTTCGGCGGTGCGTTCTCGGTCGTCTATCCCGTCCAGGGGGCGGGCGGCTACCAGCTGTACGGCCGGACGCCGATCGAAGTGCTCGACATCGACCAGGAACTGCCCGCCTTCGAAGACTCGATGGTCTTTCCCAACCCCGGTGACATCCTGACCTACCGACGCATCGACCGCGAGGAGTACGACGCCATCCGCGAGGAAGTCGAAGCCGGCACCTACGAGTACACGATCGAAGACGTGGAGTTCACACCCGAGGAGTTCTTCGAAGCGCCACACGAGTACAACGAGCGGCTCATGGGGGTGCTCGCCGGATGATCGAAATTACGGACGGCGGCATCTCGACGACCGTCCAGGATCTCGGCCGATTCGGCCAGTACCACATCGGAATGCCTCCGTCGGGCGCGATGGACCAGTTCTCCCACGAGGTGGCCAACGCCCTCGTCGGCAACGACCCCGACGCGGCGACCCTCGAGATGACCTACGCGGGAGCGAACGTCCGATTCGAGGAGGACGCCGTCGTCGCGCTCGCCGGCGCAAAGATGCCCGCCCGCATCGATGGGGAGGCCGTCCCGATGCATGAGGCGGTTCGCGTCGAGGCTGGCCAGGAACTCGAGATGGAGTTTGCGACCGAGGGTGCACGCACCTACCTCGCCGTGACCGGCGGCATCGACGTTCCGGAAGTGATGGAGAGTCGCTCGACGTACACGCTGGTCGGCATCGGCGGCCACGAAGGGCGAACGCTCGAGGAAGGGGACGAACTCGCCGTCGCCGACAACGGGACAGATCTCGAGGCCGTCGTCGGGAACAGCGCTCCCGAGGAACACCTCCGGGACTTCACGACGGACAGCGTCCGCGTCGTCGTCGGCCTCTGTGACTACCGGCTAACGGACGAGAGCCGCGAGCGGCTATGTGACGTCGAGTGGACGGTGACGCCCGAAGCCGACCGCGTCGGCTACCGCCTCGAGGGGCCCGAACTCGAGTTCGTCGAACGCGAGCAGCCCTTCGGCGCGGGGACCGATCCGTCGAACGTGGTCGACGTCGGCTACCCGATCGGCTCCATCCAGCTCCCACAGAAGCCGATCGTCCTGATGCGCGACGCCGTGACCGGCGGCGGCTACGCCACCGTCGGAACCGTGATCAGCGCCGACCGCGACCTGCTCGCACAGCGACGCACCCACGAGAGCGTCACCTTCGACGCCGTGACCGTCGACGAGGCACTCGAGGTTCGCCAAGCGATCGAGGACGACCTCGAGGCGATCCGGGACGGACTCGAGCAGTAGCGTTCGGACGCCGATCCGAACTCGGACACCCACAGCACACCGAACTGTCGGCAGCCGTCACGTCGTAGGCGTCCTGCTGCATATCGGTAGTGCACTATCGAATAGTTACGAGTGGTTCTATACGGAAATAATGGTGGTGTCAGTCGTCAGCAGTATATGCCCCGTCACGTTTTCGAACGCTCTCAACACGCAAAATGCGCTCCTCATGCACTAGCCGACAGCCAACCCGATAGGTCCCTACTCGAAGCTTTTGGAATGGGGAATTGGTTAACGGTTCGAGGAAGTCAGCAGGCTCACGCCATTCTGAGGAGACAACGTCATCCAGTTTGGAGATGAGCCGCTCTTGCGTTTCTGGATCCAGCTGTGCAAACTGGTCTTCAGCTCGTGGCGAAAAAACCCACGACCAATCGTCGTCACTCCTCGTCGAGCCCATACTCTGCTTTGATCTCGTCACTCGAGCGAGCGTCTCCGTCATCAAACTGTGCCTCGCTAACTGCGAGGTCTTTCCAGAATCCAGCACCCTCGGGATGGTTTACTGACTCACGGAGTGCGTATCGGATGAACTCACTTCGGCTATTAAAACCTCGCTCGCGCCATGTCTCGTCGATCACTTCGCGAAACGACCGCGAAATGCGAAGATTGATTCGTTCGATCTCGGGGTCACCATTGTTAGCGCCAGCTTCCGACATACGCTTGTACGTACGTAGTGCACACACAAAACACTAGCGTCAACGGTCTGTCTAACGTCTCGCCGACATTATCGATGGCGATAAACGGTGTCTGCTTTCCCCACTACGATCAAAGATATGAACTCAGCACTGACTATCTCGTAGGCGAGTTCCACAAGTGAGAACTCGACAGATGTGGTGATAGCAGCCTGATTTTTGGCACGGAGGATTGACCACTTGGGATCTTCCTACGCTTTCGGCCGCTCAGTTTATTCATCACGACGAGGACAGGACAGTTCTCGGCGTTGACCTCGGCATCGTCAACATCGCCACCACGAGTACAGCGTACTTCGCATCGGGGAGAGAACTCAGGCACCGGCACCGGAAGTTCGAGCGGATTCGCGGCAACTTCAGCAGACCGGCACACAATCCGCCCATCGGACAATTCAGTAGATGAGCGGTAGGGAGTCACGGTATCTTCGTGACCAACTCCATCAAGTCGTAACCGGATTCTCGAAGAAGCACGGACACACGATTGCGAGTACATCGCGTTCGAGAAGCTAAAACACATTCGAGAACGTGCGCCGCCCGTCAAAGAGTTTCATCAGTGGGCGCACCGGCAACTTGTTGACCTCGTGGAGTACAAGGCTGAAGCCGAAGGGATTAGCGTCGAGTTTGTAAATCCGAAGAATACGAGCCGTCGGTGCCCCGAGTGTGGGCATACGAGCGAGGGGAACCGAGTGCGACAGGCGGAGTTTGAGTGTGAGTCGTGCGGTGCGACTCAGAATGCAGATTGCGTGGGTGCGAAGAATGTTGGGTGGCGGTACGTCCGTCGGAGCCTACAGTCGTCTCGGCGGACGGGCGACAGTCAACTCGCCCTGAAGTCAGGAACGGTGACGTCCTCAGGTTTCGTAGAAACCTGATGGGCTGTACGAGAGCTCGCTCTCGTGAACCCCAAACCGGGGATTTGTCCCGTCCGACTAACCGTCGGCAGAGGCCGAGTTCACTGACAAGCCCCACGCCACCGTGCGCGGGGCAGTTGACACGATCACGCAGCCTCTGCGCGCCAGAACTCGATCATGAAAACGTTATATGTTATGTAACTCGTTATATGAGGCATAACGAATGGACATTGAAGTGCGACTGCCGCTACCGGACGAGCAGATCTTCAGGTACGAGGCGATGGACGACATCCTCGAGATCCTCGCGCGGAACCCGACCGACGAGTTCGGGAACCGGGACTTACAAGAACTTACCGGATTCGGCGGCCCCAGCGTCTCGAAGGCACTCTCGCTGCTCGAGGCAATGGGATTGATCGTCAGGCGCGACGTTGGTAACAAGACGCTCTACCGGATCGACGAGCGACGGCTACACGAGGTCGACGATCCGTTGCTCGAGATCCCGCAGGCGGAGTTCCGGGAACCGCTCCGGCGATTCGCAGACCGAATAGACGAGGAGCTATCGTCCACCGTCGGGATCGTCTGTTTCGGGAGCGTGGCACGGGGAGAGGCCGACCGAGCGAGCGACGTCGATGTCTTCGTGCTCGTCGACGATGACGACGAGCTGGTTGCCGCGCGACGAACCGCCTCGGACGTCGCGCGTGATCTCGAGGAGGAACGGATCGACGGTCAGCGGTACGAGTTCGAGGTCTTCGTCGAGTCGCCCGAGAGCGCACGCAGGCGAGGGGAGGACCTACGGCCGATCTTCCAGGAAGGGATCGCCCTCTCGGAGAGCGAGACGCTCCGCCGGGTGAAGCGCGATCTCTTCGGAGATGTCGTCGAGTGACCTCGAAGGAACTCGAGGCGGCGCTCGGCGACGCGGAGGACGCGTTTCAGAAACCCGCGAATCCCGAGGTCGGACTCGAGCACGTCTCCGACCCCGCCGTCTTTCAGCTGCGGAAGGTGTGTCACCTCCTCGACGCTGCGGGCTTCCTGCTCGATCAGTCGTCCGTCGTCAGTTCGATCAGTTCCTGACCGGCCTCGATCTCCGCCTCGTCGTCGACCAGAATCTCGCTTACGGTCCCGCTCGAGGACGCCGTGACGTCGTGGAAGTTCTTCATCACGCCGACGAGGGCGACCGTCTCACCCTCGCTGACGTCGTCACCGACCTCGACGAACGGCGGATCGTCGGGATCGGGTCGTCGGTAAAACACGCCGGGCATCGGAGCCGTCAGGTATTCCGTCGCCATACCACGTGTGTCGGTGCCACGCTACTTAACCGTTGACGACGCGTGCTGGCGGTCAGTCGCTCACTCGAGTGTCGTCCACTCGCAAAGTCACTCGAGCGACGACGTCACCGAGACTACTCCGTTTCGGGGACGCGAACCGTGAGCACGGGTGCTGGCGCAGTCCGCAAGACGCGTTCGGTGACGCTACCGAGCATGAGCCGATCGAAGCCGTGTCGTCCGTGGGTCCCCATCACGAGGAGGTCGGCCTCGTGGTCCTGGGCGTGAGACCTGATCTCGCGGTAGGTCGAACCGAACGTCACCGTCGTCACGACGTCGTCGACGCCCGCGGTTCGTGCCTTCGCCGCCGCGTCGTCGACGATCGTCCGCGCGTATTCGGCGAACTGATCGGCCTGCAGGTCGGCGACGGCGTCGACGCCAGTGGCTCTCACGTCGACGACCGACAGGAGGTGAAGCGTCGCGTCGTGTCGGGTCGCGATCTCGATCCCGTGTTCTAAGGCCGCCACGGCGTGTTCGCTTCCGTCGATCGGCACGACGATCGTCTCGTAGGGATACTCCCGCCGGACGTCACTGCCCCTGCGGACGACGAGCACTGGAACGGTCGCGTTACGGACGACCGACTCCGTCACGCTCCCGAGCACGAACCGCTCGAGTCCCTGTCGCCCCTGCGTCCCCATGACGATTCCGTCGACGCCGCGGTCGGCGGCGTACTCGCAGATCGTCTCGTCGGGTTCGCCCTGCACGACCTCCTCGTCGACTGCCGCCCCAGCGGCGGTGACCCAGTCGCGGGCCGTCGTGACGATCTCCTCGTCTTCCTCGTCGGGCGGCGTCTCGGTCACGTGCAGTACGTGAACGGTCGCATCGTTCGCTGCCGCGATGGCTGCCGCGTACTCGAGGGCGGCGGTCGCGGGACCGCTTCCGTCCGTCGGCACGAGAATGTGATCGAACATGTTGTCATTTCACCCAACAGTTACTTACGACTGTCCCTCGAGCGGTTCGTCCGCTTGCCCTGCCCTCACGGAGCGCAGGCCTGCCTCGGGGCGATCAGTGTTCACGATCAGCCGGTAGTTCGCTCCCCGATAGTTCACCACGCTCGACACGTGTCACCGCGATCGTCAACCCTACGATACTGACGAATCCGATCAGACCGCCGATCATCGTCACCGGGGTCAAGCCGCCCTGAAAGACGCTCACGACGATGATGACAGCTCCGACGAGAACGCCGATCACCGGGACGCCAAACGCGAACGACTCGCTGTCCATACCGAATGGACTCGTTCCAGCGAGGTATAGCTCTCACAGGATTTCCTGATAAGTTCACGAATCTGATCGCTGTCTATCCCACATCGGTCACTCGCAGCTCTACAGCGCTCACGCCACGGAGAAGACGATCGAAGACCCAAACTGCCGGTCCCAGCCCCATTTCGACGATACTGTTACCAGGGAATAAAATCTGTATTTCCCATATTTACAACTTCGCAGAAACTTCAATTCACCAATAGAATTAATACCAATGTTATCTATTATCACAGTTGGCTATGTTAAATGGAACACGACGAACGTTCCTCAAGGTGAGCGGAAGCCTCCTCGGTGGAATTGCGGTCGGAAGTTCGGTCGTTGCAGCGACGTCGACAAGCCGATTCCTCGTCGACGCCAAGGCGACCTCGAGAACGAAGGCCGAAGCGGCAGGCCTGGACGTCGTTCACGATCTTCGTGAGATCGACCTGCTGGTCGTAAATGGAGCAGAAGCAGACGTCCGGTCGCTGAACACAACGTACGCTCCGGACACGACGTACTCGCTGAATCGCCCTCTCAGCGACCAGACGCCGATCGCAGCCAGCGCAACCGACGAGCCGGGATACGAGTATCAATGGGATAAGCAGGCCCAGAACATTCCAGCGGCTCACGAAATCACTCGCGGAGACGAAACTCGAGTAGCGGTCATCGACACAGGAGTCGCTGCCGGGCATCCAGATCTCGAGCACGCAGTGAACGAGGACCTGTCTCGGAACTTCACTGACGACGGATACGGTGCTGGTGGTCCCTTTGGTGGGTACCACGGGACTCACGTCGCCGGAATCATCGCCGCAGACGATCAAAACGAAGGGGGCGTCGTCGGTACTGCGCCCGCGACGGAGGTCGTCGACTGTCGAGTGTTCTCGCCGGAGTCACTGGCGTCGTTCGCGGACATCCTCGCGGCCATCGTCTACAGCGTCCGCATCGACGTCGACGTGGCCAACATGAGTCTTGGAGCGTATCCGGTCTCGCGCAAGGCACAGGGGCAATTGTACGGCAAGATGCTCAATCGGACCACGACCTACGCCAATAGCAACGGGACGTTGCTCGTCGCAGCCGCGGGCAACGACAGTACGGATCTCCAGCACGATGGACGTATCTGCACGGACTTCGACGGCGACGGCACGGAGGAGTGTGCCCCTGCGGTCAGTCTTCCGAACGAGGCGGCGAACGTCGTGTCCGTCAGCGCTACTGGACCGATTGGGTACCAGTGGGGCGACGAGGGGCTCGAAGAGGGCTTCTACAGTCCAGCGTTCTACACCAACTATGGAACGAACGCCATCGACGTCGCTGCACCCGGTGGAAATGCCGACCTCGACGCGATCGACACCGGCGTCCCGTGGTATCTCGACCTCGTATACAACACGATCGCCATGCCCGAGTACGCCGATGACGGGACCTACGAGGGGGCAACCTACGGCTATGATTGGATCGCTGGAACGTCGATGGCCTGTCCACAGGTCGTGGGGGCTGCTGCACTCGTAAAGAGCCAGAACCCCGACTTCAACGCGAATCAGGTACGTCAAACGTTGAAGAACACTGCCGAGACGGTCGAAGAGTACGACAAGACGTACTACGGATCGGGCTTCCTGAATCCGGCTGCAGCCGTCGAGCAGTGACCCGTCCACCCGACTTCGATTACGGCTGAAACGATTTTTTAGAGGCTGTAGACAATTGGAACAGGCACGTATTTGGAGTCGACACATCCGAACAATAGTCGCACATTATACAATAGGTGCAATAGTCAACAGAGGTTACTATTTCGATTCACACGACGTCGTAATGACTGTCGCTCGGAGCTAGACCATTGCTGTCGGAAGATCAATCGCGCAGTTTTTCGTAATCCGCTATTAGTAGTGTCTGTCCGAACATCAGAAGCTCGATCCCCTCTACGCTGACGGGAATTGACACCCTGCCATCGCGCTGCCAAGCGCTGCACTACTTCCAAGAAGGACCTGTCGCCTGGTAGCCGACGACTTGTCGTTTGCCATCGAGTCAATGGTTCAAAATAATTAGTAAATATATTTATATTATATTACTATTAGGGTCGTAACTGTGCATAACAGTATATAATTCTTTCAACCACATCGTCAAAGTGGGAAGTCCCAACCCCAACGAGTGAGCACCAAGTGCGAGTAGGGCGGAGTAGTTCACCTTGTGGATTAACTGAGCGATCAGTGCCAGTGATGGATATTTCTCTAGTCGAGTGCGTCGGGATCGACTTGGTCGAGTGGATCTTCAATATCACCGATGATCGTCTCCAAGAGGTCAGTTACGGTCACCAGTCCAACGACTCCGCCATCTTCGATGACGAGGGCGAGTTCTTGCTGTTCAGTTTGGAACTGATCGATCGCATCGCTAACGTCCGTATCGGGAGAGAGTGTCATCGTCGGTGCTGCTAGCCCGGAGAAATCGAGGTTGCCGGTTGCCAGTTGTTCACGGTGTCTCAGCAGGATCGGAGTATAGACAATGCCACGGAAATCGGTCAGCTCATCGCCAATCAGTGGATACCGTGTGTGGGGGTGCTCTTCCATTTTCTGGAAGTTCGACTCGGGATCGTCTGTAGTAGATAACGATACTATTTCGTCAGCCGGGATCATGACCTCACTGAGCGACTGCTCGCCGATTGTCAAGGCGTTCATAATCTCCTCGCGGCGTTCGTCGGGCAGGCCACCCTCCTCGAGCACCGATCCAAGCCGGGTCCGGAGATCAGCTCGAGTCTCGATAACTTCCCGTTCGGTCTCCGTCCACGCCTGGGTCATCTCGATGCCGAACAAACCGAGTGTCGCCTTTGCGATCCAGTCACCGAATTTGATTGCCGGGGCGAGTATCTTGGCGAACCAGTACAGCGGCCGTGATCCGTAGCGGGCGACCTGTTTGGAGCGTTCGACGCCGAGGTACGTCGGAGTCTGTTCGCCGTGCGTGAGGTGGACGAGGTTGATGATCAAAAACCCAAGTAGTGATCCGGCTCCGGCCGATGCGAGTGTGGTGTTCTCGAACAGGGGTGAGAACAAGGCTGCCAGTCCGGGCTCGGCGATAATCCCCAATGCGATACTCGTCGCGGAAATCCAGACCTGGCAGGTCGTCAAATAAAACTCCAAGTCGTTAGTCATCTCCCACGCGAGTTCAAGCCCCGGCGTGTTGAACTCCGACTCGGGATACTGGCGGGTACGCGTCAACGCGAATTCGATCGCGACGAAAAACGCGTTTACTCCGATAAGTATGATTCCACCGAGAATCCGTAAGCCGATTTCGAGCGGTTCCATTGTCGGGCGTTACTAACCGACGACAGAAATAATGTCTGCTATAACTGTTTTCCGGGGCTCTAGTCAACTGCCCCGCGCACAATGGCGCGGGGCTTATCGGTGGACGTACCGCGTCGTACCCGAAGAGCGTTCGGGCGTTCACGGGTCTGCATCCCCGATTCTGGGGCCGGTTGACTGCGGCCCGTGATCGGCGACAGCTGTTGGCCGCCGACCACGTACCACTAATGTGGAATGTCACTCACTTCAACCCTCCGAGGAGGCAGCGCGTGTTGGCTTCCTTCCCGCCCACGGTGGGGCGGGAGATCCGCCTCGCTACCTAGTTTGAATCCGTCGACGGCGTCGAGGTAAGTCATTAGAACGATCGCCAATTCCGTGAAATCGTGCTTGCCGCAGCAGTCTACAACGTTGAACAAGCTGTCAAACAATGAATCCTGTTGCCCTCTGCGGATTCAACAACCAGGTGTCTGAGAATGAATCCGTACCGTCCGTCACAGTCCAGTGACTGTGAGCAATTCAGGCGCAAACGACGTTCGTCGCGCGGGGACCCTTGGGGGCCTGCTCGATATCGAAATCGATGTTCTGTCCCTCTTCGAGGGTCGGGCCGCCAACGTCCACCATGTGAAAGAAAACGCCCTCGTCCGAATCCTCAGTCGAAATAAACCGTAGCCACCAGTGTCGTTGAAGAAATCAACCTTATCGTTCCCTATTACAAACAAATGTTCCTTCGAACGACGTGTAAGGGTCCCGAGGATCACGCTACCACGATCCGTCATTATCTATCGGAGCACGTGCGTGCCATCATCAGTCGAAGCTGAGCGCTCGGCGTTGTACGAACATTGATTGGCCTTGCCCTCCTACGTGGCGCATGGCCGAGTTTCCAGACGAGCGACAGCTCGTACTACGAGCACGATCCCACTTGGAGCAATGGACGAATAGTGCCCGGACGGCGGCATATACTGAACTGTTCGACAGTGACGAGCCGATCCTCACCGCGGACGAACTCCGACTCCTCGATACCCTCGATTCTGAACTGGAACGACACGGGGGCGATGGTGTCTGGGGGACCGACCAGTACGGAATCCACACGGCAGGGACCTCGAGTTCGGATACCTCACTCGGGGTGGTCTGCGTGTATCACCCACAGATTACCATAGACTCCGCCCTTCGTGGAGCAGACGTACTCGACGACGAGACCGAAGAACGGCTCAACGCCGCACTCTGGAGATACAGCGAGCGCGTCGCGACGCTCATCGAAGCCGAACTCGACGAGTTCATTCGTCAAACTCAATGATTTCCGTTTCATACGATATTTTTCGGCCACTCGCACGTTATTACGGTTACTTCACGGAATCCCTACGCCTATAAGATCTGCTCGAGGAATCACAGGCGTGAGCTACCACACCGTTATCTGAATCGAGCGCCTAGTGGGAGAGATGACAGATGACAAACAGAGCCGAGACGAGAAAGACGGTGAGCAAGGACCACGCCAGTCAGATCGAAAGGTAGAGAAAACACGCGACCGCACTCGTGAAGACCAAGCGATGAGTGGTGACCCTAGTGGGCAGCTCGGTGACCTCGGTGAAGCCCTCGAAACCCACGACTATCCAACCACGACGGATGAATTGGTTGCGGCCTATGGCGACTATGAGATCGAAACTCAGGGTGGGACGGAATCCCTCGAGGAAGTGCTTGCTCCCACTGATAACCAAACGTACGACTCCGCCGATGATGTTCAAGGCCGAATACTGGGACTGATACACCGGTGACAAATCGGCTCTCGGGTGCGCGAATCTCAGTCTGGTGGCTGTCGCGCTTGGGGCACTCATACAGACAGTTACGGTCCAGCCTGTGATATCCCCAAACATTGCCGTACCTACGGGAACACCTGGAACACCACGGTCACGATCCCAAGACGGCGATATCTCTCGTTGGAATGTACATTATCTCCGACACAGCCAGTGAACCGCCTCGGGGTCAGGTGGTTCGAGACGCGAAGCGTCTCGTCACTGAGCGAAGTCGAAGGCTTCGCGAGGTCTGCGAACGCGTTGCGTTCGCCCGATCACGGAAGTCGGAGATTTCTGTACGACCCCGAGGCACCCGGCCTGCTCCGCCTTTGACCTCCTCCCACGACTGAAGTCCTGTCTCTTACCCACAAGTTGCGCTACCAGTCTGCGAGCGATCCATCGGAGAGTGGCGATCGAGATACCAGTATTTAGCGCCTTTCGCCGGGTGAAATCCGTAATTGTGGATCCGAACGCAGTCGACTCGAGTACTACGCTCCGTACCGAGCATCGATCTCGTCTCTCTTCCTGTGGGTCTCAGCTCGTGCTCGCCCGCCTCGAGAGCCTCCGAAACGCCGCTTTCGCGAGACTCCGACGTATGGGTAAGAGACAGGACTAAAGTCGTGGGCTCTCTCCTGCGTTCTCTGTAGATATCTATCCGATTACCCGCCAAGCCACCAGCCATAGAGCTGTGCCCGCTCGTCAGTGTCTGAATGCTTCTTCGAGTGGCCGTAGGTCTTCCCCTTGAGCAGCTGACGTTCGACCGCGTTCGCGGCAAGTCGAAGGGCGTGAGAGGCACCGTAGCCCTCCCCATCGGCCGTGAAGTAGCCGCGGTCGGTGACCAGTCGGATTCGTGCGAGCACCAGCGGCACACCCCGACTCTGTTCCTTGTGCTCCTGCAGTTCGATACTGGCCTTGATTACGGTCATCTCACCGTACTTCGAGGTCATGTTCTCGATCAGCGCGGAAACGTCGTCGTAGTTCATCCCCTCGAGCAGGTCGAGTCCGAACACCTGCACGGCGTTCCGGTCATCGCGCTCCCAGGTAAGCGCCTCGATGACGTCCGTCTTCGTGATGATACCGATCGGCTCGTCGGCGTCGTCGGCCGTGACGACGAGCGAGGAGACCTCCCGCTCGAACATCGTCTCGACGACCTCGTCGAGCGGTGCGCTTCGCTCGACCGTCGCGACTGCGTCGGATATCAGGTTCCGTACCGGCAGATCGAGCATCCGGTCGGCATCGCCCTCGCGCGCGCCGAACCCGCCACGGTTCTGTCCCCCGCCACCGCGGCCACCGAAGCCACTCGACGACCCGCCCTGACTCTTGCTGCCGCCCCGCGTCGTGAAGTCGATGACGTCGTACAGGCTTAGCATTCCCACGAGGTCGTCCCCGTCGACGACCGGGAGGTGAGCGATACCGGCTTCTCGAAGCATATTGAGCGCTTTCCCGATCGTGGTTTCAGGAGTCGCACTGATCAACTTCGCCGTGTAGGCGTCGTCGACGGTCACCGCGTCGAGAAACGGACGGACGGCCTCGAGGACCGCATCGCCGGTCACTACGCCGACGACACAGTCGTCGTCGAGTACGGGGAGCGTTTTGGCGTCGCTGCCGATCATGAGTCGCGCAACCTCACGGACGTCTTCGGTGCGAGCGACGGCCGGGACGTGCTGTGCCTGTGAGCCGACCTTCGCCGAGGGCTGGTTGGACGAGGAGGCGAGCTGTCGACGACTGACGACACCGCGGTACTCGTCGCCGTCCGTCACGACGACGGCATCGAGTTCCTGGTTCTCGAACGCCCCGACGACCTTCGAGAGCGGGGTTCCGATGTCGAACTCGGTGAACTCCGTCGAGAGAATCTCAGAGATATCCATGGGGTAACTCTCTAGTGAGAGGGGCGCTGGACAGTTATACCTGTGCCACCCCTGTTCTTGAAGCCGGAGAGATATCGAGAACGGGTTATAGAGATGCGAGGAGAATACCTCCGCCGTTAGGCGGAGGATGAATCCGACAACTCGAATGCAATCCACGCCGCAATACTCCCGTCCGAGATTTCTAATCCATCCCTTGAAGTGACAGGCGACCAATCATAGAAGTAGGAATCGGTCGGGAACGGGGCGATTCCCGCCAGTCCTACGATGGCGGCCTGCCCGCCCCAAGCAATAAGACAGTAATCGGAACCAGTCAGGTGGACGGTCGGTTCCTATACTGAACCGATGCAGTGCCCGACTGCTGCAAGCACCACGGAAAGTAACTCCGAGTCCGTTGACGCCCACTCGGCCCTCGCCGGGCAAAAACAACCACGAGGGTCGAACGCGGCACGAGGATAGGAGTACCGGGGGTTTGGCACTCCCAGCAGTCCCACTCGCCACAGTCCATGAACCCCACACGGATTCGCACCGTGTCGGGGTTCGGTGGGACTGCAAACCTGAAATCTCCAACGCTCAGGATTCCTCCGCCTTCAGGCGGAGGAGGATGTCAATTAGTCGGCGATCGGTTGCGCGTTCTCCCGGGCGAATAGGTCGAGTATGATTTTCGCTCCCCCGAGGACCACGGGGCCGATGAACAGGCCAATCGCTCCAAACACGACGAGTCCCCCGAAAATTCCCACCACGATGGTTGCCGCATTGATCGCCCCGCTCCGGCCGATGATTACTGGTCGAAGGTAGATGTCGGAGACGCTAATTATCGAACCATACACCAGTATCGCGCTCGCTGCCACGGGCCGTCCGACCAGAAGAAGATAGATCGAAACCGGCACCCAGACACCGAACGTGCCGATTAGCGGGAGCAGCGTGAGGACGAAGGTCGCGACGGTCAGGAAGACGACCCCGGACATACCAACGAGTGCTAGTCCGATCCCTAACAGCACGGCTTGGATACCCGCGACAGCGACGTTACCCACGACGGAGGCCCACATGAGGTGGTCGAGTTCTACGAACAGTTCTCGCTGTACACGATCGTCGACGGGGACGACCGATTCCAGCCACGCGACGAACTGTTCGCCGTCGCGTAACAGTGCGAAGAGGACGAAACCTGTCACGGTGAGCCCAATCAGCACACCTGGGAGGCCGCCGATGACGGAGAGTGTGCCAGTGGCGAGTCGCTGCGCGGTCTGCGTGATAGGACCCTGATAGGTCGCGTACAACAGGTCGAGGTCGACGACGAATCCGATGGTTTCGAATCGGTCCTCGATACGGCCCGGGCTGAACGCTCCCTCCTGGATTGCGGTGAAGAGCGCCAGGCCCTGCTGAAAAGCGATAGCGAGGACGTATACGACCGGAATGAAAAATACGACTATCGACATCGCAATGGTGGCGACCGCTGCCGTCGCCGAGCTCAGCCATTGCTCGAGTCTCCGTTGTACGGGTGTGAGAACGTATGCGAGTACGATCGCGAGCAAGACGTATTGCAAGTATGTGAAGACGAGCAGTACGGCGAGCGCCGTGCTTACCACTGCGAAGATTGTCAGTGCATTCCTGTGCGAAGACTGCTGTGGCGGCTCGCTCTTCTTCGTCATATACACCTTTTCGACGGAGTTTCTTATGATTTCCGTGCCCGTGTCCCCGCGATTCTTCACGTCAGTGGCCAGGCCGATTTCTCGATGACGGGTCTGAGATTTCCGGATGGACATGCCCAGATGTCAACTGCCCCGCGCACGGTGGGGCGGGGAATCCTCCTCGCTACCTAGTTTGAAGCAATTTTTCAGATGGTGTCTACAGGATCGATAAGCGCATATGGACAATATTCATACATTGGAAAATAGCTACAATAGTCAGTAGAGGTAGCTATCGCTAATCTTCTGCGACGTAGAGGTCGTCGCTCGAGCAAGACAATCGCTGTCGAAAGGAGAGACTGCGCTTTCTGAGGACAGGGATACTTCCGTATCGGCGACACGCATCATGGAACCGAGACGCCCCATCTGCTCACGGGCGCTTCACATCCGTTCGCATGGTCCGTGAGACCGGAGGCTTCACTTCACGCTCCCCTCACGGAGCGACAGGCGACAGCAGAGAGCAGGTGGGGCAGTTCACGGGAGAATCGTCGTCCGGGCCACGTACTCGAGGCCAGCGATACCGAGGATTATCGCCAGCGGGACCAGCCAGAACATGCCGTAGATGGCGAGTGGGCTATCGGCCGTCCCACCGACCTCGACGGCGATTGCATATCCAGCGATACCGAGGAACGCGACCAGTGGGGAGAGGTAGCCGTACTCGACGAGAAGGTACACGGGCAGGCCCGCAAGCAGGAGGTGGCCCAAACCAATCCAGAGTGCGTAGAGGGCGACCTGTCCGGTCGTGTCCGCGGCGAACTCGTAGCCACCGCGACGTGCGAGAGCGTAGAGTGCCAGGAGGTAGATCACTCCGGCGACGAGCGCGGCCAGTACCGAGTGCTGCTGACTCGAGGAAAGAAGCGGGAGACGTGTCATGAGTGCGTTTTCGGACGTGTGGTTGCGGTCGATGTGCCGTCAGTGTCGTGTGCTGTCGAAAGTGAGATTTCGCGTGCTATCCCGTGAGTGCTGATTGGTTGTGGAATTGATATAGTCCTTGGGTACTCACTCGTAGATCACGCCGACATTTCCGTCGTGGGTCTCCCACCTGGTTCCGCCCCCGAACACGTACTCCGAAGAGCGATTCCACGACTCCCAGTCGTTCATCGCCTCGTCTCGAGCATCGTTGAAGTACCACGGATCGTCACCGATGAGATTGTGATCCAGCGGATCACGGTGGGCGTTGCCGATGACCTGAATCGAGTCGGTCGAAGAGTCGACGCTCACGTCGTAGACCCGAATGTGCCACTGTCGCGTGTAGTAGATCTCCTTGTAGATGTGTTCGTCCTGTGCCTGCGCCTGTCCGTCGTACAGGATATACCGGCTCCCGCTGCCAGGCATCGTCCAGTGTTCTTGCCAGTCCCGATTTTCCATATACGACTGGAGCTGTGACGCAGTCTTGTCGACGGAGGTCCCCCAGGCGACGTTGATCGGTCCAGTTCGCTCGTAGATATCCTGGTCCTCAGCGCCCGACGCCGATTCGTAGACGTACTTCGGGCCGTCGTAGTACTGGGTCTGAGTGCGCACCTCATCGGTTCCGTCGGTCTCCGCCGGTTTCTCGGCCTCCAGGTGGTCCTCGAGCGTACCCACCACGAGTTCGTCGCGATACTGTCGCGTAAACGGCCGGTCGGGATCGGTGTACTTTTCGGGAATGGCCTCGCGTGGAACCGGTTCCGGTTCGTAGGTGAGTACTGGCCCGCCAAAGCGGCGCTTGAACGTGGGGCTGATCGCTCGTTTCTCGAGGTAGAAGTGCTCGTCGTCGTCGCTGGGACGAAATCGTTTGATTACCGTCGCTTCGGCAGTCGTCGGACCGACGTCGTCGCCGTCGCCATCGTCGTCGGACGCAGCAGCACCGATTCCAGCACACCCGATCAGCGCTGCGAGCGTCCCGCCAGTGGTCCGAAGGAGTCCTCTGCGTGTTCTATTCCCATCTGCGAAGTTATTGTCGTCGACCATAGTCGACAGTTACAACTAGTTCGGATAGTATAAAATTCAAACCATTAACACAACGGTGAACGAGAAAGTACTATCGATCCATCAATAGACGTCTGAACTGTCGATAGGGATCGAGAGAGGTGTCGTCGGGAGGATCGAGGAATGAAATACGCACGTGAGTAGTTCGGGCTATCGGCAATCGCAACTCTCGATCAGGGAGCGAGCCTGGCCAAAAAACGGTTTAGGGCGGAGAGGATCTCAAGGGAGAACGCAGACGCTCGCAGGATCGATCGAAATCGAGACCGAGTCTCCACGGCTGTACTCCACGTTCCCGTCCACTCGCAGCGTCACCGTACGTTCGTCTGGCAGTGCGACAACGAGTTCCGTCCGGTCGCCCAGATAGGTGGCTTGCTCGACTGTCGCCTCGAGCGGTCCGCCGAGTTCGAGCGATTCGGGCCGAACGACGACCTGGACGGAACCGGTGGCGTCGAACGATCCCGGGAGTTCGACGACGCCGAGGTCGAGTCGGCCGTCTCGGACCGTCCCCTCGAGAACGTTGGAGGTGCCGATGAAGTCGGCGACGAACGCGTTTTCGGGCCGTTCGTAGACCGCCGACGGCGTCCCGACTTGCTCGAGGCGGCCACCGTTGAGAACGGCGATGCGGTCGCACATCGCCATCGCCTCGGTCTGGTCGTGCGTGACGTACAGGGCAGTCACGCCGAGGTCCGCGAGCAGGTCGGCGATTTCGATCCGGAGTCTCTCTTTGAGCGCGGCGTCGAGTCCAGTCATCGGTTCGTCGAGCAAGAGGACGTGGGGTTCGATCGCCAGCGCTCGAGCGAGACCGACGCGCTGTTGCTGGCCGCCCGAGAGCGTCGCCGGCCGTCGATCGGCCAGGTCGGCAATGCCGAGCATCTCGAGCAGTTCGTCGGCGCGAGCACGACGTTGGTCGGCCGGCACGTCTCGCATCTTGAGGCCGAAGGCGACGTTCTCGCGGACGCTCATCGTGTCGAACAGGGCGTACGACTGAAAGACGAGCCCGACGTTCCGTTGCTCGGGCGGGACGTGCGTGACGACCTGATCGTCGAAACGGACGTCTCCCGCCGTCGGCGTCTCGAATCCGGCGATGGTACGCAGGGTCGTCGTCTTTCCACAGCCCGAGGGACCGACGATGCCGAGAATCTCGCCATCCCGGATCGTCAGATCGAGCCCGTCGACCGCGGTTTCCGAGCCGTATCGTTTCGTGATTGACTCGAGGGTGACGGTGCTCACCGACGATCACCCCCGAGAGATTCGGTGCTGCCGTCTCGAGTGTGGGTGTTCATTCGGTTTCGATACGCGACGTGTGCTGTGTGTCCGTCCATAGTCACTCTCGTACGGTCGTAAAGCCGCGGTTACCGATCGTTTGCAGGACCAGAATGGCCGCCACGACGATCAGAAAATAAATCGAGATGGCGGCCGCAGACTGGAGGTACGGGGCGTTCGAGATGTTCCGAAACAGAAACAGCGAGAACGGCTCCGGATCACCCGTATGAACCATGTAGGTGAAGTTGAACTCCGCCGCAGCGAGCGTCCACGTGATAATACAGCCGGCGAGGATTCCCCGCTTGGCGTGCGGAAAAATCACCGTCAGGAGCGCCCGCGGCCACGACGCCCCGAGCGATCGAGCGCTTTCCTCGAGGCGTCGTAAGTCCATCGACTGGAACGAACTCTGGACGGTGAGCACCATGTATGGCGATTTGAGCAGACAGTAACCGACGACGAGTCCGAGTGCCGACCCGCCGCGTTCGGGATAGGTCCGGAGAAACGCGATGCCGAGGATTACACCCGGGACGAGGGGCAGAATCGCCAGCGTATTCACCCAGTCGCGAGCGTAGAACTCGTATCGCGACAGCGCGTAGGCGACTGGCACGCCGATGAGGACGTTCAGGAGCATCCCAGCTGTCGCGATACCAACGCTGAAGGTGAGTCCGGGAATCGCGTTGGCACGTACGCCGTACTCGCCGAACCCAAGCACGTACCGCCAGTGCTCGAGCGTCACGAATCCGGTCGGTAGTGCGCCCGTCGCGGTGCGAGCGAACGACGAGACGAACGTCGTCACGATCGGCACGACCAGAACGAAAAGCGCCAGCAAGAGGACGCCGACGACGACGGGCCGACCGAGAAGCGTCGATAGTGGCCGCCGATTGGCCACCTGAAACGCCGTCTCCCGTTCGAGAGCGGCTCCTGTGTCGACATCGTCGTCTGCGGACGGCTCGACCTCCTGGCTCTCACCTCCCGTCGTCGAATCGTCCCTCGAGGGCGAGGTACGTGGTGTCGTCATGTTAGATCGCCACCTGCTCCGCCCGGACGAAGCGCAGGCCGATGAACGTGAACGCGATCAGGAACGCAACGTAGACGACCCCGATAGCACCCGCGATCTGACTGTTGAAGCCGACGGCGAGTTCGCGGTCGATTCGCAAGGTCACGACGACGAACCCGCCCTGGAGGATCAGCACAGTGCCGAAGATCGCCAGCGCGGACCGAAAGACCAGAATCGCGGCGGCAACGATTCCCGGACGTATCTCGGGGAGCGTCACGTGACGAAACGTCTCGAACGGGCTCGCGCCGAGTGACCGGGCGGCCTCCTCGGCGTCGGTGTTGACCTCGGCGTAGGTCCCGCGGAGGATCATCGTAGCACGCGGAATCAGGGAGTAGACGTACCCGAGAAAGAGGCCGCCGATCGTCGTGGCCGTCGCCAGGTCGATCGTGCTCTGCCCGCTGAAGAACGCGACCGTCTGGGTCAAAAGACCCTGTCTGCCCAGTAAGACGACGACCATAAACGCGACGACGATTCCCGGCAGCGCGATCGGGAACGACACTGCCGCGACGATCACGCGCTCGAACGGAAGCGAGTACTTCTCGAGGGCGTGAGCGACGGCGACGCCGATCGCCACGCTGACCAGCGTTGCGGCCGCCGCGAACCAGAGTGTGTTGAAGCCGATCCACCAGTAGGTCCGATCGGTCGCCAGCGTCTCCCAGGCGTCCACGGACCACCCCTCGTTGAACAGCCGTTCCTCCGAGAGACTCATCCGGAGCATCGTCGCCAGCGGCACGAATCCGGCGAAGATTGCCAGGGCGAAAAACGGAATCGTCATGATCGCGATCCGTCGCCGTTCGCGCTCTCGCTCGGTCGTCGGGAAGACGACGGTGTGAACGCTCGACAGCGCCTGACGGATCGAATCACCGATCGACAGTCGCACTGACATGAGCTTCTACTGGGCACCTGGTAGCGGCGTGCGATCCGTGAGTTCGTTCTGTATCGACGCCTGTTTGGAGACGAGTTCCTCCTGGTCGAGGGCAAACTCCGCGTCGTCGTAGGCCGACTGGTCGGGGAACTCGTCGGGTTGATCGAGCTCGCTCGCTCGAATCGGGCGAACGTACGCGTCGAAGAACTTTTTTTGCCCGTCGAGGCTGAGAACGTAATCCATGAACAGCTTTGCCGCCTCGGGGTTTGGCGCGCCCTCGAGCAGGGCGTAGCCGTAGGGGACGTTCATCGCACCCTCCTCGCCGTTCGGGCCAGTCAAGATAGCCACGTCGAGTTGATCCGCTCCGATTTCGTCGACGTTGTACTTCATGTTCAGCCCCGAGTAATCGTACTCGACGACGGTCGAAATCTCCCCGCTGGTCACGTCGCCCTCGATGTTTCGACGGAAGTCCGCCCCGTGCTCGGCGATTTCCTCGTGATACTCGATGACTGGGTCGAGGTTATCCAGATCGCCACCGTAGGCTCGGTTCACCGAGAGCGCCGAGGCCAGTCCGTTGGCTGTATGTGGTGGTGTGAACGCGAGATCCTGTGCGATGTCAGGATGCTTGAGATCGTCCCAGGTCTCCGGCGCGTCGAGTCCGCGTTCTTCGTACACGTCAGTTCGATACGTCACGGCCGTCGTCATCTGTCGGGTGGCGGTCACGTGCCCGTTATCGGTTTTGAGGGCATCCGGGACTGTATCCCAGTTTTTCGGCTTGTAATCAGTCGTGAGTCCGTCGTTCATCGCCTCGAGGTTGAACGAGTAGCCGCCGTTGAACGCCGAGTACGTTGGGTTTCGGGCGTTCGAGCGGGCGTCCTGTAGTGCCTCGCCGGAAGATCCCTGCGCATCGTACAGCGAGACGCCGTACTCCGATTCGAACTCCTCCATGACGGCGTCCCAGTTCGACCAACCAGTCTGGACGGCGTAGACGCGCAATTCCTCGGGAAAGTCAGCCGCGCTAACGGTCGTCTGATACTCACCGTAGCCGACCTCGTACTCGTCGCTGTCGCTAGTTCCACCGGTTCCATTCTCGCTGTTATTTTGATCGTCGCTCCCGAGGCATCCTGCCATCGCGCTGCCAAGCGCTGCACTACTTCCGAGAAGGACCTGTCGCCTGGTAGTCGACGAATTGTCGTTCGCCATCGGGTCAATAGTTTGAAAGAATTGGTAAAGATGTTGCTATGAAATCACTATCTAGATCTTAACTGAACATATCACTACATATTTCATCAAATATGTATGGCTGTTTACAGCCACGTTTTGAGACGGTATCCTTGTGACGGAAATCGCTAGTTGAATGAAAGGACTCGAACGCCTCCCGTAACATCGACATCACCTGGTAACACCAATGTCAGATAAATTATATACGGGTGTGGCCGCTACGTTCTATCGTGAAACGACCGACATCGAACGACCTCGAGCGTACCGCCGATCAGACGACCGTCGAAATCGAGGTGAGTGGGTGATGGCGATCGAGTCGACCGCCGGCATCGCGCTCCTCGTCGCCCGCATCGCCTTCGGCGGTGTGCTTGCGTTTACCGGTCTCAACCACTTCATGACGACCGAACAGATGGTCGGGTACGCGGATGCGAAAGGTGTACCGCTCCCGACCGTCTCCGTCCTCGGGTCGGGCGCGATGCTCGTCCTCGGCGGACTGGGAATCGCTCTCGGCGCCTTTGCCGCCGTTTCGGCCGCAGCGATCGCGGCGTTTCTCCTCGTCGCGACCCCGATGATGCACGACTTCTGGAACGTCCCCGAGGCGGAACAGCAGTCCGAGATGACGCAGTTCCTGAAGAACGCCGCCCTGTTCGGCGGGGCGATCGCCTTCGCCGTCCTGGCACTCGAGACGTGGCCCTACGCGATTGGCGTCGGACTCATCTGAGGCTGTCGGCCGACAGTATGAACATCTGCGTCTACATCCAGATCCAACGATGCACACACACGGACTCCACCACGTAACTGCCGTCGCAAGCGATCCTCAGCGGAACGTGGACTTCTACACGGAGGTCCTCGGACTTCGACTGGTGAAACAGACGGTGAACTTCGACGAGACGTCGACGTATCACCTCTACTACGGTAACGAAACCGGAACGCCAGGGACCGTCCTGACGTTCTTCCCCTTCGAGGGTGCACACCAGGGACGGCCGGGCAAGGGGCAAGCGACCGCCACGGGATTCGTCATTCCCGAATCTGCAGTCGACTACTGGGTCGACCGTCTAACGACACACGACGTCGCAGTCGACGAACCTATCGAACGGTTCGACGAGACGGTCGTCCGATTCGAAGATCCCGACGGCCAGCCACTCGAGCTCGTGACCGGCGAGACGGACGTCGAGCCGTGGGCCGACGGTCCCGTGCCCGTCGACGACGCGATCCGAGGGTTCCACGGCGTCACCCTCGAGCCGCTCGATTCCGAGGTAACGGGAACCGTTCTCGAGACCCTCGGATACGAACAGGTCAGAACGGAAGCGAACCGGGTACGGTACCGAGTGCCGGGTGAACGCGCGAGCGTGGTCGACCTGCGGACTGACGGCGGCGAACGTGGCCAGCCGGGCGCCGGGACGGTCCACCACGTCGCGTTCCGGACGCCCAACGACGAGACCCAGGACACGTGGCGCGAGCGACTCTCCGACGCAGGGCTGTTCGTCACACCCCAGAAGGACCGCCAGTACTTCCGCTCGATCTACTTCCGAGAGCCCGGCGGCGTCCTGTTCGAGATTGCGACCGACGGCCCCGGTTTCACTCGCGACGAGTCGGTTCCGGCCCTCGGGACGAACCTGAAGCTGCCGCCGTGGCTGGAAAGTGACCGAGAGCGACTCGAGGAACGCCTTCCCGAACTCGAACAGACGACCGTTTCGGAGGCGAACTGACGTGACTGGACCTCATCAGGATCAGCCTCTCGTGACGGCCGGAACGTCCATAGCAGACGCCGAGGCGGCGGTCGTCCTCGTCCATGGACGAGGCGCGACTGCACGAAGTATCGTCCAGATGGCCGACGAGTTCGACCAGTCCAGCGTCGCGTACCTCGCACCGCAGGCGGCTCGAAACACCTGGTATCCGAACGCGTTCACCGCGCCAGTCGAGGCGAACGAACCTGGCCGATCGTCGGGATTACAGGCGATCGACGACGCCGTAACCGAGGCGAACGATGCCGGTATCCCGACCGAGCAGATCCTGGTGCTGGGATTCTCCCAGGGTGCGTGTCTGGCCAGCGAATACGTCGCCTGCAATCCCACGCGTTACGGCGGTCTCGCCGTCCTGAGCGGCGGTCTCATCGGTGAAACGATCGATCCGGACGACTACGAAGGCGACCTCGAGGGAACGCCCGCGTTCCTCGGCTGTAGCGACGTCGATCCGCACATTCCAGAGAAGCGAGTCCACGACTCGGCAGCGATTCTCGCGCAGTTGAACGGCGACGTGACCAGACGTCTCTACGAGGGAATGGGCCACGGCATCAACCAAGACGAGATCGAGCACGTCTCGAGGATGGTCGCCAGCCTCGTCGAGTGAGACGGAAATCCACGCTGTCAACTGCCCCGCACACGGTGGGGGAATCCGCCTCGCTGTCTAGTTTTGAGCGCGTCGAAGTCGCCTGTACATCGCAGAGCGAGGGACGTTCTACGCCGTGCTCGGTATCGCCCTCGTCGTACTCGCCGTGGAACTCCTCTACTTCGAGCGCGAGGTCATCGAAGAGGAGATTTCCTACCTCGACTCGAGCCCGATTCAGAGAGCGCCGGCGACTGACGACGAGCGCAGCGGCGGTTCGAGCAGACCCGACGACTTTTCGAAGTCGATAACACCTAGTGAAGTACCACGGGGGAAGTGGCCCCTGGCTTCGCCGTGGTCTCTGGCACGGGGCCAGCGCAACGACAGATGGCGAACGTAATCCCGTCCGCGCTCGTCCCACCAGGTGGAACTCGCGTGGAACCAGTACATCGCTTGGCGAGGACACAGGTCTCCCGGTGACATCCTCCTCGCCGTAAACGGAGAGGGATCGAAGATCCCTCAGGCAGTCGGGCTACGCCCGACGACGGCGAGGCTTCCCGTACCGCAGGTTGGGATATTTGCTGGTCTACGATACGGCCTGTTCTCTCGTTTTGAACGTCCCGCTCTCGCGGTCGAACAGGTGTACCGATGGCTGTGCCACACAGCCGTTACTCCTATCCTCACCGTGAGGACTCGGAGTTATCTTCTGACGCATATTCTCCGCCCCGTTACAATCCGCGTTCCCGACCAACTCGCACGACGAGCAGACGTACAGCCCACGTTCGACCCGGTTTGATTTCGTGTCGTCTCCACACCGTGAGCAGGTCTTCGACGTCTCCCACTCGTTCTCTTTCAGCACCTCGACACCACGAATCTCGCCCTTGTATTCGAGGTACTGGTAGATACGGTCAAACGCCCACGAGTGCAACTTCTTGTTACCGGTCTTGCCCCAGTCGGACTCTCGCACGTCTTCGGGCCAACTCACCGCGAGCGTGCCAACACCGCGTTCGACACACTCCGTGATGATGGTGTCCGTGAGAACGTGGTAGAAGTGTGTCTCTCGGTCAGCGAGTTTCCGGCGTGCCCACCTCGACTTCTCCGAGGGGCCGTTCTCCCCTTCGGTGTCGTACTCGGCACGTTTGAAGTAGTGCTTGTCCTGTTTGAGCGAGTTGCCGGGGTACAGGACGTACTCGTCGGGGTACGCGACCGTGGCGATGTTCTTGATGCCGAGGTCGATCCCTGCCACGCCATCTCCTGATGAGTCGTTGGTTTCGAGTTCGACTTTGCAGACGAAGTGCAGTTCCCACTCGTCGCCGTTCCAGACGGCTCGAACGTTCTGCACGCTGTTGACTTCTGTGAGGTCAACGTCTGGGCGTGTCTGGTACTCGCAGAGGATGAAGTCCGACCAGTTCTCTTTCAGGTTCGAGCCTTTCGAGAGGCGGACGCGGTTGTTCTCTGGATCGTGTTTGAACCCGTCTGCCTTGAACGTGACCGTACTCCTGGGACGTGTGTCGCCATGTTTGCGGTAGCCGGGCGGATTCGCCTCGTCGTCCTTGTGTCGCAGGTCGAACCACGACTGAAAAGCGTCAGAAAGTTCTTCGATGACTTTCTGACTGGATTGTGCGTTCAGGTCTTTCCAGCAGGGTTGGTTCTTCATGTACGCTTTCAGCGTTCCGTCATCGGGGATTTCGCCGGTTACCTCCCAGATACGATCAGCTGTCCAGCGTGCGACGTTCCAGATCTTCGAGGCGGAGTCGCCGAGCGAATCGAGACCATCGCTGACCTGTTGGTGGTTCTGGATGGAACCAACGTAGGTGCGCGTGACCTCAATCGCCATATATAGCCCATGTAGGGAAATTTACTTAATGGTTTGGGTTAACGTGGAATATCCGGTCTGCTGTCGAGCGGTGGTTCGCGTAGTTGAGTGACGCGATTCACGCCCGGCGTAAACGCCGGGATTCTCTCGCTGTAAGAAGATAGTGGGCTGGCGCCGTTCTTCGAGCGCGTCTCACTGACGATCGTCGCCGCTGTTGTCGGGGATCGCGTCGACGTACTACTCTGCTCCGCCGATCGTGAGGACGGGCACTGGTGCAGATCGGACTGTCTTTTCGGCGATGCTTCCGAGGAGGATCCGATCCGTGTCGCGTCTTCCTGTCGTTCCCATCACGACAACGTCGATACTGTTGGCATCGATATAGTCGAGGATTGCATCGGCAGAATCACCATGCTCGATCTGTTGTACCGTATCGGTAACGCCGTGTGTCTCCGCTTCTGTGATGACTTCCTCTATGGCTTCGGTCGCTGCCTGTTCGTGATCCTGTTCGGAACCAGTCGACCGAACATCGAGGCCGGTCGATGCGTCGTCCACGACAGAGAGGACGTGAACGGTCGCTTCGAGCGACTCCGCGAACGCTACTCCATGTTGCGCGGCCTGGGTTGCGCCAGCACTGCCATCCGTTGGAACGAGAACGTTCTCGTAGGGGAACGCCAGCTGCTCGTCGGGCTGCATTCTCGCGGTGAGGACGGGCACCTTTGAGAGACGGACGACCTTCTCGCTGACGCTACCTTGGAGATACCGTGACAGCCCCTTTCGAGCGTGAGTGGACATCACGATCAAATCGTGCCCGTACCGATCGGCGTAGTCGACGATCGTGGGTGCTGGATTCCCCTGCACTACGTCAGTCTTGTGCTCGAGACCGAGGGTCTCCAGTGTCTTGCTCGCCTCCTCGACGACGTCCTCGCCTTCCTGGACGAGCGCGTCGACCACCCTGTTTTCGACGACAGTGACGCTATCGCGTGTCGTATCCGCAACGAACAAGAGGTCGATCGTTGCGTCTGCCCAGTGCGCGAGTTCCCCGACGTGGTGGAGAATATCGCTAGAGTCCTCGCTGTCGTCGACGGGAAACAGGATGTTCTGGTACATACTCCCAATACGACCCTATACGGGGGGTGTTTTCTAAGGTGTTTTCACGAGTGTGGTTTCTCCACCGCGTCTTCGAACATACGTGAGTTCCGAGACGTTGTGCGACGAGCAGCACCTCCTGTCGAACGACCGTTCGTACCAACACCGATCGATCGTTCACGCGAACGCTTCACCGGGAGCCAGCGTGATCCATCCAAAAGCCTATAGCAGCGTCTGAAACAGGAACGAATGTTAGGAAATGCACCTCACTACTCCGCTCGAGGCCGATTCAGTGAGCGCGATCCTCGCAATCAGCGTCGACGGGCTTTACTCGGAGACGTCGATTACCCTTATCGGGACTGCGGTTCTCCTCGTGCTCCTCGGTCTTTCCGCGTTCTTCTCATCGTCCGAAATTGCGTTGTTCTCACTCGCCAAACATCGTATCGACGCCCTCGTCGAGCAGGGAACAGCCAGTGCTGAAACGGTCGCCGACCTCAAGTCGAACCCACACCGGCTGCTCGTGACGATCCTCGTCGGGAACAATCTCGTCAACATCGCGATGTCCTCAATTTCGACTGCCATCGTCGGCTTCTATTTCGATCCCGGGGCCGCAGTACTCGTCTCAACGTTCGGTATTACGGCGATCGTCCTGCTCTTCGGTGAAAGTGCCCCGAAATCGTATGCCGTCGAGAACACGGAGTCGTGGGCGTTACGGGTTGCCAGACCGCTCAAACTCTCCGAATACGTACTGTTTCCACTGGTCGTCGTCTTCGATCATCTCACACGATTCATCAATCACTTGACTGGGGGAGGCGCTGCGATCGAGGACTCGTACGTGACGCGCGACGAAATTCAGGAGATGATCCGAACGGGAGAACGCGAGGGCGTCATCGACGAGGAGGAACGGGAGATGTTTCAGCGTATCTTCCGATTCCGAAACACGATCGCTAAAGAGGTGATGACGCCGCGATTGGACGTCGTCGGCATCGACAAAGAGGCAACGCTCAACGACGCAACCACTCGCTGTCTCGAAAGCGGGCACCGACGTCTTCCGGTGTATGCTGATTCCCTGGACAATATCGTCGGAACCGCGGATATTCACGCACTCATCGCAGCCCAACGGAGCGGTAGTGCTGAAGATACGCCTCTTGGCGAGCTCGAGCTCTTGGATCCGCCCCACCACGTTCCGGAAAGTAAACCTGTAGATGAACTGCTTGGCGAGATGCAGACCTCGCGAACCCAGATGGCGGTCGTCATCGACGAATTCGGAACGACGGAGGGACTCGTGACGGTCGAGGACCTCACCGAGGAGATTGTCGGCGAGATTCTCGAAGGGACAGAAGATGCACCAGTTACAGAACTTGACGAGACGACAGCGCTGGTTCGCGGTGATGTGGATATCGCCGCCGTGAACGAGCGACTCGGGCTAGATCTTCCGGACGGAGAGGAGTTCGAGACGATTGCAGGCCTCCTGTTCAACCGGGCTGGACGGCTCGTCGAGCAGGGCGAAACGTTCGACGTTGGCGCTGTCCAACTGCGGGTCGAGACGATCGACCAGACCCGCATAACGCAGGTTCGGATCCGCACCGACCGGTCGAAGAATTCCACAGAGTCAACCGTCGAGTCAGAGAGCGCAGACTCGGCTAACGTTCCCACCGTCGAGTAAGTAGATGTCTCTTGTCACGACTACTCTGGGCTTGCTGTATCACTGCGTAGTTGCGTTCGTGTCCAGTACTCACGCAACCAGCCTCCTCGAGTACGGACAGACGGCGGTTGATAGCGCGACTGGCTGGCCCGGTCTGGGAATCATCTTTGTCTACTCGTTTTTGATCGCGTTCGTGCTTCCTGGTCCTAGTGAGGTCGTACTTGCTGCTCCCCTCGACTTTGGGGTCCCACTCTGGGGACACCTTGGTCTCATTATGGGCGTCAGTGCGATGGGGAAAGCCGTTGGTAGTCTGGTGGCCTTCCATCTCGGACAAGAGGCGAAACAGGCTGGCCCGATCGTTCGGTGGTTGCGTCGGTCGCGGTTTGACGTCATCAAGTGGTCTGAACGACGGACCGTTTTGCTCGCTCGACGATATGGATACGGTGGACTGGCCCTCGCCCTGTGTGTCCCGTTCTTCCCGGATACGCTCTCGATTTACGCGTTCGCAATCCTCGAGGAGGACTATCTGAAGTTCGTGATCGCCACGTTTGTGGGGAGTCTGGGACGACTCGTCGTGACGCTCTTTCTCTTCAGTGGTGTCATCACCATCCTGTGAAGGCTATTCGTGGTCATGTTGACACCGGCCAACTGCCTCGGGGTCAAGTCGTTCGAGAATCTTCGATTCTCGTGATCACGGAAATCTTCGATTTCCGGACGACCCCGTGGCATCCGCCTCGCAAATCTGTGAATTACCACGGGTCGCCCGACCCGTGGCTTCCTGTTTCCACGACACACTTTATTGACCCGTCCCGTTGCTCAAGACGAGTTCTGGGTCCGAATCCGCAGGGAGCGCACTCTCCACAGGTATTGTCGAAACGAAAACGTTGATCGAAAAATTGAGCGCTTCGTCACCGTACAGTCTGTCAACCGGGCAATCGGACAAACACTTCGATAAAGGGGTGTCGACCGCATATCGCCGTACTGGAACACATCGATAGAGGGGTGGGCCGTTGTCGAAGACGGACTGAAAACACATCGATAGAGGGGTGTCCAGCGGTGCACATCCCAGCTCGCGGCCTACTTAACCAAGCTGTGGGTCGAGCGAGGACACGGGATACGAGAGGGCAAATCGAGCAATAGGGCCCCTAATACAGCCAATTACACTTCGATAGAGGTGTGTCGTGTCTCAGATTGTGAAACGAATCGGAAACGTACTCGAACGTCGAAAGCCAGCTCCTCACAGCGAAATCGATGCCACTGTACCGTTTCAGTGTGATACGATACCAGTCAAACGGTACACATCGATAGAGGGGTGCCACCAGTTCGATCGGAACACGATCTGGCAGCTTCTCATCGTATTCTACAGGAGGAGCAAGTCGAGTGCCTCGAGGCGTGACCCCTAGCGATTCGCGGCCAGTCACGTCGTATTGCGGAGTTGTGCTCTCACGACCGACTGGACTTCGGCGGGAGCGACGGCGTCGATGCGAGAGTCTTCACGAAGCGTCTCGAGGATCGTCTCGGGTCGCTCGCCGAACTGGAACTCGAGGAACATGCCCGAACTCGGACCGTGGCTCCGGCGTTCGAAGTCGACCAGCGAGTACGTCGTCAACTCTTTCATCTTGTTGACGTAGGTCTCCTGGTGATACTGATCGGCGTCGATCGCGTCGGTCATGAACTCGTAGACCCGGTAGCCCGTCGTACTGCGGGCCGTGCCGTCATCGGTTTCCGCGGCGACGGCAGCAGTTGCGTACAGACAGAGCTTCTTTTGCGTACTGATACCGCGAACGACCTCGAGGACGCGGTTCTTCTCGACTTTGTCCTGGGCGCGTCGGACGTGCGCTTCGCGAACGCGCTCGTCGCCCTCCCGCTCGGCAAGTTCGCCGGCGACGCGCATCAGGTCGATCGCCTTCCGCGCGTCACCGTGAGTCTGGGCGGCGAACGCGGCAGCGAGCGGGATGACGTCGTCGTCCAGGACGCCCTCGTAGAAGGCATCCTGTCGGCGACGGAGAATGGCCTGCAACTGGTTCGCGTCGTAGTCGTCGAAGTGGACGTCTTCGGGCGTAAACGAACTCAACGCCCGGCTGCCGACCGACTCCATCATCTTCGTGTCGTTCGAGATCGCGACGACCGAAATGTACGCGGCCAGGTCGTCGTTGGCACCGGCTCGCGACAGCTGGTAGAGCAGACGGGAAAACGCCGGCTCCTGTTTGTCGCGTCGGCCCACGAGCATGTCCAGTTCGTCGAGGACGAACACGACCGAATCGAAGTTCTCGTTGACGATCCGGTACAGTTCGTCCCACTTCTCTTTCGTCGCGACGCCGTGTTTCGGAACCTCGACGCTGACGCCGGCTTCCTCTGCAGCGCGACTGGCGAGTTCGTACACCGCGACGCCGAGCGTATCGAGGTCCTGGCAGTTGACCTCGATCGTCCCGAAGCGGATATCTCGAGATTTACAGATGCGACTGATGTTCTTGCAGACGGCTTTCGTGATGAGCGATTTGCCAGTCCCGGACGGTCCATAGAGGAAGAGGTTCGGCGGTCGATTGTCACCGAGTGCGACCCGGAGCATCTTCGTGACCTCCTGGAGCTGCTCGTCACGGCCGACGATCCGGTTCTCCTCGACGATGTAGTTCGGATCGAGGAGTGATCGCTCGCGGATCAATCCTTTCTGATCGTCGAACTCCAGTAGCATTTCCTCGATCGACCGGGAGTCATCATCCGGTTCAGTGCTCGACGGGCTCGAACTGGAGAGTGACCCATCCTCCGCTTCTGTGGCCAATTCTGTTCCCGTGGTCGGTTCTGTTTTCGCAGTCTGTTCTGTTCCCGTGGTCGGGTCGTCTTCAGGCTGTACGTTCTCGGTTCGAACGTCCGTTCGTTCTGCAGTGTCCGATCGATCGCCATCGGTCGACTGGAGAGCGTCGTCCGAGGGGAGAGCGTCGCCCGAGGGGAGAGTGTTGTCCGACTGGGGAGTGTCGGTCGAACGAATAGTATCGTCCAGCCGAAGAACATCGTTCGACTGTGAGGTGTCGGTCGACTGTGAGGGGTCGGTCGGCTGGTCAGCGTCACTCGTCTGGTCGGCAGTGTTCGATCGCTCGGTGATGTCCACTCTGTTCAGATCGTCAGATCGATTCGGCGGGTGCTCCGAACGGGACGAATTCGATGAGAACCTCGACTGCGTCGTGCTCTCGTCCTCCGAGGTTCCCTGTTCGGTACGAGAAGACTCGGAGTCGTCAGTACCCATGCTAGGTGGCCACTCAGTGAGGGGTCAAAAAAGTTGTCACCTGTATCGAAGTGTTATCTTCCGAGTCAGTTGTTGAATCGGCCTTCAGCGCCAGTATTAGTAAATTGTCGGCGTTTAATTCGGTAAGCGACGACGAAGTGTTGAGTATGGTGAACAATAGTGCGATTCGTGCAATTGGTGATGAGACACCCCTCTATCGAAGTGTTCGAAGTGTTGGAGGAGGGGGCAGGAAGTCGGGTGAACGAGGATCACAGATAGTCAGACGAGGTGAAAAGAGCGTTAGAATAGCTGAGGATGTAATACACACAGTTTTCTATAGTGAAAGGATCTGTCGAGAGAGTGTCTATCTGTCCTTTATAGAGGGACGAGATTCTGGCTTCGACAGAACACATCGAACACATCGATAGAGGTGTGTGTGAGTGTTCTAGCTAGAAAGCTAGAAGAAGAACAGGAAATCAGCCTTCAGCTATGCCGGCTCGGATCGCTTCTACTTCCGATCTACTGTCTCTACCCGGTGTTTGTGCCGACTCGAGCCGTTCTCCGTCACTCCCGTCGCGTCGAACGTCCCCTCTCTACCCCCTCCCTCGAAAGACATCGAACACATCGATAGAGGGGTGTACGTGTTGCACTTGTTAAACAACTTCTCCCACAGTTCCCAGGAATCACATCGATAGAGGGGTGTCCAGATCGATTATACGCTCGCTATCGCAAAATCGGTACGTAGCCTTTGTAGCCCAGTCTTCGCACGCGTCTGGGATCGACTCGGCAGGTGTCCTGCCGAGCCGATCTCCGACCTGAATCAATCGGTCAGTGAGACGCTCGTCACCTACATCAGATCGTCGTCTCTGAACCGCCCTGCATCTTTGTCTGGTTCTCGGCGAACTACAGCGAGAGGAGTTGTGGGTAAGAGACAGGGCGGAGGCCGTGGGGAGCGGTCGATGGTAACTGCTCGTGGTGACGAACCGACGCTGGGGCTCGTGTGGCGAGCAGGCATCAGATCCACGCGGAGGAAAGTCGGCTTGCGACTCATGCGGACTACTGGACGTCAGTTCCGGTGCAATCGCGACCGTCTTGCGGCTGCACCGGTACATCGGTACAGCAGACCGTATCAGTCGACGCCGCCGACGCCACTCGAGGCGTCTGGGAGGTCGTAGGCCTCGGCGTCGATGTCGAGTTCCTCGAGTGCGGCCTCGAGGTGGCTGTCGTGGGCGTAGTCGGCTCCGTCTTCCTCGCGGATGCGCTGGGCGGTCGCGAGCACCTCGCCGCGTCGATCGTCCGGAATGTCGTACTTGTCGGTCGAGAGTTCGACGATCAGACCGTTGTTGTCGTTCGTGTACAGCGAGTGGAAGATGCCGCGATCGAAGACGTTGTAGCCACGGCCGTCTTCCTCGAGTGCCGCCACGACGTCCTCGAAGTCCTCGGGGGCGACCGAAAACGAGAGGTGGTGGACGCCGCCGACTGGCGTTCGCAGTCGGCCCTGATTCGAGGGTCGGTCGTCGCTGACGAACACGGTGAGGATGCGTCCGTCGCCGGTGTCGAAAAACAGGTGCGTCTGCGAGGGGTCGTCGAGGTTGGGCTGGCGCAAGACGAGGGCCATCCCGAGAAGGTCGCGGTAGAACGCGATCGTATCCTCGGCGTTCGATCCCCAGATCGTAACGTGGTCGGTGCCGGTCGTCCGAAACGGACTCTCCGGGGGCGTTGCAGTTACGGGATGTTCGGTATCGTCGTCTGACATCGCTCCAGAGTAGTCGGCGGTGATGGATATACCTGGTCCACGGCTCGGACTGCTGTCCCGACGTCTGTCGATCGACTCGTTCCAGTGACACCGTCGGCAGCGTCGCCTGGCGAATTTCTCACAGGTGGCAAACTCATCAGGAACATAAAGTAAGTCGACCACTGACGTATCTGTATGAAACTCTCCGCGGCCGTAACCGCCGTCGCCACGACGTTACGTCGCCGTCCCGCCGATCTCCTCCCGTTCTACGTGCTCGGGATCGCCGTGCCCGCGATCACCCGCGTCGGCACCTTCCTGGGTCTCGTCGTCAGCTACCTCTACCTCGAGACCACCGGCCGACTCGAGATGGCCCGTGCGGAACTCGCGAGTCGCGACCTCTCCCCGCCGGACCCCGAGGCACAACCCGAGGCGTTCGCCGAGTGGGCGGCCGACCTCGACCCGGTGCTCGAGGCGTTGTTCCCGCCGGCCGTGGTCGGCATCCTCGCCGTTACGGCCGTCTTCACCGTCATCGCGGCTCTCGTCGCCCACACCGGCGTCGCTGCTGGCCAGCTGGCTGCCTGCGACGCTCGCCTCCGAGACGAACGTGGATTGTCGGCGGGGATCGCGGGCGTTCGCCGCCACTGGCTATCGTTTCTCGGGCTGTTCGTCCTCGAGGCGAGCCTGTGGATCGTGGCGGCGCTTGCGGCGGCACTGTTCGCAGGGGCAGTCGCACTGGGCACCGTCGTCGTCACGGGCGAGACGGCCATCGGCGTCCTCGCCGCACTGCTGGGGTTCGTTCTATGGATCGTCGTCGTCGCCGCCGTCCGGGGCGTGTTCGCGTTCGCCCCGGTCGCCGTCGTCGTCGACGATGGCGGGATCGCCGGGTCGCTCGCTGCGAGTCTCGGCTTCCTCCGGCGGCGACCCGTCGAGGCGGTCTTCTACTACGTGAGTGCGATCGCTGCTATCGTGGGATTCGCCGGCATCTTCTCGCTGCTTTCGGCCGGGAGCGCCGGGAGTCTCGGCTCGCTCGTCGTCGCACTGGTGGTGCTTCCGGCGCTCGACCTCCTGAAGACGACGCTGTACGGCGCATACCGGGGCTCGATCTCACCGCCGTCGTCACCGGATCGGACGTTCCGGACGCAACTCGCCGCAGGAGTCCGTCGCGGCTGGGCCGAACTGTCCACGTTCGTCCGTGACGCGCCCGGCGTTCACGTCGTCGCAGTCGCCGTCACAGTCGCTGGCTTCGCGACGGGATGGCTGCTCGCCGGACCGTTCGTCGGCGTCGTCGAAACGTCGATCGCCGCCCGACTCGAGGGGCATTTCCCGCCCACTGCGGCGATCCAGCTTTTCGTGAACAACTGGACCGTCGCCCTCACGACGGCCTACGCCGGCGTCGCACTCGCCGTTCCGGCGGCCGCCTCACTGGCGTTCAACGGCTTTGCTATCGGGATCTACGCCCGTCTCGAGGTCGACCTCCCCGAACTGATCGCGTTCATCATCCCCCACGGGATCCTCGAGATCCCGGCGATCGTCGTCGCCGGCGCACTCGGCATCCACCTGGGCGTCGTCGCCTGGCGGACGATACGCGGGCGACTCGAGCGGTCGGTGGCCGCAACGGAACTGGAACGGGCGTTCTGGGTGCTCGTCGGGATCGGGCTGGTGCTCGCAGTCGCCGCACTCGTCGAGGGATTCGTGAGTCCGTACTACTTCCGATTCGTCTAGTGGCTCGATCAGGAGTCGCCGAGTCGTCGAGGGCCCGATCGGACGTCGTTGGCGTCGTCGTCGGACAACCAGACGAACGCGGGCACGTAACAGAGCCAGGCGACGACGTACGCGCTTCCGATACCCACGCTGCGTGTGTCGATGCCGGCGAGGAACCCATCTACCACACCGACGACGAGTACCATCCCGACTAGCACCGGGAGGGACGGGCGATCGAGCCAGTCGTACACGACTCCGACGAGCGACCCGACCACGTACCCGACGACGTACCGAGCGGACGCCGCGATGGCGACGTTTCCCCAGAAGAGCGCCGATACCGAGAGGCTGGACTCGATCCCGAACGCATCGAGCAACGCCGTCGCGATCTCGTAGAACGACGCCTGGGTTTGCAAGAGACTCACGACTGCGAGTGTCGCAGTCAGCAGGCCGACGACACGGCCGGCGTTGACGCCGGTTCTGGCTGGATCACTCCGTTCGACCATACGACGGGGAAGTCACAGCAACGTCCTTCGAGGGCGATCGGTACTGACCCGACTCACTTCAGTCGGACGGCAGTCCCGTACGCGATGACTTCCGACCCGCCGTTTGCGATCTCGGAACTCTCGAGTCGAATGTTGACGACGGCGTCGGCGTTCATCGATCGGGCGTCGTCGGCCATGCGCTCGAGGGCCTCGTCGCGGGCGTCGCTTAACAGTTCGGAGTAGGCTTTCAACTCGCCGCCGGTGATGTTCCGGATACTCTGTGTGATGTCTCTGCCAACGTTGCGCGCTCTGACGGTGTTGCCTCGAGCGATACCGAGCGTCTCTTCGATCTCGTGACCGGGGACCGTTTCAGTGGTGACGAACTCCATATGAAAAATGTCTAAGTTAACAGTAGTTAAATTTTCCGCTCGAGTCGGACTATCACGGCGATCCATTCGTCTACGATCGATTTCGATCGGGAGAAGGTGTAGACTGGAACGACCGTTCTCCCCGCCTCGAAGACGAAGCCGATCCTGTGAAAAACACGACGCAGCACATCGTCGCTAGAGCACTGGAAGCGATGGAGAACTACTACGAGTACGGCGACTACAACCATCCTAGTCACGCCAAAGACGGCACGTACCCGCTTCGCGCCAACTCCACAGAAGGGGACAACCTCTCGCTCATCGGCGATGGTGACGTTCCGAATCAGAACGAGCAGAATACTTGTATACATTGTAAACATAGCAGACACCATGGGAACGATATCAACACGGGTTCCGGATGATCTCGAGGGGGAACTCGAAGAATACCTCGAGGAAGAACGTCTGGATCGGAGTACAGCAGTGCGAAAACTTCTCTCGGAGGGACTCCAGGAGTGGCGTCGTGAACAAGCCCTCGAACGACTCGCTGCCGATGAGATTACGCTTACGAAAGGCGCCCAGCTCGCAGAGATGTCTGTCTGGGAATTTGCCCAACTCGCGAAAGATCATGACATCACGTGGGTCTCGGACAATCACCTCGAAGACGATCTCGAGGACCTGTGAATGTGGGTTTTTGACGGTACACCGCTAATCTACCTCGCGAAGGCCGATCAACTCCAACTCGTCTCCGATCTTAACGGCGAATGTTATAGAGAATCGAGGCGAATACACCCGCCTTCCCGTGAAGGACGAGTGTTCCGACCGCTTGGGTCGGAACCGAGGACTGAACAGGCGGGTGATGAAGCCGACACTCCGACAAACAATCCACCAGTTACACCACGGCAGGATATGCCACAGCTATTAAATAACACGATTTCATAACAATAAGTACCGGATGTTGACGACACGCCGTACCTACGTCTGCCGCATCCAGAACCACTCGCAAGTGGCTGATGCGCTTGATAGACACGGATGGTCAGCATCCAAACTCTGGAACGTTGCGAACTACTACGCCCGCCAACAGTGGGACGAAACCGGCACAATCCCCGACGAAAACGAACTCAAACGCGAACTGAAAACCCACCCCAAATACAAGGGACTGCATAGCCAGTCCAGCCAGAACGTTTTAGAAGAACTTTCTGGAGCGTTCAGTTCGTGGTTCGGCTCCGACGACGACCGGGACAACCCACCGGGCTACCGCAAACAGAACTACGACGACGACGATGGCAACAGAGTCCACGAAGAACATCCGCGCTCGACGGTGACGTGGAAACAGAACGGCATCCGCCACGACACGAAACACGACCGAATCCGCCTGAGCAAAGGCAAAAACCACAAAGACGGACGCGACTTCATCCTCTGTGAGTACCAGGCTCCACCAGACGCCGAAGTGGAGAACATTCAACAAGTGCGTGCCGTCTACACCACTGGAAAAGGCCGGTGGGAGTTGCACGTCGTCTGTGAAGTGGAAATCAACGCAGCGTCACCCGGCGAGAACACGGCAGGTGTCGACCTTGGTATTTGGTACGTGTTTAGCCCCGGCTGATTTCGTCACTATCTCGTAGATAGCGACACGTGGGGGACACATGGTTCGTCAGCAGGGATCGAGTATGCCCTTTCAGGGATGGTCTCCGAGCAGCGGAGACCATCCCGTTGACCCTGCTGTCGTCGTTCCGAGGTGGAATCGATGAACTGGGACGATCTCACCAAGGACGAACTCCTCTCGCGGTTTCTCCAGATGGAGGAACGAATCGACGAGCTGGAGGAGAAACTTGACCAGAAGGACGAGCGGATCGAGGAACAGAACGAACGAATCGAAGAGCTCGAAACACGCCTACGGAAGTACGAGAATCCACACACTCCACCCAGCAAGCGACGGTCGGGGACCGACGAGTCCCCGACCTCGCAGGACGACGAAGACGACGATGTCCGAACTGACGGCGGCACTCCTGGCCGAAAGGACGGTCACGACCCAGAGTGGCGCTCTTCACCAGATCCTGACGAAGAGGTCGAGGTTACCTGTGAGTGCTGTCCTGAGTGTGGCGAGTACTTCGACGAGTCGGTGGGCGTTAGCCCCCGACTCGTCGAGGAGATTCCGGATCCACAGCCACCAGAAGTCACCCAGTACAACCACCACCGCTACCAGTGCGACTCCTGTGGAACGGAGACAGTTGCGACTCACCCCGACTGCCCCGATGAGGGGCAGTTCGGGGTGAACGTCATCGCGCAATCAGCACTGTCACGGTACGATCACCGCCTTCCCTACCGGAAGATCGCTGATCGCTTCGAGCAACTGCACGAGCTCGAACTCTCGGGCGCGTCCGCGTGGCACGCGACCGAGCGCGCTGCGCGCGCCGGTCGCTGTGAGTACGAGCAGATCCGTCGGAAGATCCAAGATGCCGATGTGGTTCACATCGATGAAACAGGGATCAAACGTGACGGTGAGCAGGCGTGGATTTGGACGTTCAAGACATCTCAGCATACGTTGTACGCGGTTAGGGAGAGTCGTGGAAGTGATGTTCCCGCAGAAGTCCTCAGCGAGGACTTCGCGGGAACGGTCATTTGTGACGGATGGACGGCCTATCCAGCCTTCAGCAGCAATCTCCAGCGGTGTTGGGCACACATTCTCCGAGAAGCTGAAGACGCGGCTGCAAAACAGGACGAAGCCATTCCGATCCACCGCGAACTCAAGCAGTTGTACGTCGGTCTCCAGGCGCGGCTGGAGACCGACTTGTCACAACGTGAACGTGCGGAAGTTCACCGAGTAGGGCAGAGAGGGCTAGAGATCATCGACCGGTCAGTGCCCGACGGACCAGTGGCAACACTTCTCGGGAAGTTGGAAGGTGGCCTCGACCACTGGCTCACCTTCGTCGGTGAGCCAGCGGTCTCACCGACGAATAATGCCGCAGAGAATGCACTTCGTGAACCGGTTGTGTTGCGGAAAATCATCGGAACCCTCCGGAACGACCGTGGAATGTTCGTTCACGAGACGATCTTGTCCCTGCTGGCGACGTGGCGCCAGCAGGGACGCAACCCATACGAGGAACTCACGCGGGTTGTCCACGACAACGAGATAATCTCACGAGATCAGGCTGCGCCGGTTGTTGAGCCCTCGGGGTAAACACGTACAGTTAGCACAACGTGCCGTAGCTCGGTACTCCTCGAAGTTCTCGAAACAACGCTATACGCTCCATCAGCACATCGTTCTCCTGGGCCTCAAAGTTCGGAAGAACACAACCTATCGAACACTTCTCGACGAACTCATCGAGATGCCCCGTATTCGGAACGCAATCAATCTCACTGAACTTCCTGCCCCATCAACACTGTGCAAAGCGTTCGATAGACTCGATATGGCTGTCTGGCGAGTGCTGCTCAATCTCTCTGTTTCACTGCTTCCGACCAACGGCGTTGCGGGGATCGATGCTTCGGGATTCGACCGCAGTCACGCCTCGAAACACTACACGAAACGCTCCGAACTCACGATTCAGCAACTCAAGGTAACACTGCTCGTCGATTCCAAAGTGAACGCAGTCCTTGATTTACATGTGACGACGACACGAAAACACGATAGCCAGATCGCTCCGTCGTTGATCAAACGCAACCCCGAGACTATCGACATCCTGCTCGGAGACAAGGGCTACGACGACCAGAAAATCAGACGGCTTGCCCGTCAACACGGGATTCGTCCACTAATCAAGCATCGTGAGTTCACACCGCTTCACAAGGCATGGAACGCACGCTTAGACGCCGACCTCTACGGCCAACGGAGTCAATCAGAGACAGTCAATTCAACGCTCAAGCGGAAGTACGGTGCATTCGTCCGTTCACGACGCTGGTGGAAGCAGTTCCGTGAACTCGCTCTTGCGTGTCTCGTCCACAATCTCGACCGAACCCCCAAACGATCAGAACAGGATCTCTTCCCACCGAATGCGTCGTCAGAAGGTACCGAAGTTCATAATAACATCATTAACTGATTGTATTATAGCCCGTATGGAGAACAAGCAACGAACTGAGGGCAACCCTTTTGAGTTCGGCGCGATAGCCCTTGCTAACCTGTTACCGATTATCGGGTACTTCGTACTTGACTGGGAGTTTACCGCCGTTTTCATGCTCTACTGGGTTGAAATCGTCGCATTGTGGCTCGTGTACTGTGGCTTCGCTCTGTTTGCTCAGCGACGGAGTAACTACGAGGACCGAGAGCAGCAGATCCTTATCGCGCCTCTTGGAGATAAGTTCTGGAGCGATAATCCTCGAAAGATTGGTCCGCTTCCTCCGGTCTATTCGAGGAATTTGCGAGTGATCATCCCGTCCTGTGTTTTTATGATGCTCGCAAGCTTCGTACTTGGGTCCGCTCTGCTGGAAGGAACTACGGACCGTGGGATGCCGGGAGCCACAGTGGGTGATCCTGCGGCATTCTTCGCGAATTTTTCAGTGCTTACCTCACTACCAATATTCGGGACTGCAGTATTGTTTGTGCTTATACATTTCGTTACTATATATAGAATCTACGTTCGCTCACGTCAATACGAGGAGACGTCAGCGTATAGTATGCTTGAGTTACCTGCGCGTTTTATCCTCGTCTATCTCGGTGGACTCATAATGTTGGTTTTTGTGTTCTTCATCGGACTACTGATTGCGGAATTCATTGCTTCTGACTCACTTGCGGGGGTGCTCCCTTACGTACTGTTCGTGACGCTAAAACTCGCTCTCGAACGAGGTCGGTTTCACGCAGAACGATCGGCACCCGACGATGGATTCCCGTCGTGGTTCGTCCCGAACGAACTTCGTTCGGAACAAACTCAGTCGAGCTGAAGCGATGTGATCGCTCCTTCGGCGTTCTGCAAAATATATATATATATATATATATACGCGTGATAGGTTCATGGCCCCTCTGCGGTCAGTGCATCCCCTGTACTGAATGATACGTGCTTCACTGTATTGGTCGTGGCCGGGAAAGATGTGTCAACTCCTGAGGATTTCAACAGAGCCAACAAAACCCTAACTTGAGCGACGCCGATGTGGCTGTACTTGGCTGTGCTGAATCACGTGATGCAGTCGCGGTAATGGACGAAGCCTATGGAAGAACAGCTGCAGAAATCGAGGGCATCGAAACTCGGGGGACGGCCTACATTATTCTCCTGTGCGCTAAGCAGGGGGACATCACTATTCGTGAAGCGCGTGAGACAGTTGATTCGATGATCGAAGAAGGCTGGTACTGCGCACCAGACTTGTATACAAAGCTGGTTCGGAAACTCGAGTCATTCGAACACTGACGACGCGATCGCTGGCTACAGTTCTTCTATCCAATCTCTTGTGCTATAGAAAATATAACAAAACGAACTATTTATACCCGCCGGCGCGGCAGTGAGATTATGATCTTTCTGTTTGCCACGACCTCGCCCTCCTCCGGCGGTGGTCGCCGGTGACTCGAGCACCGCTCGTCGTCGCTCGCACGGAGTTTCGGCGGACGGTTCGAGTCGTCGCCGGCGACCGGACGAAACTGCTGTTCATGCTTGCGATCGCGGTGGTAGCGCTGGGGCCGGTCACGGTGCTGGGCACGGTGTTGCTCTCGGCGGCTGGCGAACAGGTCGCCGCGGGCGGGATCGACTCGAGTGTCACTTCGACGGTGATGGAGGCGACGGCCGGCATCGCCGCGCTCGCGTGGCTCGTTCTCACTGCGATGGCGACGATCCGAACGGTCACGACCGTCGCCGACGTCGACGAGCCGGCGTTTCTGCTGCTCTCGACGTCCCATCGGAACGTCGTCCTCGGCGTGACCGGTGCCGAACTGCTGACGTTTGCGACCTGGACGATTCCCCCGACGCTGGCACTCTCGAGTGCGTTCGCGTACGGTGCAGGGACGATCCTGCCCGTCGTACTCGCGCCCGCGTTCGTCGTGCTCCTGTTGTTCACTGCGGTTCCGATCGGGTTCGTCGTCGGCGTCTGGATTCGCCACCTGATCACGGTCTACGAACCGATCGCCCGGTATCGAACGCCGATTCTCGTCTCGGTCGGCGTCGCGTACTTCGCTGCGATCGCGATGGGCTGGCTGGAGACGATCACGTCGGTCCTGTTCGATCTCCTCGGAAACAGCCCGCTCGGCTGGCCGGGCTCCCTGCTGTTGCTCGCCGTCCCCGGACTCGAGCCGTCCGTCGGACCGCTCGTGGGCACCGTCGTCGGGTTCGCCGTCGTCGTCCCGCTGGCCGTCGGGGTGGGCGTCGTCTCCACACGGATCCACTGGTACTCCGATCCGGTGCGTTCCGACGACGAACCGGCGGAGACCCAGTCGTCCGATCGCCTCGGTGGACTGCTCTCCGGCCTCGATCGGCCGACTCGGACGGTGACGGTCACCGCGATCCGGCGGACGAAACGCGCCCCGGTCACACTCCTGTACGTGGTCTACCCGCTGTTCGGCGCAGTCGCCTTCCTCCAGGACGTCGTCAGAACCGGGACGCTACCGCCGCCACTGGCGGTGCTGTTCTGTCTCTACGTGGTCTGGGGCGCTGGCGTGTTGTTCACGCTCAACCCGCTCGGCGACCTCGGGCCGGGCCTTCCCGCCGTGTTGACGTCGACGATCTCGGGCCGGCAGGCGATCGTGGGACGGATCCTCGCCGGCGTCCTCGTCGCCGTCCCGGTTGGGATCGTCGTCAGCCTCGTCGCGGGTGCGGTGAGTCCGCTTTCGCTCGAGCAGACCGCCCTGTTGCTCGTCGCGACTGTCGTCGGTGCCGTCGTCGGCCCGGCGCTCGCAGCGGGCGTCGGATCGCTGTTTCCCCGCTTTGGAAGCGTCAAGGTGACGAACAACCGCGAGGCGGTGATGCCGAGCAAGACGGCGTTTCTCGTCTACACGCTCGCGATCGCGCTGCCGGCCGCGGCTGCGGCCGTCCTGTCCGTCGACGCCGCTCCAGCAGTGCTCGCCGGCGTCCTCACGACACTTCTCTCGCTCGCCCCGTGGTTCGAACTGACGATCTCCGCACGTGCGATCACCGTCGTCGCGTCGATCGTGCTGCCACTCGGACTGCTCGCACCGCCGCTGTCGTATCGCTACGCCATCCGACGGTTCGATCGGTACACGCTCGAGTGATCGGCGCGTAGTCGACGTGAACTCGAGGCCCGTCGGGAGTGGGACGATCAGTATCTCGGTGAGCTACCCTCGAGTTCGGAGTGAGACGGTCGCGGCCGCCGAACGTGCGTGTCGGACGGGTCGGGAAACTATTCCTCGAAGTAAGAATTATATCGGTGGCCACGCAAAACCGAGTATGTCCAATACAGAGTCTCCAGATGGTCCTCCATCCTTTGAGGATGCGTTTCGTGACGATGACGTCGAACAGCGCATCTACGGGACAATCCTTCAGACCCGCGAGCCTGCAACGGCGAGCGCTATCGCAGAGCAGGCCGATTGCGACCCAAAGACAGCCCGAAAATATCTGGGCTGGTTCAGTGACCTCGGGATCGTCACGCGTCACGACGGCCATCCGACGACCTACGAACGCAATGATGCATACTTCCAGTGGCGACGCATCAACCAGCTTGCTGCCGAGCACACCGTCGACGAACTCCAAGAGCACGTCCGCAACCTCACGACACGGATTACCGATTACGAAGACACGTACGATGCCACAACGCCGGCAGCCGTCGACGCCGTCGATGCTGCAGAGACGAGCGACGAACGGACGATCGACGATGTGTATAGCGACCTCGCCGACTGGGCGACCGCTCGAGACGAGCGCAAGCGCTACGAACGCGCCCGTCAGCAACGCGCTGGAGCTGAGACCGACCAAGCGTCCGGGTAATCCCATCGATGACGCCGCCTGCAGGAGATGGACGTAGCCCCGCGCCTATCGACCGCCCAGTTCTCGAGTTTCTCCAGACACGCCTCCAAGCCACAGCGCAGGTCGCTCGGGCGGCGATCACGGATGCGAGTGGACATCTCGAGCTCCGTGTGACACTCGCACCATCGTACTATCCCGAAACCGTAGAGGAGGCGAGTCTCACCGTTCGCTGGTACACGAACGACGACTTCAAAATTCATTACCGAGAGGTGCATCCGGACCACGCCTGGGAGTGCCGGTGGGACCGGCATCCGAACCCACACAATACGCGAAACCACTTTCATCCACCACCTACAGCCCCGACACCCGGCGAGGACAGTTCGTGGCCAAGCGATCATCGGGATGTACTGCAGCTCGTTCTCGATACCATCGAAGAACGAATTACCAGCTTGTGGGGCGAGTAAGCCATCAGTGATGGCAGTTTTTCTGCGCCAAAGTAGATGCCCTCGCCCGTTTCCAACGTGACCTGCTGTACGTCATCGCCGGCCAGGACGACCCCCATGGCCTCGCGATCAAAGACGAACTCGAGACCCCACCCGACGCTCGTAGAGCTAACTCGAGATCGAAGACACAGACGGTGCACGCTCTCGGCTGCCGGGGGCTGCTCGAACGACGGCGCTACCCGGTTCGTGGTGTGTCCCGGATGGACGTGACATCAGGTCGACACAGACCCGAAGTTACTATTCCGTCACGCCAAGAGTATCGGGATATGACGTTCGTTGTTCCATTCGACGGGTCCGACCTGGCCGAAGCCGCCCTCGTCAGGGCCGTCGAGTACGGCACTGCCCTCGACGAGGACGTCGTCGCCGTAAGCGTCGTCCCCGAACGAAAGCGGTACGCTCGAGAGAAAGGCTGGATCGACGACGACGAGTCGTTCGACCCCGACGCAGTCGTCGACACGCTGCAGGCGCAGGTGCACGCGCTCGCTCCGGAGGCGACGTTCGACGCCGAACAGATCCGGGAGTTTCCGCCCGCCGAGGGGATCGCCGATCGCATCGAACGACTCGCGGAAGAACACGACCCGTCCGTCCTGTTTCTCGGTAGTGACAACGTCGGGCGGGTCGTGACGCCGCTGGCGAGCGTCGCCGTCAACGTCGCCGCCGACGAACCGTACGACGTCCACGTCGTCCGCCACGCCGCACCGCCGAAGGTCGCCGAACTCGAGCCACACCCGGAATTCTACTCGGACGACGAGCAGGAGTAGACGAGGTCCCCTGCCCCTGCCCCTCGAGTCGTCACAACACTCGAGCGGGGACGACCACTGCGGAGACAGCGTCACTCGCTAGCGTATCCCCGACGGCATCCGAATTCGAGATGTTGATGAGACGGTGCTGCCGAGTGTGACGTATGTCTCCGCCGCCGGCGCTCGCGGTCGTGCTCCTCGTTTCCTGGATCGTGATGGTGTTCGCCGTGACGAACGCGGCTGGCTACCACCAGTGGCTCGCGGAAAACCTCTCGACCGACGCCGCCGACGAAAACCGGGGCTGACCGTCTCGAGTCCGCCTGAGAGGACACGAGCAACCTCGTTCGGAAGATTCGACCGGCTTCTTGTGCATCGATCCGGTCATCACTGGCGACCCGAATCGGCGGTCTCGGATCGAGGTGGAACGCGAGAGCGGCCTGCGATCCGTCCGAAGAGCCACTCGGCGTTGCTGAGGTCGGGACCGCGAGTTTCTCGCATCGGGAAGCGCCGTTCTTTCGTCTGAGCGTAGTTCAGCAACGCCACGAGCACCACGCCGCCGACGGTGTTCCCGAGCAGGACGGGCAGGAAGAAGTCGACGAACACGGTCGACAGGGCGACCCCACCGTAGAATACGAGGTACAACCCGTCGCACGCGGTGACGACGACGTGGTAGAGTCCAGTCGCCGGAATGAGGTAGATCACGACGTAGATCAACAGGAGTCGAGCGGTCGAATCGCGGGTGGCGTGATCGAGCCAGACCATGCCCGCGACGAGCCAGCCGGCGAAGATCGCCTTGAAGAACAGGTCCCACCACGGGGTGTGTAGTCCCTCCATTCCCAGGTCAGCGGCCAGCTGGGCCGATTCCGGCGTGAACACCCCGGTGTTCGCCAGTACCAGCGCCCCCGTCGCGGCGCCGAGGACGTTACCCGTCAGGACGATCGTCCACAGCCGTAACAGGAGCGGAATACTCGCCAGCCTCGTGAGGACTAGCGTGACCGGCGGGAGCGTATTCTCGGTGAACAGCTGGTATCGTCCCATCACGATGAACAGGAATCCAATCGGGTACAGCGTCGCGGCCAGCAGTCCTGTCGGCTCTCCGGGTACGGCCGCCGCGACGGCCGAGTGGCCGAGAAACGTCAGCGTGATCGCGAACCCGGCCGCCAGGCCGCTGAAGAACAACTCACGAGTGCTCGCGTCGATTTCTTCCTCGGCAGTGGCGACGACGCGCTGGAAAATTTCGTCCGTCGAGAACCGATCTCGGACCGCCTCACCGGCCGCCGGCGCTCCACTCTGGGCTCGATCGATGGCGTCGCGAACCTCCGCCTCGACGTCGCCTTCCTCGAGACTCCGCTCGATCTCGCTCTCTTCCGGCTCCTCCGAATCACCCATGCGGGCCGTACCTCGCGGACGGATATGTGCTGAGTGCTGGCACGTCCCCGTCGTAGATTAGGATTAGGGTCGAGTTCACAACGAGCCGGCACTTTCGGCGCTCTTCGCGCGGACTCGTACACCGATCGATCGAAGCGCACTCGAGTGTCGACGTCGACCTCGCCGTGACCTGTTACGCGAGGTCGTCGAGACGCGTCAGTTCGATCTCCTCGCTCTCGAGTCGGTCGTGGATGGTCTCGAGGACCTCGACGGCGTTTGGCGCGTCGCCGTGGATACAGATGCTGTCGGCCGGCACGTCGATCGTCGTCCCGTCGACGGCCTCGACCTCGCCGCGCGTGGCGATGCTGACGACCCTGTCGGCGACGAGGTCGGGGTCGGCGGCGGCCTTCTCCTTTTCGACGATCAGCGTCCGGTCGGGGCGATAGTCGAGGTCGACGTACCCCTCGAACACGGCGTCGAGGTCGTCGTACTCCTGGGCGACCTCGTAGATGTTCATGTCCGTCGCGAGGTAGATCAGGTCCGGGTCGACCTCGAGGACGGCTTCCATGACGGCGCGGGCGTGCTCGTCGCTCTCCGAGAGCATCGAGTACATCGCGCCGTGGGGTTTGACGTGCTGGACGTCGACGTCAGCCCACTCGGCAAATCCCATCAGCGCGCCGAGCTGGTAGACCACGTAGTCGCGTACCTCATCGGGCGTGGCGTCCATCGTCCGGCGGCCAAAGCCCATCATGTCCGGCAGTCCGGGGTGGATTCCGACGCCGACGTCGTGCTCTTCGGCGAGCGTGACCGTCTCACGCATCACGTGCGGATCGCCCGCGTGGAAGCCACCGGCGACGTTCGCCGAGGTGATGTAGGGCATCACCTCCTCGTCTCGTCCCATGGTGTAGTTGCCGAAACTCTCCCCCATGTCGCAGTTGATGTCGATTGCTACCATACCGAAACCGTCGACAGGCGTCGGCTTGTATCTTGTGTGGCCGGACATGACTCGAGGCGTCGTGTGGACCTGACGGAACGTGAAAAGCGGAGACAGCGCTGTGAACGAAAGCTAATGGAGATACCTCTATGACAAGCACGGTTTTGTTCCAGTGATAGAGCGACTGAACCGGATTTTAGACCAACTTATACGTTGTCTGATACTGGTAGCTACTAGATCCTAGAAAGAATCGAGGCTTCGTTGATCGTCCGTGACGACCTTTCGACCGCTGCCACGTACCGATCTTGAATCGATGATCTCCCCAGATTCGAGGCAGCGTTCGATCCACTCGGCCCACTGATCGACGTTCGCAAGATGATCGCACGGGTAGTGAGTGGCTGTCACCTTCAGTCAACCAGTCAGTGACGGGGTGAAGGTTTTCCACGAAACATACATAGATGAAAAAGTAGGGGTTTAGGGAGCTGAGAAAGCTTCTCCGTAAATAGGGATCATGGTCAGTAAAAGAAGTATTGCAATAATCCATGCAAATAGGAAGACAACTGAAACTGGTTCTGAGTCATTTCGAACTACAGCGTAAGCTGATACAACGAGTATGAGAATCTGACTCAATTGTTCTACATACGAGATCATCTGCCCGCCCCAACTACTGAGTAACAAGACAGTCACAATTGTAGAGAAAGCAATCAAACCCCCTAGCACAGCAGTATACCCTGATCGAAATTCAGTGACATGAATCACAGACCATAGAATAGTGATGTTAAATATAACACGAAAGGCGAAAATCGCCGCTATCAATTCGGGGTTAGTCCAATTTGAGAGGAAAGAGTCAAACATACTATATCTTAACAAGCCTATGACTTATTCTTTATTCATCTATCGGGAAGATCGGGATTCCACCATCGTCATCTTCCTCATATTCTCCCTCGATATAATCGTATTCCCCATCGCTTGAATCGTATTCATCACCATTGTCTGCATCCAATGTGGAAACATCGTTCCACTGATCAGAGAACGTTTCTCGGGAATCGAAGAACTGCCAATTGGTGTCACCTGGGAGGTGGCCATGATCCGGCGGGTCGCGGTGGGCTTGACCGACAGCATCAATATCGATGTTTCCATCGATTGTGTAGACTCGTGCGTGCCATTGACTCGGTAGTTGTATTGGAGCGATATTCCAACCAATGTCTTCATCTTGTTCTTTTACGGAGTACGTGTCAGTAGCTATATACCGCGTTCCCGACAGTGCGATTGAAGAGTGGCCATTATACTGCCAATCATCATCGATATCGTCCGCATCGTCCCCATTGTTCCAGACGAGGTTGATTGGTCCAGTATTTTCAGTAAGATCTCCTTCCCACGATGGATCATCAGCATTATACACATGAAGTGAAATGCTCGAATCCGGCAACGGACCTTCCGCCATCGGGGTGACTTCAATTAGATCTCGTTCGTATTCGTAGTGCTGTTGGAATGTCCCCAAGACAGCAGTATCTTTGAATCTTTCTGTTCCCTCCTCGAGCAGATCGTCGATTTCCGATTTGGTCTCCGAATCGAGGTTAGTCGTTGAAATCGTTTCTGTGCCGAAGTCCACCTCTCTATCGAACTCTGGGAGATCGTTTTCAACCTCAGCTGTTGTAGTCACCCGATCCTGACGAGAAACTCGAAATTCTTCTTCAACAGTATCGATCAAAAACTTCCGGCTAATTTCCCAGCCACGGCTTGTCTGTTCAATTTCGGCAATCCGAGTACCAGAAGCGATTACAGGTCGACGCTTCTGTGTTTCTGAACCAGCAGCATTCCCTGCCAAAAACGTACCAGCTGTTACAGCACCGATTCCTTTCAGAAACTTCCGCCTATTTTTTGATGTCATAATACAAGCTATCATTAGTTTCAGTCATAAAAGAAATCAATGCCTGAGATACTATTCAATGTATGAATATATTCTCATATCATGGAGAGCTACACAAGCACCTCCTCGGCTGGTGTTCGGCTATTCAGCACTTGATTCGGTCGATCGTGGTTGTAGTGGGGGAAACGGAAGGGCCTATGATTCAGATCTCCCGCGACATTTTGCACTTCAGAAGGTATTCAAGAGAGTGTTAGTGGCGTACTCTCGGCTTCATGTTTTGAATACCAATCTATTGCCCACGTAACTGCGGCCTTGTCCTTAGAATCAATGACGCCGCGAACAACACCAATATCGTCGTGAATGACGACAAGAACATGTTTGACAGGTTCTGTGATCACGACGACTCCCATCGGGAGTTCACCAGAGTACGAATAAGCATCAAAATTCCCAGTGTTGATGAGGGTTTTGAATTCGTCACTGAGGTTCGTTTTCACGTGTTCAGTCGCCTCCCTCCCGAAGACAAATTCGGCATCCAGTTGGTTTGCTGTCGTCTGAGTCAAATACGTCTCTACCATAGCCGAAAAAATAGTCGGTACGACACCGCTAATCTTGGCCGCCTCAGAGACTTGTTCTTCAAGATATTCGTACACAAGATCTAGTCTTGTCTCCCCGGTTACAAGCGTCGTTGCATCACGAGCGACGGACGGGTCAAGAACCGTTCCAATCTCCTGTCTTGTTTCGAGTAATCGCTTTGATTCTGCAAACGTCCGGACGATTTCGTCGGTTCGTTCATACTGTGTATAGACGATTTCGCCGAACGTCGTCGGTGCATACATACCATCCTGTTTTTTGACTAGATTGTAATCTTCGAGTTGTTTGAGTGCACGGTAAATTGTCGACTGTGAAGCGTCTACTTCGTCGACCAGTTGGTTTTGATAAGCCGGGCTATTGATGAGTCGCTTGAATATAGACAATCGTTTGTAGAGGACCATGTAGGCGGCGTGCGCTTTCTCCGTATCCATGATTCTATGTGTTCTGAAAAATTACTTATATCTAATGGTGGTAACTATAAGGACCAACTAACATAGTGGTATTCAATATGGTATAGTCAAGTCAGATAACGTGTGACATTGGAGCTCTGTATTCATCATCAATATGATATAGAACCGGAAGAGAAGCCACGTATTGTCGAATATCCCGATCAACGGCAACGAGTTACACAGTCACTCCTGTAGTGTACGCTTTTTATTCGAACCGATGAAAGTACGGGATAGTGACAAACAGGTTCCCCGAACAAAACGCCTCTCTTTCTACGGAATCCGTCTCTGCTGATGCTAATTCGCGGGAGGAATGGAACCGTAATCTTCTCGACTCGATTGAAATCGAAAACGTCTCTCGAGAGTTCACAACCAGTTCCACTACGGACATGGGTTCAGGACCGCCGACCGGTTCGACATTGAGTACGTCGCGAAGATCGAAGAGCAAAAGCGTGTGAAACGAGAGGTGCTCGAGGAGCGGTACAAGATCGACTGCCGATTCGAAGGGGGCCACACCTCTGAGCATCAAGCAAAACTATGGGTTCGGCGATCACCACAGCGGCAGCGGAAACGTTCACACGACGCTCGTGGCGATCGGGAAGTGGGACAGAGCCGATCTCGAGGACGAGGTGACTGATCGGGTCGTCTTCGCGACGAACCACCAGGGCGATAATCCGGCGGATCTACGGCGATTCATCAACAGCTATCGTGACCGATGGATCATCGAGAACGGCTTCAAAGAGGCCAAGAAGTTCCTTGCCGAGACTCGGAGTTCCAACCACCGACCCCGGTTGTTCTACTTCCTCTTTGCGATCTTGCTGTTTAACACCTGGATGCTCGTCGATCGGCTCGCGAAAAAGCGTCTTGGGATGGAGTTCACTGGTGAGCCGCACATCCAGTTCGAGATGTTCGTCGCTGCCGTAGCAAACTTCGTGCGACCAGTCGACTAAGTTGACCGCCGTTCCGGGTTCGAAACTCGAGAGTGGCGACACTATTCTGAGAGTCAGTTTTCGCCGTTTTCCTATCAGGTTCGACTAGATAGCTGATTCTAGTTTTCACCCAGATTGGGTCACGACGTTACTTTTGTTCACTGGTAGCTGTGCTTGGAGGAATACGTTTCTCGATTAGCTGGAACGAAGCCACGTCGAGAGATCGCCTAGGATCGATCCGTCGTCGAGTCGATCTTCGAAGCGAGCGTTCGCAGATCGCTCACGTCTGCGGTCGTCGAGAGATCCTCGAGCGTCCGATCCGCTTCGTCTCGTCGCCGGTTCGCATACGCTCGGAGTCGCGATTCGTCGAGGGCAAGCGGGGCGACTGCGGCCGTCTCGCACTCCGAATCGAGGACGCGGTGGACAGCCCGCGCCGTGCTGAACCCCCGTCCGACACTCGCAACGCAATCACGGCGAACGCCGCCGACGCCGGCCAGTATCGCCCCGAGGACGGCAGCGCCCTCGCCGATCGCGCCAGCCGTCTCGTCGAAAAACGCCGTCTGAGACGGTTTCGAGGGTGCAGACGGCGCATAGGTGCTCGCGAACGTTTCGGCGATCGTCTCGAGAACGGTCGTCAGCACCTCGAAACACTCACGGGTCGCGCGTGGACTCGCGCTCAGCGAGGAGTACGCCGACGTATACAGGTAGTCTCCGGCGAGCAACGCCGACGAGGGATCGAGCGTGGGCGCTCGAGTGCGTTCGTCGGCGCGCTGGACGAGCAGTCGACTGCGAAGGCGGGCGTACCCACGGAGCAGTTCGATCGCTATGGCGACGGGAAACACGGCGTCAGGCTCTCGCGTGTCCGCCAGCGACGAGTAGGTGCTGACCGCGAGCTGCCCGTACCACCGGTCGTCCGGGGTTTCGATCGCCTCGCGAACGAGCGGTACGTCGACGTCGTCTGCGTCATCGAGGACGCACTCGAGCTGTGTATCGATTTTCGATCGCGGGGGTAGCGCTCGGCGCGTCATCGTTCAGTCTCCGTCTGCCGGTGTCTCGATGCTGGGTTCGTCCGCGCTGACTCTGGACTCGGTGAGATCGCCCCCTCGCCACGTGCCACGTCGATACCACGCGTAGGCGATAATCGCCCCTGCGACGTTCGAAATCGCGAACGACAGCCAGACGCCGGTTTCGCCGAGCGGGCCGGCGGTGACCCACGCGATCGGGAAGCGGATGACACCGAGCATCAGCACGGAGATCGCCGCGGCAGTGAGGGTCTTCCCGGCTCCGCGGAAGCTACCGGTGTAGGCCCGCATGATGCCGATGAACCCGAAGCTCAATGCGACGTAGCGGAGGAACTGGGTCGCGATCTCGACGACCTCGGGGTTCGTCGTGAACACGTCCGCGATCGGAGCGGCGGTGAACCAGACGATGACGCCAGCGATAGAGAGCACGCCGAAGAGCGTCTTCGCTGCGAGTCCGGCCGCCCGTTCGGCACGGTCCGGTTTGCCTGCGCCCATGTTCTGACCGGTCATCGTCTCGACGCCGCGAGCGACCGCGATGGCCGGCAGGAAGACGACCGAGAACACGCGCGTCCCGATGCCGTAGGCGGCGACGACCGTATCCGGAAAGAGCGCGACGATGACCAACAGCAGGTTCATCGACAGCGCACGCCCCGTTCCCTCGATCGACGCGGGCAGTCCGATGCGAACGAGACGGCGCAGATACGAGAGGTCGGGAGTCATATCGCGGAGGTGAATCTGCACGCCGCGGTTCCCACGGAACATGATCGCCAGTCCGACGAGCAGGGCGAGCGCACGCGAGAACACGGTCGCGATCGCCGCACCCTCGATGCCCGACCCGGTGTAGCCCGTGAACTCGAGGAGTCGCGCCTCGAGTCCGCTTGCACCGAGAAAGCCGAACAGGGGGTTGGCCTGGAACCCGAAGATGAGGAGCGGATCGATGACGATGTTGAGGACGACCGATCCGAACATCACGAGCATCGGGGTGATCGTGTCGCCGTAGCCACGCATGAGCGCGACGAAGACGAAGAACCCGAACATGAACACGAGGCCAAGCGAGATGACCTCCATGTAACTCGAGGCCATCGGCAAGACGTCCCGGGAGGCGCCCATGAGCTCGAGGAACGTATTGACGCCTGCGTAGCCGACGACGCCGAAGATGGCCGATGCGATGACGGCGAACGTGACCGTCTGCGAAGCGGCGTACTCTGCCTCGCGTTCCGAATCTGCACCGGTGAACTGTGCGACGAGGACGCTCCCGGCGACCGAAATACCCATCCCGAGCGAGATGAGCAGAAACACCATCGGGAACGCGAAGCTGATCGCCGCCAGCGCGTCCGTGTTATACTGGCCGAGCCAGAACGTGTCCGCGAGGTTGTACGCGGTCTGAAAGAGGTTCGTGACGACGATCGGCATCGACAGGAAAAACAGCGGCTTCCCGATGCTTCCCGACGTGAGGTCGAACTCTTCGGGTCCCTTGAACAGCGAGCGAATGCGACGTCGAAGCCCCATCAGTGCGTCGCCTCCGTCGGTTCGTCGGCGATGAGATGGTCCTCGGCGTACCGCGTGATCGTCTCGGAGAGTCGTGCCGTCGAGTAATCGACCGCGACTCGTCGCGTGTGTGCTCCCGTAATCGTCGTCACGAGAAAGTCGGAAACGGCGGCCGGATCGACGTCGTCGTCGAACTCACCCGCTTCCACGCCTGCTGCGATGATATCCTGGATTCGCTCGAAGAGAAACTCGTCGAACCTGGTGAGTCGCGTCTGGATGGCGTCGTCGTACGGTGCCTGCGCTTTCACCTCGAGCATCGCGGTCCGGAACTCTTGGTCGGGATTCGCCTGCTCGTCAGCGAGAACGAGTTCGAAAAGTGCGTCGAGGCGGTCACGCGGTGTGTCTCCCCCGATCGTCGCCAACTGTTCGGTATGTTGTTCATACAAGAAATCGAGAAATTCGGTAAAGAGGTTCTCTTTGCTATCGTAGTAATAATGAACGGTTGCTTTGCTCCGGTTTGCCTCGTCAGCGATGTCCTTGATCGTGAGGTCGGCGTACCCGTGCTGGCAGAGGGCACGATACGTCGCCTCGAGAATATCGGTGGCTGGGTCGTCATCCATGACGGTCGTTACAGTAACTTACTAACCAGTTAGACAAAAGCCTTCGGAAGGACGGAAATCGATCCCGAAAATTGGCCATAGATAACGGTTGTCGGTCTAGATACCGACTGACCGATCGGTAGTATTCGCAGTTTGAGTGGTAGCTACGGCTGCCATCTAGTCTGCAGTAAAGACAGTACGAACGGTCGCTCGATCGGCCCGACCGCTCTCGTCGATAGTGGCCGGACGATCAGTTCGGCAGCCGCCCCGCTCGCTCGAGGCCGACGAGAACGAGGACTAACGCACCGAGGAACAGGGCGGCCCCACCGAACACCGCATCGTAGGTGTATCCACGTTCGACGAACAGACCCACTGCGGACGACCCGAGTGCCTGCGTGAACATCCAGGCGGAACTGAACACGGCGTAGGCGCTGCCTCGCGTCGAGTCCGGGAGCGTATCCAGGAGGTAGGTGTCGACGGCTGGGAACACTGCGTGGGCGACGAAGCCGACGACCGCGGTCACTGCGATCAGCGCGAACAGACCCTCCACGACCGTCAACGCGAACAGACTCACGGCGAACGCGCCGACGATCCCGAGCAGGTACTGGACGTGGGGGAGTCTATCGGCCAGGTCACCACCGAAATAAAACGCAGGGACGCCAGCGGCGAAGACGATCGTGAGCATCGTTTTCGACGTCCGACTCGAGAGGTCTTTCGACTGCATGTACAGATCGTAGAAGTTGAACACACCTTGCCAGACGAACACCGCTGCGCCGACGATGGCCAGCGCCGTCACGATGAGCCGCCACTCCGAGAGCGCGCCGGCGACGAAGTCGCGATCGGCCCGCCCCGCAGTCGGCATCTCGGTCCCGCTGGCGGCGAACCACGTGTACGCCGTCACCACTGCCGCCCCGCCAGCGATCGCCCACAGTGAGAGCCGCCAGTCGACGAGGAGCGTGAGCGCGACGAACGGGGCGGCGATCACCGCGGCGACCTGACTCGCGGTGCCGTGGATGCCCATGACGCGTCCGACGCGCTCCGGGTACAGTTCGCTCAATAGCGGGTTCGCCGAGACGAAGTACACGCCGGATGCGATCCCCATCAGGAAGGCACCGGCCATGAGATGTCGGACCGTCGTCGCGGTCGCAGCCATGCCGGAAGAGACCGCGAGGATCACCCCGGCCACGAGCACGATGTAGTGTCTCGGCACTCTCGTGAGTACCCAGCCGGTGGGCAGTCGGAGCGATGCGCTCCCGATCCACGCGAGCGTGACGATGAGCCCGGCAGTCCCTTCGCCGATCGCGAACTCGGTGATGAACACGTCCAGAAGCGGCGCGAAGACGATCCTGGCGAGGTTGACGAGAAAGACGAGTCCACAGAGGGAACCGAAGAGTCGAGCACGGGCCACGGTCACCATTTCTGACAGCGGATCTCAAGCGTTCCGATACCGGCATTTGACACGTTGTTCAGACGACAGCTTTGACCTGCCTGCCGTCGGTTCGTTTCCACCCGCAGGACGTTCCGGCCACTCGAAAACGGGTGATGGAGTACCACGACGAGCACTATTTATTTAGGTTAGCCAAAAGAATTTTGCTATATTAGAAAGAGTTTTTACCGTCACGTCCATACTCCGGGTATGGAACTCATAGAAAACCTCGTACTCGTGTTCGTCGCGGGGCTCGTCACCGCGCTGGCGACCGGCATCGGGGCGCTTCCGTTCTTTTTCGTCGACGAGTTCAGCGATCGGTGGAACGTCGGCCTGTGGGGGATCGCGTCGGGAATCATGGTAACGGTATCATTGTTCGGACTCGTCGACGAGGGGTTGGCCTACGCTTCGGGCGGATTCCCGACGTTGATGGTCGGTGGGCTGCTCGCGGGCGTCGCGCTGGTCACCGTCTCTGACAGGGTGCTCGACGGCGTCGACCTCGGCGACGTGGGCCACCACGATCACGACCACGACCACGACCACGACGCGACCGACGTGCAGACCGACGGCGCAGGCCACGACCACGGCGAAGTCGCACTGGAGGCGAAAGCGTTCGCCGAGGGCGACCTGAAGAAACTCGTCCTCATCCTCGGCATTCTCACGGTGCACAGCTTCCCCGAAGGCGTGGCCGTCGGCGTCTCGTTCGCCGAACTCGGGCTGGACGGCGGCCTCTCGATACTCGGGTTCTCCGTCCCGCTGCTGGCGGTGTTCATGACCATCGCCATCTCCATCCACAACGTCCCCGAGGGCACCGCCATCGCCATCCCGATGCAGGCGATGGGGCTGTCCAACTGGCGGATGGTCGGCGCGGCGGTCTTCTCGAGTCTGCCCCAGCCGATCGGCGCCGTCATCGCGTTCGCGTTCGTCTCGTGGGCCGAGGCGTTCTTGCCCTTTGGCTTCGGCTTCGCTGCCGGTGCGATGGTGTATCTGGTCGCTACCGAGTTCATCCCCGAGGCGCTCGAAACCGGCGCGGACCTGCCGAATCGGGGCTACCCCCAGTTGCTGGCCGGTCTCGCTGCGGGCGTGATCTCGATGATTCCGGTGCTATACGTGTGAATCTCGCTTTCGTTCGTCCGTAGCCCATCCTCGAGCGTCTCGAGCTGTTTCTCGCCGTTTGGGAGCCGACCTGTTTCAATAGCTGGCCGGTGCCAACTCCTCGATGGTTCGCTCGACCGTCTCCTCGTCGGCGTTGCTCGGAATCGTCACCATCGGTCGGGTCACGCAATCGATGTCGGCGATCTCCTGGAACTGTTCGCGGGCCTGCTCGGGCGTCCCCGCGACGCCGAGCGCCCGGACCATCTCGTCGGTGACGTTCTCGGCGGCGGCCGTGCGATCGCCGGTTCGCCACGCGTCGGCGACAGCCGAAGCACCGTCGGGGAACCGCTGGGCGACCGCCCGCTCGTAGCCCTTCCCGTTGCCGACGTAGTAGGCGACGTGACCCCGGACGACGTCTTTCGCCTCCTCCGGGTCGTCGCTGACTGCTGCGGGGACGTACGGTGCGACGTCGATGGTGACGTCTCGACCCGCCTCCTCGGCCTGGTCGGTGATGTAGGCGAAGGCGTCCTCGAGGTCCGGGAACGGGACGTTGTGTGGGATCCAGCCGTCACACAGCCGGGCGACGACGCGCCGATTCGCTTTTCCCAGAGCGGCGTGGTAGATCGGGACGTCGGCACCCAGGGACGGAAAGTCCTGGACGTCGAAGATCTCTCCCTCGTAGTCGACGCGTCCGTCACCGCTGAGATACTCCCTGGTGAGTTCGATGGTTTCGTGCGCCCGTCGGACCGGATTGGGATCGTTCCAGTCCATCCCGTGGAGATCCTCGATGGACTTTCGCGTCGACGTCCCCACGCCGAGGCAGAACCGGCCGTCGGAGACGCGATCGAGCGTCGCGGCGGTCATCGCCAGCACTGCAGGTGTCCTCGAGAAGACGTTGACGATCGCCGTCCCGATGTCGACCTCGTCGGTGTGGGCGGCGATGTCAGTGAGTTGGACGACCGAACTCGTTCCCCAGAGTTCGCCGAGCCAGAGCCCGTCGTAGCCGAGTTCCTCGGCGCGAACGGCGAGTTCTGTCGTGTCGGTGTCCGATACCATCGGAAGCAAAAGATCGGTCTGCATAGACATTCCCTCACTGTGAGGGATAGTGAATGTTACCCCACACACGGTGGGTCGGGGTATTCGCCTTGCTGTAGCCAGTTGGTCGCGCTCGATCGGTGGCCGGGCTCCGAATGTGCACGGCTCGCTCGAGATTCGCCGTACGGCCACGGATTCGGGACGAACGGACGTCGAACTCACACTCTGGAGACGGAGACAACGCCGAACAGCTGGCCGGTCGTGGCGCTTCTAGCGCCGCCCGTCGTCCCGGACCCGCTCGGACTCGCTTCGCACTCGTTCGCTCGGCGTCGACGACTGGAAAATTCGGTCGTAGAGGGTCGATGTGAGGACGTTGAGAAGAAAAAACGTGACGAAGGCGACGGCGATCCAGCCCCACTCGTGAGTGGCCAGTGGAACGACGCGGAAGAAGTCGTGTAACGGTGTGTACAGAACCGTGAGGTGGAGGAAAAACGAGAACCCAATAGCGCCCAGGAGCCACAGATTCGACCACAGGGACAGACCATACCGGGAGCGAATGACGTAGATCCGGATCAACTCTCCGACCACGATGAACGTAAACAGAAGCGTCTGGGCGCGGACGAGCGAACCGGTCGCGTCGAGGCCGTAAAAGAAGAGCCCGAGACCGATGATCGCCAGTAGCACCGCAATCGTGATTATCGACACGAGCACACGCGTGTTGATCACGCCCTCGTCTACAGGTCTCGGGGGGCGCTCCATGAGCCCGGCGGCGTGTGGATCCGCGCCGAGGGCTAACGCAGGTAGCGTATCGGCGACGAGATTGATCCAGAGAATCAGGACGGGAGTCAGAATCAGCGCCTGAGAAGTCCCCGTGAACCGCTCGGGGAACAGAACACTCCCGACGAGGACGCCGAGAAACACCACCAGCACCTCGCCGGTGTTGGTCGAAACGAGGTAGTTGACGAACTTCCGAACGTTCTCGAAGATTCCCCGTCCCTCCTCGATCGCGTCCCGTATCGTCGCGAAGTTGTCGTCCCGGAGGATCATATCCGACGCCTGCCGTGCGACGTCGGTCCCGCGACTCCCCATGGCGACCCCGACGTCGGCCTGCGTGAGCGCGGGTGCGTCGTTGACGCCGTCGCCAGTCATCGCGACGTTGTGGCCGTTCGCCTGCAACGCGGTCAGTATCCTGACCTTGTGGTCCGGCGTGACTCGAGCGAAGACGTCGACCTCCTCGACAGTGTCGCGCAACGTTTCGTCCGACTGCGCATCGACGTCGGTGCCGGTGAGAGCACCCTCCGGGTCGAAGCCGATCTGCTCGCCGATCGCCCTGGCGGTGGTGCGGTTGTCGCCGGTCGCCAGGACGGGACGAATGCCGGCGGTTCGACAGTCGGCGATCGCCTGTTCGACCTCTGCACGCGGTGGATCGAGCATCCCCTGGAGCCCGAGAAACACCATCCCGTCCTCGATCCGATCTGCATCCGCTTCTGGATCGGCGACCGTCTTCGATGCGAACCCCAGGACTCGGAGCGCGTCCGCCGCGAACGACCGGTTTTGCTCGAGGACGGCTCGTCGTTTCGCGTCGGTGAGTTCACGCACGCCTCCCTCCTCGAGGATGCGGTCGCATCGGTCGAGTACGACTTCCGGCGCACCCTTCGTGTAGGCGGTCGGTTCCTCGTCGTCGACGAGTACCGTCATCCGTTTGCGTTCCGACGAAAACTGGATCTCGCGTATCCGCTCGCCGGGCGGATCGACGCCGGCGTCGTCTGCAATTCGCTGGATCGCGACTTCGGTCGGTTCGCCCCTGTACTCGTTTTCCGCCGTTCGTTCCACGTTGTTGCACGCCGCACCACACTGCAGGAGCCGCTCGACCGCCTGGTCGACGTCTCGAGTGCGAGCGTCTGTCTGTCGACTCGCGCCGTCTCCGTCGGTCGAGATCGAGTCGGGTTCGGATGGGTCGACGGCGGTTCCTGCGGTGTAGAGGCGCGTGACCGTCATCCGTTCTTCGGTGAGCGTTCCGGTTTTGTCGGTGACGATGACGTCTGTCGAGCCGAGGCTCTCGACGACCGGAAGCCGTCTGACGAGGGCGTTCCGATCGACCATCTCTCGGGCACCGAGCGCGAGCGTAAACGTCACCACTGCAGGCAATCCCTCCGGAACTCCCGCGACGGCCAGGGTGATACTGACGAGGAGAATCGAGACGACGTCCGTCGCGGTAAAGAAAAACTGGACGACGGTGACGAGGACGATGAGGACGGCGACGAGAGCGCCGATCTGCGTTCCGAGCTGTTTGACCTCCTCCTCGAACGGGGTCTGTCGGTCCTCGGACTCGCCGAGTCGGGTCGCGATCCCTCCGACCTCCGTCTCCATGCCCGTCTCGACGACGACGGCTTTCCCCCTCCCTTTCACGACGGTCGTGTTCATGTAGACTACGTCGCGCCGGTCGGCCAGCGGTGTGTCTTCGTCGACGGACGCCGGATCTTTTTTGACCGGCGTACTCTCCCCCGTGAGCGCGGATTCGTTCGTCCGTAACTCGTCGGCTTCGAGGAGGCGTGCGTCCGCCGGAACCGCGTCCCCCTGTTCTAGGTGGATCACGTCACCGGGAACGAGTCGTTCTGCATCGATAGATTGCTTGTCCCCATCGCGAACGACGATCGCGTCCGGGCTCGCGAGTTCACGGAGTGCTTCGATCGATCTCGTGGCCTGGTAGTCCTGTACGAACCCGAACAGCCCGTTCACACACAGGATCAGTGTGATGAACGCGGCTTCGGCGTAGTTCGGGTCACTCTCTGGAAAGAGTCCAACGCCGAGCGAGAGGAGTGCCGCCACGGCGAGCAGGTACATGAGTGGATTCCGGAACTGCGAGAGGAGGAGTTCGACACTCGACGTCCGTTCTGACTCGCGGATGTCGTTCTTCCCATATTCCTCGAGCCGTCGCGTCGCCTCGTCGGACGACAGCCCCCCGTCACCGGTTTCGAGCGTGTCGAGGACGTCGTTCGTCGACAGGGCGTGCCACGGCTCTGCGCGATCGGTCTGGCCGTCACCTGGCATGTTGTCGGTGTCGCCTCGTCGATACCGCTCGCTCGGTTACGCTCACGTCCCGGGTCGTGGGCCAGCAAGTCATCTCCGGAGCGTTCGCCGGTCTCGAACGTGTTTCGAAGAACGCTGGACCGCCGTCACTCCGACCCCTGCTCGACGTCCAACGTTCCTTCTTCGGCCGTCGTCGCGTCGCGCCACCAGACCAGCTCGAATTCGATGCTCTGTTTCGCTTCCGAATCGCCTTCGGCCCAGTCCGATTCGCCCTCGAGTTTGAACGTGATCGGACCGACGGGATCGAGCGTCACCCGCCGCCCCCCGAGTTCGAGCGTGACGGGATCGTCTTCCTCGAGTTGATCGGCCAGTCGATGGAGGTACGTGGCAACCTCCGCTCGCGTTCTTCGTTCTTCGGTTTCGAGTTCTCCCATAACCGAACTGACGTCGGTTGAGTGCATAAATGGAGGCGGCACCTGCTACGATCCGAAAACCGTTGTCGAATCGCCCGAACCGCTGGAGACGCCTCTGCAGCCGACGCCTGGAAGAGTACCAGGTCACTGCACGCTGTCGGCAGGCTCCCGGACCGTCAACACGGGAATCGGAGACGTCCGAACGAGCGATTCCGTGACGCTCCCCAGCATGTATCGGTCGAAGCCCGTTCGGCCGTGCGTCCCGACGACGACGAGACCGACGTCGTGGTCGCCGATGTACGAGAGGATGGCCTCGTGGATCGACGACCCGTGCTCGATCGTCTTTGAAACTGGCTCGATCCCTGCGTCTGCTGCGAACTCCGCCGCATCCTCGAGGAGATCGGTCGCGCTTTCCTCGAGCATCGACAGCTGGAGGTCGCTTCGGACGTCGACGCCGAGACTCGTGACGGTGATGACGGAGAGCAGATGAAGCGCAGCGTCCTCGGCGGTCGCGACGTCGACACCCATCGCGAGCGCCTGACTCGCACAGTTGCTTCCGTCAGTCGGGACGAGGACGTCTTCGTAGGGGTACTGGAGGTCGTCGGCAGTACCCGGTCGAATCGTGAGGACCGGTACGTCTGACCGTCGAACGACTCGCTCGGTGGTACTCCCGAGGAGCAGGCGCTCGAGACCTTGACGACCGTGAGTGGGCATGACGACGAGATCGACGTCGCGCGCGTCAGCGTAGTCGACGATGGTCCCGTACGGTTCGCCCTGTCGGACGTCCGTAACGGTGCTCACACCTCGCTGCTCTGCCCGCTCGGCCGCATCTCGAACGATCTGCTCGCCTTCCTGTTCGAGGGTATCGATGACTGTTCCCTGAATCCGCGTCACGCTATCGCGCATCGTATCCGCCACGTTGAGGACGTGGACCGTCGAATCGTGCGCGGCTGCGACGTCGAGGACGTGCTCGAACACGTCTGCCGCGCCATCGCTTCCATCGGTAGGGAAGAGGAGAGCGTCGAACATACCGAGTGTCTCGAGGCGAGGACACAAAACAGGAGGGGCAGCGACGGCAGCCAGTACGGCCCTCGAGACTACGGTCTGTTGGCTGCGACGTCGAGTGGATCTTCGATTTCCCCATGACGGCCTCGAGGGCGTCCGTCGCCGTCAGCAAGCCGACGACGTCGCCACCCTCGAGGACGAGCGCCAGTTCCTGGTGTTCGGCCTGGAACTGGTCGATCGCTTCACTGATGTGCGTCTCCGCCGAGAGCGTCATTTGTGGTGCGGCGAGGTCCTGCAGCGTGACCGCTCCGCTTCGGAGGTCGTCGACCCGATCGACGACGGTCGGGACGTACACGATGCCACGGAAGTCTCCGAGTTCGTCGCCGACGAGCGGGAAGCGGGTGTGTGGACTCGAACCGATCCGATCGAGATTGGCTTCGATCGAGTCGTTCGTCGAGAGCGAGACGATCTCGTCACGCGGCGTCACGACCTCACTGACGGGTCGTTCGCCCACGATGAGGGCATTGAGAACCTCTTCGCGGCGTTCCTCGGAGAGGTCGCCACGGTCGAGCAGCGACCCCAGCTAGTTTCGGAGGTCGGCCCGCGATTCGATGACGTCAGTTTCGGTCTCGAGCCACGCGCCGGTCATTTCACAAGTAAGTAATTGCTGGATGGAACTCGAGCAAAGCGAACGCCATCTCTGGCACTCCGCGGTCGATCCGTCGATGGGAACGAGAAATCAACGGTTACGGTAACTGAGGTACCTATTCTACCTTAGCTAACTATTGTTTCTATCATGCCTAGCACGGTGTGCGCCTACCAAACTCCTGGCATAGAGATGGTTTTCGGATCTGCACGCCGTGACGTCGAAACGGGACGTCACCACCTCGAGGATCCCGAGGTGGCGGCAAGGATACTACGCTCCCGTTTTCGACGAGCAAGCGAAGCCTGCGAGTAGGCCAGAGAGTTGACCAGGCGAGGACACCGGATCTGTACGGAAGCCGCCGACCAGCGGTCATCTCGAGACGACTCGCACGCCGAGGGCCGCCATCGATCCGCCGCCGATGAGGACCGGCATCCAGTAGATCGCACCGCGGAAGATGAGGACCGCAGCGGTGACGACGGGTGCCGCGATGCCGGTCGTCGGCACGAGGAGTGCGACGAACGCGGCTTCGATCCCGCCGAGGCCACCCGGCAGCGGAGCGGCTCCCGCGAGATTACCCAGCGGGATCACGAACAGGACGACGACCGGCGAAACGCTGTGCCCCAGGGCGGCAAAGGCAGTCAGCAGTGCGATCGACTGAAAGAGCCAGCCGACCAGCGATAGTCCGATCACGGCCGTTAGCCGCTTTCGGTCCGTCGCTACGTGCCCGATGTTGTCGAAGAACCGGCCGAGTCGCTCTGCGAGGTTGCGTTCGATCGATCTGGGGCTGAACTGTCCGCGCCCGAGGCGAGCAACGAAACCAGAGACGGCGGACGGCAGTCGGTCGACGATCACGTTCTGGAATCGCCACACGAGGAGCATGATCGCGACGACGACGGCGATCAGGGCGACTGCCGCACCGACGGCGTCCTCGAGGCGCTCGCCGACGGTCGTCGTCGTCGCGTAGTACGAGACGCTGATCAGGACGAGCGAGATGGATGGAACGACGTTACAGACGTCGACGCTCGCGATTCCGACGAGGCCGGTTTCGTACCGGGCGTCGGAGACTTTCGAGATGAGCAACGCTGCGATGGGTTCGCCGCCGGCCTGGCCGAACGGCGTGACGTTGTTCGCGAAGACGGCACCGGCGTAGACGAGAAACGACTTCCCGAACGGAATGTCGACGCCCAGTGCAGCGAGGGCGGTCCGGAGCATGAGGCTCCAGGCGACGAGCCAGCACAGAGCGAGCACGAACGTCGCCGCCACCAGCGACGGTCTGGCCGTCAGCAGCGATTCGACGACGCGGCGCGCGCCGACGAGGACGAACAGCACGACGAAGACGGCGATTGCCCCGACGGCGCCGATGAGAAGTGCGCGCCGACTTCGACCGTTCATACTCGAGATAGAGTCTCGCTCAACTTGAAACATCTGATATGCTCTCTTTCATCCCGCCTGACCGACCCCGTCACGTTTTATCCTCAGTCGTCGAGCGGCTACGTGATGTCGCGCTCACAGGAGTTAGACGAGTTCAAGCAGACGCTCGGTGACCTGGTGGAGGAAGCCCCGGAACTGGAGCAGTTTTCCGGGTTCGTCGAATCGGCAGAGAAGACGACGGTACTCGATCGCAAAACCAAGGAGTTGCTGTCGCTTGCGATCGGCGTTGTCACCCGCTGTGACCACTGTATCCTCTGGCACACGGACGCAGCACTCGAGGCCGGGGCAACCCACGACGAGATCGTCGACGCACTGAAAATCGCCGTCGTGATGGGTGGTGGGCCAGCGATGACGTACGCCGTCGATGCCTACGACACACTTCGTGCCCTCGAAGCAGAACGAAACGAATGAACCCGACTCGCTCCCACAAGCCGAGGTCGGAGTGCTGGACGCTGCCATCGTCGTCCGGCAAGACGAGGTCAGTGGCGAAGTGATGGACGCTGCCATCGTCGTCCGGCAAGACGAGGTCAGTGGCGAAGTGATGGACGACCACCTCGAGGTGTCCGACCGACCGTCGGGTCTGGCCGCTGCGTCGGTAGACGAATCGTCGCCACGTATCCGATCGGCCTTCGCTCACGACTGCGGTCGCGGGTAGCCTCGACGGCTGCTGTTCAGGAGTTCAGGCTGTGAACACGGGAATGTCGAGCGAGCCGATGACCCGATTCGTGATCGAGCCGATGAGTGGCTTGTCCGGGTCGGAGCGCCCTCGTTTGCCCATGACGACCAGATCGATGTCGTGTTCGTCGACGTACTCGAGGATGGCCTCGACGGGCGTGTTCGCCGTGACCGTCGTCACACAAGTGACGCCGGCGTCGTCGGCGAGTTCTTCGATCTCCGCGACGTACTTCTGCCCTTTTTTCTCCATGCGGGTTCGCGTCTCCTCGATGTTGCTCGGGACGGCCACGTAGTCGGCGTCGCCCATGTCCATCGCGTAGAGCACGTGCAAGGTCGCGTCGTTTCGCTGTGCGAACTTGATCGCCTGCATCGACCCATTGCGAGCGGTTTTGCTCCCGTCGGTCGGCACGAGAATGTCGTCGAAGTCGGCTGCGTCGCTCAGGTCGACCGTCTCGTCCACGTCGGTTGTGTCGTCCATACGTCCCGAACTATCCCAGAGCAGGTAATTCTTGCCCAGACCTCCGTGCCACGAACGACTCGTTGGTTGCCTGTCTCCTCGAGCAGTTCGCTGGACGGGTTTCGAGTGCCGGCGGCGAATTCGCACATCGAACACGAACGGCAGTGCGTCAGACTGCCGTCCAGGTGACTACTCGAGGGACTTTGCCCGATTCTGGAACTCGCCACCACAGTCGCACTCACCGGGATGGGTCTTCGATTCGACGACGTTGCCACACTGGAGGCACTCGTACGTCGATACCGAGTCCGGATCGTTCGCACCTTCGACGTCCTGGTCGTGAGGCATACCACTAGCTTGTAGTGCCACTTGCATAACTGCTTCTGCGGCAGATCGACCAGTGGCGATCGATCGACCTCCTCGGTCAATCTTCGGCGGCCGTTTCGCGATACGCTACTCCTTCGGCGCGACTCGAGAGCGTCGACGGCCGGTTTGAACGTTCGATCCATCCACTGGCGTCCTCGAGTCGTCGACGCCGTCCGTACAGGTCCGGGAGTCCGTTCTCTCGAGGCTGTCTGCGCGTCGTCGAATCGAACACTGGCTACGTCCTGGCGTTTCGCTCACTGCGACGTGGTGTCCGGCCGTCAAACCACAGCCTCCACCCAGTCTGCAGTGACGAACTTGTACCGACACCCCTCACAGAGCTCGAGTTCGACGACCTGGTCAGTCGAGAGGTGAACGTGGTACCGTTCGACCGAATACTCTTTCGCCCTGCAATTGGCACATGTCACGGGTAACCCCCTCCACCGAATATCCAAACTACGAGTGCAACCATAATAACTCTCACGTGGGCACGTTCGTTAGCAGGAGACCTCATCGAGCGCTCGACGGAACGATACCTTTGCAACATCTCCGAGGGTGTCATAGAACGTTTCCCGCGGTGTTGATTACACGATATACAGGCGAAAGCCCATGAGTTTACTCGTGGGATGAAGCCGTCACTACTGCATCAAACCACGCGACACGACTCCCCCGAATCACCCACGCAATCTGAAAGGTTTAAGACGAATCTCCACGTTATTCGATATAGGCATGCGGCATGCTGCTGCGGGGAACCCGCTCACGCTCACCATGGCTACGAGTAGGTCTCACACTCCTACACACAAACACACCCTTCGCAGCCCAACCAGCAGTGTGGTTGGCATGCCACTCGACGACCCTCACTCGTGGTTTGAATCGAGGGTCAGGCCGATGGCGCGGCCCACTGCCCAGTGCGCTGGACGCCGCTGGGAGCCACTCCCTCCTCGGGAGGGCTACGCCGAGCAGATACCCAAGACCACCACAACCCTCCGTGTGAGGGCTGAAGGCGCGTCAGTGAACCCGCAAGTTCACAGCCGGGGTGGAGCCCGCGTATGCGGGCCGTGATACCCACGGAGGAATCCCACGGCGTTAGCCGTGCGGAGGACGTCAAACCCACTCCCACGGTGAATTAGCCGATAAGTAGGTATGCGCACTGAACATAGACACTCCGCCGTTTTATATCGATAAACTTGGGCTGAACGCTGCAGCAACCCACACGTCAGCAAACAACAGAAGCAAAGCAAAACCTCCATTGAACTCGTGCTCAGGCGTCTGAACCGATGCATAGACGTATGCAGCCAACGCAAGGACCATATCTTGGTTTTTAAACAGTTGCTGAAATAGTTTCCGAATAGATGAGGTTTTCATCCAACCAAATAGTCACCACGGCCGGCAACTGTATTGTCTGTACTTATTGAATCTGGGTACCCACGTAGTGGGTGTGTGACCCTTTCTATGACGCCTACACACCTCCCGGAAGCAGAAGAGCTCGTGTAACTCCAGCAGTCGACGAGCGAACGAGACGATTCGTGCCCATTTTCGTGTCCGTGCGAATCTGCTGACATTGTTTGCTGGCACCAATTAACAAAGCATATTTCCCGCTTCTCGCCGTCTAGATAGCGCATGACGGCTGGACCTCCCATTCACGACCTCCACTTCGACGAGGCCCCCAACGTCGAGACGAAGATCCCGGGTCCGCGCTCTCGGAGGCTGCTCGAGCGACAGGAGGCCATCGACAGCGGCGCAGTCGCCTATCCGAAGGTCGTCCCTATCGCGCTCGAGGAGGGACGCGGGTCGACGTTGAAAGACGTCGATGGAAACGTCTTCCTCGACTTCTTCGCCGGCATCGGCGTGATGAACGTCGGTCACTCGAACCCCTACGTGCTCGAGGCGGTGAACGACCAGACGAGCAAACTCGTCCACACCATCGACTTTCCGACGGAGGCCCGCCTGGAGTTCATCGAGGCGGTAAACGACGTCGCACCGCCAGGGCTGCGCGATCAGTGCAAGATGGTGTTCGGCGGGCCGTCGGGCAGCGACGCCAACGAGGCGTCGATCAAACTGGCCAAACAGTACACCGGTCGCCACGGCCTGCTGGCGTTCGAGGGATCGTACCACGGTGGCACGGCAGGCGCGCTGAGCCTCACCGGCGGCGTCAAGTACAAGGCGGGCTACGAGCCGCTGTTGCCCGACGCGATCCACGTCCGCTATCCGTACCCGTACCGCGAGTCCCTGAGCGACGACGACGCCGAGGCGGTGTGTCCCCGTGGTGACTGCTGTGGTCGGATGTCCTGCGCTCGCTCGCTCGAGGCGGTCAAAGAGAAGTTCGAGGGGCCCTACAGCGGCCACGAGCCGCCGGCGGCGATCTGGGTCGAGCCGATCCAGGGCGAAGGCGGCGTCGTCGTGCCGCCGAAGGGCTTCCTGCAGGGGTTGCGCGACATCGCCGACGACAACGACGCCCTGCTCGTCGCCGACGAGATCCAGTCGGGGTTCGGTCGCACCGGGAAGTGGTGGGCCTGCGAACACTACGACGTGACGCCCGACGTGATCACGATGGCGAAGGGCATCGGCGGTGCGGGACTCCCGCTCGGGGCGACGCTGTACCACGAGCAGTTCGACACGTGGGGGCCGGGCGGCCACATCGGCACTTTCCGGGGTAACGTTCCCGCGATGCGGGGTGGAACCGCCGCGATCGAGTACGTCCAGGAACACGACCTGCTCGAGCACGCGACCGAACTCGGCGAGTACATCCGCAGTCGCTTGCAGGACGTCGACAGCCACCTCGTGGGTGAGGTACGTGGCGAGGGACTGTTCGTCGGTGTCGAGTTGATCGACGAAGACGGCGAGCCGAGTGCGGATCTTGTCAAGGCGGTCCAGACCCGGTGTTACGAAAACGGCGTGCTCATCTGGAAGGCCGGACGGGAGGGCAACGTTCTCCGGCTCCTGCCACCGCTGGTCACGACGCACGAGCAAGCCGAGATCGGCCTCGACATCGTCACGGACGCGCTCCGGGCGGCCACCAGCGGCGACCTGCCGTAGCTCGAGCAGTCACAGCGGGTTTCGATCACTAGCGGCTGCATTGCAACGAGCGGGACTCCGATTTCGGACCGGACGCCATGGAAATCGGAACGCTGTCGAACGTATCTTTATACTGCCGGACAAAACGGTTCATAAGAACTGGGACGGAACGCGACAACCGTCGGCTGCTACGAAACTCGTCGAAACGGGTAACGTCACACCGACTGGTCAGCACGAATGGTGCAACGTGCCAGAACCGGCGGACAGTCACGTAGAGCAAGTGCAATACCTGACCTGGTGGCCGTGGCGGCCGTCACTCAGCGTGTGGCATCCGAAGCGTGAGAAGAATGACCGCAGCCATAATCGCGGCCAGAACGACGTACCCCGCATCGAAGTAGCCGTTGTCTGCGATCACGCCGAAGAGAACCGGACCGCCGGCACCGAGCGTCGCGGTCGTCGTTCGAATTACCCCCAGTCCCGTTCCTTGCATCTCCTCGGAAAACGAGTCGGCCAGGTACGACTGTGTGATCGCACCCGACCCGAGCATCGTACTGATCAGGGCGGTAATGGCGCCGAGAACCCAGACGCTCTCGACGATCGGCAGCAGCGAGAATCCAGCGACAGGCGGCAGAAGAACGCCGACGAGCGAGCTGCGCATCCCGATGCGATCGTAGGCGGCACCGGCGACCGGTTTGACGACGACGCCGACCGCAAAGAAGAGGCCGAACAGCACGCTCGAGACGGTCGACGAGAGCCCCTTCACCGTCGTCAGGTACGTCGGATAGAAGGCTGTGAACGACTGCCAGATGAAAATGTACAGAAACAGGATGAGAGTCATGAATCCCATCGACGGATTGCGTAGCTCTGCGAACACGCCTACCATGTCTCGTATCGATCGCGTCTCGGCTGGCTGGTCGGCCGGCCGCCGGGCCGGAACGGTAATGAAGATGACGAGCCCGCCGAGAAGCAAGAGTGGTGCCACGTACCCGAGACCGACCTGCCAGGCGAACGTGGCGGCGAGGAAGGCCGCAACCGGCGGTAGTATCGTCTGGCCGACGTCGCCCGTGGCCATCGTCACGCCGAGTGCACTACCGAGTCGTTCGGAGTAGAGCGTCGAGAGGAGCGTGATGCGAGCGATCGGATACAGCGACTGTCCCAGTCCCCAGAACGCCGTTGCGGCGAACAGCACGACCGGCGTGGGTGCCGTGACGACGAAGCCAAGCGCCACTGCGACGACGATAGCGCTCGTGGCCATGAGCGTGCGTTCGTTGTACCGGTCTGCGAGCACGCCGCCCGGAAGTTGGCCGATCGAGGCGAAGAGCCAGAGAACGGTCACGAGCAGGCCGGAAACTGTCAGGCTGAGGCCGTAGGTGCTCTGGAGCGACGGCAGTACGACGGGGTAGATCATCCGCGTCCCGACCAGCAGTCCCCACGTGGTTGCGATCGCGACGAGAGAGGTTCCCTTTCCGCCACCCCACAGTGCCTTCAGTTCGCGTCCAAGAACGGTTCGAACGTCCATTGCAGAAGTCGTTAGCAGTGACTCTATTCTGATAGAGATTGTTAGCGCATACCTCCGACTTTAGGCGGCGGTCGAGCGATAGGCCCAGCCACACGAACCATGCGTATCAGAGGTCTGGATTTCCCTCAGTCGAAACATTAGGTTTAAACAATATATAAATACTATCATTACTGGTAGATTCGAAATCAACGGTCACGAAGTCATCGAAGGTGAGGTCAAACCCACTGGGAACAGCGCGCACGTCCTCGTCCCCAAAAACTGGCGCGGCGCAGCCGTCAACATCGTCCGCACCAGCGACCCACCCACCGACGAATAACGCCCCCATGCTCGACGAACTCACGGAGACGCTGCAACTCAAGCTTGTCAACCCGAACGCGCACAAACAGCGCAAGCTCCGTGAGACAGTCGACGAGTACCAACTCGCCCTCCACGACGCGTTCGACCAAGACTGCGACACCCAAACCAAAACCAACGACGTGGTCGTCGACTACGACCTCTCCGGCTACGCGAAGAACGCCCTCAAACAGTACGTTCCGAACCTACTCGACGAGGACACGTACGACGCAGACGAACTCAGAGAGGAAACCCATCCCGTCCGCTTCACGAACGAAGGACCAAGTCTCGACCACAAGCCACAGAATGCCATCGAGTGGTACGTGAAAATCCCACACCACGACGACTACCACCTGTGGCTGCCCGCTCAACCACCAGCGCACAAGCACGACTGGCTCGAAGCATTGTACCACGGCGATGCAGAGATGGGCGAATGTCAACTCATCGAACGGGATGGTGAGTGGTACGTCCACATGCCCGTGACGCGAGGTGTCGAGCAGTCCAGGTCGGCGTCTGCCAGTGAGCCGACGCCGATTGGGGTGGATATCGGGGAGGCTGCCTTGGCCACGGTGTGTCACCGTGACGAGCGCGGCACCCCGACCACACCCACTATCTGGAGCGACGAATCCCGCGAAGTCAGACGCCTGCGGAAAACCTACTTCACGGCCACACGCCGCCTCCAACAGCGTGAGGCAGCCCGCCTCGACGAGGAGTACAGTGACGAACTCTGGGCGCGGATCGACCAGCTCATCGACACCGTGTCGAGCGACGTGGTCGCCCATGCGCAGACCGTCGAGAATCCCGTCGTAGTGTTAGAAGACCTCCAGCACCTCCGTGAGAACATGGACTACGGCAGGTTCATGAACCGCCGATTACACGGCTGGGCGTTCGCCACGCTCCACGCCCAAATCGAGTACAAAGCGACCGAACACGGGATTCCCGTGGCGACCGTCGAACCAGCGTACACGTCGAAGACGTGCCACGCGTGTGGCGAGAAAGGCTATCGCCCGCGACAGGGCACGTTCAAATGTACGAACGAAGAGTGTTGGGTGTCTGAGTATCAGGCGGATATCAACGCCGCGCTCAATATTGCGGATAGATACGACCCCGCTGGAGAGAGCCAGCCCCAAACGCACTCGGATTCGAGTGAGAAGGTGGCTGGCGATGACTCTGGCGGGGATGGGGCCTGTTTGACCGGGCCACAAGACACGCTCGCAGATACTGAGTCTAGCAACCAGAGCGAAACTGGCACTGCGGGGGCGAGGTAGATGACGCGAGCGCGTATGCGTCTTGAAACCGTGAAGGCCTCCCCGCGAGAGGCCGAAATCCCATGGTGGGATTCCACGCCCTGAAGGGCGTGGAGGAGGTCAATGCCTATAGCAACTGACTTTCCCTCCACTATTTTCCGATTCGACGATCGCAGCGGTGTGGCGTCCCCGGTCAGAATCTCTGTACGCGTTCTCTTCTGTTTCTGTCCAGTCAACTGCCTCGGGGTCAAGTGGTTCGAGACGCCGGAGGCGTCTCGTCATCACGGAAGATCGAAGATCTTCCGAACGACCCCGAGGCTTGTCAGTGGACTCCCGTTCTAACCGCGTAACTCGGCAGGCGTGTACTCGCCGTTCACGTTCACCGTCCCTGACTTGAGGGCCAGTTGACTGGTGACCAATCCACTGCGAGACATCTGCCCGCGATGGATATCGCAAATGGACTGCAGAGAGTGATCTCTGCGACCGACAAAAGAACAGCGGGGACAGCTGCGACGATCAATCTACCGCCGTGTCACCCGAGTACTGACACCGACGATGACGAGCGCGAAGACGAGTATCGGAACGGCCTCGAGCGGGACTGAATCGGATCCTGCTCCGGGGTCGTCCTCGGTTCCAGCGTCCGTCTCGTTCGTCTCGTTCGTCGGCATGACGACCTCGCTGGTCTCGTTCGACTCGCTCGAACTGTCGTTGTCCGCTCCGTCGTCGCTGTCTGTGGTTTCGTTGCCCTCGTCGCCATCGACCGGATCGTCGATCACGTCTGTCTCGTTATCGCTGCCGTTGTCCGGCTCACCGTCGCTGACGTTCTCCGACTCGCCGTCACTGACGTTGTCCGCATCGCCGTCGTCGACCGGGTCTGATTCGTTGTCACTGTCGTCGTCTTCGGATCCATCGTCGCCGTCGTCCGGCGGTGTCGGTTCCGAGGTCGATTCGGCGACCTCGAGTGAGCCGCCGTCGCTTACCCCGAGGATTTCGTGTTCGCCGTCGATCTCGTCACCACCCTGTGCGATGGCGTAGACGTCGTAGGTTCCTTCCTCGAGGTCCGACACGGTCGCCTCGTACGTGCCGTCGTCGGTCTGTTCTGCGGATTCGCGAATCGTCGTCTCGTCGTTCCAGACGACCAGTTCGACGCCCTCTGGATCTCCGTCGGCTGCCGTCGGCGTCACCGAGATGGTCGCGTTCAGCGTCTCGTCGGGTTCGATCTCGTCGGCGTGATCGGTCTCGACGTCGTAGCCGCTGATGACGACGGGGTGGATCTCGACGTAGTCGTCGTCGATCTGGAGCATGAGGAGATAGGTACCAGGATCTAACGCGTCAGTGTCGAACGTCACGCGCTCGGAGCCGGTACCGTATTGCGAGTTTTCTCGCTGTTCGTCGCTGTTGTAGAGGTCGACCCGGAAATCAGTGCTGTCAGACGCGCTCACGTCGACGGGGAGCGACTGACCCGGCTCGCGCACGGCAACGCTACTCACCTCGTACTCGGTTCCTTCGATCGAGACCGTTTTCGTCGGCGTATCGATCGAACCGGGTACGGACAGGCTGGCTTCGTCACTGGCGGCGACACCAGTGAGCGCACACGCCGAGAGGACGAGAGTGAGGGCGAGGATCGTCGAGGCGACTCGAGTATATCGTTCGGTCATAGTGGATGTCTCATGTGAGTATCACCATCGTGATCGACAACCAACCACGACGGTGTTCGATCCGACCTATCGGTCGGTGATGATGCGTTCGATTAGGTCTTTAGATCGAAATATAATACTTTCGATACGATAAATCAAGACTGAACTGGAGACCGATATCGATCCATAACAACTTGCTTTCATCCGAATGGGGAAAATGCGATCAGGCGCCAGAGGCGTGCGTGTTCCAGGCAGGAATGATCTTATACTCTCTGGCTAGAAACAAAGGGAAAAAAATAACTTGTGTTGATTAGACTTTCAGGTGATGACTAGAACTGCTGTTACGGTGGGGATAATCCTCATGCTTGCACTCGCACCCATTGTGGGTGTAGTCGGTGCGGAACCGACGCAAGATGGGGAAAACGACGGTTCGTCGTACGGGACGGAATACGAGATAGGCAACGACGTTTCGGTGTGGGATCGGTCGATCTTCCCGCTTCGAGCGAACACAAGTGATGGACAGACGGTCGTTAGCAATCAAGATCTGTTCATCAGTACCTCCGAAAACAGGGAGTTTGACCTTCGGCGCGGCGAATTAGCGGTGTTCGGAGCCGAGGAAGAGGTCGAACTCGAGTTCGACCCGGTTTCGCCGGAAGCAGACACGACCCAGTACGATGGCGACGACGTCAGAGTGATCGTCGGCACGCTGGACGAGGGAACGGCACTGTCCACGTTCGACCAGATGCCGTCCGTCTCCGACCTGAACGAGAACGCCAGCTTCACTCAGGCGGCCGAGACGACGATCGCAGACGGTAAGTTCGCAGACGACGTTACGTACACGCCTGACGCACCCGGCGCACACGTCGTACTCGTCACGACGTACGACGAGGACGGCGGGCTGGCAGTCGACGGGGACGGCAACCTCGAGCCCCAGGGTCCCTCGACGATCATCGGCGTCGAGAGTCTGTTCGTCCAGGATAGTGCCTCGAGCGTCGACGCACCCTCGTCCGTCGAACCCGGTAACAACGCGACGTTCGAGAACGTCGACGACGGACTTGAGACCGACGGCGATGTCGCACACACGATCGTCCTCTACGACGAGTCGACGATCGAAACGACCCCGGTGACGATCAACCTGACCGATTCCCTCGACGCGGACTTCACGATGGGCGACGTCGTCGTCGAACAGCCGATTGGCACCGTCGAGGGCGTCGTCACGGTCGGTGAAACCATCACTGGGGACGAGACGAACCGCACTCCGTTCGACGAGGTGGTCGACCTCGTCGTCGGTGATCTGAACGAATCGGATTCCGTCGACCTCGGTGACGACGTCCTGAACGCGTCGACGACGATGGTCGTCGCGAACGACAGCGACGAGACGATCGACGTCGCCACGCTCGAGGAGTGGCCCGAAAAGGAGTACCGCTGGATCCACGTCGCGTCGACGACCGATCAGGTCGCGACCTCGACGGGGACGCTCGATGTGGAAGAAGAAGAGACGTCGCCGCCGGGCGGTGGAATCCCGATTGCGCCGCCGAGCCCGGTCCCCGAACCGGAACCGGAGCCCGAACCTGAGCCTGGAGAGAACGCTACGTTCGACGTGAAGAAGACGACGCTGAGCGACACGAAGATCGAAGCCGGCGAGTCGGTCGACGTCAAGGCGATCGTCGAGAACGTCGGCGACGTCTCCGGGACGTTCACGGCCGAGCTGATCGTCGACGGCGAGGTCGTCGACGAACAAGACGTCGACGTCGACGCCGGTGAGTCGGAGACGGTGACGTTCACCCAAACGTTCGACTCGCCAGGTACGCACACCATCGCAGTCAACGACGCGTCGGCTGGCGAACTCGTCGTCACCGGGCCTCCGCCGGCCGAGTTCGACGTGACGGACGCGACGCTGAGCGACACGGAGATCGAAGCCGGCGAGTCGGCCGACGTCACGGCCACCGTCGAGAACGTCGGTGGCCAGCTCGGAACGTTCACGGCCGAACTGATCGTCGACGGCGAGGTCGTCGACGAGAAGTCGGTCACGATCGGAACCGGAACTGAAAAGACGGTCAGCTTCACCAGACAGTTCGAAGAGGCTGGCGAGTACGAGATCGAAGTCAGCGGCACGTCCGCAGGGACGCTAACCGTCGCCGAGGAAGAGGACGGTGGCGACGGCCTCCCCGGCTTCGGTGCGCCGATGGCGATCGCCGCGATCGCTGCGGCCCTGCTCGCGCTTCGGACTCGGTCTGACTGAGGGCTGCTGACGAACTAACAGCCTTTTTGATCTCTCACAGATATCGATACGTACACGTAACCGATGGTCCCCGCTGGAGACGAACGACATGACGGAGACGATGCGTAGCACGACGGCCGAGAAACGGGACTCCCCCACGGATGTAGCCCCCGTTGTACGGGGTGAGTCCCTCTCGAAGACGTACGCGCGCGGAACGACCTCGAGTCTCGCGAGCTATCTCCCGTGGCAGGCGACCGGGGACGATCGCCCGACAGTGACAGCACTCGCGGACGTCTCGATCACGGTTCGTCCTGGCGAAATCGTCGCGCTCGCCGGCCCGAGTGGAAGCGGCAAGTCGACGCTGTTACACCTGCTCGCCGGCCTCGAGCAGCCCGATTCGGGGCGCGTCGTCTTCGACGGGACGGACCTCACACAGCAGTCCAGTCGCGAGTTGACGACCCACCGGCTACACGACGTCGGCATCGTCTTCCAGCGATTCCACCTGCTGGACGCGTTTTCGGCCCGCACGAACGTCGCGATCCCGCTTCTCGAGCTGGGGCTGTCGAAACGCGATCGCCGCGAGCGGGCGACGGCGGCACTCGAGCGCGTCGGACTCGGCGACCGGATCCAGCACACGCCGGGCGAACTCAGCGGTGGCGAACAGCAACGCGTCGCGATCGCCCGGGCGCTCGTTACGGAACCGACGCTCCTGGTGGCAGACGAACCGACCGGCGAACTCGACAGCGAGGCCGGCCGCCGGGTGCTGGCCGAACTCGAGTCTGTCGCCACCGATCACGCGGTCGTCCTGGCCTCGCACGATCGGGCGACGCTCGAGATCGCCGACCGGGTCGTCGAACTTCACGACGGGAAGCGAGTCGAGACGACCGAGATGGACAGTACGGATGCCGTCTGAGAACGACTACTCGAGTCGATCGTCGCCGTCTCCGGGACGGCTAGCGAGGGTTCGCCGCTGGAAGGGACGGTGTGGTCTGGCGTGGCGACGGTTCGTCTCGCAGGCGCTTTGGCTCGCGCCAAAGCGGACGTTGATGAGCGTCGTCGGCGTCGGGATGGCCGTCACGCTGTTGCTGATCGTCACCGGCCTCGCGATCGGTATCGCAGCCCCAGCGACAGGCGCCGGAAACGCCGGTGACTACTGGATCGTCTCGGAGACGAGCGGAGACAGCTCACCGCTCGTCGCGACGGGCGATCCCCAGTTCGGTGGCGCTCACGGTGCGAACGAGCGGATCCGCGACCACGACGCCGTCCGCACGTCGACGCCGTTGCTCGTGGACGTGCTCAGACTCGAAACTGACGCCGGGACGACGGAGTACGTCGTCGCGATCGGCGTCGTCGCAGACGTGGACGGGCAGACGGTAATGGGACTCTCGACTGACGCGATGACAGCAGGCGACCCGTTCTACGCCGAGGGCACGTACGACGGTGAGTGGACTGGTGAAGTCGTCCTCTCAGAAGGAGCGGCGACGCTCCTCGAGTCGGAGCATGGCGACACGCTTACCGTCGCTGGCCGTGGAACGAACAGGACGTTCACGACTACCGGGATCGAAACGAGCGAGACGGGAAACGTGATGGGAGCGGCACCGATCGCCGTGATGCACCTCGCCGAACTACAGTCGATCACGGGCGCGAGTAGCCACGATCAGGCCGATCAGTTCCTCGTCGAGGCGACCTCGTCGTCGGTCACCTCTGACCTCGACGGGATCTATCCGCAGTCGGCGGTCCTGTCGAGTGACGAGCTGACGACACAGCAACTCCTGGATTCGGATCTGGGGCTGGCGTTGAGTCTCGCGGCCGTCCTCGTCGCGATCGTCGTCGGCTCGTTGTTCATCGCGACGACGATGGTCCTCGAAGTGGCCGCCGACCAGGACCAGTTGCGGACGCTCGCCGCGATCGGCGTGGAATTCCGGTCTCGACTCACGACCTACGGCGTCCAGGCGCTTCTCGTCGCACTGGTCGGTGGACTCCTCGGGAGTCTGGTCGGAGCGCTCGGGGTCCGGATCGCCAACGTCGCCGCGAATGCGTTCTTCGACGTCGGATCGGTCGCCGTCTTCCACCCTGCCCTCGTCGGCTACGGCGTCGTTGCGGCCCTCGTCATCGGCGTGTTGACGATCCCGGTACTGGCACTCGCTATGACACGACTCGAGATGGGGGGTGATCGGCTCCGTGCGTAACGTCGTCGTCCGTCTGGGCCGGCGGTGGCGAGCACTCGGCGGGCTCGCGTGGACGCAACTCGCACACGAACGGACGCGGACGGTCGTCGCCGTCTTCGGGATCGCGCTTGCCGTCCTGGCGATGACGCTCCTCGCTGGCGGCGGGATGGGCGTCATGGAGGTCGGTGAACAGCAGTTCGACGCGGCCGATCGAGACCTCTGGGTGACCGGCGGCCCGCTCGGACTGACGCCGACTCGTGGTGGTGGGTTCACGAATTCGATTCACGATTCACACGCAGTCGCGGCCGACATGCAGCGCCACGACGACGTTCGAAGTGCCGTCCCGCTGTCGTTCCAGACCGTCTACGTGGGCGAGAACGAGTCGTCGTTCGACACGATCGTCGCGACTGGCGTCCCCGGCAGTGGCAGCTCCGTCTCGATTACAGCGGGCCGTGGATTCAGCGGCGGCGATCGACACTACGCGGAGGGTACCTACGACGGCCCGATGTCACACGAGATCGTCGTCGACGAACGCACCGCGCGCGCGTACGACCTCGAGGTCAACGACACGCTCCACGTCGGCGGCACGCTCTCGGCCGCTCGAGAACACGAGTTCACCGTCGTCGGCGTCTCGCCGACGTTCTCGCAGTTCCTCGGGACGCCGACGGTGACGCTCCCGTTGAGCGAACTCCAGACGGTTACTGGAACGACGGGCACCGATCCAGCGACGATGATTACGATCACGCTAGAAGACGGTGCCGATCCCCGCGCAGTCAAGTCGGACCTCGAGACCGCGCACCCGAGCTACGAGATCCGGACGAACAAGGAGCAACTCGAGGCCGTCGTCGGCCAGCAGGCGACGGTCCTCGTCGGGGCAGGGATGCTCGTCGTGCTGGCGTTCGTGACGGGGTCGGTACTGACGGTCAGTCTGCTCGCGCTGTTCGTCTATCAACACCGAGACGAGTTCGCGACCCTCGCAGCACTCGGCGTCTCGCGGCGAACTGTCGCCGGGATCGTCGTCGCGCAGGGGCTGTTCCTCGGACTCGCCGGCTGGCTCCTGGGTGCCCTGTTGACGTTCCCGCTCGCTCACGTGCTGAACGCGATCGTTTCCGCCGTCGTCGGCTACGACGGCCTGGTCGTCGCGTCGCCGCGAGTCGCCGCCGCGAGTGCGGTGATCGCCGTCGGGATGGGGACGGTCGCATCGCTCCTCGCCTCGTGGCGATTGCCGCGTACGATCACCTAGACGTGGCGAGAATCGCGGCGAGAACGGCGTGGTCACGTGCCGAACGCGACCTCACTCGACGGTGACGCTCTTGGCCAGGTTTCGCGGCTTGTCGATCGACCGTCCGAGCCGATTGGCGACCCAGTACGACACCAGCTGGAGCTGAACGTTCGCGACGATCGAGCTCGTGATCTCGTCGCCTGCTGGCACCTCGAGGACGTGGTCTGCGTACCGGCCGACGTTCGACTGCCCGTCGGTGACGGCGACGACCGGCGCGTCGCGTGCTTCCACCTCTTTGACGTTTCCGATCGTCTTGGACGCTTGCTCTGAATCGCCAGTCACCATGGCGAACACGGGCGTGTTCTCGGTTACCAGTGCCAGTGGGCCGTGTTTCAGTTCGCCAGACGCGAATCCTTCGGCGTGTTTGTAGGTGATTTCTTTCATTTTCAACGCCCCCTCGAGTGCGACAGGGCGATGGTAGCCACGGCCGATGAAGAAGTACGCGTCTGCATCTTCGTATACCTCGGCAATCTCACGTGCCCGGGAGGTGTCCAGTACGGTCTGGATCTGGTCTGGGACGGCTCGTAGTTGCCGAACGAGGTTTCGCGACCCCTGATCTGTGAGCGCACAGGCCAACAGCGTCAGCGCCGTCTGCTGGCTCGCGAACGTCTTGGTCGCCGCGACGCCAATCTCCGGACCAGCACGAATGTACAGGGCGTAATCACACTCCCGTGCGGCCGAACTGCCGACGACGTTCGTTACCGCGATGGTCGTCGCTCCGGCACGGTTCGCCTCGCGCAGCGCCCGCATCGTGTCTGCCGTCTCGCCGCTCTGGGTGACGCCGACGACCATCGAATCGGCACCGACGGGGATCGCCTCGGCGTCGTACTCGCTTGCCAGGAACGCCTGGGCCGAAACACCTCGTTCGCGAAGCAACGTGGCACCGTACAACGCGGCGTGATACGACGTCCCGCAGGCGACGAACTGGACCGGACCAGTGCGAGACAGGTCGCCAAGTTCCTCGAGTTCGACCTGCCCGTTGAGTTCGTCGAGTCGACCACGCAGACACTGCCGAAGTGCCTTCGGTTGCTCGTGGATCTCCTTGAGCATGTAGTGGTCGTAGCCGCTTTTGCCGGCGTCCTCTGCGTCCCACTGGATGGTTTCGATCGACGTCTCGACGACGGTCCCGGTCGAATCCGTTACGATCACGTCCTCGGGTGTCAGTCGAGCGAACTCGCCGTCGTCGAGGTAGATGACCCGGTCAGTATACTCGATAAATGCCGGGACGTCACTCGCGAGATAGTGTCCCTCCTCGCCGATACCGAGGACGAGTGGGGAGTCTTTCCGCGCCGCATAGATCGTTTCCGAGCCCTCGAAGACGGCTGCGATCGCGTAACTGCCCTCGAGTCGATCGATCGCCCGGCGGAACGCGGCCTCCCTGTCGATTCCGGCGTCGAGGTACGTTCCGATGAGATGGGGGACGACTTCGGTATCCGTGTCGCTTCGAAACTCGACCCCAGCGTCGACCAGTTCGTCTCGTAGCGTCTGGTAGTTCTCGATGATGCCGTTGTGGACCACTGCTACTCGTCGATCGGCGTCGGTGTGCGGGTGGGCGTTCACGTCGGACGGCGGGCCGTGCGTGCTCCATCGCGTGTGCCCGATGCCGACCGATTCCTTCTGGGCGGTCGCGGTCGTGTCTGGAAGTGCCGACTCGAGTGCCGACAGTTCGCCTTCTTTCTTGTGGACGTCGATCGAGTTATCGGCGAGTGCAACGCCTGCGGAATCGTAACCGCGATACTCGAGCCCCGACAGGCCGTCGAGGAGAACCTCCATCGTGTTGTTCTCGTCCGACCCGACGTAGCCGACAATTCCACACATCAGGCACGCACCTCTGTATCAGCGTCCACAGAACCACGCACGGTCGACCCTGCGTGAACGAGAGCGTCTGAACCGACGATCGTTCCCGGGGCGTACGTCACGCCACCCTCGTCGCGGACGTGATCGGCGAGTAACGCGCCGAGTCCTGCGTTCTCACAGACCATCTCTCCGACACGAACGTCACCAGGACCACCGACGACTGTCGATCCAGCCCCGACTTCGACCCCGCGACCGGCCACGCAGTCGCGAAGCGTCGCACCGCCACCGACTCGCGTGTCCGTATCGAGCACGCTGTGTTCGATCGTCGCGTTCGCACCGACGGTGACGTTCTCCCCGAGACAGACGTTCGGTCCGATCACTGCACCCGGTCCGATCACACAGTCCGGTGCAACGACGACTGGTTCGACGATCGTCGCCGACTCGTGTACTCGTGCCGAGGGGGCGACCTGGCTCGCCACCCGGGAGTCGTGCTCGAGGAGGTCGTCGGCGACGCGAAGCAGATCCCAGGGGTACGTCGCGTCGACCCAGAGACCGTCCGAGACGACGCCACGAACGTCGCCACCGGACGCGATCAACTCCGAGATTCCGTCGACGAGGGAGTGTTCGCCCGCCCGTGGCTTCGCCGATCGGATCGCATCGAAGACTGTCGGCTCGAACGCGTAGACGCCAGCGTTGAGCCGGTAGTTCCGATCGTCGCGTGGGTTTTCGACGATCTCTGAGACGCGCTCGTCCTCGAGGAGGACGCCGCCGTACTCTCCGACGTCGGCGTGTTCGACGAGACCGAGCGTCGCGTCTGCGCGCTCGTGAGCGTCGACGACGTCCGCGATGATCTGCCGATCGACGAGCTGGTCGCCGTTGACGACGAGGACGGAGTCGTCGACGTCGCTTTCGGCTGCGAGCAGTGCGTGACCGCTGCCCAGTTGTTTCTCCTGTGTGACGTAGTGTATCGGAACGTTTCGGTACGTCGGCCCGAAGTGCGACTGCACTCGGTTGCGTCGGTACCCGACGACGACCGTGATGTCAGAAATCCCCGCTTCGATCAGTTCGTCGAAAACGTGCGCTAGAATCGGCTTCGTCGCTGCGGGGAGCATCGGTTTCGGCCGATGTTGCGTGAGCGGCCGAAGCCGGGTCCCTTCCCCTGCAGCAAGAACGATCGCAGAACAGCTCTCCATGAAGGCATGACAGTAATGGAAGACTCTTATTCTTTCGGTATGATCATTCCGCTATTGTTGAATGTATATTAGGGCATCAATCGTTCTGAGACAGCTCGATCACCGACTCACTGGCCCGCACTCGAGTCGCTGACGTTCACCCACAGGTGGACGTGATACTCCGTACTTTCCATCGACGGGGTTGCAGGTACGTCGTCTGGGTAGAGCAGCCAGACGATCCGGTTGTTCTCGCCGGTCATCGTCGGTTCGAGATCCTGGGTGTAATGCCACGTCTCGTTGTGTGCGAGTCGTGTCTGGAACCGGTCGAGTTCCCGCTGTTCGGTGACGATCGTCTCGTTCTCGACGACGGTCCCGTTTTCACCGACAGTCTCGTTCTCGACAACGTCGACGTCCTGCTCGAGGACGACGACGGTGTAGTTTACCGGCCGATGTTCGTGATTGTCGACCCCCACGACGATCTCTTTGCTCTCGCCGCGGACGAACTCGGTCGGGTAGCCGTCGGCGACGAGTTCGCCGTCGTCGTCCTCTGTGAGAATGTAGACTGCGGAGAACTGCTCGCCCTGTGGTGGAACGACGACTGCGTACGTCACGGTACTGACGGCGAGCAGCACCGACAGGACGAGGAGCACGTTCAGCGCTGCATCGGCACGCGATGCGGGTTCGAACAATTCGGCTCGTCCCGCCTCGAGCCAGTCGCGGTACGGCACCTGGAACTGGTCCTCTTCTGGCAGCTGCCATCGGCGAACGGCAGCGACGGCCGTCGCGACGAGCGTGAACCCGCTCACTGTGACCATGATCGGCACCAGTCGGATCCCCCACGGCGTGAAGTTCAAGACGAGCCCGAGAAGCGGCACGATCGCGATGCTCAACCCAAACGAGAGTGCGACGCGCTCGATCCCGTCGATACCCGATCGCATCGCCCGATCCCAGCGAGAGTCCGCGTCGTCGTTCTCCTCGAGCCCGCTGTCCGTGGGTGGTGATTCGCCCGCTTCCGGAAAGAGCGCGGCGACGAAAACGTACCCCGGAACGAACAGCACGAATGCGAGCCCCAGCGGCACGCGAAGCGGCGTGTCACGAATCAGCGGTGCGAACACGGCGACGTTTACGAGTACGGTCAGCGCGATCGCGAACGCGAGATCCGCTGGAAGCGCACGGACGGGACGCGGCAAGAGCAACCAGAGCGACCGTCGGTCGACCATTCACTCACCGTTCGATCTGTCGACGATAAAAGTCGGTCGATCGCCACCTGCTTGCGACCGAACGTCTCTCGAGAATGATGACTTCGACGCGTCAGTCGTCGGCTGTGTTGCCGCCGTCCACGCGAGTAGTGTCGCCCTCACACAGCTGTCGCGTGTCGTCGAGGACGGCTTCGGCGTCCTGTTCGGACACCGCTTCGAGCGTGAACGACGCCCGTTCGTACTGTCTGGTGACGGCTTCGAGTGCGTCGGCCGTGGGAGATTCGCCGTCGGAGCGATAGCGTCGATAGAACTCCCAGTGCGTGAGGGCACCAGCGTCTTCGACGGACGACTCGAGATGTTCCCGAACGGCAGCGTACGCCGTCTGGACCGCTGCGTTCGCATCTCCCTGCGAGAGCTGATCGCTGGCCCGGGAGAGAAGCGTCTCGGCGGGCGACGGTCCTCGAGTCTCGACCGTCGTCTCGGATTCGTCTGGAGTCGCTACCCGCTCGTGCGTGGGCGACTGCCGACGGCGATACCACCAGATGGCGCCGCCGATAGCCGTGACCCCGCCGAAGCCGACCGCGGCCCAGACCCAGGTCTGGATCGAGCTCAGTCCCTTCCTAGCCTCGCTTCCGGTCGGACGAAGCTGCACCGTCGCCTTCACGTCCGATTCTGCCAGGTTACTGCCAGCACCACGATAGGTTGCGTCGACCTCGACTGCGTCGCTGGTCACCGACGGTGGCACCGTAACTGTCTCCGAGAAGCTCCCGTCTTCGGCTGTCGTCACGGTCGTCGCGGTGACGCCATCGACGCGGAGCTGCACCGGCTGGGCTGCGACCCCGACACCGGTGACGGCCTCGAGTGACCCGTTTATCTGTAACCTGCGCTCGTCGACCTCGCGTGCTGTAACCGCCAGGTCGGTCTCGGTCTCACGCACTGTGGTCGCCGTTTTTGCGTCGGCGGCGGCGAGGGCTCGCTCCTCGAACGGAATCCGAACGCGCAGTTCGGCGTCGCCAGCAGCGACGGACGCGGGGAGTTCGAACTCGTCGTCGAACTGCCCGTCCGTCGCTCGCGTCTCACCGAGCACCGCCCCGTCGACGAGGACCTCGAGTGGCACGCCATCGACCGCAACGTCGTCGACGTGAACCGCCCCACGAACTCGAACCGGATCGCCGTAGGTGACGTCCGCTGGCGCCTCGTGGATGTCGACGGATGGCTCCTCCTGTGTGATCGAGACGGAGACGTTTGTTTCGCTTCCGAGATAGACCGAACTGCGTTCCGGAACGTACCGAACCGTGACGTTCTCGGCCGACAGCGACGTGTTCGTCGGCCGAAACTCGAGATCGAACGTGCCGTTTGCGTCCGTCTCGACGACGGTCGATCGCCCGTCGATCTCGAGTCGAATCGATTCGTTTGCGACGGTCGAATCGTTGGCCGTCCGGAGCGTCCCCGTCGCCGTCAGCGGTTCGAGAAACGAGATTTCGTCGTTCTCGGCCTCGAGTTGCAACGTCGTTTCGACGAACACCAGGTCACGAATGACCGCCTGTTCCTGCTGGACGTCGCTGTTCGTCCGATTGATTGCGTCCTCGGCACTCGAGACGTCCTGGCTGGTCGCGTTGTTCACGGACTGGTACGTCCGCTGCAGGTCGTGACTGATCCCGTCGATCTCCGCTGCGAGTCGCTCTAGTTCGCGTGCGAGTTCCCGTGCTCGCGCTTCGTTGCCCGCATCGCGGGCCTCCTCGTATTCCGCTTTCGTCTCGCGGTACTCCTGTCTATTCTCTGCCAACTCCTCTTGCTTCGTCGCCGCTTCCTCGAACTCGTCTTCGCGACTCTCGCCGTCCGTCTCGCCTGCGACGTCGACGTACTGCTCTAGGCGCTCTCGGTACTCTTCGTCGACGTATCCTTCGGCGAGTTCGTACTCTCCCTCGCTCAACTGAATCGCGCTCTCGTTGAGCTGGCTCGCGAGCCGATCTGCTAGCCACGTCTCGAGGCTCTCGAGGTCGCCGTCCTCGGAGTAGTCGTCTGGGTTTCGATGTGGCGGCGTTTCGTTCTGGGCCACGGACGGGCTGTGTTGCTGGACCGTGACGCGCTGGACGGCGTCCCCGTCCATCGCGGCAGTCGATCCCGGGAGGACGATCCCGCCGGTAATCGTCATCGAGAGAACGCAAAGCACGAGGACGAGTGTCCGACCCCCAATCGAGTTCACGCGGAGTAATTTTTCTCCCATCTTGATAAGGTATTCTTTCGAGAGTCTCCACCAATCAACACCTTCAACACACTCACCTGAATCTATCCGACTATGCAACCGACGCGCCGGGGATGGGCGGCCATCGCACTCGCCGTCGTGCTCGCCGTCCTCGCAATGGTGTTCGCACGCCCGCTCGTGCTCGTCGGCACGGCGCTCGTGGGCGCGTGGGTACTCACCTTCCAGTACCGCTTCGTTCGGGACCTCGAGCGAACGGTGGCGTCGCTGTCGGTCGTCCAGTCGTCTGCTCGAACTGGCGTTCGAACCGGGGACGAAACCCAGGTTACGCTGGCCGCGACGTGCGAGGACGAGACGGCATTGTTCCTCGAGATCACTGCCGGGCTACCGGTCGCAGCCACCACGAGCGAGCCGATCGAAGTCGCTCTCGAGCCGGCCGACGACAGCGGAGAGCGGGTCCAGTCGGTCACCTGGCCCGTGGCCGGTCAGCACGCGTTCGACGAGGCGACCGTGACGGCGACGGACGGACTGTTCCGCGAGACGGTCTCCCTGGGTACGACGCCGACCGTGACGGTCGAACCACCGACGCCGCAGTCGATTCACGTCGGCGAGGGCGGTGACCGCGTTGCCGCGTCGTACGGCACCCATCGTGCTGGACGGACAGGGTCCGGAATCGAGCCTGCGGAACTCCGTGAATACGTCGCCGGCGATGCAGGGAAACAGATCGACTGGAAGGCGACGGCTCGACTGACGACGCCGTACGTCCGCGAGTACGAGGCTGAAACCGACCGACAAACGCTGCTCGTCGTCGACCACCGTGCCTCGCTCGCGACCGGCTCCCGAACCGGGACGAAACTCGAGTACCTCCGCGAAGTGGCGCTCGCTATCGCGGGCGTCGCCAGCCAGTTTACCGATCCGCTGGGACTCGTGACTGTCGGTGACGACGGGATAACCAGTCGACCCGACGTGGTTTCCCCGGCCACCAACTACGACGAGATTCGACGCCAACTGCTCGAGCTCGAGCCGACGAGTGCCAGAAACTCGGCTCCCGAGACCACCGACGCGACGCCGGTGAACAGTCCCGAGCGGACTCGAACCGCGGCGGCTGCGACCGGTACGAAGCGAGGACGGGTCTCACGTCTGCACCAGCGGACAAATCCTGCAGACGTCCAGCGCTCACTCGCCGACCTCGAGAAGACGGACGATTCGTTCGCGCGAACGCTCCGCCCCTTCTATGCCGACCGGCAGGTGTATCAAAAACGCATTGCCGGGGATCCACTGTACGGAGCAGTTCACACCGCAGTGGCGAACTCACCGGACTCGACCTGGACCGTCATCTGCACCGACGACTCGCGGCCGGCGGAACTCCGCGAAGCGGTCAAACTCGCGCGACGAGACGGCAATGGTGTCACCGTCTTGCTCGCACCGTCAGTCCTTTACGAGCCGGGCGGACTGGCCGACGCCGAACAGGCCTACGACCGCTACGTCGCCTTCGAGGAGTTCCGACGGGGGCTCGCACGGATGGCCAACGTAACCGCCCTCGAGGTCGGGCCGGCGGATCGGCTGTCGGCCGTGCTCGAGGCTGGACGAGCTGGTGGTGGTCGGGCGTGAGTACTCGAGTCGACGCAGTCTCGGCGGAGACCGGCTACGACTGGCCGACGATCGTCGCCCTCGTCGGACTCGTCGTCGCGTTCACGATCGTCGCCGGACCGATCGGGTTGCTCGCAGGGCTCGTGACTGCACTCGCCGGATACGCACTTGGAACGCCGTACGCGCTGGCAGTCGGTCACATCCTGCTCGTCGTCGCCACTCCAGGGGGGATCGCTCCCCTCTCGATCGCGCTCGTCGACGTTGCGTTCGTGGCCGTCCTGCTCGCGCCGTTGCTCCGAACCGCGAGCTCGGGCCGAACCGTGCTCGTTGCAGTTACGAGTGCACCCGCGCTCGCAGTCACTGCGTGGCTCGTCACCCGCTCGCAGCCGACGTGGCTGGCTGCGACGACTGTGCTCGTGCTCCTGGCAGTCGCTTCGTACGGACTACACCGACTCGCGCTCGTCCGACTGGGACTGGTTCCGGCTAGCGACGACGGGGACGCATTGCCGACGGACAGAACCGAATCCACTTCCGACCCTGCTACTGAATCGACCGAGACATGAGTACGAGAACTGCTGATCCGGACGAGACGACCGACACGGCAACCGATCGACCAGCGACCGACCGCGAGAACGGAGACGACGAAGAGACGCTCGAGCTTGCGGCGCGAGCGGAACTCCTCGAGGAAGAGAACCAGCGGTTGCGAGCGGAGTACGTCAGCGCTCGCAAGTCACAGTACCGCCGTACCGCCGTCGGACTCGCGTTCGTCGGCGTCCTCGCTGCGCTCGGTGGACTCCTCTTTCCAGACGGGCGGAACGTACTCTTCGCGCTCGCCGCGACGGGGCTGTTCGGCGGCGTCCTGACGTACTACCTGACGCCCGAGACGTTCGTCGCAGCGGACGTCGGCGAGCGAATCTACGCCGCGATGGCAGCCAACGAGGCCGCGATCGTCGATCAACTCGGTCTGAGCGACGACCACATCTACCTGTCGACCGGCGATCCTGCCGACGTGTACCTGTACGTCCCCCAGCGATCGACCGGCAAACTACCAGACGACCGCGACGGCCTGCGTGGCGCCCCTCTCCTGACCGATCCGGAGCAGCGGGGACTCGTCCTGGAGCCGACCGGTACGACGCTGTTCGAGGCGTTCGAGCGCGCACTGACCGGCGACCTCGCGACCGCGCCAGCACCGCTTGCGACCCAGCTCGCCGACGGGCTCGTCGAGCAGTTCGAACTCGCCGCGAGTGCCGACCCGGACGTCGACCCGTCTGCCGGCCGCGTCACCGTCGCAATCGAGGATAGTTCGTTCGGCGACGTCGACCGCTTCGATCATCCGATCGCATCGTTTCTCGCCGTCGGCTTCGCGACCGGCCTCGAGCGTCCGGTTCAGCTGGCAGTTGCGCCGGATGCCGATCGGGCGGACTGGCTCGTTACGTGTCGGTGGGAGAACGAGGCGGACGCGGACGAATCAGACTCACGGTAAGCGTCTACTCGAGGTCGCTGCTGCCATGTACCGCCATCCACTCATTACGAAACTGTAGATGGAGCGCTCACGTCGGCACTCGGCGGCTCGATCGTATCGACGATTTCGTCGATGACGTCGACTGTATCGACGTCGCTGAGAGACGCGTCGGTGCTCATCACCAGGCGATGGCACAACACCGGTTCGGCCATCGATTTCACGTCGTCGGGGATCACGTAGTCGCGGCCGTGAATGGCAGCCCGTGCCTTGGAGCCGTTGAGAAACGTCAGCGTTGCACGCGGCGAGGCACCGTGGGAAACGTCCGGGTGGTCTCGCGTCGCGGCGACGAGGTCGAGGATGTACTCCTTGACCGGTGGTGCAACGTGGACCGCCGTAATCACGTCGCGTGCATCGTGAAGCCGCTGGGAGTCGATGACGCGACCGACGTCGTCGGGCCCGAGTTCAGGGTCGTCGTCAAATCGCTCGAGCAGCTCTCGCTCGTCTGGCCGGTCCGGCAGATCGAGCAGCAGTTTGAACTGAAAGCGGTCGCGCTGGGCCTGTGGCAGTTGAAACACGCCCTCCGACTCGACCGGATTCTGTGTCGCGACGACCATGAACGGATCGGGAAGCGGGAGCGTCTCGTCCTCGATAGTCACGTGCCGTTCTTCCATCGCCTCGAGCAGCGCGCTCTGGGTCTTCGGTGTTGCACGGTTGATCTCGTCGGCGACGACGAGGTTGGCGAAGACGGGACCGCGCTGGAGTTCGAACGTCCCCGGTTCCTGTCGGTAAATTCGCGTCCCCGTGATGTCGGCCGGCAGTACGTCGGGAGTCATCTGGATCCGGTTGTAGTCGAGTCCCGTCGTTCGCGCAAAGAGGTTCGCGAGCGTCGTCTTGGCGATCCCGGGAACACCCTCGAGCAGGAGGTGGCCACGAGTCAACAACGCGATCGTCAGGTACTCGATCGCCTCGTCGTTACCGACCAAGACGCGATTCATCTCCGTGCGCAACGAGTCGTAGATCGCCGCTGGATCGCCGCTCGACCCGTCGGCCAAATCGTCGGTGCCGCTCATTCGTCTGGTTCCTCTTCCGAACGCGGACTGTTAAGCGCTTTTATTACTCGACGGATCCGCTCCTCGTCCCAGTCAGGATGCCGTTTTCGGAGATATGCGGCGCGTTCGGCGTCGGTGAGTCCCGGCAGATCCCGCCCGACAGTGGACTTTCTCGACGGCTGGAAGCGTGCCGGGAGACGAGCACGGACGAGTGAAAACACAGATCGGGGATGAATCCGGGACAGGGTCGCAACGAGGCCGATTCCGATGGCTCCAACGAGCAGTTGTACCAGGGTCGAGTCCCGAACCGTCAGTATCACGGCAGCCAGTGGCGGTACTTCACCGCCGTGTGACTGGTCGAAGACGACGTGACTGACGTCCGCGGAGCGATAGAGGCCGCGTACGAACGCCGCGTTGTCCGGCTCGTCGTACATCGAGTTGATCGTGATACTCGGATCGCCGACGACGATCACCTGCCCGTCGCTTACGTTCTCGACTGTCGCGACCGGATACGACTGGAGGTCGTCTTGCTCGTCCAGTTCGTTTTCTTCGGGACCGAGATACGCGAAGTCGCTGGTCGCGACCAACACCGTCGCATTCCCTGGCTCGAGCGCAGTCGCGTAATTGAGCGTCAACTGGTCGACGCCAGCCGTGAGCGTATGGTTCTCGGTGCCCGTCGCGACGGGCATCACCGGCCCGCGATAGTGGTGACGTTCGTCCCGGAGCAGTTGCCCATCTGTCCGCGCCTCGGCGCCGACGTCGGCCAGGAGGTCGTTGCCCGTCTCGTCGAAGTTCTCGAGGACGACGAGCGTGCCACCGTTCGCAACGAACTCCCGGACTCGCTCGGCGTCTTCACCCTCGTACGGGTCGTCCGGTGCGATTACGAACGCGACCGTCTCGTTGGCCGGCCACTCTTCGTACCGGGCCGTGTCGCGCACGAGGTGGCTCTCGATGGTCGGATCGTCCGCGACGTCTTGTCGCAAGTCCGCCGCGCCGTCCCACGAGGGGTTGTAGAGGCCGAACGCAGCCGACGAAGTCGCAGCGACGGCCCCCAGCGCGACGAGGACCGTGAGGACGAGCGCGAGCAAGAGAACTCGCGGCCAGTCGATCTCGATTCCGTCGTCGAGCAAGCTATCGCGCCCGTTCATCGGAATCTCTCCCTGGGTCGTCGGTCTCGATCGTGATCGACGCCGTGATTCACAGCGGCACCACCTCCGACGGGAGAATCTCGAGGATCCGCCGCACGACGACGACTGCGAAGCCGGCGAGTCCGAGCAAGATCGGCCATCGGAGTCGACGCCGCCACGTCGGTGTGACGTTAAACGGCGACGTAAGTTCCGTGACGATCAGAAAACCGATCAGCGAGAGGACGAAGAAGAGTTCGTAGGAGAGTGCGTCCAGCAGTGCGAGCGCGAGAACCGTCGCGACCATCCACGCTACGTGGCCGCGAACGAATCGCATCCGACGCTGAGTTGGCATCTACTCGAACAAGTGAGACAGGGATACCTAAACGTAGCGCACTATCTCTGTGGGCAACAGTGTGTTTCGTCTCGCGATCGTTGCGTGGCTATTCTCGTTTGCCGCCAGCAGCGACATTCCTTCGTCTCGAGTCACTTCCCCTCCCGATAGACTGGCAGGCGGAAGCGGACGCCAGCGTCGCGGAGCTGCCACCTGATCTCGAGTCCGGTCCACGTGAGCCCCGTCAGGAGCGCGACGCCGATCGCGGCGAACTCCGTTTTCCCCATCCAGATCGGGGTCGCAAAGAGGAGGGCGTTGTAGATCCGGTGGGGCAGGAACGACTCGAGTTGCTCGCCGAGGAACTCGAGGGGGTTGAATTCGATGCTGCTCCCATCACCGCCGCCACCGCCACCGCCACTGTCGGCTTCCGTTCGGGACTCGAGGCCGAGTGCGGCCGCGCTCTGTCCGCCCTCGCTTTCGGCACCCGTCTCGAGGCGTTCTGCCTCGTAGGGCAGCGTCGACCCGACCTCCCAGACGATGTCGCCGGACTCGTTGACCTCCATGACGCGGTTGCCGTGGGTGTCGGTGATCAGCGTGTTGCCGTTCGGGAGTCGATCGGCGTCCCGTGGCCACTGGATCTGGTCGTCTTCCCACAGCCAGGTCCGGTTCCACTCGCCGTCTTCTCGCTGGAACTCCTGGATGCGACCGTTCTCGGAGTCGGCGACGACGACGGCCGGTCCGCCCTCGCTCTCGGGGATGTAGTCGGGATTGTGCTGTTCGTACTGGACGTCGTAGTCGTCTTCGGCGCCAAGGGTCCACTCATCGAGCAGGCCCTCGTCTCGGTCGAGGAAGACGACCTGGTCCTGGTTGCGCAGGCTGACCATGATCCGGCCGTCCATCTCTCCGCTCTCGATGTACTCGACGTCGTTGACGTGCGCCCAGTCACCGGGATACGGGCCGCCGCCGTCGAGCGGGAAGTCGCTCTGAGCGTCCCAGAGCCACTCGACGATTTCCGTCTCCGTGTTCACGATGAAGACCTGGTCGGCGACGATGTCGGCGACGACGACGTGTGTCTCGTTGATGCGATCCGCGTCGTGCCACTCACCTGCAGTCTCCTTGTGGTCGTAGCGCTCGTAGACGACCTCGACCTCGCCAGTCTCGAGGTCGGCGCGCTCGATGACGTTCAGTGCACACGGCGGACTACGACAGGTCGGCCCCTCCGTGTGAATCGTGTCGGTCGCAGTATACTCGACGGTCAGCGGGTCACCCTCCACGGGGTCGACGTCGAAGTACTTCGTCCGCGTGTTGTTGTAGTAGGTGACGTCGCCGTCGGGCGCGTATGCGGTGATCGTCCCCGCCCGTCCCGATTCGGTGACGACCGTGTGGTTCTCCGTCGGTGGTGCATCCGGGACGTCGTCTTCCGACGCCGTCGAAATGCCACCGGACGATGCGCTGGCGACGACGGCAACCGAGAGCAGGATGAGAGCGACGAACGCGACTCGAAGTCGATTTCGCGTGAGTACCGTTCTGACTCGATCGAGCGACTGTCGTACGTTGTCAGCCATTACCTGTCACCCTACGTACGCGAGCGACCGCCTGGAGAGCCATCGGTATTCGATTCTCGATCCAGCCATTAATATTTTTTCTAGTATATGTTCTATCGTGTACGCATATTCAGAAAAACAGGATCGACAAACATCGCCGACGGCCGTGGTACCGATCCTGACTCGCAAACTCGAGACCGTTCGAGGCGATTCGTGGCCCCCAAACCTTTGTACTCCCAGACGGCGAACGGCTTCTATGACGCCCAAACACCGTCATCACCGCTGTAACCTCTGTGGGAAGGATTTCGACACGGGAGAGCAGCTACAGGATCACGTCGACCGGCGCCACCCGAAAGACGACGTCCACTGGTGGGTCGTCGCCGAGGATCCAGCGAAGGAACTCCGGTTCTCTCAAGACTGAGCCCCACAGACGGCTCCGATTCTCTCGAGAATGAGCCGTGCTGGCGACTCCGGCCGAGGCCACCTCGAGACACGGAACTCCGTGTGGGCGGGGTATTTTCTGTTCTCGCGTCGTGGCACGTGGTATGCCAGGGTTACGCTGGCTCCAGATGACAGACGACGAGATCGACGAGTTTCTGGGACACGGCGGGACGGGTGTACTGTCGTTCTCGACGAACGCCGAGGACTCTCCAGCCTCGATTCCGGTGTCGTACGGGTACAACGCAGGTGATACGATCTTCTACTTCCGACTCTCGGTACCTCCAGACAGCAGGAAAACGGATCTCGTCGACACGAAAGTCACTTTCGTGACGTACGACGAGACCGACGAGGGGTGGCGAAGCATCGTCGCTACGGGACGCCTTGACGATCTGGAGGAGATGCCGTACGAATCCAGCGCCATCCAGGGAATGTGGGCGATCCAGATGCCGAGAGTTGACATCTTCGAGCAGCCTCGAGACGAGGTCACGTTCCACGACTTTTGTCTCGCTCCCGAGACGCTAACAGGCCGAAAGGAAGTCCAGGCCGAGTCCTAGAACGTGCGGTTGCCAGTCGAGAGACGGCGGTTCTTCACCGACAGGTCGCCCAGGAACCGAGTACGAAACGAGTTCGGACATCGAGGCTAGTCGATCTCGAGTTCGTACACCATCCGCGAGACCAGTTCGGGGACCTGGACGACGCGTCCCTGTTCGTCCCGTCGCTTCGTCCCGAATTCGTCGGTGAGGACGACGGTGTCGTAGAAGATGTCCTCGCTTCCCTCGAGTTTCTCGATCCGATCCGGCGGATACATCACAGGTGGGGTCTCGTCGCCCGATACTGCGACCCACCCGTTCTCCGCGACGAAGATGCGTTCGTATTCCTCGGGTTCCGTGTCGTCTCTAAAGTGGATCGTTGCCATATCGTCCGTACGCCAATCTCGGATAAATAGTCGCCCGGACAATCACAGGTTCGGTGCAGCCGTCGACTCGAGCAGTCAGTACGTGTCGTCGAGTATCCTGCCGAGCACGTCACCGAGTTCGCGCAGCTGTCCAGTGCCGACGAGGTAGTACGTCGTCGCCTCCACACGGTCTTGCCACGCTGGTCTCTCGTCCCGGTCGCCGCCGACACCGATGTCTCCTGCCCGGATCCGGTCGGCTGCTTCCTGTGCGAGGATGCCGGCGAACGGCGAGTCGTGCTGCTCTCGAGTCGAGCGAAACGTCTGGACTGCGCGTCGCTTCTCGCGGAACGTTCGCCCGGAGTCGTAGCCGGTGTCGTCTGGCGAGACGTCGAGTTCTGAGAGGGCGAACTCGTGTGCTCGACGTGCGAGAAGTGCCCGTCCGACGTCGACGACGTGCTGGACGGTGTGTTCCGGGCGATACCCGTCCTCGTCGAATCCGAATCGAAAGTCGTTGTCGTAGCAGAGTGTTACGAGTTCCCACCGAGCAGCCCCGTACGGCGAGTCCTGGGTGAGCTCGAGTTCTTCGCTGACCGTCTCTCGCATCTCGTTGCGTGTCGGGAACTCGTCGACAGCGGCTGTGAGCGCCGTCAGTGCGTCGTTCAGCACGTCCGCATACGGACGGGTGTCGTCGCCGAGGTGCTCGCGATACAGCCCCCTGTAGTAGCGAGCGTTCCGGAGTCGCTGTTCGGCCTGTAGATGCGACGCCCACGTGCTCGCGACGTCGTGCTCTGAGTACTCGTCGGCACTTGCAGTGTCGCCCATGTACATACCCGAACGGTGCGAGTCGAGTCGTGCGAGCGAAAGCTCCCGTTCGACGAAATAGAGATACGCGAGGTCGCGACTCGCGTTCGAGACGGGGTAGTCGCCGAGCGAGTCGAGCACGTCGTCGGCCGCCGTCCGCAGTCGGTCGCCGCGTTCGACGAGTGCCTCCGCATCCTCCTCGTCCAGCGCGACCGTCGCGTAGCCGACGACTTCGCCAGCGAACTGCATCCCGTACGTTGCGGCAGACAGGCGCTCCCAGGGGTCGGATTCGGATTTTGCCGACTCCAGCCAGCCGCCGGATGGATCACGGGTGTCGAGGTGGTGTGCGACGTCGTCGGAGAGCGCGTCTACGTCGACTCGTTTTTGGAGGGTCGTCGCCTGTTCGACTGCCTCCTCGAGGTGCGTAACTGCCTCGTCGGCGTGGTCGTCGGAAACCTTCGGCCGCCAGACGTGGCTGGGCGGTTCTGGGTAGACGGGCAAGAGCGCGTCCGTCACCGGGTCCGGGAGCCACGTCGGCGCAACGAAGCCGGTTCCAAGAAGACCTCCTGTGGCAATTCCGGAACCGACGAGGAGGCTGCGACGAGTCAGCGTGATGTCGGGGACCATATGTCGATATCTTGGACCTGGAATTACAAATCTATCGGTCAGGGTACATTTATAGACCGTTGAACGTTTCAGGCCCAGGTGGTTCGACGCGTCGAGAGTCCGTGAGCCCGCGGAACGAGGTTCTCCGGCGATCGCCGACGTCTCTTCGCACCTCGAGGCCGCTGACTATCGACGATCGGCCGTCGATCCTGGATCGCGACGCCGTTCGCCGAACACCCGCCGATCGATGGAGCAGCAGAGCGTATGCGACAAATATAAAAATTAGACGCGTCTAAACAACCACGAGATGATACTGAGCGACGTGCCGGAGGCCTCCCTGAAGAGGGGTGGGAGACTCGAGATGGCTGGTCGCCTGCCCATCGCCACGGACGACGTCGCCGAGCGGTTCGACGAGACGGCACCGCCAGAGACTCGTCCGCTCGGCAGTAGCGACGGCCGCGAGCGGCCTCGCCTCGAGTGGGGTGCAGCGTCGATCGACCGACGATCGGCCGGCCCGACCGGAACGCGCAGCGCCGGTGCGCTGGAGGGAGATCGATGACCGGGTTCGCAGAGATCGTCGTCATCGCGGCGGTCGCACAGCTCGCCGTTCTCCCGGGTGAGAAAGTCCAGTTCATCATCGCGGGGCTCTCGACGCGATACCGGCCACTGCTGGTCGTCGGAGCAGCCGGGGCTGCCTTCGCAGGCTGGACGGCTCTGGAGATCCTGTTTGGACAGGCGATTCAGCAGGCGCTCCCGGGAGTCGCTCTCGACGCGATTACTGCTGGGTTGTTCTTGCTCTTTGCAGTGTTGCTCGTCCGCTCTGCGCCCGGCGCTGAGGGGGCGACCGGAGCGGAGACGGACGGCGGTGTCGTCGGCACGAGAGCGGCGGGAATCGACGCGGAATTCGAACTCCTTGGACGTACTATTCGCGGCCCGGTCGGGCAGTTTCTCACGATCTTCACCATGATGGCTGCCGGCGAGTTCGGCGACAAGACTCAGCTCGTTACCATCGGGCTCGCAGTCGAATACGGTGCGACACCGGCGATCTGGCTGGGCGAGATGCTCGCGATCATCCCCGTGAGCGTGGCGAACGCCTACTTTTTCCACCGGTTCTCCCACCGCTTCAACGTGCGGAAGGCCCACTACCTCGGGGCAATCCTGTTTGCCTTCTTCGGGCTGGATACGGTGCTGGCGATGTCCATCGGGTTCTCGGCGTGGGAGCAGGTGGTCGGGTCGCTCTCCGAACTGATCGTCGCGTCGCTCTGATCGGTTTCGTGCGCAGTCCAAGCGCGTGCCACCGGCGGTCGTCGCCGGCACGCCAGCCCTTCTCGAGAAGGCGTCGATGATCCCTACAGCGTCCCTCCTTACCTCGACCGGGCCGTCGAAGGGAGCGACGACTCGAGACGACAGCCCGTCGTCAATGGGAATCCGACCCGTCGCTGATGCTGACGAACTCGAAGTCGCGCGAGCGGTCGTCGAATCGATCGAGTTCGAACGGCCTGGTCGGGAACGGCGCGTCTTCGCCGGTTATCAGCGCGCGCACGAGCGCCGCGGCGACGGGCGCGGTCATCACGCCACGGCCATGGAACCCCGTCGCGACGACGAGTCCGTCGGGGGCGTTGGCCGGCGCGTCGACGATTGGTTTCGTATCGGGCGTCGCGGCGTCGATCCCCGCCCAGTCCCCGCTGAGGCCAGCCTCGTCGAACGTTCGCAGGAACGACGGAACGAGGTCGGCGACGTGTTCGACGAACTCACCGTCGGCGTCCGTACTCGCTCCCACGGGGTCGTCCTCGGCGAACGACCAGCCGCCGACCAGCAGGTCGCCGTTCGACTCCGGTCGGAAGTAGATGTGTTCGCCGGGAATCCACCCCATGGGGAACGACTCCGCCATCGGTTCGTCGGGCTCGAGGACGACGACCTGCGTTCGATACGGCCGGACCGGAAGCTCGAGATGGTCACCGAGGAGCGTCGGCGTGTGCCAGCCCGCGGCCACCACGACGTGGTCAGCGTAGACGGTCCCGGTCGCGGTTTCGACGCCCACGACCTGCCCGTCTTCGACGACGAGGTCGTCGACCGGCGTTCTCGTTTGCAGTCGCGCGCCGTCCGCCTCGGCGTCCGCTGCGAGGGACGTCGCCAGCGTGTACGGATCGAGAAAGCCTGTGTCGACGTGGCGGACCGCCCCGGCGTACGACTCGAGGTCGAACCGGGGGTACTGGCGTTCGACGTCGTCGGGTTCGAGAAACGACACGTCGAACCCCTCCGAGGAGAGGCGGTCGACGCGTCGCCGGGCCGTCTCCTTGACGGACGGCGGAACGAGCTCGAGGCTGTCGAGTTCGGTGAATTCGAAGCTGGTGGTGCCGTCGTACTCCCGGAAGAAGGCCATCGCGTGCTCGGCGATACTGGGAACGTCGGTGTACGACGGCGTCATCGTGATCTCCCCCGCGGCGCGGGCGGTCGCACCGCTGGCGAGCGCGTCTCGCTCGAACAGCGTTACGTCGTAGGCGGGCGTGAGCGCTCGAGCGGCCGCACAGCCGATGACGCCACCGCCCACAATCGCGACGTCGCACTGGTCGCCGTCGCTCACGGTAGTCACCCCTCCGTCCGCAGGACGTCTTCGAGCACTTCGCCGGCTACGTCGGCGGTCCGCGCTGCGGAGTCCTGACTGGCGTTCATGGATCGATCAGTCGTCGTACGGGTGGTCGACCGCGCGGAACGCCTCTTCGGCGACTTCGAGTGCGTGATCGATCTGCTCGTCGGTGTGCGTGTACGTCGTGAAGAACCGCTCGCCCTGCATCGGGTTGCCGAACAGTACGCCGCGGCCGGCGGCCTCGAGCCACCAGTCGGCGAACTGTTCGTCGTTTGCCTTCCAGCTGTCGCGGTAGTAGTGGATGTCTGCATCGGTCATGTACACCTGACCCATCGATCCGACGTGCTGGACGTTCACCGGGAGGCCGACGTCGTCGGCGACCTCCTGTAAGCCGGTGAAGAGCCGATCGCCGAGACGTTCGATGTGCTCGTAGACGTTTTCCTCCTCGAGTATCTCGAGCGTCTTCAGTCCCGCTGCGGCCGAGACGGGGTGGCCGTTGTAGGTGCCGCCGTGGAACGCAGAAGAGTGCCACTTCTCGTCTTCCTTTTTCTCTGGCGGTTCGATCTCGCGCATGATCTCTGCTTTGCCACCGAAGCCGCCGGTCTGGTAGCCGCCGCCGGCGACCTTCGCGAACGTGGTCATGTCGGGCGTGATGCCGAACCGTTCCTGGGCGCTTCCAAGTCCCAGTCGGAAGCCGGTCATTACCTCGTCCCAGATGAGGACGATGTCGAGTTCTTCGGTCAGTTCGCGGAGGAACTCGTGGTAGCCGTCGCGCGGTTTGAGACAGCCACACGAGAACATTACGGGCTCGATGATGACCGCGGCGAGGTCGTCGGCGTGCTCGCGCAGGATCTCTTCCGTGGCCTCCTTGTCGTTGAACGGGAACGCGACGACGGTGTCGCTGACGACGTCGGGGATTCCGGTTCCGTACGAGACCGTGTTCGGTCGGTCGGCGGGACCGAGGGCCTCCTCGCTGGCGTAGACGCTCTGGAGGGCGTAGTCGTGTGCGCCCGCGTACCCGCCTTCGGGCTTGGCGATCTTGTCCTTGCCTGTGTACGAGCGGGCGACCCGGAGCGCGTGCATCGTCGCCTCGGTTCCGCTGTTGGCGAGGCGAACCATCTCGATGCTCGGCGTCAGGTCGACGATCTTCTCCATGAACTCGATGGCGACCGGCTGGGGCGTCGCCGTGAGGTCGCACGTGTCGACTTGCGCTTTCGCCGCCTCGCGAACGTCGGGGTGGCCGTGTCCGAGGATGATCGGCCCGAGTGCCAGCAGGAAGTCGAGGTACTCGTTGTCGTCGACGTCGTATACGTGCGACCCCTCCGCTTCGTCGATGTAGAAGGGGTACGGATCGAACGCACGGACGTTCGATTCGACTCCCAGCGGCGTCACGTCTGCCGCACGCTCGTGTAGTTGTTCGCTCTCGGGTGTTCGCTGACGCAGCAGTTCGGCGTGATCGTACTCTTGCTCCTCGTCACCAAGACTCATCGGCGACAACGACGCAGGGGGTGCCAATAAATCTTTGGTGTGGGAGAGAACCATCCGAAATTAGTCTGCTTCAATTTGGATATTGACAAATATCATTCGAGCGAGGCGCGCTCGAGCGGTAACACGAGGCCCTTCAACCCACCGCCAGCCTTCTTCGTCTCCCTGATCGATAGCTCCGTCACGTCGATTCCGCGATCACGGAGCGCCGATCGGACGGTCTGGTTACCCGCCGGGAGCAGAACCGAGCCCGGTTCGACGACGATCGTGCTCGTCGCCCGATTTCGCTGTTCGCGCATCGGTACCGGAATAACGTCGATGCCACGGTCGGCGAGTAGCTCGAGGAACTCGTCCGGGACTGCTTCCGGGTATACGAGAGCGAGCTCCGGCGTGACCATCGAAAAGACGAGCGCCAGGTGCGTCTGGCCCGTGCTGTTGGTACTGCCGAAAATCGGCACCTCGACGACGTCGATGTCGTAGGTCTCGAGCAGCGTCCGGACCTGTCGGATCCCCTCGGCGTTGGTCGTCTGGGAGCGGCCGATCGCGATAGTCCCTTCGGCCACCCAGACGACGTTCCCGACCTCGAAGCTTCCGGGGCCATGCACCGAGTGGTAGATCGGCGCGCCGAGTTCGACGCAGCGTTCGGTGACGTGACGCTCCTCGCCGCGTCGCGTCTCCTCGACCATCTTGCCGATGCACATCCCCTCTTCGACGGCGAAAGCGACGTCGCGCACGAAAAGTGACTCCGCGAACTGCTCCGGGACGTCACCGAGGTAGTGGACCGTAACGCCGCGACTCTCGAGTTCGTCGACGAGTGCTTCGTGTTCCTCGACGACTTTCTTCTGGCGCGGGAGGCCGTCCCAGTTCCACGCATCGGGGTCGACGACCGTGTTGAACTCGGCGCCCGGCTCGTGGACGAGTACCCGTTCCAGACAACCGACTTCCGAGCGAACCGAGGGTGAGAGGTCCCATATCGTGCTCATCGGTCGGTACTGAGGTTGAGCGCCTGTTCCTCCTTGACATTCCGGAGCGCAACGTCGGTCGACGTCTCGCGGACGCTCTCGTAAGCGCCGATTCGCCGCAGCAGGTCGGTGAGCTCGCTGCGCTCGCTGACTCGCACCTTTAGCTGCAGGTCGGCGTCGCCGGTGATTTCGTGGATCTCCTGGACGTCCGGTTCCTCGACGAGTCGTTCGGCGACCTCCGAGAACCGTCCCGGTTCGGTGCTGATGCGGACGAACGCCACCTGGTCGATCTCGAGCAGTTGCGGATCGAGTACGGCCCGGTACTCCCGGATGTACCCCTCAGACTCCAGTCGATTCGCTCGTTCGTGGATCGTCGCCGACCCCATGTCGAGTCGGCGCGCGATCTCGGACAGGGCCGTTCGTCCGTCGGCCTGGAGGATCTTCAGGATCTTCCAGTCCACTTCGTCGAGTTCCATACCGCTTCCTTTCGGCTCTCGTGTTCTATGTGTTTTCATCGTTTATTTTTCGGTCGTCGTTACCCTTCGTTCTCGTCCGCTCAGTATAACGTTTGCCGAATGTGGCATTGGAAGTAGAATATCGTCGGCAAATCGACGTCTTCGTCAAAACTTATTTGGTGTTCGGGAGGACAATGATCGAGAAGGACACACATGGGAAATGAGCACAGTGTTGATGGTGGCGAATCGCCTGTCCGTCGGGCAATACGGACCGTCCGCCGGAATCAGTGGACCGGACTGGTGGTGAACATCACACCGAGTGCGTTCTGGTTAACAGTGTTTTTCCTGATCCCGCTGGGCGTGATGTTCTACTACAGCTTCGGCCAGCGCGGCGCGTTCGGGGAGGTGCTGTTGGGCCCGGGCAACGTCGGTCTCCAGCAGTACAAGCTCTTCTTCGTGCCACAGGACGCGTCGATTCTGCAGGCGATCTGGTGGACGATCTCCTGGATGGTCGACAGCGTGGTTCCCTTCGAACTCGGTCTCGCTGCTGGGGAACCGACGCCGTACGTCCAACTCACGATCAAGAGCATCGCGTACGGGCTCGTGACGACGCTCGTGTCGCTCGCCATCGGCTATCCAACGGCATACTACATCGCACACGTCGCACCTGCTCGTTACCAGAGCCTGCTGCTCGTGCTCGTCATCCTGCCGTTCTGGGCGTCGTACCTGGTTCGCGTGTACGCGATCCAGATCCTTCTGGCACGAAACAGTATCCTGATGAACGCACTCGGGGTCCTGCCGTTTTTCGAGGCGGGACAGTCGCTGATGAACACGCGGTTTGCGGTGCTGCTCGGGTTGACCTACATATGGATTCCGTTCATGATCCTGCCGGTCTACGCCAGCATCGAGCAGATCGATTTCACCCTCAAGGAAGCGGCTATGGACCTCGGTGCCGACCGTTTCGAGGCGTTTCGGCGCGTGATCTTCCCACTGTCGATGCCCGGCGTCGTCGCGGGGAGCATCCTCGTGTTCATCCCGACGACCGGCGCGTACGTCATCCCCGAACTGCTCGGTGGCACACAAAGTCAGATGATCGGGAACTTCATCGCCAACCAGTTCGGTTCCGCCGGAAACTGGCCGCTCGGATCCGCTGGATCGTTCATACTCATGGGGATCATGCTCGCCGCGATTGCGATCTACCAGCGGTACGGGGAGGGTGATCTGGCGTGAGTCTCGCTGACGGCCCATCGTTCCTACAGCGCGTGCGTCGGGCGCGCTCTCGCGTCTTTGAGTACGGCACTGTCGCGCTCGCTTTCCAGGCGTTGCTCGTCTACCTGTTCCTGTACGTTCCGATCGCCGTCGTCATCGCGCTCTCGTTCAACGACTCCCGACACGCCGTCGTCTGGCAAGGGCTCACGACCGAGTGGTACGAGGCCCTGCTCGCCGGCGAAACCATCGCGCGAGTCAATCCCGACGCCGCGTTCCAGTCGCTCGTGTACTCGATCGAGATCGCCGCCGTGACGGTTCTGGTCAGCGCCGTCTTCGGAACGATGCTCGCGTTCGCGCTAGATCGGTACGACTTCCCCGGCAAGGGGCTGTTCGTCGGACTCGTCTACATGCCGATCATCATCCCGAGCATCGTGATGGGGATCTCGTTACTGCTGTTCTTCAACATCGTCGGCATGACCCTGGGGATCCAGACGGCGATGATCGCCCACATCGCGTTCGGGATCAGCTTCGTCGCCGTCGTCGTCGCCGCCAGACTCCAGTCGTTCGACCAGACGCTCGAGGAGGCCGCGATGGACCTCGGCGCGAACGAACTGGAAACGTTCCGATACGTGACGTTCCCGGTGATCAAACCGGGCGTGATCGCCGGCTCGTTGCTCGCGTTCGCGATGAGCTTCGACGACTTCGTCGTCACGTTCTTCGTCATCGGTCGGGATAACACGCTTCCGATCTTCTTCTTCTCGATGGTCAGGCAGGGAATCTCGCCGGGCGTGAACGTTATCGCGTCGCTCATTCTCATCGTGACGCTACTCGTCGTTGCACTCGCACAGTGGATCGAAGGGCCAGTCTGGTAACATAAATAATTTCGGTATATCTCCAGTTATCCATAATCCTTATTACGTAGACCTGCTTTTGACGAAAAGAATAAGGTTGATTGGTATGAACACGCACGACATGCATCAGGACAGACGAACCGTTCTCAAGTCGGCCGGCGAGCTCGCAGCAGTCGGACTCACTGGCCTCGCCGGCTGTCTCGGCGGCGACAGTGACGGGAACAATACTAGCAGTGCAGACATCGACATCGACAATCCCGAAGACAGCCTCAACATCTTCCAGTGGGGAGATTACTGGCCGGACGGCTTCGTGCAGACGTTCGAGGAGGAGTACGACGTCGACGTCAACGTCTCGAACTTCGCGTCGAACGAGGAGATGTTCAACAGCCTGCAGGCGGGTGGGACCGACCAGTACGACCTCATCTTCCCGAGTGACTACATGGTCAACATCCTCCACGAGCAGGACATGATCCAGCCCCTCGATCTCGACGCGCTGTCGAACTTCGATAATCTTTCGGAGAGGTTCCAGGATGCCCCGTACGATCCTGGCTCGGAGCGATACTCCGCCCCCTATCAGTGGGGAACCACCGGAATCGGATGGAACGAGAACATGATCGGCGAGGTCGAAATCGACTCCTGGGACGCACTCTGGAACGACGATTGGGCGGGCCAGATGACGATGCTCAACGACATGCGCGAGACAATGGGCGTCGCGCTCAAACGGCTCGGATACTCGTTGAACACCACCGACGAGGACGAGATCCAGGAGGCCAAAGAAATACTCATCCAGCAGAAAGACCTCCTTCGCGCGTACGACTCGACGAACTTCGATACGAACCTCATCAACGAGCAGAACAGTCCCCTTCACGGCTGGTCCGGTGAGATCTTCATCGCCTACTGGGAGACGTACGACGAGGACGAGGACTACTCCCCAGTCAACTACGTCATCCCCTCCGAAGGTGGCGTCGTCTGGATCGATACGGCTGCCGTGACCGCAGAGGCGCGTCACCCGAACGCCGCACACGCGTTCATCAACTACTTCCTCGACGCCGAAAACGGCGCCGAGGTCACGAACTACACGTACTACGGCAGTCCGAACGAAGCTGCAGGAGAGTACATCTACGACGAGATCCTCGAGGACGAGTCGATCTACCCGGACGACGAAACGATGGAGAAACTCGAGTTCATCGAGAACATCGGACAGGCGACGCAAACGTACGACCAGGCCTGGACCGAGATCCAGAACGCGTGAACGAATGAGCCAGTACGACGTTCAACTGTCGAACATCACGAAGCGATTCGGCGACGTCGTCGCCGTCGACGACCTCTCGTTAGAGATCGAGCAGGGCGAGTTTCTCACGCTGCTCGGGCCCAGCGGCTGTGGCAAGACGACGACGTTGCGCTGTATCGCGGGATTCGAGACGCCGACGGAAGGCGACGTCCACATACGAGACCAGCGCGTCAACACCGTGCCGCCGTTCGAACGCGACACGAGCATGGTCTTCCAGTCGTACGCGCTCTTTCCGCACATGACCGTCGGCGAAAACGTCGCCTTCGGGCTCGAGCGCCAGGGGCTACCGGACTCCCACGCGACCGACGGCGGGACGGTCACTCGATCGGGCGGGCTGCGCGAGGCCCTCGGCGGGCTGATCGATCGTCACGGCCGCGAGGAGATCGACGCACGTGTCGCGAACGTGCTCGAGCTCGTCGAGATGCCCGGCTACGAAGACAGGGCGATCAGCGAGCTCTCGGGCGGCCAGCAACAGCGGGTCGCGCTCGCGAGAGCGATCGTGACCGAGCCGGCCGTGTTGTTGCTCGACGAACCGCTCGGTGCCCTCGACCTCAAACTGCGAAAGAGCATGCAAGTCGAGTTGAAGAACCTCCAGGAAGACCTCGGCGTCACGTTCGTGTACGTCACGCACGACCAGGAGGAGGCGCTGACGATGAGCGACCAGATTGCGGTGATGAACGACGGTCAGATCGAGCAACTCGGCACCGCGACCGAAATCTACGAACAGCCCGAGACGGAGTTCGTCGCGGACTTCATCGGCGAGACGAACCTCGTCCGCGGTAGCTACCGCGAAACCGACGACAGTGCGGTGATCGCGACCGACGGTCTCGAGTTCGCCGTCTCCCGCGACACCGAAGCCACCGACGCGGACGACGCATCGTTCGCGATCCGGCCGGAGAAGATTCGTCTCGGTGCCGACGCCCAAGGGCAGGACAACGAATTCCAGGGTGAGGTCGTCGACGAGATCTACAAGGGGAACCTCGGAAAGTTCGTCGTCCGCCTCGAGAACGGCCACCAGCTAACGGTCGACATGCAGATCCGCGACCAGGGCGTGTACCGATCGACGGGGGAGACGATCCGCGTCGGCTGGTCTCGCGAGAACGCAGTCGTCCTCACCCGGTAGGGCGCGCTCGAGGATTCTGGACTGAAGCGAGTGGCTGGCGAAGATATTTCATTGTACATGTCCAGATATCGACTTATTTTCGGATAGGTATATGTTCGTGGAGGCCAACGCTCGAGACGACATGTCACGGAGCCCGATCAGGCGAGCGAGGAACAGGAACTTCGATACCTCCTCCGGGTGAACCTCACCGATCGAACCGTCGAAACTGAGACCGTCCCGGAGTCGTATCGCGACCGGTTCATCTCCGGCAAAGGGCTGGGGCGGCGTTGCTCCTCGACGAACTCGAGCCCGGGACGGACCCGTTGGGTCCCGAGAACCGGCTGTGTTTCATGCTCGGCCCGCTGACCGGCTTCGCGCCAGGAACTTCGAGGTACGCCGTGGTGACGAAGTCGCCGCTGACGGGCGCGTTCGTCGACTCCTACTCCGGCGGGCACTTCCCGACGATGTTGCGGTGGGCGCTGCCGGACCACCTCGGTATCGTCTTCGAAGGGAAAGCCGACGAGCCAGTCTCCCTCCACGTGACCGACGACGGGGTGACGATCGAAGACGCCACCGACCTGTGGGGCCTCGACACGAAGGAGACGGCCGAGCGATTCGAGGGCAACAAAACGAAGACGGCTGCGATCGGGCCCGCAGGCGAGAACCTGGTACGATACGCGACGATCTCGAGCGACGAAGGGACTCACCACGCCGGACGGGGCGGCGTCGGTGCCGTCATGGGGAGCAAGAACCTGAAGGCGGTCGTCGCCACCGCGGGTGGACCGCCGGAGGCCCCCGACGTCCGCGACCTGCGAGTCGAGCACACGCAGCGACTCGGGACGAGCGAGGAGGTGAGCTGGGCGCGAAACGGCGGCACGCAGCTCGTCGTCGACTGGACCCAGGAGATCGGCGCGCTGCCGACGCACAACTGGACGCGCGGCCGGATCGAGGACGCCGACGACCTCAACATCGAGGCGTTCTCGTCGGGCCACGTCGACACCGACTCCTGTTACAGCTGTCCGGTCGCCTGTGGTCACGTCACCGACTTCTCCGAGTCGGACGTCGACGGCGCCTTCGAGGACGCGAGCGTCGACTGGGGGCCGGAGTACGAGACGATCGGTCTGATGGGCGCGAACACCGACATCACCGACGTCACCGCCGTGACGGAACTCGCGACCCGCGCGGACACGCTCGGAATGGACACGATCTCGCTCGGCAACGCCCTCTCGTGGGTGATGGAGTGCGTCGAAGCGGGACTCCTCGAGTACGACATCGACTGGGGCGACGCAGAGGCGGCCGCCCGCCTGATCGAGGAGATCGCCCACCGGGAGGGGATCGGCGACGCGCTCGCCGAAGGAACTGCCGTCGCCGCCGAACGGCTCTGTGACGGCGATCAGCGCGCTCGAGAGGCAGCCGTCGAGGTCAAGGGGATGGAACTCCCGGCGTACGAGCCGCGCGCGTCGTTCGGGATGGCGCTCGCGTACGCGACCTCCGACCGGGGCGCGTGTCACCAGCGCGCCTGGCCGATCGGCTCCGACGCGATGGGCGGCGAGCGCGATCCGTACGACACCGCAGGCCACGCCGCGGTCGTGGTCGACGAGCAAGACGAGCGCGCGCTCACCTACAGCATGGTGACCTGCGACTTCACCGCCTACAACTACGATCGGGTCGCCGAGTGGCTGAACGCGCTCGGTTACGACGTCGACGCGGCGGAACTCGAGACCGTCGGCGAGCGCGCCTGGAACCTCGCCCGGCTATTCAACGTGCGCGAGGGATTCGATCGATCGGACGACGAACTCCCCGAGCGGATGAAACGGCCGCTAGAACGGGGCGGTCCGGCCGACGGCAATCAGATTACCGAGGAGGCGTTCGAGACGATGCTGACGGAGTACTACGAGCTGCGCGGGTGGACGAACGACGGCGAACCGACGCCGGAGACGCTCGAGCGACTCGACCTCGCCGAATTCGGTTCAGCCTGACTCCACGAAGTATATTGGCTATATCGGATTGTATCTCGGACATTTTACGATTTGATTGGGAAAATTCAGAAAAACTTTTCCACCCTCGCTCCATTTGGTAGATCGACACACGCATGCGACAGTTATACATTGACGGTGAGTGGGTCGACGCGGATTCCTCGAAGGGGATCGACGTCGAGTCCCCGGTCGACGGGTCGGTGATCGATACCGTCCCGGCAGCGTCCGAGCAGGACGTCCGCGAGGCGGTCGCGGCCGCGCGGCGCGCCCAGCGGGAACTCGAGGAGATGACGGCCTTCGAGCGCGCGGCGGTGCTCGACGAGGTCACCGAGTACTTCGAGGAACACGAAGACGAGATCGCAGAGGGCATCACGTACGAGGAAGGCAAGCCGCTACACGAGTCCTACGAGGAGACCGAGTACGTCATCTCCTCGAGCGACGACTACGGCCACGACGCGATTCGCCTGTTCGGCGACGTCGTCCCCTCCGAGCACCGGGGTCGGTTTGCCTACACCCAGCGCGAGCCCTACGGCCCGTGTGCGGTGATCAGTCCGTGGAACTTCCCTCTCGAGGTACCCGGCGGGAGCATCTACTCGGCCATCGCGACGGCCAACCCGGTCGTGTTCAAGCCGGCCGAGGAGACGCCGCTTACGGCCTACCACATCGCGAAGGCGTTCGACCAGTCGAGTCTCCCCGACGGTGCGTTCAACCTGATCACCGGCGCGGGCGAGACGGGACAGGCGCTCGTCGAACACCAGGACGTTCGACTGATCGCGTTCACCGGGAGTACCGAGGTCGGACAGGGGATCGCGAAGACCGCGGCCGACCGGAACGCACAGTGTCTGCTCGAGATGGGTGGCAAGGACCCGATTCTCGTCCTCGACGACGCGGACGTCGACCACGCCGCAGAGAGCATCGTCGGGGGGTCGAACTGGAACGCCGGCCAGGTCTGCTGTGGGACCGAACGCGTCATCGCGACCGAGGACGTCCACGACGAACTGGTCGACGCGGTCGTCGAGAAGACCGAACAACTCGCCCTCGGCGATCCCTTCGAGGAGGGAACGGACGTCGGGCCGATGGTCTCGGAACGCATCCAGGCGAAGGCAGTCGAACACGTCGACGACGCGGTCGATCGGGGTGCGACGCTCGAGACCGGCGGCGACACCGACGGCCTGTTCTACGAACCCGCGGTCGTCGACGACGTCTCCGAGGAGATGGCGATCGCCCGCGAGGAGACGTTCGGTCCCGTGACGCCGATCATCCGCGCCGAGAGCTACGACGAGGCGATCGAGATCGCCAACCGCTCGCGGTACGGCCTCCAGGCTGCGGTCTTCACCGACTCGCTAGAGCGCGCACACGACGCTACGAACCGCCTGAAGGCAGGCGGGGTCTTCGTCAACGAGACGAACAACTACTGGGAGCGACTGCTCCCGTTTGGCGGCTACGGCGACTCGGGATCGGGCGGGCGCTACGGCAGCAAGTGGCACCTCGAGGCGATGACGCAGGTGAAAGCGGTCATGATGAACTATAAAGATTACTAACATGAAGGTAACTGCACTCGGTGGCTGCGGCGCGATGGGCCGGGCCACCTCACGGGAACTGGCGGAGAACGAGACGGTCGAAGAACTGCTGATCGCGGACGCGGACCTCGAGGCTGCAGAGGCGTTCGCCGAGGACCTGCGCGACGGCGAGTACACGGGCACGATCACGACGGCGAAAGTCGACGTGACCGATCACGAGGCGCTCGTCGCTGCGATCGAAGACGGCGAGGTCGTCGCCAACGCCCTCCCGTACGCGTTCAACGTCGACGTGATGGAAGCCTGTCTCGAGGCTGCCTGTCACTACCTCGACCTCGGCGGCCTCTACCACAAGACCCAGGACCAACTCGAGTTGGACGAGGCGTTCGACGAGGCAGGACTGACGGCCGTCCTCGGCATCGGCGCGAGTCCGGGGTTGACGAACGTCGCGGCCGCGTGGGGCGGCCAGCGGCTCGACTCGGTCGCGGAGATTCACATCCGCACCGGCGCAAAGGGCGGCGGCGAGGGGTTCGCCTACTCCGCGAAGACGATCCTCGACGAGTTGACGATGGAGCCGGTCGTCTACGAGGACGGCGAGTTCGAGACGCTAGAACCGCTCTCGGGCCGCGAAACGTACGAGATGCCCGATCCCGTCGGCGAGGTCGAGGGCTTTCACAGCATCCACTCCGAACTCGCGACGATGCCGGAGACGTTCGAGGGCGTCGACACCGTCGACTTCCGGGTGGCGTTCTCGCCCGATCTGGTGAACATCTGTGACGTCCTCATCGGACTGAACCTCACCAGCGAGGAGGATGTCGAGTTCAAGAGCGTCGAGACGACGCCGCGGGAGTTCCTCGACTGGCACCTCGATCGCCAGCCGAAGCCGGGTGCCGTCGAGGAGTGGAAATCCTTCCGCGTCGACGTCCACGGCACCGAGGACGGCGAGCCAGCACACTACCGCTACACCGTCGTCGTCGAGTCCCGACTCGACGACTGGGGGCTGAAGGCCACGGCCGTCTGGACCGGCGTCCCGATGGGCGTCGCGGCCGCGATGGTCGGCGACGGCGAGGCGCTCGAGACGGGTGCGAAGCCGCCCGAGGAAGTGCTCGACCCCGAGGCGTTCGTCGCCGAACTCCGCAAGCGAGATATCGCGATCGAAGAGGAGCACATTGAGCCATGAGCGACGAGCAAGCGACGTCGACCCTCGAGCGGCCCGTCCGAAACTACGTCGGCGGCGAGTGGGTGGAGCCGTCCGGCGACGACCGTCAGACCGTCGTCGATTCGACGACCGGCGAACGCATCGCCGAGACGCCGTTCAGTTCCGACGCCGACGTCGACCGGGCCGTCGAGACGACACAGGCGGCGTTCGAGGAGTGGCGACACCGCCCGATCGAAGAGCGCGTCCAGCCGCTGTTCGAGTTCAAGGACCTGCTCGAGGAACGGATCGACGAGCTGGCGTCGGTGATCGTCGCCGAGCACGGCAAGACGATCGACGAGGCCCGCGGCGAGTTGCGTCGGGGCATCGAGAACGTCGAAGTCGCCTGCGGCGCGCCGACGCTGATGCAGGCAGGGTCGATCCAGCACGCCGCGCCGGGCATCGACGAGCGTGCGATCCGTCACCCGCTGGGCGTGTTCACCGCGATCACGCCCTTCAACTTCCCGGGCATGATCCCCCTGTGGTTTCTCCCCTACGCGGTCGCGACCGGGAACGCGTTCGTCCTCAAGCCCAGCGAGAAGACGCCGCTGACGGCCCGGGCGTTGATCGAGACCCTCGCCGAGACCTCCCTTCCGGAAGGCGTCGTCTCGCTGGTCAACGGCGGCCCCAGGACGGTAACTCAGTTACTCGAGCACGAGGACGTCGTCGGCGCCTCGTTCGTCGGCAGCACGCCGGTCGCAAAGACCATCTACGAGACCGCAGCAGAGAACGGCAAGCGCGTCCAGGCGCAGGGCGGGGCGAAGAACCACGTCGTCGTCTCGGACTCGGCGAACCTCGAGTACGCCGCCGAGAAGACGATCAGTTCCGCGTTCGCTAACTCGGGTCAGCGCTGTCTCGCCAATCCGATCGCCATCGTCCACGAGGACGTCTACGACGAGTTCGCCGAGCGGATCGTCGACCGGGCGGCCGCACTCGAGGTCGGTCCCGGCGGCAATCCGACCACCGAGATGGGGCCGCTCGTCTCTGAAGAGCGGGTCGAGACCGTCCGAGAGTACGTCGAAGCGGGCGTCGACGAGGGTGCATCACTCCTGCTCGATGGGCGCGAGGCCGACGTGCCGAACGACGGGTTCTACCTCGGTCCGACGATCTTCGGCGACGTCACACGGGAGATGTCGATCGCCCGCGAAGAGATCTTCGGCCCCGTCCTCGGACTCGTCCGCGCCGAGAGCTTCGAGGACGCCCTCGAGACGGTCAACGCGAGCCGGTACGGCAACGCCGCGAGCCTGTTCACCGAGCGCGGCCGAGAGGCACGCGAGTTCCGGCTCCACGTCGAGGCCGGCAACGTCGGCGTCAACGTCGGCACGGCTGCGCCGATGGCATTCTTCCACTTTGGCGGCCAGAAGGACTCCTTCTTCGGCGACCTCCACGCCCAGGCCGAGGACGTGATCCGCTTTTACACCGACGAGACGGTGTACATCGAACGGTGGCCTGACGCGGAGTAGTCGCCGTTCAGTGCGGTGACGCCTTCACAGGCGGTACGAGGCGGATGCCACGGGGCCTGACCCCGAGGCGGTTGACCGCCGTTCACCGCCCGTTAGGGAGGTCACGGATCGTCGAGGCGAAAGCCGTGGCTTTCGCCGTCCCTAGAACGTGGATCGTCATTCGTCTCTCGTCACTGGATGCTCGGCGACGAAGCCACTCGAGCCCGAGCGCACCGCCAACGAGGCTCGCGCCCCCAGTAAAGCTGGGGACGTCGTCGGCATCGCCCTCGCTGGAGTTAGCACTCCCGCTGGTGTCGTTGGACTCAATGGCCCTACCCTGGCCCCCTGTTCGTCACCAGCGTCGTCGGTGTCGTTCGAGTCGTTCCCGGGATCGGCATCGGTTTCGTTTTGCTTCGGACTCGAGTTGCTAGCGGATTCTCGATCGTCCTGCTCACTGGTGTCGGTATCGTTCCCGCTGGTGTCGTCGGCGTCGCCATCGGAATCGTCGTCGGTCTCGTTATCGTCGTCGATCGTGTCTTGTCGCGCGGGTCGAATGGCGACGAGGCCCCTCGTTCTGTGCTGGACATAGAGGGCGGTTTCACCGACGGTGAAGGAGGACGACAGACGGCCGGCATCGACGATGTCGTCGGAGATCGACCACTTCGGGATGCCGTCGTGAAGGTCAAACTCGATAATTTGACCGAGATCGCGGCCGTAGGGCCGATTGGCCTGCACGAAGACGATAACCGACTCGCCGGCGATCTGCGGATCGGAGAAGGCGTCGACCCCGCCAGGGCGTTTCGACCAGCCGTTCCCTCCAAAGCCATACCGCCCGGCGGTGATCGTGACGTCACCCGTACTGGCGGGATTGCCGCCTTCGTAGATCCCCGGAACGTCCTGGTGCTTTCGTCCGGACTGAGCGTCAGGTCCGGGGTATCGTAGCGGGCGTAGATCTTCTCGTCGGTCACGACGGTCGGCCCCCAGTAGGTGGTCCCTCGATCCACAGCCGTCCAGTGCGTGTCGCCAGAGCGAGCATCGAGTACCGTGACGGCCTCGAATCGCTCCCCGGTCGTTATCGCGTAGAGGCGTTCGTCCGCGACCGCGACGTCGATCTGTTTAAACGAACACTCCTCTGTGTCGTCGTTCCACGGCCACCATCCGCGGTCTTCCACCTCCACGTCGACAGTCGCTCGCTTCCACTCGACGTCGCCGTCGTCGGTTCGCAGATAGACGCAGCCGTCGACGGCAGCGAGATCACCGGTTTCCCCGTACGTCCAGGCGACGGCCTCCGGCTCGGGAAACCGGTCGGTCGCGACGTACGCGGCGTTCCCGCGAGACGACGACCAGCCCGCTGGCTCGTCGACCGGTTTCGTATTCTCAGCCCCTCGCTCTTCGCCTGCTCCCACAGCTGCGACGAGCCCTCCCCGCGGCGAGCCCTATGCCACTCGAGACGATCGATCGCCTGTACCACCTTTCCATACGCACACGATCGACTTCCAGGGATATTCCTACGACCAGATTAACTCCGTTGCACCACCGTTGCATCTACAAAACCAGATCACGTGGCGGCGATGGGCAGAATCGATGCCTGCACGGCTCACCGCACCACCGGCCACAGCGCGGTACCGATAGGTCACTCCGCCCGAGTCGTCCACTGCCCGTGCGTTGCGTCGTCGCAAGGTTTCTCGACCTCGAGGTGCACCGAGACGTGTTCCACGAGCTAGTTTTCTGCCTGTTTTCGAACGGACAGCCACAGTGTGAGTGTCCAGATGAACTGAGGAGACGTGACCGCCGTTCTCGTGATGTTGGTTAAAGCGAACATACTTGGAATGAGCGGTCAGAAATATCTTCGATAGTTCAGAATCCGGTCGGCTATTCTTCGATTTCTTAAGAGAAACGGGCAAAAATGAGGCTGCGATAGTCTACCTATGGAAGCCGCGCTCGTCGACGGAATTCTCGAGTCGATGCGGATTGGAGTCGGCTTTCTCTGGACCGCTGCCTGGGCGATTATCATGGGACTCGTCATCACGAGTCTCGTCCAGGTCTACGTCTCCAAAGAGCGGATGGCACGGGTCCTCGGTGAGGGAGACGTCAGTGGGGTCGCGAAAGCGACGCTGTTCGGCGCCGCCAGTAGCGGGTGTAGCTTTGGCGCTGTCGCGATCGGGAAGGGGCTGTTCAAGAAGGGCGCACACGTCGTGAACGTCCTCGCGTTCATGTTCGCCTCGACGAACCTGATCGTCGAACTGGGGCTGATGATCCTGATCCTGCTCGGCTGGGAGTTTCTGGTCGCCGAACTGTTCGGTGGGATCATCCTCATCGCCGTGATGGCGCTCATCGTCCACCTGACGCTCCCGGAGACTCTCTTCGACGAGGTCCGGGAGGAACTGAGCCAGCGCGATCACGACCAGGGCATCACCGAAGATCCAACCTGTGGAATGGAGGGGAAAGACGAGTACTCGCTCGTGACCGACGGCGGTGAAACGCTGAAGTTCTGTTCTGCGGGCTGTCTCGAGACCTACGAGCAAGCGGTCTCGGGAAGCGGCAGCTGGCGGGACGAACTCCTGTCGTGGGGGGGCTGGTACAAGCTCGGGAACCAGTATCGCAAGGAGTGGTCGATGATCTGGAAGGACGTCGTCGCTGGCTTTCTCATCTCGGGTTTCGTCATCGTGTTCGTCCCGCAGCGCGTGTGGAACACGCTCTTCCTCCAGGGTGACGGACTGCTCGTGAGCGCGGAGAACGCGGTCATGGGCGTGGCGATCGCGGTCATCAGCTTCGTGGGGAGTATCGGCAACGTCCCGTTCGCCGTCGCGTTGTGGGGCGGCGGGGTGAGCTTTGCGGGCGTCATCGCGTTCGTCTACGCCGATCTCATCACGATCCCGGTCCTGAACGTCTACCGGAAGTACTACGGCTGGACCGTGATGCTGTACATCCTCGGCGTCTTCTTCGTGACGATGGCCTTCACTGGCTTTCTCATGGAGCAGTTGTTCTCCGTCCTCGACATCGTCCCGAACCTCGCTGGCGGGCAGACCGCGACCGAACAAACGTATTTCGAACGAGACTACCGGTTCTACCTCAACCTGATCGCGTTCGCCCTCTCGGGATTCCTCCTCTACGTCTACCGACGGGGACTCGGTGCGCCCGGACAGTATCGCGACCCAGTCTGCGGGATGCGGGCCGACGAGAGCGGTCCGAGTGCCACCCACGACGGCGAGACGTACTACTTCTGCTCGAACCAGTGCAAGCGCTCGTTCGAGAAGAACCCGACCGCGTTCTCGCACGCACACCCGCAGGTTTCGGGAGTCAACTCCTCCCAGAACCACGAGCACCACTGAGAGGCACGAACCTCGCCTCATCGAGGCGAGAATCACTCCATTCCCGCTCTCGACTACTCCGATTGCGGGCTGGTCCCGCCTGGGGCACCGCCACACGGCGGATTTCCTTATCGGTGGGCTCGGACGGATGCGTGTCGGGGCAGGGACACATCCTCGCCCCCGATTCTGGGGCTGCCTGACTGTCAGCCCGTCTACACCGACGCTTGTGGCCGACGAGACCAGCTCGAGCGAACCGGATGAGTTCCGCCACGGCTCGAGCACCCCTCTCTCGACGCCTCCCTTGGAATCGAAAATTTGGGTCAGTCTTAGCGCAGGATTGTGAAGGGAAATGGCGTTAAAAAGCAAGACCGTAGCGTAGAATGTGATCGACGTCATCCTCTTCACGCAGGAGACGTGCGGGGCGTGCGCAACACAGCGGGAGAAAAACGACGGCCTCGAGGACGAGTATCCGGACGTCGAGTTCCGGGAGGTCGACATTCAGACCGATCTGGAAACGGCCGCGGAGTACGGCGTCCGGAAGACGCCCACGACGCTCGTCGACATCGTCCGCGAATAACGAACGGAGACCGACACCAGATCCATGACAGATCACAGTAGACGACAGTTCCTGCGAGCGCTCGGAGCGAGTGCAGTCGCGAGCACGGGACTCACACAGTCAGCGACCGCACAGGAGACGCCCGTCGTCGAGATGGGCAACAACTACTTCGATCCGATCGGCCTGTACGTCGAGCCTGGAGCCACCGTTCGCTTCGAGATCGAAGCTGGGTCGCACTCGGCGACGGCTTATCCAGACCGCATCCCATCGGACGCTACTGCCTTCGATAGCGGCACGATCTCGGAAGGAAGCTTCGAGCAGACGTTCGAGACGCCGGGCACGTACGACTACTACTGTATCCCACACGAGTCGGTCGGGATGGTCGGTCGAATCGTCGTCGATAGCCCCGGTGGTCCAGCCGAAGAGAGCCCGATCCCGTACGGGGACGTACCCGAAAGCGAGACGATCGTCGACCAGGGGACCGCCGGCGTCAGTGAAGGCTCCACCGGCGACGGGGATACCGGTGGTGGAATGATGGGGTCTGGGAGAGGACCAGGAATGATGAACGGACGGAACGGAGGCTGGGGTAGTGGTCTCCCATTCGTCGGCAGTGCACTCGGAGTTCTCGGCGTGATCGGTGGAGTGCTCTACTGGGCGCGCCACCGCAAAGACACTCGGTCAGAGAACACCGATTCGGCGATGACGACTCTTCGACGCCAGTACGCACGCGGCGAGATCGACGAGGACGAGTTCCAGCGGCGCCGTGAACGGTTGCAAGATCGCGAGAACGGGTGAACGATAGCCAGACCGGCTTCCAGAAGCACGTTCCCCAGAGTACTGAGAGATCGCGGTCGAATCGAGTCGTTCGAGCAGTCCGAGATCCGACGCGCCGGTCTCGAGTCGAGTCTACCTGACGGCGGTGACGGGCACTGACGCACGGCGGATTACGGTTTCGGCGACCGAACCCAGGAGTATTCGAGAGATGCCCGACCGTCCGTGACTCCCGATCACGATGATCTCGCTGTCGTGTGTATCGGCGTACTCGACGATTTTGTCTGCGGACTTGCCGACCTCCGTCGCCGTCGACACCTCGAGGTCGTGTTCGGCGGCGATCTCCTCGGCCTCGGCGAGCAGTTCTGCCGACCGGTCGTGGGCCCGCTCCTGAAGCGTCTCGTCACCGACCAGCGCTTTCGCGCCGTAGCTCTCTTCGACGTAGTCGATGACGTGGAGGACCGTAATCGACGCGTCCGGGTAGACGTCGAGCGCGTGTTCGAGTGCCTTCGTCGAGAGAGGTGTGCCATCGAACGCCACGAGAACCCTGTCGATCGAAGCCATACCGTCACTTCGGCACACCGGATTAAATAGGACCGCGGTGCCGGTCACAGGACGACTGGCAGGAAGACGATTACCGTCGGAACGACGACCAGTGAGAGGAAAAAGGCGGCGAGATACCGGTGATCGTTAGTGAGTTGGCGGTGGATCGTTTCGATCGACCGAAAGTACGGCGAAAACGCCCACAGTATGCCGACCGTTATGACTGTCCCAATTGCAAGCAGTGACAGCGTGATCGTCGCTCCCTCGGGAGTGTCCAGGAGCACGGCGATGACGACCGTATCGAAGAGCGTCCCGATGTTCGCCCCGAGAACGTAGGGAACGATCTCCCGCCGTTTGACGTACTCGCGGTTATAGAGCGGTACGATCACGCCCAGTGAGAACGCGACGCTGGTCGTGAGACCGGTGATGAGGATCCCCAGTCCGAGGGAGGTCCACTTGTGCTGGAACCGACTGAAGAAGTGCTTGCGAAGCCACTCGGTGTCGACCCGCTCGAGGACCCAGTCGAAGAGGGTGAGACTGGTGAACAACACGAGAATGGCGACGGCCAGCCCCAGACCCACGCCTGTGGCGTCGACGATGGCCTGCGTAATCGGTTCGAAGACCGCCAACGGATGCGTGGCGAGCTCGAACCGGCCGGTCACACCCTCGAGTAGCGTCTGGAGTGACGGTAACAGGAGATACCCCAAAATGGTTGCCGGCAGGTAGACCGTGTGGGTCAACAGGAACGTCAGTACGCCCAGCTCGGTGGCCTCGCCGATCGAGTAGCGCCGTTTCTGGAAGTAATCGAGGCCCCCGATCAGGAGGACGATCGCGGCCGCCCCGAGACGCGACCCCGCGATCATCAGAAACAGCTGCTGGGCCGTGACGATTCCCGCCTTGAATAGCGACACGGAGAGTGCGGCCACCACAGACCCGTTGGTGAGCACGTACGTCGCGATCCAGCTCACCCCCAGGGCGGATCCACCCCCGGCGACGTATCGCCTGAAGAGTCGCTCGAGCGAGCCCGCTGCAGACTCCGTCGACGTCCCTAGCAACTGGACTGCAAACAGAAACAACAGCAGCGAAACGACGATTCCGATCAATAACGGGCCGGACGTCCGACTCCACTCGAGCAGGTCGTCTCCGACGTCTGTCTCCACGGCCTGCTGTCTCCACGGCTTCATAATGACTGAATGACCATTCACCATCACCGTCCACGCCGGGACTTATTATCCCTCGTTCGGCAATCCTCGACTTTCAGCGCGGGAAGACTGTCAGGACGTCTCTGTTCTCGCATGCACTCGGATCGGTCTCCGAGGGGAGTGTTAGCTATCGAGGGGGGATTCCACCCTACTCGAGCGGGCGTCCGTATCGGCCACGCGAGGCGACTTCCTCGAGCGGTCTGCGGTCTTTGACCCCCTCGACGTCGTGTGTCGGATAGCCAAAGCCAGCGACGAGCGTGAGGTCAACGTCGTCGGGGATCTCGAGGAACTCCTTCACGGCGGGTCGGTCGACCGTGTAGATGCGCGAACCGACGCCGTCTTCCCAGGCCGCGAGTTGCATGTGCGTGACCGCCCGGCCGGCGTCGAGTTCGTTGAAGTCGTACTGGGGATCGGTACAGACGACGACCGCGAAGTCCGCGTCTGCGACCCATCCGCCCGTCGGGCTCAGCTCCCCCAACCGACCGACGTCCTCCGGGTCGTCCACGAGAACGAACTGCCAGTGTTGAAGGTTTCGCCCGCTGGGCGCGAGTCGTCCGGCGTCCAGTACTTTTTGCTTCACCGTCTCGTCGACCCGTCGATCGTCGAACTCCTTGATCTCGAGTCGCGTCTCGATCGCCTCGAAGACGTCCATGTCCAAACCCATTCGGTCTGTGCTATTATAGCGCATGGGCAGGGGACAGCGGGATGGCGAGCGCGACCGGAGTCAGTCTTTTCCACCGAGTCGGCCAGAACGGGAGTCCACGCCATACTCCACTGCTGCGTCGTCGTGTGGGCTCACAGTATCCGCTGCTCGATGAGCCGTTCGATGCCGTCGACGTCCATCGTCATGACTTTCGTCACGATGTTCTCGTCTGTCGGCGATTCGAGGCGGACGAACGCCGGCGGCACGTCGAGCCGAATTAGCGGCGGGTACGGTTCGTCTGCAGGGCTGACCCCATCCGGGAGATCGCCGATAGGGTTGCCTCGAGCGTCGATCGTCCGATGGAGGAACGCACCGTCGTCGAGTTCCCAGAGTGCGCCGGCGCGGAGCTGACATCGGACCACTCGGGGTCAAGTGATTCGAGACGCCGCAGGCGTCTCGTAACGGCTATCGAGCGGTGCTGCTACAGGTTCGATTCGTCGTCGAGAATCCACTTTCCGCTGGGATCTCTACTGAAGGTAGCAGTACTGCTGGGATAGCGAACTGTGGCGGTCGCACCGTCCTCGAGTCGGTCCTCGGGGATCGCTTTCCGAAGGAAGAGGTGTACCTTCTCATCGGGGGAACTCCCCTGTGTGTGTGTTACCAGCGGATGAACTTCGTCACCGGTGTAGTCGAACTCGAGTGAGGTCTCGTCAGGTGGCCGTCGTTCGAAGTTGTCGAATACCCATTCGACGGCGTGTCGGGTCTGCAGTGACTGGTATGCGGGGACGGTCTGTTCCGGCGTGTGCCACCCCTCCGTGTTCTCGAACGTATCGAAGACGATCTCGACGGGGTCGACGGCATCGTAGAGGGTCGAAAGCGCCGCCGCGAGTCGCGACTGGTCGATCTTTGCCAGTGGTGTGGCTTCGGGGAGATAGAACTTCTCCTCGTCGCCATCGAGCCAGTGGTCCGAATGCCCTTCGATACGAATTATCTCGGTCTGTGACGGTCTCATAACGTCGTGTTGCTGAATAGTGATCTCGAGGGGGGTAGAAACGTCACTCGATGGTGTTACCCGTTTTTCAGCGTCGGAGAGATCACCTTCTCCGCCAAAATAATGGATCCCATCTGAGAGCGTGATTCGCACGCTACCCGTGAATTCGAGCCGGGCAAGACGTGGGGCAGAAGTAGACTCTGCAATCTGTCGAATCGAGTCAATGATCTCGACGGACGAAATACCCGTGTTATCATGGAGTTTCTTCCCGTGAGACTCGTCTTCATCAGCACTGGAAACGACGTACTCGACGGCTGTTGGGTAGAGCAGGGGCTCGAAAGCGTCGATCGTCTCAGTGACCGTCTGTAGGCCACGTTCAAACTGCTGTTCGGAGTTCAGGTCCTCGAGCGGTGTCTCGAACCGCAGCCGGAAGAGACGTTCATCGTACGTGATGTAGTCGTAGTCTTTAGTTGGCATTGTTCACAGGCGGTCGAGGCGGATGCCCCGAGGCTTGACCTCGGGGAGGAAGCCGACACTTGGGAATCAACCCACGCAGCAAAGACAACCCCGACTCCCAACGCAATACGAATCTTTATGAGACAATTTTCCTACATGTGAAGTAGATGGTGGACGACGCTCCGCGCCGCACGGTCATCGTCAAACTCGACGTGCCTAGCGACCGTGAGGACGACCTCCACCAGACGAAAAACCAGTTCCTCGACTGTGCGAATCAGACAAGTGACTGGGCGTGGCGTTACGACGATTACTGTATCACGTCGAAAGCCAAAGCCGAGAAAGCACTCTACGACGACCTGAAAGCAGAACACGACCTAACAGCCAACCTCGTCCAGAAAGGCATTCGCCGTGCCATCGAAGCCGTTGATGCAGGCGTCGAGAAGTTGAAGAAAGGTGAGAAGACGAGTCAACCCGTTTTCGAGTCGTGGAGCATAGTGTACGACAAACGCTCCGCGACGTTCAATGCTGACCACGCGACACTCTCCACGGTCAACGGCAGAGTCAAAGCTGACTACGTGTTGCCACCTGAAGACGAGCGGGATGAGACACCGTTCGGTCGCTACTATGAGAGCGACGAGTGGGATGCCTCAAGTGCTACACTTCAATATGATGAACACAGCGAGGAATGTTACCTGCACGTTACGCTGAAGAACCCCGACTACGAGGGTGACGGAACGGAACGGAACGCCAAGAAGCCAGTCACGATGATGATGGTGCCGAGAACGGAGTGGTTCTCGGTGTTGACCTGAACGTGACTGGCGCGTTCGCCGTCACCAGCACGGGCAAATTCATCGGCAGTGCGGACTACCTCACCCACAAACGCGACCAGTACGAACAACGCCGCGCCAAACTGCAACAAACGGGTACTCGCTCCGCGCACCTCACGATTCAATCCATCGGCAGCAAGTTCAGTGATTGGTCGTTGGACTGGCTCCACAATCGGGCGAACGACCTCATCGCGGAAGCCCAGAGAGCGGATGTGGACGGAATCATTTTCGAGAACCTCGACCACATCCGCGAGAACATCGCCAACGGCAGTAAGTTCCAGCAGTGGGCCTACGCGAAATTCGTGGAACTCGTGGAGTACAAAGTTGAATCCACGGCGTTGTTCGTGGATACTGTGAATCCTGCGTACACGTCGCAGCGTTGCTCTTGCTGTGGGTTTACCCACGAGAATAACCGCGACGACAAACAGTTCGAGTGCGTGGATTGTGGGTATGAGGTGAACGCGGATTACAACGCGGCGAAGAACATCGCTGTGCGGTATTGCGGGTATATCCATCGCGGGCAGAAGTCTCGCGGTGGATGGGCCACCAGTCAACTGACCCTCAAGTCAGGGACGCTGAACGTGAACGGTGATTACACACCTGCCGAGTTACTCGGGTAGAACGGGAGTCCACTGGCAAGCCTCGGGGTCGTTCGGAAGATCTTCGATCTTCCGTGATGACGAGACGCCGGAGGCGTCTCGAACCACTTGACCCCGAGGCAGTTGACCTCTTCGTAGTGTTCGCTGAGATCGAATTCACCGCCGTCAATGACGTTGCCGTCGGTATCGACGATTCTTACGGTCATATCCGGGTTATCGAAGCCCGATATATCCACCGGGAGATCGTCGGTGACATCTTCCCCGCCGTTTGCGAGAAGGTGGTCACACGAGGAGGATACCGATTCAGCTCCGCCGACCAGCCCCTTTCAGGAGTTCGATATCGTCGACCGGCAGTTCACTCATCGATTCGTCGAACGTGTACTGATCAACTCGATCTTGGACGACGACCAATTTCCGGATCAGCTCCCCATTTTCGAAGGCTGCCGTCGCGTCGGCAACCAACTCATTGTCATAGTGGTCGCGCCAGTTAGCCTCCTCGAGGGCAGCCTTGATCCAGTCGTCGGAGAGCACCTGACCTGCCTCTCGCTCGGGAACGTCGTCGGCGCTCACTGGCTCGCCACCTGGGTGGTATATTCGGCCGGCGATCACCGGTGTTCCATCGTCATCATATTCGAGCTCAAACAGGCCGACCGTGCTATTGACCCGTATATCACCTGGTTCAACGTCCAATTCGACGTCGTCCTCTGGAGCGTCGTCCCTGAGAAGTGCCGCTGGAAGGCGGTCTGACTCGAGGGGAACGTCCACACCTATGTCCCGATGACGTGCAAGTACAATGTACGCACAGACGTCGTGGAGGACATACTCTCGTGGATCTTCAGGATCTGGTTCGTGATCTGCAAAGAAACTATAGAGGTCCGCGATAGCCGCTTCAGCAGCTGACGCTGATTCGTCGACGATCGCCTGATAATACTGAGGAATCGTCTTCCAGTACTGGCTCGCGTCTGCATGCTCGTCGATCGCGGCACGCAGCTCATCGAGATACACCGTCACCTGGTCATCGTCAAGTATCAGCGCAGCGTGTACTTTCATGTCGTAATATTGAGGCGGACTATCTGGATAGTCTGCAGCGAACTCCTCCAGATAGGATTCGTCTACCTCGATGGCTGCAGTTGCAATCTCCGTAATGAGTTCCTCCTGCCGGCTCAGTACGGCGGTGTTCAATGCATGGTAGAATTTTCGGGGCTCTCCCTCCCAGACGAACCGCCCACGAATGTCACGCCGAAGACGACCTGCACAAATCTGCTCGAAATAGAACTGAGCTGCTTTCCCAAACCACAGCCAAGACTGCTGTGTTGCATTAAGTAACGCAGCACATGTTGCTACCCGTTCGTACTCTTTCGCCGTAGCCCGGGTGATATTAGTTATCCCGTCAATGGGAACGCCACCGTCTTGCCACAGTCGTTCTTTCCGTTGAAGCCCCTCTAGACCGTCTTTTAGACACTCGTGAAGCGTTTCTTCGGAATATTTCATCGTGTCACACCACCGGTTCGGACGACAGTCACATCATCGAGTTCGAAATCTGTGAGCCCTTCGGTGATCGACCGTGATGTGGAACTATCCTGAACGACAATTGTTTCTTTCTTATATGAATTGATCTCGATTACGTTTCGCACACTCTCGTACTCACTCAACTCGCTCTCATCAATTTCTTTTTCGAAGCTATCCTCGATCCATTCGTCGGTCATCTGACGATAGTCACCCCGATACGAGTCCATCATTCCCTTTCCTGGTGTCTCTCTTGAACGTGTGAATTTGACTTCCGTAATTATGTAATTTCCATCACTGTCCTTTGATATGAGATCGATCCCAGCGTCTGTCCCACCTTTCTGCTCCGCATAAAGGAGTTCGTAGCCATCTCGCTGTTCGATGAGTTTCGGTACGATCTCCTCTTCGACCACGTCTGCACCAATTTTCTGACTGCTCATGTCACGAAGGTCCTCGATCGAATCCACAGTATCACTATTTGTTGTATAGAAGCTTTCCTGATTGTCCGGATAAGTCATTTTCACGTCGATACCATGCTTTTCTCCTTCGATCACAAGCTCACCGTCAGTTCGTTTCACAGCTGAAACCGTATCCAGGTCGTCGGTGGCCTCCAGCGCGTTTGAATCGACATCGCTTCTGACGAGACGAGTGAACTCTTCGGTTTCTAGGCGCTTATTGAGAGAATCTCGGACGTCAGAATCAACCTTCCACATCGGCGAGTCGAAATCGGTCTGGATCGTACAACCTTCCTTGAGCGCAGGTTGGATACTGTAGAAGCGACCGTCTCCGATTGCTGATACACCTGCGCCACTGATTTTTGGAGTGGCCCCACTACCACAGTAGAACTCGAGTGCATCACGGGTCCCATCAGTATCAAGTCGTGCGACGTTCTCTGCGGCCTCTGAATTATCGGAGAGTGCTTGCGTCAGCTGCTGGCGCTTTGCTGCGTCCAACTCCGCAAATTTGGGCGCTAACCCCGCGCGGACGGTCGGATCGACATCCAGACCCGTCAAATCGTCTAGCGCGTCTTGATCCATTCGGCGAATCGCAGACTGGGCATCAGCATCCGCGTTCGAGAGCGTCTGCGCCAACCTCTCTTGTCCGATCTCAGATAGTTTGTCCACGTCCGCGTCCATCGCCCGCTGGTGACGCCAGAGCCGGTATGCACTGCCAGCAGTATCGGCCTGACTCAACAGCGGCTCGGCAGCGTCACCGTCGACAGCGAGCAGAATGCGGGCGGTCGCACGGGCCTTCGCGGCGTCTTTCGCATCCTCGACGCGCGAGAGTGCCCGAAGTGCCCGGGTATCGGCCAGCCTCGAGCTGACGTCCTGGACGGCATCCGTACTCTTGATCGTCGCTTTGGCGCTACTCGAGGTCGCGCCACCGAGTGCGGTCTTGACGAGGAAGCCGCCGGCGTAGCCCTCGTACCAGTTCACCCGGAACGTGTCGTACAGTGCGGGATGCTCTTTCTCCTCGAGTGAGCCGTAGGGATTGTTCAGCGCCTGCTTTTGCTCGACGCCCTGGACCATCGCCTCGACCAGCGTCTCGGCGGCCCCGAGTTGCTCCTCTTCGACCAGCGACAGGAGCGCCTGGACCCCCTCGACGACGGAGGCGGGGTCGTCGATGAGCTGGGAGACGTCCTGGAAGACGACGCCGAGACTCGAGGAAAAGCCCGAAATCGTACCGAACTCGCTGGCGACGGCCTGGTCGATGAGCGTCCCGGTGTAGAGGCTCCCGGCTGCCTCACTGTAGAAGTTCGCCCGCTGGACGCCGACGACCTGGTGGCCGTTGCCGTTTGTGTCGCTGCTCTCGACGTAGACCGTCGTCCCGGCCGTCGTGTCACCGACGGATTCGGCGACGCTTCCGACCGTTTCCGTGGCCTTCGAACCGAACGAGATGAACGTCGACGTGACGCTACTCGTGTCGACGTCGGTCTCCGACTCGGCGAGTTCCTCGGTGAACTCGAGGGTGTCGTAGACCTCTGTGTCGCCGTCGTAGGTTTCGGTTTTCTCCTCGTTGCCGTCTTTCACCAGTGCGGCGCGTTCGACGCCTGCCGGGTCGCGGATGTGGACGTAGACCCAGTAGGTGGTGTCGAGGCTCATCTCGGGGATGTGATACCCCGAGCTCCGGACGTCGATCTCCGGCGGCAGGGCATCGTACAGCGTCGGATCACCGACGCCCTCGAGTTCGTCCGCGTCGGCGATGCCGTCGCCGTCGGTATCCCGATCCATCGGGTCCGTCGCGAGTGCGCGTTCGCGAGCGTCGTCGAGGCCGTCGCCGTCGGTGTCCGCTTCTAGCGGATCGGTGTACACCTCGTACGTTTCGTACTCGCCGTCGATCGCGTCGGCGTTCTCGCCGCCGGCTTCGGTGACCGCCCTCGTCGCGTCGGGATCGGTCGTGTGGACGACGGTCGTCGGCTCACGCGTCTCCGTGTAGTCGTCGAGACCGTCTCCGTCAGAGTCGAGCTTCGACGGATCGCTCCGGAGTTCGTAGTAGGTGTAGTTGTACTGGTACCCGGACCGGTTGACGTCGACAGTGACCCTGCGTTCGATCTCTTCTCCGTCGTCGAGGCCGTCGCCGTCGGTGTCGGCGTCGTACGGGTCGGTGTAGACGTACTCCGCCCAGCCGGTTCGAAGACCCGTCGCCTCGACCTCGTCCGGCAGTCCATCGCCGTCGGTATCGGTCCCGCCAGTCGTGTTCTCGGCAACTCGCGAGAACACGTCGGGGAGGTCTTCGGCACTATCGACTTCGTAGTACGTCCCGTTGGTCTCGCTCGCGATCGCCTTCAGTTTCGCTTCGTTGGGCGATCCAAACCCGATCGTGTAGATCGTGATATTCCGCTCGGCGGCGGCTTCCGCCTCGGCTCTGCCGCCGCTTCCGTCACCATCGGTGAGCAAAATCGTCACTTTCGAGCGTGAATCGTTGCTCTTGGCGTCGAAGTGGCGGTTCGCTTCGCGGAGTCCAGCACCGATGTTCGTCCCACCGGAGGCACCGAGTCGGTCGATACTGTCGTTGACGGCGTCGAAATCGCCCGAAAGATCCTGCGTGACCGTCGCGTAACTGTCGAAGTCGACGACCCCGGCCCGATCGCCGTCGATCAGCGCGCCGACGAACCGCTTCGCTGCGGTCTTCCGGTACCCGTTCGGATCGTTCCAGCCCATCGAACCCGAGGTGTCGACGACGAACATCGTGTCGACGGGCTGGGTCTCGGAGACGTTCCCACCAGTACCCCCGTCGACCGGCTCTGTCGCCTCGAACTGGGCGACCCAGTTCGGCACGTGGAAGACGACGAACGTCGAGAACTGTGTGGTCTCTCCCGTGATCGTTCCGTTCTCGGGATCGACCGTCGAGGGAAGCGGTTCGAACGTCTGTGTGGTCTCGTTGAATCGGAACACCGCCAGTTCGTCCGCCTCGCCGTCGTCGACGGCCGTCTCGTCGTACGCGACGGTGACGTTCGCGCGGTCGAACTCCCGCTCGGACTCGAGTTCGATCACCGGCGAGACGCTGGCGTTCTCGACGCCGTGGGTCTCGAACCGCTGGTCGTCGTTCGGGTCGATCGTCACGCCCTCCGCGAGGTTCCCCGGGCCGGTTACGGCGACGTCGACGCCGAGCGAGTCGTTGCTCGCGCTCGTCGTGTGGGTGGCGTTGCCGTCGTCGACGCCGTCGCCGTCGGTGTCGGCGACCAGCGGATCGGTCCCGAGTTCGATCTCCTCGCCGTCGAGCAGGCCGTCACCGTCGGTGTCGGGATCTCGTGGATCGGTTCCGACCTCGAGTTCACGACTATCGTTCAATCCGTCTCCGTCCTCGTCGGCCAGAAGTGGATTGGTCCCGGCTTCGTACTCCTCGTAGTTCGTCAACCCGTCGTCGTCGACGTCCCACTCGGCATCGGTGACCCCGTCGTCGTCGACGTCCCACTCGGCATCGGTGACCCCGTCGTCGTCGGTGTCTGCACTCGTCTGGTCGAGCGTCGGGTACTGGACTTCGAAACGGTCGGGAAGCCCGTCACCGTCGGTGTCGGCCGCGAACGGGTCGGTGTCGAACCGGCCCTCGTGATAGTTGGTGACGTTGTCGTCGTCGAAGTCCTCGAGGCCGTCGATGACCCCGTTGTCGCCGACGTCCTCGTCGACGTTCGGCGAGTCGCTGTCTGGATCGTGCGGATCGGTCCCGACGACCTCGGTTTCGTACGTATCTGGCAGTCCGTCGCCGTCGAAGAGAACGACGTCGGTGTCGACCTGGGGACCGTCGGATTTGCCGGCCGGTGCTCCGCCGGCACCACGGTCGTTTGTACTGGATTTCCCGTTCCCGTTCCCGTTCCCGTTCCCGTTCCCGTTCCCGGCGTTTCCACCGCGCTTGGATTGCTCGTCGTCCCCGCTGCTCTCCGAGACGCGGTCGACGACTTCGACTTCGACCGACGTGATCCGCTCGTGGAGCGTCACGTTCGTCGCGAACGTGGCGTTGGCGCGGCTACCACTGGTCTCGAGCGGAACGGTCTTCGTCTCGTTTCCGCCGACCGTTACCGTCGCGTTGGTCAACGTCTCGGGACGAACGTCGAAGACGGTCCCTCGAATCTCGCCCGTGATCGACTCACTGCCGTTACGCGGTGGGTCCCCACGGGTCGTGATCGTCACTTCGGGGGGCGTCGCGGCGTCGATCGCGTCGAGCGCCTTCGTCGCCTGCAGCCAGGCGATCCGATACTGGTTGATCGCGCTCGCCTGCGTCTCGAAATCGTCCGCGTCGGCGTCTTCGATCCGCGTCTGGGCGCGATCGTACGCGCGTTCGGCGTTCCGGATGTGTGCCGTCGCACTCCGTTCGACGCCCGTGTGAAGGTCTCCGCGGGTGTGCTCGAGTGCCCACCGGGCGTCTGCAATCCGTTTTGCTGCAGTCTCGTTGTCTGCAGAGACGACGAGGTGACCGGCCAGAATCCGCAGTTCGTCGGTCTCCTGCTCACCGGTCAGCGACAGCGATTCGACGGCGCTCGCAGAGTGGTCGAACGCCGCCGCGCCCGATACCCGACTCGGCCCAGTCGCGTATTCGATCGACTCGTTGAGGTGGGCGAGTGCGTCTGCGTCCGCATCAGTATTCGACTGCGAGCCGTGCGTGAGCAGGAATCGTGCCCACGTCTTCTGGAGCGTCGGCCCCCCCTCGGTCAGGTTGTCGACCTCGTCACGCTCGAGAATAGCTTCCGGTGGCCGATCAGCATTCACGTCCGACTCTACCCTCTCCGGGGCAGCGTCCATCGCGAGGACGGGCGCGATAGTCCCTGTTACCATTAAAATAGAGAGAACAATTGCTATCAACCCAGTACGACGTATTGAATCACTTTTTGACAGATATTGCATTAGTATAGATAATATAATGGATAGATAATAATACTTTCTACCAAACAATCCCATTCCTGAGCTAATCCATATAAGTCCTGCACGCCCATTGTCTGTACGATGTTCGATACGGTCCTCGTCGCCAACCGCGGGGAGATTGCGGTTCGGGTGATACAGGCTGCCCAGGAGCTGGGTATCGAGACGGTCGCGATCTACAGCGACGCCGACGAGACGGCGAAACACGTCCGCCACGCCGACGTCGCCGCCCACGTCGGCCCGTCGGTCGCCAGAAAGAGTTACCTCGAGCAGGAGGCCATCCTCGAGGCAGCCCGCGAGACGGGTGCGGACGCGATCCACCCCGGATACGGCTTTCTCGCCGAGAGCGAGTCGTTCGCCCGCTGCGTCGAGGAGGCAGAAGGAATTACCTGGATCGGCCCGCCGGCGGACGTGATGGCCGAATTCGGCGAGAAGACGGAGTCTCGAGCCATCATGCAGGACGCGGGCGTCCCGGTCGTCCCCGGGACGTCTGGCACCGTCGACTCGCCCGCGGAGGTTCGGGCGTTCGCCGACGAACACGGCTATCCCGTCGCGATCAAAGCCGACGGCGGCGGCGGCGGACGCGGGCTGAAGGTCGTCGAAGACGAGAGCGAGATCGAGGCGGCACTCGAGGAGGCACGCCGGGAAGGTGAGGCCTACTTCGGCAACCCGGCAGTCTACGTGGAGAAGTTCCTCGAGAACCCGCGCCACGTCGAGGTGCAGGTCCTCGTCGACGCTCACGGGAACGCCAGACACCTCTACGAGCGGGACTGCTCGGTCCAGCGTCGCCAGCAGAAACTCATCGAGGAGACGCCGTCGCCGTCGCTGGACGAACAGACGCGCGAGGAGCTCTGTGCGGCCGCCCGGCAGGGCGTCTCCGAGGCTGGCTACGTCAATGCGGGAACCGTCGAGTTCCTCTACGAGGCGGCCGACAACGACTTCTACTTCCTCGAGGTCAACGCCCGAATCCAGGTCGAACACACCATCACGGAGGCCGTGACGGGCATCGACGTCGTCAAGCAACAGCTCCACATTGCGGCGGGCGAGGAACTCACATTTACCCAGGCGGACGTCGAACCGCGCGGTGCGGCGATGGAGTTTCGGATCAACGCCGAGGATCCGCGAAATGACTTTGCGCCGACGCCGGGGACGCTCGAGACGTACCGGCCGCCGACCGGGATGGGCGTCCGCGTCGACGACGGCGTCGACCAGGGCGACCGGATCAGCCCGTACTACGACTCGCTGATCGGCAAATACGTCGTCTCCGGCCAGGACCGCGAGGAAGTGCTCGCACGGAGCCGTCGCGTCCTCGAGGAGGCGGAGATCGACGGCGTCTCGACGACGATTCCGTTCCACCTCGCGGTGCTCGCGGACGAACAGTTCCGGGAGAACGAACACACGACGAAGTACCTCGACGAGCAGTTCGACGGCCTCGAGTGAGCCGTTCAGAGTTTCTCGGCGTTTCGAGCTTGCACTGCACGCCGATCGGCCTGCTCCAGTCTGTTTTGCGCCGCGTTCGAGAGCGGTTTCGGCACGTCGCCGCGCGCCTCTGCGAGCCGCTCCTCGACTCGCTCGAGGCGATCGACGACGGTCTCTAGCTGCCGGTCGGCATTGTCTCGCTCGCTGGCGCGTGCTCGCTCGGCGGCCTTCCGTGCGGCCTCGACGACGGCGGCGAGGGCACGCTCGAGGCCCTCGACGGCGTTCGACGAACCGCCGTCTCTGTCGTCATCGTCGCTAATCGCAGCGATTTCTACCCGCGTCTCTTCGGCGATGTCCGCCACGAACTCCGAGAGGGACGCCTTCCCAGTCTCGGGGCGCTCGATACGGACCGGCGACTCGGCCTCGGGCGAGGGATTGACCCGGTAGGCGCCGACACCGTCGTCGACGTCCCGAACCTCGGTCGTGTAGGCTCCGCCGACGTGGACGTAGACGGCGTCGCTCCCGTCGACCGCCGATTCGTACAGCCGTCCGGCGAAGTCGTCTTCGACGGCTACCGCCGAGAGATCGGTCGACGCGTTCTCGCCGAGGACCTCCAGTTTCGTCGCACGGTCGCGGGCGACCAGCGGAATTTCGCCGTCGACGCCGGCTGCCGTCGGCGTCCCCTCGTCCGAGACGGTGACGCGTTCGCTGTGTGGTGTGCGTCCAGCGCCGTTGACCGTCAGTCGGTGGTCGCCGGCCGGAACGTCCTGTACGACCGCGATGCCACTGAACGTCGGGACCGCCTCGGGGTCGCTCTCTAGCAGGACGACCGGCTCGACAGCCGTCGCCGTCGTGGTCAGCCCTTCGTTCTCCGGTGCGTCGTCGGCTGTGATGGCCTCTGTAACGCGGGCGACCACGGTCGTTACCGGTGCTGCCTCGCCGATGGCGTCGTAGCGATCGGCCAGCGCAGCCCGGTGGTTAGACACGGAGATGTCCGCCGCCGGGTTTTCGTAGCGAGGCTGGTCCCACGGCGTTCCCGTCGTCGTGATGTGGCCGGCGATGGTGTCCTCGACCACGTCCGGGACGGCGAACTCGAAGCTCAACTGTGGCCCAGTAAACGCCGCGATGTGCTCGATCTCGTCGGTCGAGACGAGGTCGTACTCGAGGTCGGCGTCGCCATCCCGCTCGCGGTGTCGGAACACGAGTCCCGTCTCTCGGGTCGGCAGGTCCGTCGGCGGCGACGCCAACGCGTCGTACGATCGGACGGTCAACTCGGCGTCGATCAGCGACTCGCGGGTGACCGACGGCAGGCGCTCGTGGTCGTATATCGGGACGCCCTCGTATTCCGGGACGAGGTAGGGCAGCCGCGATCCCTCGTCTCGCGGTAGTCCGTACGCGAGTGGTAGCTCAGCGTCGGCGAAGTCCGCGATGCCCTCGATGGCCGTGTTCGTGATGTCCGCCAGCAACTCCTCGATGGCGATCCGCTGGAAGCGATCGGGAACGTCGTTGACCGAGAGCGCACTCGAGTGGGAGCCGAGTTCCGAGAGGATCCGTGGAACCATCTCCGGGTCCGGCTCGAGAAACTCGTTGTTGGGTACCTTCCGGGAGTGGGAGCTGGCGACGTACAGTTGCGGATCACCGGTCTCCGTATCGACGAAGACGTGTAACACCTCCCAGTCGTGCCAGTGGAAGTTCGTCGTGAACTGGTCGAAGACCGAGTAGAACCAGAACTGGACCACGGCGAGTGGCGATTTCTCGTACTCGACGGCGTGGTAGAACACCGTCGGGTTCGGTGGGCTCCCCTCGCTGTCCCGCTCGTGATACCCGTCGAAGGCGTCGAATCCGCTGACGACGGTCTCGCCGTCGCGTTCACTGGTGTAGGGCCGTGGATCAGTCGGAAACCACGGTTCGCGAACGTCGAAGTACAGCGTCGGAGCGAATCGCATCGCCAACTCTCGAGCTCGTTCGTCGTCCATCCGGCTCGTCTGGCCGTCGTTCCCCCGTTTGACAGCCGAACAGCCAGCTACAGCGGCTCCACCGATACTGGCGAGCGTGCCGAGAACGGTTCGTCGATCCACGTCGACCGTGTCGCCGGTCACGGCTCATCACGATCCATCTGAGAGGGCAACATCGATACGCGCATTATCTCCCTTCTACTTATATCTTTGAGTGAATTGATCCGCTCTTTGAGTTGCACAGCCGAAACCTGTGATTCAGCGTGGACTTCCGTTCCGGACACCGCCGGTGGCAGGAAGGAAACTGAAGGCCGAGCTTTAGCAACAGCCGTGGTGTTGCCTCTCGCGCCACAAAACACACGTTGACTGACTTGTGACCTCCTCTACGGCATTAATCATCTAACACTATCATCCTGTCATGAAATCCTTCTCAAGTACCGTCGCTGTTTTATATGAGATGCTGGTGTGCGATTGTCCGAGTCGGTCCCAACCGCTGCTGTGGGCCACTCAGAGTGGCATGAACCATGAGTAACGAGACACACCACACGACAGCGGAACCAGAATCTGAACCGATGCGAGCAACACGTCGAACCGCACTTCGCGGGGCGGGCCTCGCCGGAATGCTCGCGATGGGCGGCGCCAGCGCCCGCCAAGACTCCGGTCTGCGACTCCACTGGCACCGCCGTGACCTTCGTGTGACCGACAACCCGGCACTGGCGGGCGACGACCGCCTTCTCCCGGTGTTCGTCCACGATCCCGCGATACTCGCCTACGGCGCGCCGCCCGTGGTGTCGTTCTTGCTCGATGCGCTCGACTCATTGCGCGAGCAGTATCGCGAGCGCGGCGGCGAACTGCTCCTCGTCCGTGGTGACCCAAGCGCGGTGCTTCCCGCACTCGCCGCGGCCTGCGACGCCGATGCGGTCTCCTGGAACCGCGACTACTCCGGACTGGCGAGCGAACGCGACCGTGCGGTCGCGGCGGCACTCGCCGACGCCGGCGTCAGCGTCGACGTCGAGCAGTTCGGCGGCACTCTTCTCCACGAACCAGAGCACATCACGACGGACGACGGGAGTCACTACTCTGTCTTCTCGGACTTCTGGCAGGAGTGGCGCAACCGGGAGAAGGCCACCCCCGTCGCCGCGCCGGGTCGCGGTGACGTTGTCGACCCCCGCGACAGCCTCGACGAGGAGTGGCTCGCCGAGGATTCCAGTGCCGCCGGCTCGCTACCGTCACTCGCCGACCTGGGCTTCGACGATCCCGAAGCCGACGTGCAGCCAGCGGGCACCGACGCCGCCCACGACCTACTCGCCGACTTCCGCGAGGACACTATCTACCGCTACGGGGACGACCGAGAGTACCCTTCCCGGGAGTCGACCTCGCGCCTCTCGCCGCACCTGAAGTTCGGGACAGTCGGCGTCCGGACGGTCTGGAACGCCACTGAAGACGCGGCGGCCGCCGCTAGCGACGAGGACGCCCGGGAGTCGGTCGAGGCGTTCCGGCGACGCCTTGCCTGGCGGGAGTTCTACGCGCACGTGCTTGACGCGCGTCCCGACGTAGTTACCGAGAACTACCGTGAGTACCCGAACGAAATCCAGTGGCGCGACGACCCTGAGGGGCTCCAGGCGTGGAAGGACGGCGAGACGGGATATCCGATCGTCGACGCCGGGATGCGGCAGTTGTGCGCCGAGGCGTGGGTTCACAATCGCGTCCGGATGGTGGCCGCCTCGTTCCTCACGAAGGACCTGCTGATAGACTGGCGCGAGGGGTACGACTGGTACCGTCAAAAGCTTGCGGACCACGACACTGCCCACGCCGCCGGCGGCTGGCAGTGGGCTGCCTCGACGGGAACGAACGCTCAGCCGTATTTCCGGGTCCTCGACCCCACGAGCCAGTCCGAAGAGTACGACCCGGACGGAGAGTACGTCAGAGAATACGTCCCCGAACTCCGGGATGCGCCGACCGACGCCATCCACGAGTGGCCCACGCTGGATGACGAGACACGCGCTGCCATTGCGCCCGACTACCCCGATCCCATCGTCGACCTCGGCGAGCACCGCGAGCGCGCAATCGCGGCGTTCGAGGCCGCGCGCGGCGACGGCTGACGGGGCGATTTTCAGACAGAGCAAGACGACGTGCTGTCGGAGCGTGAAGCGCTTCCGTGAATAACGACCGTTTTCTATATGAATATCCGGACTTGCTGCCGAACGTGGATCGGAACGGCAGTGTCGGATTCACGCCCTCCGTGATCGATGAGATTCTCCCCTTGAAGAAAGATAGAGCCATTGTCGATAGTAGCCGTTAGAATTATCTGCTCGTAGTCTGTAGCCGTGGTTAGTGGACCATCTCGACGAGATCTCTCTCGAGGAACTGCAAGAGGCCCTCGACAACGTGGAGGGGAAGAAGCCGGCACAACGGCTCCTAGCAGCGATTGCATACAAAAACGGTGTGACGCAGACCGAACTCGCCGAGTGGCACGACGTCCAGCGACGAACCATCTACAGCTGGCTCAAGCGACTCGACACTGACGAGCCGCTCGAGCAGGCGGTCACTGATGCTCATCGATCTGGGAGAAAGCGAAAACTTTCAGAAAAACAACAACAGGAGTTCGAGCGAACTGTCCACGAACCACCGCGAGATGCGGGAATCGACGCGCCGGCGTGGACGCCAGCGCTCGTCCAGCAGTATCTCGAGGACACGTACGGCGTCCACTATTCGATCCCGAGCTGTCGGCGGTTACTCAAAGAAGCGGGGTTGCGCTATCAAAAACCTCGCCACACAGCCACCGAAGCAGCTAGCGACGAGCAAGCGGAGTCCCGTGACGACCGCGACAGAAGCGACGGGAGATGGGTTCCAGAGTAGCGCGTCTCGAGCAGCCGACGAACTCCGTGCAGGGAGAGTCGCGTGCCGAACACCTCAACTGGCTATTATAGTATGAATTCAAACACAATTTGGCCTCGTGTTCGATGGTAGACTGCACTTCGAGGCATCGGCCGTCACGGATCTGGCGACCCGCACCGACCTCGAGCGCGTCGCGTTTTCGCCGTCCGTTCCAGATCAAACTCTGGTCGAAACGTGCTGGAAACTGTTTCGAGCACCGCTGAGCGATCGATTCGTCGACGCTCTCGACGAGTCCACCAGCAATCGGTGACGCAGTAGATCACCTGTCCAGGCCAAAAGCGAGTCACCACTTCTAATCAGCGATATCGTGTTTTTCGATGTTGGAATTCAGGAAACCCTACACCCCATCTTTCGATTTCGGGAACGTGCCGTCGGCCGTCGTTCCACAGGTGGAGTGATCATACTGCCGGACAAAAGTCACTGAATACTCGATCGCGTCTCACGTCCCGTCGCCGCTGGCGACGGCCGTTCGAGTGCGATCGACGTGTGAATCGTTTTGTCCAGTAGTATCAGTCGACGTCGCCCTCCGCGATGCACTCTCTCTGCCGCGGCTCCTGTGTGCGTCGCGAACACCTGCAGCGTAACGCTACCGTGAATCGAGCGGGATCCATCTCGAACTAGAACAGCTCACAGCACTCGTGACGGTCTCGACGAGACGAGAAACCGCTTGCCTATCGGCCTCGAGTGACGGTCGAACGGCGACCGCAGGCCGTCGATCACATCAGTCAGCGAACGACTGGCGCGTCGACAGCACCGATCGTCTCGACGGTCGCACGAACGTGGTCACCGGGCTCGATCGGTTCCGCACCGGGCGTCCCCGTACTGAAGAGGTCGCCGGGCTGTAACGTCATTACACGGGAGTGAAACGAGACGATCTCTCGAGGGGGAAACAGCATGTTGCGGACCTCGTTTTCGGCCGCGACCGTCTCGTTGACGATCGTCCGGACCGTGACGTCCTCGAGGGCCGGCGGTTCGTCGGGGACGGCGATCGTCGGTCCGACGACGAGGAACGAGTCGAAGCTCTTGGCCCGTGTCAGGAACCGTGGATTGCGCTGGAGGATGTCCTCCGCGGTCATGTCGATGACGGGGAGATAGCCTGCGATCACGTCGTCGACTGCGTCCTCGCCGACGTCGCGACATTCCCGTCCGATCAGCACGGCGAGTTCGGCCTCGGCCGTGACGCCGTCGGTCTGATCGGTCGGCGGGAGCGTGATCGGCCCACCCGGACCGGTGAGGGCGCTCGACGGTTTCAGGAAGCTGGCTGGCTCGTCCGGGCGCTGCTCGTCCAGATCGCCGGCGTGTTCGGCGTAGTTCAGCCCGATCCCCCACAGTTTGCCGAAGCGCTCGAGCGGGGGTCCGAACCGAACGTGCTGGCGATCGATCCGGTCGGCCGGAACGTCGTCGACGTCGGGGAGCGTCCCGCTTGCGGCGTGCGAGAGCGCGTCCCGAACGCTCGAGGCAGCCGGGACAGCCGACGAGAGCGGGACGAATCCGTCGTCGTCGCCGAGCAGCGGCCGGCCGTCGGTCGTTCGTGCGAGGTACTTCATTCGTCTCTCTCGGTCCAGAAGTCGAACGACCGACCGGGTGCGAAGACGTCCAGGCCGACCGCCAGTTCGTCGCCCGTGTTCTCGACGCGGTGGGGCTCTTCGGACTCGAGCAAGACGGAGTCGTACTGGCCCAGCACCACCTCGTCGTTCTCGGTCGCGACCGTGAGTTCGCCTCTGAGACAGAGACAGACCTGCTCGTTCTCGTGGTCGTGCATCGGGGAACTGTGCCCCGGTGGTTTCTCGAACCACTCGAAGGAAAACTGGTCGCTGCCAGCAAGCGAGACGCGCCGCCAGCCCTCGTCTGGCTCGTACGTCTCCGCACCGTCGAAGTCGACCGGCTTCATAGGTTCGCTCCCGTGGAGCCGCCGTCGATCAGGATACTCTCGCCGTTGATGTACCCCGAGACCGGCGACGAGAGGAAGGCGACGGTGTTCCCGAGTTCCATCGGGTCGCCGATCCGATCGAGGGGATTGTTCGCCCAGTCGTCGAGACCCTCTTCGTACGAGTCGTAGTCGCCGCGGTCGATAGCCTGCTCGACGAGATTTTCGATGCGTTCTGTCTCGTGAGGGCCAGGGAGGACGGCGTTGGCACGCACCTCGGGGGCGAACTCCTTCGAGAGCGTCTTCTCGAGTCCGATGACGCTCATGCGAACCGAGTTCGACAGCACGAGGCTGTCGATGGCTTCCTTGACGCTTCGCGACGTGATGTTCACGATCGTCCCCTCGCCCTCGCGGAGGTACGGCTCGGCTTCGCGTGCGAGTCGCACGACGCTCATCACGAGCAGGTCGTACGCCTGGTACCAGTCCTCGTCGTCCGTCTCGAGGAACGGTCCCGACGGCGGTCCGCCCGCGCTCGTCACGAGGTGGTCGATCCCACCGAACTCGTCGACGGTCGTCTCGACCAGGCTCTCGATGTCGTCCTCGTCGGTGAGATCGCCCGGTTGAGCGACGACGGTGCCTTCGGCGACGTCTTCGATCTCCGCTTTCGCTGCCTCGAGTCGGTCCTCGTCGCGGCCGTTGATGACGACGTTCGCACCTTCGCGGGCGAGCGCCTTCGCCGACGCCTTTCCGAGACCGCTGGAGGATGCCGTGACCAGCGCTGCGTTACCGGTAATCTGTAGGTCCATGTCGTCCGTAATCCTCGACGAGAAAGGGAAAAAACTTCGCGTTGCGGTAAGGCAACCCGTCCCTTTGTTACTCTGAAACGTTCACGATCATCGGTCATGGTTCCGTATCGAGGAATCGACTGGTCTCTGGTTTGGACGAGCACCGGTTCAACCTATCGGTGGCCGTGACCGCACAACTCGGGCGTTATCTTTCCACAAACGCGGTAGTAGTTACCACGAAACGATATGTCTCATTACAGTTGTAGTCTCGTAATCCATTCGATTTTCGAACTTGTTGGTCGCGACTAGCCTTCCGCGGCCCGGAATCTCGTTCGTTCGATAGGCGCTCGTATGCCCACCAGTGTAACTGTTTCAGCCGAGTCAACGTGAGCTCGACACCTCGAACAGTCGAATTCCATATAGCGTAATTTTTAACCCGGGAACGTTTTCATCCCGATATGGTAGAACGCGACACTGGGGGCGGAAATCGGATCGGGAGCACGAAGACGACCTTCGAGATCATCCACCAGCTCCAGGAGAACGGTCCCGCACGACTCTCCGAGATCGCAGACGAGCTCGATCTCGCCGAGAGCACCGCACACCGCCATCTCAACACGCTCTGTGATCTCCGGTACGTGTCGCGAGTGGGAACGCAGTACCAGCTCGGGCTCCGATTCGTTCGGCTGGGTCGAGCGGCACGAACGAGAGAACCGGCCTACGAAATGGCCGAGCAGTACGTCCAGAGCCTCTCCGAGGAGACTCAGGAACGGTGTCAGTTCGTCGTCGAAGACCACGGGCTCGGCATCTACCTCCACATGGCGACTGGCAGCAAGGCCGTGCGCGCCGGGTTCGGCGTCGGTCGCCAGATCCACCTCCACTCGTCGTCGGCGGGCAAGTCGATCCTCGCGCACTATCCGCGAGAGCGCGTCGACGAGATCTTCGACCGGTGGGAGTTGCCGGCGCTCACCGAGAACACGATCACCGACCGCGAAAAACTGTACGCGGAACTCGAGCGAGTCCGCGAGCGCGGCGTCGCCTTCAACCGGGAGGAACACGTCGACGGCATCAACGGGGTTGCGGTTCCTGTCAAACGCGACGATTCGGTCCTCGGAGCACTCGCCGTCGCGGGACCATCCAACCGGCTGACCGGCGACCGGCTCGAAGACGAACTCCCGGCCCGCCTGCTCGCGGCCGCGAACGAACTCGAGCTGAACATCACCTACTCCTCACCAGACAGTTCGAACGCCCACGTCGTCGAGTGAGCTACACTCGCTCGAACTCGGCTGTGCCGTCGTCGAACGTAAGTCGTGCTCGGCTTCGTACCGTGACGTCGTCCACGATCTCCTCGAGGAGTGCGTCCGAGACGTAGAACTCGGCGAGATCGGTCGTGTTCTCGATCCAGGCGACTCTGGCCGTCTCCGGATCGTAGCCGCCAAGGGCGTTCAGGGCGATTCGAAGCGCCAGTTCGTCGTTCGGCGCCACGGGTGGAAGCTTCGCTTTGGCGAGCGAGCCGCTCGTCAGGGCGTTCGCGTAGGTCTTCCGCAAGTCGAGTTGCTCGACGGCAGCCCGACGAGTGATATCGGCCAGGCCGATCCCGTTCCCGTTGCCGCTGGTCTTTGCCGTGAGTCCACGAGCGTAGATGAGTTTGATCGAGGGATCCTCCGGATCGGGCGCGTTGAGAACGCGATACCTGCCGATCACGTTCGTGTCCATCCCCGCACCAGAGATCTCCTTTCCGAGTTCGTCGACGACGAGCAGATCGATGTCGTCCTCCGGGAGCGTCGCCATCTCGTTCCGTGCCCGTTCCAGCAGGTCGGGCTCGCGATCCTCGAGCGACGAGGCCGGGATCGCCTCGAGGTGCCCGGTCTCTTCGTGGAAGTTCTCCACGATCGCCAGTCCACCGAGCACCGGGGCGGCGTCCCTGATGGCCGCGACGAGCGATTCGATCGTCGGGACGTATCCCTGCTCGATCGCCGTCGAGTGGAACGCCTGGGCACCGCGTTGCTTGCCGAGGCCCACGGTGAGCATCTTGCAGAGCCCGCTCTCGATTCGGCCGGTGAAGTTCGTGTGCGGCTTGACGCGATTGATCACGAGGACCGCGTCGGCCTCGAGCGCGGCGGCAGAGAGGTAGACCGGGGTCGTCGTTCCACCGACGTCGACTTCGGCGAGCTTTTCGACGTCCATGCGAGCGTCTATCGGCGCGCCGATTCGGTCCTCGGTGATATCCAGGGCGGCGAGAATCTCGCGTTGACCCTCGGGGGTTGCACCGCCGTGGCTGCCCATCGCCGGAACGACGACGGGGTCGAACCCGCGTTCCTCGAGGGACGTGATCGTTTCGGTGACGACGTCGTCGAGGCGGTGAATCCCTCTGCTGCCGACGCCGACCGCGACCGTGGCGCCGGGCTCGAGGTCGTCGAGCGGAAGCCGATCGAGCTCCGATCGGACCGTCGCCAGCAGATCGGGGAGCGTCTCGGTGGGCGGATCGTAGCTGACGCGTGCAAACGAGGGATACGGCTGCGGATCGATGAGATGCGCTATCTCGTCCGGGTCGGGAAACTCCATGTTTGGTATCTAGCTGCCCGACTTATATTTCTCCCTGGTGAGAATTGCCGGTATGTGAGTTACTTTCACCCTCCTTTGTCGTTCTCTGAGTGATGGAGATCGACCACGTCGAGTCATTCCCAGTGGCAATACCGCTGGAGGACCCGGTATCCTTCTCGAATCGGACGCTCACGTACAGGGATCACGCGATCACGTACGTCCGGACCACGAGCGGACACGAGGGGGTGGGGTACTCGCTCGGATACGAGGGGGCAGGCCTCATCGCCGACGCGGTAGAGTCGCTGCTCGAACCGATCGTCGTCGGCGAAGACCCACGGGACACGGAGCGACTGTGGCGCGAGATGTTCGACGGGACAGTCCAGATCGGCCGGGCCGGCGTGGTCCTCCGGGCGATCTCGACGGTCGACATCGCCCTCTGGGACGTCAAGGCGAAAGCCGCCGACCAGCCGCTGTACAAACTTCTCGGCGGGCACGCCGACGCGGTCCCCGCGTACGCGAGTGGGGGCTACTACCGGGACGAGAAGGGCCACGCGGGACTCCGTGACGAGATGCGTCGGTACCTCGACGAGGGCCACGACGTCGTCAAGATGAAGGTCGGTCGTCGGTCGATCTCCGAGGAAGCCGACCGCGTCGCCGCCGTCCGCGACGAAATCGGCCCAGATCGAACGTTGCTGCTCGACGCGAACGGGGCCTGGTCGGGCGGGACGGAAGCGATCCGTGCCTGTCGCGCGTTCGAACCGTACGACCCGTACTTCATCGAAGAACCCGTCATGATCGACAGCGTCGGCGCGATGACGGCTGTCAACGACGCCATTCCGTATCCCGTCGCGACCGGCGAACTCGAGGGCCCGCGCTACGCCTTCGAGCGGCTGTACGACGATGGCGCAGCAGGCGTCTTACAACCCGATGCGACTGTCTGCGGCGGAATCACCGAGTGGCTCAAGATCGCCCACTACGCGGCGGCAAACGACGTACAGATCGCGCCACACTACAACTGGAACCTTCACGCGTCGCTTCTCGGCGCGATCGAGAACGGGCTCTGGGTGGAGTACTTCTACCGCGACATGGACGTGAAGGTGTTCGACGACGTCGTCGAAACGCCACTCCGGCCCGACGATACCGGGGCGATTTCGCTCCCGGACGAACCGGGCCACGGCGTCCGGCTGGACGCCGACGCGCTCGAGCGCTTCGAGCGGACGTACCAATCGTACCAGACGAGCTAAAAACTGAACTCATCATGAAAGACTTCTCAAACCAGATATCGAACCGGAACGCGGATCGCGACGTCGAGATAACCGACATCCAGACGTGCGTCGTCGAGGGGAACTTCGAGTGGAACTTGATCAAGATCGAGACCGACGCCGGCGTCACGGGGATCGGCGAATCCTACCGCGGCGGCGGCGTTCCCGAACTCGTCGAGTACACGAAACGGTTCCTGATCGGCGAGAACCCGCTCGACGTCCAGCGCCTCTACAGGCGGATCATCCAGGAGATGTCCGGTCACGGCGGAACGACCGGGAAGGTCATCACCGCCGCCTCGGGCATTGAGATCGCGCTGTGGGACGTCGCCGGAAAGATCCTCGACGTCCCAGTCTACCAGCTCCTCGGCGGGAAGTTCCGCGACGAGGTTCGGATCTACTGTGACTGTCATGCAGGCGAAGCCTACGCCGTCGAAGACGGCTACACCGAGTACGCCGACGCCGACGCGTACTCTCCGGACGCCTACGCGAACGAAGCGCGGCGCGTCGTCGACATGGGGTTTACCGCGCTCAAGTTCGATCTCGACCTCGAGATGGACAACGACCCGGACCCGTTCAACGGCCGACTGAGTAACGGGGCCATCGAGTACAAGCGCGAAATCGTCGAGGCGGTCCGCGAGGAGATCGGGTACGACGTCGACCTCGCGTTCGACTGTCACTGGGATTACTCGGTCGAGAGCGCCAAACGCCTCGCTTACAAACTCGAGGAGTACGACCTCATGTGGCTCGAGGATCTCGTTCCGCCGGAGAACATGGACGCGCAAATCGAAGTCACGAAGGCGACGAAGACCCCGGTCGCGACCGGTGAAAACCGCTTCCGGGTCCACGAACTGTCCGACCTGATCTACGAGCACGGTGTCGACATCGTGACGCCGGACCCAACCACCGTCGGCGGCCTGGGTGAGACGATGCGGATCGCGGATCGTGCCGAAGAGAACTACATGCCGATCTCGCCCCACAACGTCTGCAGTCCGATCGGGACGATGGCCTGCGTGCATCTCGGCGCCGCGATCCCGAACTTCGACGTCCTCGAGTATCACGCCCTCGAGGTCGACTGGTGGGACGAACTGCTCGTCCGCGACGAACCGCTCATCGAAGACGGCTACATCGAGGTGCCGGAAGCGCCCGGTCTCGGGGTCGAACTGGACGAGACGGTCGCCGAGGAACACCGACTCGAGGGAACGAACGGCTTCGAGTGAACCGCTTCGGACCTTGACCCCGAGCTGCTCGGCCTGTTTCGTCTGTAGACGTCGAACGACCGAGTCCGCGAACTGATCGCCTGTAGTGGTAGTCGAGCCGTGAGGATCGTATCGATAGCTGTCCGGGCTGCACTGAACACGACTGCCGCCTTTCGACGGCGATGCAGTCGTGCCGATAGATACACATTTGAATTGTACATTCGGTCGTCGAAATCGAACGACCGTTAGAGTTGACGTGGTCGACGAACTTCTGGACGGTGTCGATAGAAAGTCACTGTTGTGAACTACCCCGCCCTACTCGCTCACGGCTGACTCCGTTCGCTCCTTGAGGGTGGGGGCTTAGAACTCTCATCAAACCGCTAATATTTAGTCGATCGATTTTACTCCATCTCTCACACCGGTATAATACCTGAATGAAATATGTCTCCTCCTAATGTTGGAAACGAATAAAAACATTATTAAACACGACATGATATACCATGAGTGGACATGGCAGATGATACTGTGAATCGACGACGATTCCTTCAAGGGGCAGTAGCTGCGAGCGCAATTGGTCTGGCCGGTTGCATGGGTGGCGGTGACGGCGGTGACGGCGGTGACGGCGGTGACGGCGGCGGTGGCGGCGGCGACATGCAACTTCGAGTCGGTACGTCCGCAGGCGGCACGCAAGACGTCGGTCTCGCCGTCGAACGGGCGGTGAGCCAGAACAGCGACGAACTCGACTACTCGACGGTCGAGAGTCCGGGGTACATCGGTACCCTCTACCGACTCGATCAGGATCAGTTCAACGCGGGAATCGTCGACAACAACTCGATGACGAAGGCGGCCGACGACCGGGGAAGCTTCTCTGATCGAGGAGTCGATATGATCCCCTACCAGGGATTCTACGCGTTCCCGTACAGCATTTACGTCGTCGCCCGCGACGGAACGGGTATCGAAACGTTCGACGACCTCGCGGGTGCGAACGTCTACCCGGCCGAACCGGGATACTCGACGCGGGCGACGACGCTCGACGTCTGGAGTCAGGACCCGACGGCGGACGTATACGACGAGATGAACATCATGGACATGGGCGTCAGCGACGCCCCGGGCGCCATGGAAGAGGGGCGCATCGATGCCGCGATCGCGTACGGTACCCCGGGGGTCAGCTACACTGGCTTTGTGACCGAGTACGACGCCCGCGTCGACGTCCACTACGTCGAGGAAACCGACGCGCTGGTGGAATCCGCCGAGTCGTACGCAGGTGCTGGTACCTCGCGAACTAGCTACGGGGACTGGAGCCTCGAACAGGACATCGGAACCGACGAAGTGTTCACCTGGGATCTGCAGGTCAACTACGTCTTCCACCCGGACGCCAGCAACGAGGCAGTCTACGAACTGTGTCGCGTCGTCGACGAACACAACGACGCCGTCAACGAGGCCGAGGATCAGTTCAACGACTTCGAGTCGACGGAAGATATGCTCGGGGCGGCCCTCGAAGGCGACGAGTTCCCCTTCCACCCCGGCGCAGTCGAGTACTACCAGGAGAAAGACGCCTGGGACGACAGCCTGCCCACCACCGAATAACTCACCCGCTCGAGTCGAAGAGCGGTGAGAAATTCAAATATTATACACGATAGCATACAATGAATTCAGAAACAAAATCCAAGGACAAGTTGGTCCCCCGAGTGCTCGACATTAGCGTCGTACTCAGTTCGCTCGTGTTCTGGGCGATCGTCCTCTACTGGGCGCGTACCCAGGGGATGTCTCGGGTCAAGTACGGCGTGATCTTCATCGGTGCGATTCTCACCGTGTACGCCATCGACCAGTCGCGACAGGCCCTCGAAGAAGGCGATCGACTCGACGTTGCCGTCCTGTTACCGGCCTCGATCGTGCTGATAACGGCGTCGATCTACTTCGCCTTGAACTTCGAGAGCGTCTACGTCCACCAGCAGGGATACGCGTTCGAACACGAGTACATGCTGGCGCGGCTCATCATCCTCTCGATACTGTATCTCACGTGGCGCGAGTTCGGGAACCTGTTTCTCGGTCTCGTCGGCGGTGTCATCCTCTACGGGATGTACGGCAACATGGCCCCGGGGATCCTGAACCACGGCGGGATGACGGAGCTGACGCTCTTGCAGACGCTGGTCACCGACCTGTACGGCTTCTACGGGAGTCTCACGCAGCTTACTGCCGCGTGGATCGCGCCGTTTCTCCTGTACGCCGGCCTGCTGTTTGCCTACGGCGCGTTCGATCTGATCCTGCGCGTCGCGATCGAGTCGGCGAACTACATCAGGTCCGGCGTGGCCCAGACGGCGGTGCTCTCGTCGACCGTCATCGGGTCGATCAACGGCTCCTACACCGCGAACGCCGCAATGACGGGGTCGTTTACGATCCCGACGATGAAAGACAGCGGAATGGCCCCCCATCGAGCGGCCGCCATCGAAGCAGTCGCGTCGACGTCCGGACAGGTGCTGCCGCCAGTCATGGGCGCGTCGGCGTTCGTCATGGCGTCGTACCTGGGCGTTTCCTATCTCAACATCGTCATCGCAGGCATCGTTCCGGCGGCGATCCTCGTCGCCTCGATCGGTATCGCCGTCCACTACGTCGCGATCAGCGACGCGAGCAGCCAGGAGATGGAGTTCGACGAGTTCTTCGACGAGGAACTGACTTCGAGACAGAAGATCGTCGAAGGAATCCGTTTCGGGGTGCCGTTTCTCGTCCTGGTCTATCTGCTTGGCGTCGCCCAGTACACGGTGATGACGTCTGCGCTGTGGACGATCGTGTCGATGATACTCACCGGCGTCCTCATTCCCCCGATCCAGCGCGCGCTGGACGACTCGGAGATTAGTCCCGCGTCGGAATTCATCACACAGTTCTGGAACACGATCCTCGGGTTCCGTCGCGGTGCGATAATCCTCGCACCGATCGCGATCATCCTGGCGGCGGTCAACGGCGTCATCGACATCTTCAGCGTGACCGGCGTGCCGAACAAGATCGCCCTGCTGCTGATTGACCTCTCGGGTGGCGTCTTGCTGATGGCCGTGCTCCTCGCGATGCTCGTAAGTATCTTGATGGGTGTCGGGATGCCGACCGTTGCAGCGTACGTCATCGTCGCGATCCTCATCGCACCGACGCTCATCTCGGACTTCGCCATTCCCGAGATAACGGCTCACTACACCGTATTCTACGCCGCGATCCTGGCCGGTATTACACCGCCGGTTGCAACGGCTGCGGTCGTGACAGCCGGGATCGCCCAGGCGAACTTCTGGCGGGTCTGTGGCGCTGCGATCAAGATCGCTGCCCCGCTTTTCATCCTGCCAGTCGCGTTCGTCTACAACCCGGCACTCGTGTCCATGTCGCTTGGCCTACCGACCGTGATCGCCGGCACGCTGGTCCTCCTGGGTGCGATTGCGATGATTTACGGGCTGAACTACCCGTTCAATATGCGGGTAGGTCGTCGTATCGCGCTCCGAACCGGTCTCACTGCGATCGGAACGGTCGTGATGATCTACCCCCACCAGTTCGTCAAACTCGCCGGTGTCATCGTGTTCGCAGGTGTCTTCATCATGGAGAAAATGATGTCACGTGACAAAAGCCCGTCGTCGATGGGGGTGGGCCAATGAGCGTGAGATCAGACGACGAAGATCCGGAAGAACAGGTCGACACCGAGAACGTCGGCGGACTCGAGGAGGTCCTTCCACCACAGCTCATGCCGATCTGGAGCCGAATCCAGGTGATACAGGACTTCCGGAGTACCCACGGACAGACGTACGTCAAGTTCATGGAAGCGATCGTCGCTCTGGTGCTCACTGGCGGCTACCTCTACTGGCTCTCCCTCTTCCTCGGGGGATAGGCGTCAGCGTCGCCGGCGATTCGAAGATTCTCTCTATCGTCACTCAGGTGCGTACGGAGGGGGAGAAATCGCGTTCTGGTTGCTGCTTTGTTGGGACTACCTCGACCACTTCACGGCTCGTTCGACGTCGTGAGGGATGTGGTTGTCCTGCCCACGAACGCTGTCGAGGTACTCGCGGAGGCGCGGCTCGAACGAGGGGTGTGCACACTCTTCGATTATCAGCTCGGCACGTTCGACCGGCGAACAGCCACGGACGTCCGCGACTCCCTGTTCGGTGACGAAGACGTCGACGTCGTGTTCGGTGTGATCGACGTGGAACGCCATCGGAACGACGCGCGATATTTCGCCACCGTCGTGGGTCGAGGGAAGCGCACAGACCGTAATCAGGGCGTTGCGGTTGAAGTCAGCGGAGCCGCCGACGCCGTTTATCATCCGTTTCCCGCCGACGTGCGTCGAGTTGACGTTTCCGTAGATGTCGAACTCGATCGCACTGTTGACCCCGATCACGCCGAACCGATCGATCAATCCGGGATGGTTCGAGACGTCTGCCGGGCGAAGCACGACGTCCTGTGCGTACCGTTCGACGTCCGCGAAGAGCCGCTCCTGTCCGTCGTCAGTGAGCGCCAGCGACGTCGCACTCGCAGACTCGAGTCGTCCGGCATCGAGCATATCGAGCAATCCGTCCTGGATGAGTTCGCCGAAGTACACGACGTCACGGTCGCCGAACTCGAGGGATGACAGTTCTCCCATCAACGCGTTTCCGAGCGAACCGACGCCGAACTGGAGGTGGACCGCGTCGTCGAACGCCGAACAACGTCGGACTTCCTCGGTGAGAAAGTCCCCGAGGTTGGCGGCAATCGCGAGGTCGTCGTCCGTCGGCTCCCGGAACGAGTACGTCGAGTCGGCACGGTCAGTCTCTACGACGCCGACGAGTTTCTCGGGGTCGAAGGTCACGTACGGCGTCCCGATTCGATCGCCCGGATCCGTCAGCGGGATAGGGCTCCGGTTCGGTGGTGCCTCGGGACGGTAGACGTCGTGAAGCGCCTGGAGCTCGAGGGGCTGTCTGTCGTTCACTTCGACGAGCAACTCGTCAGCAGCCTCGACGAACGCCGGAACCTGTCCGATCGACGTCGACGGGATGAACCAGTCCTCGCCGACGGCGATCGCTTCGACGATAGCAACGTCGGGGTCGACCATCCCGCCGTACTGAACCTCGTCGCCGAGCGACGACGCGTTTCGGTCGCTGAACGCGATTTCACGTCCGTTCGTCGCCGCTCGAGCGACGGCAGATGATTGATACGTGAAGCGCCGCTCGATCGCACCCGACTCGACGAGTTCGACGTCGATCTCGTCGCCGACGTTGCCGCTGCTGACGACCGTCAGCGACAGCGCACGATCCGAATCGGCGAGCGCCAGCGGAACGCGTTTGGGATACCCGACGCTGCCGAACCCGCTCGTGAGCACGGTCGCATCGGTGTCGATTCGCGCTGCGGCAGTGGTAGCGTCGATACACGGAAGATCACCGTACAGCCGTCGATCGACGTCTTTCAGTTCGGGTCTGCCGTGCCCGGTCATGACCACCGTCTTACCTCCGGGATGGGAGTACAGGACACGCGGTGTTCCTCGAATGCTGTTCGACCGGCCAGGGCGGGGATCGACTTCCCACCATCGGTAGTTCGGATCATCAGTTACCTCTGAGCGCGACGGTCACGTGGCTATCCGTTGGGAGCGGTTCCCTCTATCTCCGGCGGCGAGCCATTCGTCGTCGACGCCTTCGACTGTCACTTACAGGCATGCGGATAAAAAACCTCCTGAAAAACGGGTGCGCTTACAAAACCGCACTTCGGGGGAGTCGGCGCTGTGTTCGGCTCGAGACGTCCGAAAGCGGCCGTGCTTATCACTACGAGAACAGAGCGACCACGTGACATCCCCGTCTCTGCGATGCTCGCGGCCTGTCGCATCCTACCGAAATCGAGAGGGGCCTGTAAATGGAGGGACCGTCGATGGCAACGGGTGAAAAGACGTCACGTCCGCAGTCGAACCGCCACGAGCAGTACCGTCGCCGCCAGCGTCGTCCCGGCAAGCAGCGCCCAGCCGATCCCGTAGCCAGACGTCTCGATTAACAGTCCAAACAGTGGCGGCGCAACGATTCCACCGATGTTGATTGCGGTCTGGCCACCGGCCGTCGCACCGCCGATGTCGTCGGTATCGACGAGTTCCGAGAGACACGAGTAGTAGACGCCAGTCGAGCCGTGGATCGAGAGACCCAGACCGGCAAAGAGCACGACGACAACTGGAAGCGGCCAGTCACCACCGGCGATTACGGCAAAGAGGGCGGCCCCAAGGGCCATCTGGCCAACCGCAACGGTGGCTGCGCCGCTCGCACCGCCCAGTCGGTCCGCGAGATTCCCGGCGCCGATACGGCTGACACTCCCAGTCACCTGCGTCACCGCCAGCACGATGCCGCCGGCGGCGACGCTCGCATTCGTGACGTCTTGCACGTAGAGGACGGTGTAGCCAAGCATCGAAAAGATCGATGCGCCGACGAACAGGCCAGAAGCGACGAGCAGTACGTAGGCCCGATTGGCCCGAAGCCTCGAGAAGTCTGGCAGTGAGAATTCGCCGCTACCGTGTGAGCCGTCGTAGAGGATCATAAACCCCAGCGTGTAACCGCCGGCCAGGATCGCGACGATCCAGAAGCCAACCTCCCAGGTGGCGATGGTAGCGATGCCCGTGATGAGAAGCGACGCCGCACCGCTACCCGCGGTGACCCCGACCTGCTTCAATCCCATCGCAAGGCCCTGCTGTCCCGTGGGGGAACTGGCGACGATCGCTCGATTCGACGCCGGCATCGACGTCGAGTATGCGCCACCCAGGAGTATCCCCGCACCAAGGAGGAAGCCAAACGTCGGTGCGAGCGACACGCCGACGGCTGCGATGGCGAGGACGACCAGCCCGGCGGCCATCATTCGTTTCTCGCCGAGACCGTCGACGGCTGCGCCACTTGGGAAGAGCAGCAGTGTGTTTCCAAGCAGCGTAGCAGTAAGGAAAACGCCGACGAGCGCTTCGGACAGGGAGAACGTATCTCGAAGGAACCCGGTCGCAGCGAAGATGGTATAGTAGCAGAGACTGGCCGTCGTCTGCCAGCCTGTGACCACCGCAACCGACCGCCAGCTCCTCGACGCACGCACCGACTGTGACTCGATTGCCATCGCTCACTGTTGCTGACTGCATGGTGGTAAAATAATCGACTCGCTAGCGATCTCAGCACTCGGGCGCCTGAAGTACGCCGCCACTGTAAGAACTCGAGAGACGTTACTGAATTCAGTTCTCTGCACCGAATTGAGATCACTGTTAGATATTTTTGCTCGTCTTCATCACTGGGCTAGTTGACCATCTCGACGAGGTTTCTGTCAAAGAGCTGTATAATCCCCTCGAAAGCGTGGACGGAAAGCAACTCGACGAGTCGCTCGAGCAGGTCGTCATTGATGTTACCCAATATGATAAATGATGAAAACCCTCAGAATAACAGTAATATGGGTTCGAGCAGATCGTCCACGAGTCACCGAGCGAGTTAGAATCGACGCGTCGGCATCGACACCAGCACTCGTCCAGCAGTCTCGTGAACACACGTACGTTGTCGACTATTCAGTTCCAAGCTGTCGGCGGTTACGCAAAGAAGCGGGATTGCGGTATCAAAACCCTCGCCACACAGCCGCCAAAGCAACTGTTGACGAGCGGGCGGAGTGCCGGGACAACCGCAAAAAAGCGGCGGGAAATGGACACTACAGTAGTGTGTCTCGAGCAAATGAAGAAATCCGTACGATCGAACCGTGTGCCGACGCGATTCCCGCGCGACATGTGGACGACCGTCGAATTCTCTGGACAACGTGCTTGGACGTGGTCACTGAACCCAGTGCTCGGTTCGAAGAGCATGTCACTCCTAAATGTGCAAATACATGTCGATCTCACATTATAGTATGAATTAAGATATGATATACATATTATAACAGAACAGTTATGTGTTTGGGAATAATATGGAGAACGGATACTACTCACGAGCGGTATCGATATTCAGTTCTATCACGTTAGCGGCCTGGACTACCGTTTCGGGAAGTTCGTTGCGGAACCGCTCGTCTTTCATCCGGCTAACCGGTCCCGAGACGCTAATGGCTCCAATGATGTCGTTTTGGTTTGCACGAATCGGTGCACCCACCGCACGAAGCCCCTCGATTTCTTCTTCGTCGTTGAATGCGTATCCGCGATTGCGTACCGTCTCGAGTTCCTCAAAAAGTTCTTCTTCCGACGTGATCGTCTGTTCTGTCCGCTCAGGCAATCCGTACTCATCGACGATCGACAGGACCTGCTCATCGGGTAAACACGACAGAATCGACTTCCCCGTCGACGAGTAATGGAGGTAATCCCGTTTTTGCAAGTTTCGGTTGTGATACGGTTCTCCGACCGCGTTTTCTCCTTGCGCTTTGTAAAGATGGATTCCCCGCCCGAACTCTTCGGCCATGAGATGTGCGTACTCGCCGGTGTTCGCTGCGAGGTCTTCGGTCTCGTCTTTGCCAGCCTCGTAAAGCGGATTTTTATTTTTGACATACTCGCCGAACGTCATAAATTGGAGGCCGAGACGGTGCTCGTCGTCTTCCTTGGCGACGAGGAGGTTCGCTCTAATTAATCGACGTTGGCCGTTCGTATAAGCAGTCTAGTAATGATTGTATAGATCATCTGATAGTATTTCAGATCCATCGACGGTTAAACTGCCTCGGGTCGTCATTGATAACACTACTGTAAATTATTGACGGATAGTATTGTGGAGTATTGTAATCGATATCGGCTCAAAACTAATTCTCGACGGGTAGTCTCTGGATGAGAGACATCGATCCAGCCGCTGCATCTCTTCAGAGGCTGATCATGAAACACGATTACTCCGAAGTCGCGTTTCTCGTTGATGGCTACGGTCATCTGAATATCCTCTTTCGGGTAGGAAGGAGCGTCGATCCGACTATGTCGGCTGGAATCTGACCGAAAGTCGGTGTTTCTTTCGAAAACTTGTCGATTTCTTCTACAACTCGTGGATAGATAGTTGGGTGAATATCAGAGACTAAATTGTGGAATATGCACAACACTCCAACGACTGCAACGATCGGATAGAACGCAACTTACTCAGACAGGGTGGTGCTTAACTAGCCGTTCCTCTCGTCCAAACCTATCAGAACAAACTTCTGTATATGTAATATATCTGGTGTTTTTATAATCCACACCAGGTGAGTCGAGAGCGGGGTTCGATAATAGAAAGGGATTTGGAAGGCGTATGATCCTGGTACAGCCACGGTCTCGTCGATCAGGTTTGGTGTCGACGAATCATCGACGTGGAGCGCTGAAATGACGGCTGGCGTCGGTGAACACGGTTGGGTCGACGAACCAGCCGTCTTCAAACTCCTCACCGTCAGGGATCTCGCCACCTGCGGCGATGCTCGCTCCCTCCTTACGACCGACATCTAGGTAGTTAGTTACCTTCTCGAACTGCGCTTTCGACGCGAGCGGGCCCATCGTCGTCCCTTCGCGGAGTGGATCGCCAACCACCTCCTCGGTAGTCCGTTCCAGGAACGCGTCCATGAACTCGTCTTCGACGTCTTCGTGGACGAACACCCGCGAGGGGGCATCACAGGATTGGCCAGTGTTGTAGTACATGACGCCGGCGACTGACTCGACGGCCGTTTCGATGTCGGCGTTCGGGAACACGATAAACGGTGACTTCCCTCCGAGTTCGAGCGTGACAGGTGCCGCTCGGTCGGCAGCGTTGCGCATGATGTGGTGGCCGACCTCCGTCGAACCAGTGAAGGTGATCTTCCGGACGCCATCTATCCGGAGTAGCGGTCCAGTTCATCACCGGCCGATATTACAGCCATAGGCATGTAAATTCGTGTTCGACAGAGATTCACCATCTGCACCACTATGTCTTACGATCATATAATCGTAATATAATAAATTACCGTATGTGACTATTCGATCGTAATTTCGCAGTTTGGCTCTGTAGGACTTGAGAAGTGAACGGGTTCTAGTGGGCGAGAAGCGCAGCGCTCCAGGCGAGATCGTCGACGTTGACCGTGTTGTAACCCCACATTCACCGTGGTGATTGTCCACAAGTAACGTTTTCGTCTCGCAAACCACTCGGCAACCGGAAGAATCGTGTCGAGCAGGTTGTTTAACGTCGCGACGCGATCGACTACCGGTCAACGATGCCGCTGTCGGCGCTTCCAGTTCATTTACCAGGTGCAAAATGCCGTCATATTTTCATACGCTCTTCTGTAGGAGATTGTTGATGCCGTTTAGCTGTCGCTGTGGAATCGAAGAGAGCAAGGACACCGCGTCAGCGGTGTCCGTTAGGCATGATTCCGCTGGATGTGTTTGGGTCGGAATCAGTCGCAGCGGACCTGTTGCAGCAGGTTCGCTGGCGTAACGGTGTTACTTGCCCTCGCTGCCGTTCTGACCGAACGGTCAAGAACGGCAGCTATGGGCACTTTCAGCGCTATCTCTGTAAGAATTGCGACCGCACGTTCAACGACAAGACCGGCACGATCTTCGCCCATTCGAAGGTCGCACTTAGAAAGTGGCTGTTCTCGATTTACGCGTTTCTCCGGTTTAACACGAGTCTTCGCCAGCTGCAGCTAGAAATCGACGTTCAGTACAAAACGATCCATCAGCGCGTCGAGCGCTTCACGAAGGCGCTCAACGCGCCTTCAGTTAACCTCGTCGGGCCGGTCGAAATCGACGAGGTCTACGTCTCTGCAGGGCTGAAAGGCCGCGAGCGCGACCGACCGTCGCGCTCGCGTGGCCTGTCCACGCGTGGACGAGGATCGTACGAACAGGACAAACCGCCGGTGTTCACGATCGTTGATCGTGGCACCGGCAACCGGTACGTGATTCCCGCGAAATCCGCTGATGAATCGACGATTCGGCTCCTTCTCGCAAACCGCGATGAGGAGCCACTAACCGTCTACACCGACGGATTTCGTGCCTATGATCCACTCAATGAGGACGACGCATTCGACCGCGAATACGTCGTCCACGGCGACGGCGAATACGCTGACGAAGACGTCCACGTCAACACCTGCGAGAGCCACGGATCGCTGCTGCGACCGTGGCTCTCGCCTCACCGAGGCATCTCAAAAGATAAACTCACACAGTATCTCCGAGCCTTCCAACTTCGACGAAAACTACTGCGGAAACCAGGAAGAGAAGCCCTCAAACACGCTATCAAAGCTACGCTGTGAGATCAACAAAGTGCTACACAAGAGCGTTTTCATAAAACAGAACACTGCGTGACGTCGGTGATGCAACGTCTCTCGAGCGGTTGTCGTGGCCAGGCCATCCGACCATTTGGAAGTTCTCCGCGGCAGTCGGTCCCGATGCCACTACCATTGTTTGAGTATCGTCGTGTACCCCGTCGGCTGTACGGAATCCCGAGATCAGATGTTCTCCACCGATAGAACAGTGAGCGTGTCTCGTTTGAGTCACACGAACGCTGTCGGCTGTTCGGTTTCACCTTGTATTCTGATACCTCCGGGAGTATCGATCCGCTCTCGCAATCTTCTCGTCGCATCAACCTCGGGAGCGATCGGTACTGGCGAGGAAGTGTTTGATAGATCCGAACGATTAAATATCCACTCACAGCTATTAGCAGTATGAAAACAGACGACACACCCAGGACGATTCAATCGGTACAGCGGGCGTGTAACATCATCACGCTGCTCGAACGAGACGGGCCAATGGGGGTTACCACACTGGCCTCTCGCCTCGATGTCTCGAAAGGGACGGTGCATACACACCTCGCAACGCTAGTTGAAGGAGGGTACATAACCCGATCCGACGGCGAGTACAAGCTTAGTCTCCGGTATCTTCGCCTTGCTGAACGGGTCAAAGACGGTATCGGCATCTACGACCTCGTTCGCGATCGGCTGGACGATCTCTCGTCGACAACCGGCGAACGAGCGCAGTTTACCGTCTTGGAAGACAATCGAGCAGTTTGTGTGGCGCGTTCGTCAGGGGAGAAGGCCATCCGGTCTTCGCTCCAGGTCGGCGAATACGCACATCTCCACTGCATCGCGGCCGGGAAGGCAATGCTGGCATGTTTTCCCGAGGAACGGGTCGATACCGCCATCGAAACGCACGGTCTTCCGAAAAAGACCGACAACACGATTACGACGCGTGAGGAGCTCGATACTGAACTAGCAGCGATTCGAGAGCGAGGATACGCTATCGACAACGAGGAACGTGTTCGCGGGATCCGATGTTTAGCGGCCCCGATACGTGACGATAGTGGTGGTGTTCGCGGAGCAATCAGTATTTCGGGGCCGGTTCGACGAATGGACGACGAAGCTATCGAGGCTGAACTTCGCGACGAACTGTTGCGTACGATCAACATCATTGAGGTGAACGCGGAACTCTCCTGACTGCTTCAGTCGCTGAGAACCAGTGCCAGCCCCGACTGCTCGGTCTCGGCTTCATTCACGCTCCCCAAACCGTTCTATCCTCTCAAACGGACCGTAGCGAGCGTCTATACCGTAGTTATTTAAGCTTCTCCGAACGACAGTAGTCTCATGCTCGTTGGTAAGGCAATCATTGATCGCTTGATGGAACGTGGCATCGACACCGTGTTCGGTATCCCAGGTAAACAGTCGCTCCCGCTGAACGAAGCCATTGGGCAGCGAGACGGAATCCAGTTCGTCGTCGCACGTCACGAGACTGCAGTTACGCACCAGGCCTGGGGATACGCCGAGACCAGCGGACGGATGGCCGCGACAGTCGTCGTCCCGGGGCCCGGAGATATGAACGCAATGAACGGTCTGAAAAACGCTCTGAATGACTGTACACCGTTGCTCCACTTCGCCATCGAAACTGATCCGGAGTTCCGCGGCGGCGACGCCATCCACGAGACGCCACCCGATACCTACGACAATGTCGTCAAGGAGAATTTCCTCGTCGCGAACCCTGAAGGTGCCACTGCAACCGTCGACCGAGCGATCAGAATCGCTCGCCGCCCACCACAGGGGCCCGTCCGAGTCGGCATCCCGAAGAGCTACCTTACGGCGGACGTCCCGTTAGCAGCTTCCGCCGAGGCCCCATCGGACTGGGAGAAAGAACCGCCGGCAGGGGCCATCGAAGAAGCTACCGACCTCCTCGTGAGCGCGACGAACCCGGTAATCGTCGCTGGTGGAGGCGTGCGGAGCTCCAACGCGACCCCGGAACTCCGTGACGTCGCGGAGCGCCTCACTGCTCCCGTGGTCACGACCTACAAAGGGAAAGGCGTCCTCCCGGAGGACCATAGATTGAGTGCCGGCGTATTGAGCGGGAGTGCGAGCCCGGAACTGCTGGATCTCCTCGAGAAGGCAGATGCGGCCCTGGTGGTCGGGTCCGATCTGGATGCTCACGCCACCCGCGGGTGGACAGTCGACCTGCCGGAACAGTCCGTCCACGTAACGCTGGGTATCGACGACATTGGCACCGGCTATAACCCGACCGTGGGTATCGTCGCCGACGCGAAGGCGACGCTCGCCTCACTCGACGATCGGCTAACAGCGATCGAGATGCCGGCCACAGCCCCTGACGACAGGGCAGTGACGGTCCGCACGGCGACCCGCGACCGAATCGGCCCCCTCCTCGATGACGAGCCACCGATAACGTCTGTCCGGGCGTTGCGGGCGATCCGCGAGGCGCTCCCGCGAGAGGCCGTCGTGGCAGTGGATGCTGGCGGGTTTCGAGTCTGGGGCCTCAACGTCTTCGAAGCCTACGGGCCGCGACAGTATGTCAATCCCGGATCGTGGGCGACGATGGGGTCCGGACTGCCCTCTGCCATCGGTGCGCAGCTGGCCAACCCCGAATCACAAGTTGTTTCGCTGACTGGTGACGGCGGGCTGATGATGTGCGTCCACGAGCTCCACACGGCTGTCGCGGAGGAACTCCCGCTGACGGTCGTCGTACTGAACAACAACGACTACGCCATCATTAGCGAAGAGGCTGGGCGAACGTACGACCTCGAATCCGGAGAGTACGGCTGGCCGGACGCAGCTATCGACTTCGCCACGATCGCCGAGGGAATGGGAATGTCGGCCGAGCAGGCGGACACCCCCGCTGAGATTCGCGAGGCGCTCGATACTGCACTCGCAACGGACGAACCAACGCTTCTCGAGATCCGAACAGACCCGACCGAGCCACAGGCCGGAGAGTTCTTCTCTGGATAAGTACTCCCACCAGACGACGCACAGCTCGGCCTGATTGGACGCTGTGTCTGTCTACGCCTCGTATCTCCGGAAGGCCAATCGATGTTACGGATCTTGGAGGCCACTAGAAGGCGATTGCCGGAGCCCACACCGTGGAATGATCGTGTATTCCCGACCTCGAGCACGCGTCGTGATCTCGAACGCGAATGTCAACGAAGTTGAGAAACGTTTTTACAGTATGATGAGCGAGACTACGTCATGCTAGCACATGACGAACTGCCCGATACCGTAGATGTCGCTATCGTCGGTGGCGGAATAATGGGAACGAGCAGTTGCTTTTTCCTCAGCGAAAAAACGGATCTCACAGTACTGTTGGTCGAGAAGAACTCGATAGCGAACGGGTCGACAGGCGACTCGTCGGCGATCATCCGTCACCACTACGGGCCGACCGAAATCTACTCGAAGATGGCTCTGTGGAGCCACGAATTCTATCGCGAGTTCGAAGCTCGGACCGGTGAACCAGTCGCCTACGAACCAAGCCCGCTGCTCAGGCTCGGAATCGAGGGCGACAGCTCCGGCGAGTACGCCATGGACGGGTACGAGACGCTGTCCTCGCTTGACATCCCGGTTAGCCGACTCGAACGGGAGGCACTCGTCGAGGAGTACCCGATGCTCTCACCGCTCGAGTCGGATTTTGGGGTAAGCGACGAGACCGCGGCGTACTCCGATGCCGCAGACGCTGCTGCAGGGTTCTCTCGGGCGGCGCAGAACCGAGGTGCTATCGTTCGAACGGGCGTTACTGTCGCCGATATCGGAGTTGACGACGGAGAGGTGACCGAGATACAGACAGATCATGGAACCGTCGAGACGGACACGCTGATCGTGACCGCCGGCCCGTGGACTGCCCAGCTCATGGAAACCGTCGACGTTGACATACCGCTCACGCACTCGCGCGAGCAAATCCTGCTTCTCGAACCACCGGAAGAGTTCCTCGATACGTATCCAGAGGGAATGCCCACGACCAGTCCACCCGGCGCTGACTGGTACGTTCGAGAAGACTTCGGCGACGGCATTCTTATCGCGACACATCATTCGGCTAACGATCCGGATCCGAATACCTATCGCAAAAAGCCAGACGAAGAAGTGAAACTCAGGCTTATCGACGAACTTGCCGACTTCTGCCCCGAACTCGAGGACGCCAAACTCCGTGGTCAGTACTGTGGCATCTACTCGAACACGCCGGACTACGATTTTGTGATCGACCAGGTGGGCCCCGACGGCTGTTACGTTGGCTGTGGGTTCTCTGGCCACGGGTTCAAACACGGGCCCGCAGTCGGGAGAATAGTAAGCGATCTCGTTCGGGACGGTCACACTGATCTCGTCGATGCTCAGTACTTTTCGTTGGATCGGTTCAAGGGCGATGGGAAAGGACATGGCAACCCCGAAGAGAGCGCGTGAAAGCGGAACTTGGCTGTGACCACGACAGTTAGAGGGAAGCCTCAACGCTCTCGTCCAGGATGTTCGTCGTCTCTTTAGTCACGAAGGCCGTCGCAGCGATCCATCGCGTCCTCAATATGGTCTCTTTCGAGAGGACGTGTCCACGGCGGGATCGTAGCAGCAGTGATCGTTGAAGTGACTCTCGAGTTCGACGATGTGGCCCCTTGGCTCCACGAGTTACTCGGACGGCACATCACGGAAAGCGTTCTCGGTTCGTCGACAGCGTCGACCCTCGGATCGAACATTCACGCACAGTCCCGTGTCGGGGACGCTGGGCGCCGAAATCACTGTTAGCAAGCGTCTCTCGTCGATACGCTCGCTTTTCGGACGGCTGACAGCAACGGCCGCCGTGGACGACTTCTAATTACCAGTAAGATGCCTACAAGTAAGCTGTGTCGCACACCCTATTCGCGGGTGTGTGATCTCGAGAGTTCGCCGGGTGATAGCTGCCGGAACGGCTGCCACCAGTTCTCTTTCGGATAGCTTTCAGCCACGAGGTCTGCTTCCAGTGCTTCGATCTGCTGCTCGAGCCGATCGACGATCAGCTGCTGCTCGCTGTTTATCCGGTACATCGGTCCGCCGACACTCAGCGCACCGAAAATACCTCCCTCCGGCATCTCGGCAATCATACTGATGGCACAGAACCCCTCTATTAACTCCTGGTCGTTGGTCGCGTACCCCTGCTCTCGTATTTTCGAGAGCTCTTCGTTCAGTCGCTCCCTGCTGGTGATCGTGTGCTCAGTGTTGGCCGGCAGTCCCCATTGATCGACGATGTCGTCGACCCGACTGCGAGGGAGATGTGCCAGCGTCGCCTTTCCGGCGGCGTTGTTGTGCATGTAAAAATAACTGCCACTCTGGAGATTGGTTTCCCTGCCCTCCTTTGCCGCGTGATAGATCGAAATCATGCGGCCGTACTCCTCCATCGTGAAATCTACCTCCTCGTTGATTTCGCTAGCTAACGTGTTAACATGCTGTTTCGCCAGCAGGTGCCGCGGGCTCCGATGCCGAGCCTGTTCACCGAGGTGGAGTAGCTTCAATCCGACCCGATACTCGTCGTCGTCTTTGATGATGTACCCCGCGTTCAACAGGGTCATGAGATGATTATGAATCGTGCTTTTCGCCAAGTCGATGTCGTCTGCGAGCTCGGCTAGCCCGACGCCGTTCCGACTCTGGACCTCCTCGAGTATCCGCAACGACGTCTGAGTTGCCTTCACCTGGTTCCCGTTTGATCCATCCATATCGATGGCGACGAACCCGACAGGAATAAACATTCGGTGATGGTGAACACACATCTCCCCCTCGCCCCCTCTCTATCTGTGCAACGTACCGTCAGCGACGGCCAGCCAGAGTACACGTAGGGCGGAGAGAACCGCTGCAGGGACGGCCAAAGCCGCATCTCCCCAGCGAATTCGACGATTTCGATCCGATGCTCGGTTGGATCCGACAGTACCGATCGATTAGCAGTGTCCGTGCCCGCTCGTAACTGTTACTAGTTATATCATCCCCCTTCTCGTTCGAGCAAGAACAGAATATGGCGCGGACTCGGTTTGTCTTTTAAGTGCCGTTCAGCTCTGCTGAATACGTGTAAATTACACTCGTGTTGTCCAGAGCATATGTGTGATACTACCAGTCACGGACTTCTTGAGTTTCGACAGTACACGGTATTCGGCATGAGTGAACGCCGATCGACGAACGAACGTCTCCATTCTAGCTGGTTCGATGGCCTCCATGTATTCGGGATGGCACGACGGCGTCGGTGTTCGGTTGTTTTCAGACGCACCAGGGATAGCAGCGGCGGATGCTCGACAATTCTCGATAGTCCACCGTCAGAATCAGTAGATACCACTAGACGGTCGTGACGGTTTCGGCTGCTATGGTATGCGGACGAGGCTCCTCGCTTCTTCATTGGCGAGTTTGTTCTATCTTTTGTTGTCTAATAAACAGGTACCAATAATTATAACAGAGCGAGAGAAAAGGGGAAACGGATGAAATCAGAGATCCATTTGCAAGCGTTAGATACGCATACCGAAGGGATGCCAACTCGAATCGTCACGGGCGGACTCAACGAGAGTCAGTTCGTCGACGGAACGGTAGCCGAGCAACGGGACGCTTTCGTCGAGGAACACGACGAACTCCGTGAACTCCTGATGAAAGAACCCCGCGGTCACGGCGACATGTTCGGTGCAGTGCCGACGACGCCGGCCGCTGACGAGGCTGACCTCGGGTTGTTCTTCATGGACTGCGGGGGGTATCTCGACATGTGCGGTCACGCGACGATGGGCGTCGTTACGTCGTTCATCGAGACGAACCAGCTCGCCCCCGAGTCCGTCGTAAAAATCGAAACACCAGCTGGAATCGTGACCGCATACCCCGAGATTACTGACGAGGGTGACGTAAAGAGCGTGGGGGTCCAGAACGTCACGTCGTACGTGATCGATACGGTCACCGTCACCGTAGACGTACAGGGCGAGAGAAGGGAGCTCGACGCGGACATCGTGTACGCAGGTAACGTGTTCGCGCTCGTGGATACCGAACAGCTCGGTCTGCCGGTCGAAACGGGCCACACCCAGCAGTTTATCGAACACGGGCTCGCAGTCCGGTCAGCGATCAACGAGCAGTGTACGATCGTCGACCCGACCACTGGCGAAGAGACGAGTGTCGACCTGACGGAGTTCTACGACGCTAACCACGACGCCCACAGGAACGTCGTCGTCTTTGCGGACGGGTCGATCGATCGTTCTCCCTGTGGAACAGGGACCTGCGCGAAGATGACGTTGTTGTACAGTAGGGGCGAACTCGACGTCGAAGAGCGGTTTCTGCACGACAGTATCATCGGCACACAGTTCGAAGGAGAAATCCGTGACGTCGAGACGCGAAACGGCGTTGAAATAACCACCCCATTAGTGAGAGGGTCGGCGTACATCATTTCGGATCACACGTTCGTCCTCGATCCCGTCGACCCGACGCCGAGTTTCGACCTCGTCGAGAACTGATACACGCCACTGGATACGAGAGCGCGAGTGTCCCGAGTCACTCTCCTGGCGTGACGATCACGGAGGGGCTACACCGAGCAGCCTCATCTGCTGCCAGTTTTCCGACTGCTAGTTCGTGAGAACGTGTTATCTGTCGTGGACCAGTGGGTAAAATTCAGGTGACGAAAACAGACAGAACCACTCAACTGCCGGAGCGCGACTGAATTACGGTATGTCGTGCTACAGTTCTTCTTCGAAGTAGGTTGGGAGTGCGTCTTGGCCCCAGTCTGGCGTCCGGATGTCGAACCGGTCAGACGTGAAGGACTCGACGTCGAAGGGAGCCTCCTCGCCGGTCACGATCGACCGCTTCTATAACACCTGGGTGGGCAGTCGGGCGATCGTCAGAGAAATGGCTTGAACAGTTCGTACGCTACTACAACACGCAACGACCACATCAGTCACTCAACGTACAGACACCAGCAGAGGTGCTAAACTACTTGACTTCGCACCTTATGCTGGTAGAACGCGTAGAACCAGCATTGAACGCTGATGCTCCCTGTTACGTCGTTCCTGTCATGCACTGAGCCAATCGACCAGTTAGAGTGTTTCTCGACAAGGCAGAAACACCACGCCAAGACCTACATTACAGGTCTTGTTGCGGCCAGCAACAAGACCGTCCAAGGCATCTCGAACCACATTCTTCCGGCCAAAAGTGAGCGTGCCCTGAACAAGTTCCTCACCGAGTACAACTGGGACGAAGACCAGCTCAACAGAGAACGTCTCGCGCTTCTCCAACAGACGAACGACACGAAGTGGAGCAGTGACGGTGTCGTCATCATTGACGACACCTTCACGCACAAAACCGGCGAGAAAATCCCGAACGTCGGAAAATTCTACGACCACACGATTCGCGGCTATATCTGGGGCCAGAATCTGGTGTATGCACTCTACGCCGACGAGAAAACCACCTATCCACTCGGATTTCGTCTCTACGAAAAAGACGCACAGCGACGGATTGAGTTGGCTATCGAACTCGTCGATGAACTCATTGAGATAGGTGTCCCGGCGGACACCTATCTCTTCGACATGAGCTACTGTTCCCAGGAGTTCGTCACTCATCTCGAAACCTACGGCAAAGAGTGGGTTTCAGCCGTCAAAAGCGACGCACGCGTCTTGTACGGTGGTGAACGAATCCGAGTCGATGCGCTGGCCGAGCGCATCGACACCGTTCCACGTACGATCGACGGCGAAACCTACCACATCTGGACGCAAAAACGCGAAGTGAGCCGTCTTGGTGAGGTGAAGCTCCTGATTACGAAGAAAGAATCCAGCAACGAGGATGACGAACTGAGCGTGAAGTACATCGTCTCGAACAAAATCGATGCGCCAGCGAGCCATCTCATCGCGTTGTACGCGATGCGATGGCGCGTGGAGACGTTCTTCAGGGACACCAAGCAGGATCTTGGTTTTGGAGACTGCGAGCTTCGGCATGCCGCAGGTGCCAGTCGCCACTGGCACCTGCTGATGCTGGCCTACAGCCTCCTCAAGCTCGGTGCTGCACACAGCGCCCTTGGAACGATCCTCGAACGAGCAACCTCGCTGCGTAACGACATCAAACGATCCTTCCGCGAAAGCGTTGAAAACCTCTTGTCCTGGGCGCTTAACAGCCCAAATCGAAGTACCGACGAGCTAATGCACCAGATCGAAGGCATGTTCGTCTAACGTGCGAAGTCAAGAAACTAGACAGTTCCACGAGGCCAGAATTTTTAAATAACATGGTATCCGAGTGAGAAACGGAAGATGAAAATTCTTGTTACGGTCAGTGAAGTCTCTGTCCCGGTCGACGAGTTCAGCATCGACGGGCTCGATATTGCAGAACAGGACCTTCAGTACGAACTGAACGAGTGGGACGATTACGCGATCGAGGCAGCAGTCCAGATCTCCGAGGCCTACGACGATGTCGAAGTAGTTTGCGTAACTATCGGTCCTGAGCGCGCCGAGGAGACGATTCGGACGGCGCTCGCGAAGGAAGTCGACCGCGCCGTTCGGGTCTGGGACGACCGGCTCGCAGACGAGGGACTACTGGATGCAGGGACGAAAGCGGAAATCTTGGCTGGGGTCGTCGAACGGGAAAACCCGGATCTGGTCCTCTCTGGGGTCCAGGCCGGCGACGATTCACTGGCGGCAACCGGTGTTACGCTCGCTGACGAGATCGAATACGAGTGGGCTGCTGTCGTGAACAGTCTCGAGTTCGACCGCGAAGAGGGCGTCGCCTCGGTCCATCGTGAGCTGGAAGGCGGTATCGAGGAAGTTGCGGCCGTCGAAATCCCCGCAGTGCTCACGATTCAGACCGGGATCAACGAGCCGCGGTATGCAAGTCTCCGTGGAATCCGACAGGCACAGAAAAAGCCACTCGACGTGCTGGGGTTGGACGATCTCGGTGTCGCCGAGTCTGCTCTCGAAAGTTCGATCACGGTCACGTCAATGTACGAGCCCGAGTCAGAAAGTGACGCCGAAATCCTGGAAGGAGACCCCGACGAGACTGCCGAGAATCTGGTAGGTCTGCTTCACAACAAGGGGGTGATCGAGGGATGAGCGACGTTTTAGCTGTCGCAGAGCATCGACAGGGTGAGCTCCGTGACGTGAGCAACGAACTGGTCACGGTCGGTCGAGAACTGGTGAGCGAAACCGGTGGCGACCTTCACGTAGCTGTCATCGGTGCCGGGGCCGACGACCGCGCCGCGGAACTCAGCTGTGAGGGCGTCGACACGGTCTACACCATGGCGCACTCGGACGAGTTCAACCATGGCGTATACTGTCAGGTCGTTCGTCAGCTCCAGACGAACGTCGACCCGCAGTTCGTACTGATGCCACACACAGCCAACGGATTGGATTACGCACCGGCTGTCGCAAACGACCTCTCGTTGCCGCTCGTGACTGACGCTATCGACGTCGACTACGACGGTTCGCTCGAAGTGACGCGGGAGATGTACGGTTCGAAGGTCGAGACAACGCTCGAGGTGGTCGATGAGCGCGCTGCGGTAACGATTCGGCCGACCGAGTGGGAACCGGCGACCGGCGACGGCGATCCGGAGATGGTGACAGTCGATACCGCCCTGGATTCGGACGCGATCGGCGTCGACGTCGCCGGGTTCGAAGAGGCGACCGACGACGACGTCGATATCACGGACGCCGAGTTCATCGTCTCTATCGGCCGTGGTATCGACGAAGAGGAGAACCTCGAACTTATCGAGCGTCTCGTCGACGTTGCGGACGCGACGCTTGCCTCATCGCGCCCGATCGTCGACAACGGATGGCTTCCACAGAGTCGTCAGGTCGGCCAGTCTGGAAAGCAGGTCTCACCGGACATCTACCTCGCGATCGGCATCTCGGGTGCGGTCCAGCACGTCGCTGGCATGAAAAGCTCAGATACGATTATCGCAATGTAGTTGGATAGCGATTTGCCGTCAGACCGATTTCGTAGCAGTCTCATGAATGGTCTCTCAATGGTGAATCAAGTGTGTCGCTGGGGGTTAGCGGATCGCTGGAATCGATAGATTCCACGATCCGCACCGAGAACAGTACGCATCTCCGCCAGCAACTCGTCGTCAAAGAGCTTGAGAACCGACTTCTTCGTCGTCAGATCACTGCAAAACAACAGCAGATCGAACAACTTGAGGCTCGCCTCAAGCGGTACGAAAACCCAAACACACCTCCCAGTAAGCAGGGTGGCGTGGCTGGATCACCTGGCAACGATGACAGCGACGAGGAAGAGAACGAAGACCAAGGGGACGACGCTGGCGGCGACGCTGACGCCGCCAGCGGCTCCTCTCCAGGACGTGACGAAGGTCACGAAGGAACAACTCGACCGCCTCCGGAACCAGAGGAGACTATTCGAGTCGATCAGGGATATTGCCCAGACTGTGAGCAAATCCTCTCTAACCCGGACAGCTACATCTCACGGACGATTATCGACATACCTCTCCCTATTCCAACCACTGTCGTCGAGTACGAACTCGGCAAACACCGCTGTTCCTGTGGAAACGAAGTCGTTGCTGAACATCCAGACTGCCCGGAAACCGGGCGGTTTGGGCCAAATATCATGGCCCAAACCGCCCTCGGTAGGTTCCATCAGCGACTTCCAAACCGTAAACAGGCGGAGCTGTTTGACTGGGAACTCGATACACCCATCTCTCATCGGACGATCTACAACCTGACCAAGCGGGTCGCAGACCGGCTGCGACCCGCGTATGACGATGTCAAAGCCCGTATTCAGGAAAGTGACGTCGTCTACTGCGATGAAACGGGATTTCCTGTTGACGGAGAGCAACACTGGGCGTGGACGTTCGTTACTGACGAAGAAGTGCTGTTCTGGGTTGATGAGAGTCGTGGAAGTCAGGTGTTAGAGGACGTCCTCGGCGAGGACTTCGCCGAGGACTCAACGCTCAGCTGTGACGGTTGGTCAGCGTATCCGAGCTATCACACGAAGCTCCAGCGGTGCTGGGCACATCTGTTGCGGGAGGCGGAGTACGTTGCTGAACGGTACGAGGAAGCAGAGAGGTTGTCTGAGGAGTTACACGCTCTCCATGACGATTTAACGGCGTTCGACGAGGAGGATCCGTCCGCCTCCGCCCGCGAGCAAAAGCGGGCGGAGGCGTCGTTACATCTGGAAGGCCTGATCAGGGAAGACTACGAGGCACAGGAGGTCAAGAAGCTGATCGAGAAGATCAGGAACGGGTTAGGGCACTGGCTGACGTTCGTTACAGAGCCAGACGTCGATTCGACGAATAATCGCGCAGAGCGCGCTCTGCGCGAGCAAGTTGTGCTGCGGAAGATGTTCCGGACCCTCCGCTCAGCCGAAGGGGTCCAGATTCACGAGACGATTACGACCATGTTAGCCACGTGGAAACGACGAGGACTTGATCCGCCTGAACAGCTCCAGTCCATCCTCGGTGGGCAAGAACTCAGATTAGGATGAGAGGCATCACTGGCCGGTGAATCCTGGTCACGCTATCCAACTACATCGCAATTAATACCGACCCGAACGCACCAATTTTCGACATCGCTGACTACGGTATCGTAGACGACCTCTTCGATGTCGTGCCTGCGCTCATCGAAGCAATCGAGTAATCGGATACCTGTTGGTTCCGGGAGGAGACTCCATCACGAATCGGCCACCAGGTCGAGACTGTCTGCTTTGTGCTCGATCTCCTCTGTCCCGTAGCGTTTCACCTGAGACATGATGTCCGTTTGAACGGCTCCGAGGGACGACCGAACGGTGGCACTCGACTTTCTATGGGCGCCTGCTATCGAGAGCGTCGACAGCGACAGTAATCACGGCGACATGCACGCCACCGTCGAATCAGGTAAAGCGCCAGTAGTTGCTGCAACCGGCATAGGAAGATCACAATACTCATCATCACTCCATGTGATGTGTTTTCACACCATGTGTTCGGGAAGAGCAGCACGTCTTGAACGAATCGGCACACACGGGCGATACCTCATCGTCCCGATGGATCACGGCGTTACAATGGGTGCAGTCGAAGGCCTCAAAGACATCGAGTCGACTATCGACGCTATCACTCGAGGTGGCGCCGACAGCGTTCTGACTCAGCGCGGCATTGCGCCACGCGTTCACGATAACAAGAACTACGTCGGGTAGGTGCTGAGTCGGTACGACTGAGCGTTCTTGAAGCGACGTGACCTCTGTACTCCGAATAAAGCTTCATCCTTGCCACCCAGGACCGAAGAGACGTCCTCATCGTCAGTGGAGAGATTACGGGAACGAGCATAGCGTACATACTCACCGCTACGACGGACCCCGCAGATCATCCAATTTTAGTGACTATAGGGGAAAACATCATATGGGTTGCTATCTCAAATGCAGTATGGACGTCATAGTCATTGGTGGCGGTATTGTTGGACTGGCGAGTGCCTATTACCTTAGACGCCGCGGCGCCAACGTGACGGTCTTCGAAAAAAAGAACATCGGCAACGGGAGCACGGATCGTTCAGCGGGCGGAATCCGCGCCCAGTTCTCGACGCCGGTCAACGTCGAACTGTCCAGAGAGAGTATCGACGTCTGGACCAGGTTCGAGGAGGAGTTCGACGTGGACATCGAGTACCGCCGGAGTGGCTACCTCTTTCTCGCACGATCGGCGAAGACAGCACAGTTGTTCGAAGAGAACGTCGAAATGCAAAATGAACTGGGCGTTTCCAGCAGATTGATCGACTCAGCGAACCTTACAGACTACCACGCCGAGCTAAACGCCGACGAGTTCGTTGCAGGGACATACCACGAAAACGACGGGTTCGCCGACCCACACCTCGCACTACAGGGATTCGCCCAAAAGGCCCAGGAGATCGGTGTGGACGTTCGGACGAGTACCCCCGTGACAGATATCTACAAGCGAGATGGTGCCGTCGTCGGTGTAGAGGCTGACAACGAGCGTGTATCCGCGGACTTCGTCGTCAACGCTGCCGGTGCCTGGGCGGGGAAAATCGCCAAACTCGCCGACGCAGACCTTCCCGTCGTTCCCAAACGGCGGCAGATACTCGTCGCCGATCCAGAGTCCCGACTACCGGAGACCGACCCACTGACGATCGACCTGGATACCGGAGTCTACTTTAGACCCGAGCGAGAGGGAGCAGCGATCGTCGGTGGTCAGTTCGACGACGTCGAGGATCCCGACCAGAATCCAAATGCCTATTCGACGTCGACAGACCTCGACTGGACTGCGACCGTACTGGAACGCGCCAGCGACGTCACATCCGCATTTGGTCCCGACACGAAGGTTAAACGCGGCTGGGCCGGTCTGTACGCAGTCACGCCCGACCATCATCCGATCATCGAGGAAACACTCCCCGGATTCATTAACGCGATCGGATTCTCGGGGCACGGATTCCAGCACGCACCTGCGACCGGACAGCTGGTGACCGAACTGGCCTTCGACGGGGCGACCTCTCTCGCCGATATCTCGTCGCTCTCGAGTGAGCGCTTCGAGACCGGCAGGACCATCGAGGAACACAACGTCGCATGATACGGTCGACGACGGCTGTCGCTGTCGGTTGACGCTGTGATCCAGAACGGGAGCGCTGTTCAGATCATCGATTAACTCCACGATAGGCTGCGTTTGCGGCGTGATACGCCTAACGAGTCCTAATTTGAGAAGACTCGATCTCAATAACTTTCTGAAATCGCACATTCTAGCCCTGCGACTCTTCTCTGACGGCGCTTGGCCGACGATGAAACTCCGAATCGGCTTCGCTCACTCGCCCCATGTCTACATACCGTTGACACAAATTCACCTCACTCGCAGGTCACCGTCGCGGCCGAGTCCTCAGGCTGCGATTTTCGGTTCGACAATCTAAACACCCCTATATTTTCACCAACAACGCTGTCGAATCGTATGGTTGGGTATCTATTGAGGTCGGTCTAATCGAAACGCTCACGAAAGATGCTTCCACCAATTGTCAGTAACTTCGTCGCTGGTGAATCCGCTAGTGCCTCCCTCTCTCACGTCCAGCGCCTCAACGAGCGGGGTGTCAACGTGATTCTGAACCTGCTCGGAGAGCATTACCACGACCGCGACCCCGCCGACGAGGACGCCGAGGCGTATCTCGACCTCGTCTCCATGATCGACGAATCTGACGTCGATGCCTGCGTGTCGGTCAAGCCATCACAGATCGGCATCGACGTGGGTGAGACAGCTTTTCGAGAGAATCTACGACGGATAGTCGAACACAGCGTCGCCAAGGACGTGTTCGTATGGGTCGACATGGAAGACCACACGACGACCGACGTGACACTCGATGCGTACGAAGAATTAGCTCTGGAGTTCGATGGTGGGGTCGGTCTTTGCGTGCAGGCGAACTTGAAACGCACCCCCGACGATCTCGCACGACTAGCAGACGTTCCCGGAAAGATTCGACTCGTGAAGGGGGCCTACGACGAGCCAGCCGAAATCGCCTACAAAGAGAAGTCCGACGTGAACGAGGCGTATCGGAAGTGTCTCACGTTCATGTTCGAGGAATTTGACGGTGGAATTGCAGTCGGTAGTCACGACCCCGAGATGATCCGGCTTGCCAAACACCTTCACGATGAACACGGCACCGACTTCGAAATCCAGATGCTGATGGGTGTTCGTGACGACGCCCAGTTCGAACTAGCCGAGACGTACGAGGTCTACCAGTACGCCCCCTACGGTGACAAGTGGATGTCCTACTTCTACAGGCGAGTCAGAGAGCGAAAAGAGAACCTTCTTTTCGCTCTGCGAGCCATTGTCAGCTAGACGCTGAGATACAGTGATTCAAGCGAATGTCCTGGAGTCGTTCGACGAGTGGCGAGACAGCAGGTTCTATCCACCCTCGATACGGCTCACAAGAGAGGCCCCTCAGAGTTCAGTAACTTCGCTTCGGCCTTACGCAAGTGTTCGAGGAGCGTCGTCTTCGAAATGTCGAGTTCGTCCGCGAGTTCACGTGTTGTGACCTCCCGCGGCCACGAATAGTAGTTTCGCTTGCGGGCTAACTCGAATACTTCACGTTGACGGCCGGATAGTTCGTCACTTCGACTCGCCACCCTGTTGACAGTGGTGTCGGCGCAAGTAATCTTCGTCACTGTGATTTCGGCGTCGGTCATCTCTCGGATGGTGTTGAGTCGCCGTTGGATGCCATCGCGGTTATCGTCGATAAATAGTGACCAGAGCTCTCGCCCGTCGAATACGCGAACGGGTGCCGCCTGAATAAAGTCCTGAGAGATGAGGGCGTCGCTCATACTGTTGTCCGGATCGTACTCAACGAACAGTTCCCGCGAGGTGTTGCCGGGCGGGTTTCGATCTCCGAGGCCGTGACGGCGTTGCATCTCGGCGACGGAATGGGTAAGCGACGACCGCTCGGTTGCGGCGATGAAATCGTCGATGTCGGCTGTGGTGTCACCATACACCGTGAAGTGGCCTTTCACCCGTTCATTGGTCGTGTTGAATACCGTATGTGCGAGCAATCCAGCAGATGACTCCTCTGTCACTTGTAGTGTCCAGCAGTCGGGGTGCCAGATCTCTAACGTGAGTTGGGATTTACCGGTGAAATTTCTATCTTGATCAGTCATGCTACGTTTAAACGGTTTTGTAAAATAGAGGGCGGGGGTATATAATAAAAGTTCTGTACCACATGATACCTGAAGTCACCAAAAAATAGACCAATATGATGAGTTGACGTCGAAACTCCGTACGGCCCCACCATGGTCGGGGATTGTTATTCCACCGTTCCCGGAAGAGCGTATTCTATGAGTCAGGTGACCAGCAAGCAAGTATACGATCACTACATCGGTGGCGAGTGGACAGAAGGACACGACGAGGAGACGTTCGAAAGCGTCAACCCGTCAAATCAGGACGTCCTCGCCGAGTTCCACCGCGGGACGGAGGAAGACGTCGACGAAGCACTCGCGGCGGCGAAAGCAGCCGAGGATGAATGGGCAGCACTCTCGTACATCGACCGAGCGGAGTACCTGTGGGACATCTACCACGAACTCAAAGAGCGGACGGACGAACTCGGGGAAATCGTGAGCAAAGAGTGTGGCAAAGAGATTTCGGAAGGCAAAGCCGACGTGGTCGAGGCCGCGCACATGGTCGAGTGGGCTGCAGGCAACGCCCGCCATCCACACGGCGACGTAGTCCCCTCAGAGATACCGAGTAAAGACGCCTACATGCGCCGCAAGCCGCGGGGCGTCATCGGCTGCATCACGCCGTGGAACTTCCCGGTCGCCATCCCGTTCTGGCATATGGCGCTCGCACTGGTCGAAGGCAATACGGTCGTCTGGAAACCCGCTGAACAGACTCCGTGGTGCGGCCAGATCATCGCCGAAATGCTCGAAGATGCCGGCGTACCGGACGGTGTCTTCAACATGGTGCAGGGCTTTGGCGACGCAGGGAACGCCATCGTTGAGGACGACCGCGTTGACACCGTCCTGTTCACCGGCAGTAGCGAAGTCGGCCACGAGATCGCCGGCAAGGTTGGCGGCGAACCAGGCAAGCTCGCGGCCTGTGAGATGGGTGGCAAGAACGGTATCGTCGTGACCGAGAACGCGGATCTCGACATCGCCGTTCACTCGGCCGTCATGTCCTCGTTCAAGACGACTGGTCAACGGTGTGTCTCCAGTGAACGTCTCATCGTCCACGAGGACGTCTACGACGAGTTCAAGGAGCGGTTCGTAGACCTCGCCGAGAACATCTCTGTCGACGACCCACTCGGCGAGGATACCTTCATGGGGCCGATGGTCAACGAGGAGCAGGTCGAGAAGTTTGGCAAATACAACGAACTCGCGCGTGAGGAGGGCGCGAACGTACTAGTAGACCGTGAGCAACTGGACTCTGAGGAGATCCCTGAAGATCACGAAGACGGTTACTGGGTCGGGCCGTTTGTCTACGAAATCGAGTACGACGAGGATCTGCGCTGTCTCCAAGAAGAAGTCTTCGGCCCGCACGTTGCACTTATCGAGTACTCCGGCGACGTGGACCGCGCGATGGAGATTCATAACAATACGCCCTATGGCCTCTCGGGCGCGATCATCTCTGAAGACTACCGCCAGATCAACCAGTTCCGAGACGAGGCTGAAATCGGACTCGCCTACGCCAACCTTCCGTGCATCGGTGCGGAGGTCCAACTGCCGTTCGGCGGCGTGAAGAAGTCCGGTAACGGCTATCCAAGCGCTCGCGAGGCCATCGAAGCCGTCACCGAGCGCACTGCCTGGACCATGAACAACGGCACGGATATCGAAATGGCGCAGGGCCTGTCGGCGGACATCAAGACCCAGGGCGACGACTGAGTTGTCTCATGCGACAGACCCAGTCACAGACGATGTGTCCAGTTTGCGGGGGAGCAACGACTAGCGAGAGCGGTCTCGACTGGTGTCTCGACTGTGAGTGGCACGAGCGAGCTGGTGCCGACTAGAAAATAACAGTATCGTTGGCATTCGCGATGAAATAGATGGACCGTAGAATCGTCGAGATTTTATTTCAGAAACGGCCCGGCTACGCTCCTGTCGTCTCAAACTGATTCTATATGCCTGAAATACCTCGAGCAGCGAGGTAACCCGTTCGTCAGAAACGAACTGTTAGGGTTGGTGAACGGAGCGATCAAGTGGCGATTCACAACGCTCGGCGAGTAGTGATTCGAAGGGGAGTTCGACACGGTCGGTATCGATAGAATAGAGGAGGAGGTTACCGGATGGCAACGCTGAAGCTGCTACTCGAGTTGTTCGGTCGGGTCACGAAGATGTGCTGGCCGGTGATCTGGGCGTTCCGGCCACCTCTGCACCCGACTCACTCCGTAATCGGGTTGGTGATAGCAAGAGCGTCGTTCACTGCCGCTGGAATACGGAGACCGAGGTTGACGAACGCAGTTGTGCAGTGGATCCACGGGCAGTCCAACGGCGTCTGCATTGATCATCGCGAAGAACACGCCACATACACGACATCTACGTCCAGTCTGCGATGGTTGTCGTCCGTTTCAACGGTGATCGTCTTTTCGTCATGCCAAACGGCGACCGCTCTGAACCACGCCGCTCTCGGCGTTCCTGTCTTCTACTGTGGAGCCTACCGGTGACGACGACGGCGGGCGTTTCGCGCGGTGCGGAGAGGTTGGATTCGGTCCTTCGAGTGTGACCAACACGATCGTGACGTCGGTCGGCTCGTGACCGCACATGTCCAGATAGTCGTCGTGGTCTCTGAAGAAGAAACGGGGCTGAGGTCCGCTGCTTTGGCGGAACTCGAGCTATACCACACGTCACTGTGGCTGCAGCCGAATGCGCGCGCATCGAACAAAAGAACCTCGGTAGTTTCGGAGAATCCGTCTCATTGGTTGACGCCGCTTCTGTCCTCGAATTGAGGATGGTCGAGGTCGTTCCCGAGAAGACGGTTCTCAACCAGTGGGCGTGTCGATAGTGTTGATCTGAATGTCTGTCCCGGTATTCATAGCTTCTCGAGTGATTCGATCTCTTCGTCGCTCCAGTCGTAGAACGTCTCGTCGATGTCACGGAGCGCATCCACGCAGTCGTTGTATCGACGCTTCCCCTCGTCGACGAGCGGGTCGTTAGGGTGAGATTCGATCCACGTCCGTAACTCTGCCAACCCTCGCGGCGAGTAACTGTCGATTCGGTCCTGTCGCTCGAGCAGTTCGAGTTTTCGATCCTCGTCGTGGAGCGACCGATACAGCGCGACGCTGGTAACGCCCCACAACAAGGCAGTTACTGCAAACATTACCGTCCAGGTTATTGGTTCGAGTGCCATCTCAGTCACCTCTGTTCGCCATTTTTGGTTTCGGCTCGGTGCGTCCATCAATGAGTTTCATCGCTACCGAACTGACGATCAGCAGTGCCATCATCAGCGCGATGCCACCGATCATGAGCGGTTCGTTTTCGGTTCCGACGCTCGTCACCGCGCCGTAGCCCATGATGAACAGCATCACGGCCGGAATCGCGTACTTGATGATGCCGTTCCACCACGACCTAACGAATATGTCCGAGTTACGGTTGAGGTCGAGTACACGAATTCGTTCGGGGCCGAACTTCCAGCCGACGAGGCCGATAATGGATAGCGTCGCCAGCGGAAGGCCCCAGCTCCCGAACACGAAATCCATCTGACCAAGGAAGGTGGAAGAGTAGGCGCTGGGGAGACCCAGGAGCCAGATAGCCAGCGAGACTGCCGCGACGGACCCAGTCCGGTCCAGTCGGGTCTCCTCGGAAATCGTCGTCACGCCAACTTCCGTGATGCCGAGTCCGGAAGTGAACGTGGCGAAGAAGAATCCGAGGAAGAATACGATCGCCCAGAGTTCCCCGCCGATAAGCTCGGGGAACACCTGTACGAGCGAGATGAACATCAGGTTGGCTCCGGCTGTCGGCTCGAGGCCGAACGCGAAGACGACTGGGAACACGGCGAAGATCGCCAGCAGGCCGATGCTCGTGTTTCCGATAGCAGTAAACACGCCGGAGCCCAGCGGCACGTCGTCGTACTTGCGAAGGTAGCTCCCATAGGTAAGCGCGATTCCCCAGCCGAGGCCGGTCGAGAACAGTGCCTGTCCGAGTGCAGCGATCCACGTCTCGCCTCGGACGAGATACTCCCAATCAGGGGTGAACGCGAAAGCAAGACCTTGCATACCGCCATCGAGCGTGACGCCGCGAATCGCAATGGCGATGAGCGCGATCGCCATGAACGGGATCATCCATTTCACGACGCGCTCGATTCCTCGCTGGATGCCGAACAGGAGGACGCCACCGACTGCCGCCACCGTGATCGTGTGCATCCCGATCATCAACAGCGGTGAGCCGGCGAACGACTCCCAGAACGCGGTCGCCTCGAACCCGGGCTGGAAGAAGGTGAGCAGTAGCGAGTGGATGCCGTAGTACAGCGCCTGACCGATAATCGGCGCGTAGTACGACATCAGCGCGATGTTGACCAGCACGACGATTAATGATAGTCCACGGAACCGACTATCCCCCGCAATCTGTTTGAACGACCCGATTACTCCGCGTTGGGTGTAGCGGCCAACCACCGTCTCAGCCATCAGGCCGGGAACAGCGATCACGAATAACAACAGGATGTAGGCGAGTAGAAAGGCACCACCGCCATTCTGCCCTGTCGTGAACGGCATTCGCCAAATGTTTCCTGCTCCGACCATCGCTCCGACCATCGCCATTAGAAAGCCGAACCGAGTCCCCCATTCTTCCCGTGCGGTCCTCGCCTTGCCATCTGTCATCGTATCACGGGCATACGACGTTCGTAGATGTATCTATAGGTTTACCCTACCATGGGAGCCCCTCCCAGTCGGCAATCTGGCTGGCGGGTTCTCGTGACTTCTCGTAGGAGTGAAGCGGTGCTGACAGCCTCACCTGACACGATATCGTTGGCGATTCCAGACGACCACGTACACCTGTCCGTCCAGGCCGGCTCAAAATACAGTTCTGCCGATATCGCTCGGCAGTTTACGTCGTATTCGGGGGCTCCCTTATGGACCGATTCCAGGAGATCCGGGACGAGTACGTCTGAATTTTGGAAAATAGGATACTACGTAGGGACGACGGGAGCGGTGTCGGGGGTGGTGGTTGAACGGTATAGCAAGGCGACAGAACACGAAGCCGAGTATTGGGCTTCACCCCCGCTGGGGTCGAGGAATCCCTCGAAATTCTTTCGATCTCGTGAAGCGAAACCGGACGTCGAGCCAGTTGAGGAAGTCCGGTATCTGACTTCGTTTCGATTCTTACCAATTTCAAACACAATTAAAATATTTTATATTATTTGACCGGCTACGGAGGGGTATTCCCGAGACAGTTCACGGATGTGGTCTTCAGTCAGCTGCTATACCACCAGGCAATCCCGTTGCGCCCTCCGAAACGTGCTTCGGGTAGCCGACCTGTGGTACTGGCTACGACTTGGCCAACTCTAAAATAATTCATAGTATTTTTGGCGACTGTGGTTGCTCCAATGGAAAGATCCGTAGAACCTAGCCGGAAGATACGACGTCTCCGACATCCTGGGAACGGCACGCAAGACCGTCACGTCTTACAACGCGGTTGCTTCTCGCCGATTCTGGTACTTTACTGAAACCAGAATTCCACCGACAAACTATTTAATTTTTATATGAACTAAATGTAAATAGGGCTGCTGTTGAACATCTATTTTAGAATATAAAACAGCAAACTTATCAATGTAGATACTATCTCAGAAATACCGAAACCACGGTTCTAGAGTTGCGCATACTGCATGGGTCAGCTGATCTGCCGTGGCTATTGGCGAGGGCGGCCAGGACGATGTACGATTCATTCGCGGATATCAACCGCCTGGGGGTCACGTCGTTCAAGAATCTTCGATTCTCGTAATCACGAAATCTCCGATTTTCGGACGGCTCCGCGGCATCCGCCTCGCAATTCTGTGAAGTACTAATCCTTGGTGGACAGTACAGCGACATCTGATAGTATATAATCCTTTTCCCTCTCGGAAGTAATGGTGTCACGCTCGTCTATAGGTATGTATCGAATTGTGCTCTAATTTGGCCGTATTTTAGAAAATTAGGAGTTGAATATCGTGTAATTATGTTCGTATATTTGGTTCTGGTGGGATGTTCGGTACGTCTGATCAGGCCGACGATGCTGATTTCGATTCGGGTCCGGTTCTCCAGTGGAGCGGCAAGGGTGGCGCAACGTCTGGCTCGAGGAATCAACAGCGTGGAACTGAGGGGGATTCGGATGATGACCGTCCGGAGCCGGACATTCCAGATTATGCATGCTACTGCGAGACCTTCGATGTGGGTCGATTGGGAGCGGTCGATGATTTCGAGGCTAGTGTGGCGGACATCGAGCAGTACATCGAGGCCAACTGTTCGCACATACAGGAACTGGCTGAAGATGCGAAACGCAGACAGCAGTTACTTTGAACGTCTTCGCTGGCCGATCTGCGCTGAGCCGATCGGCGAAGTGGGCTGTCTTTTCGAATCTCAGCCACCCTGTGATATCGTCCGTTCGATCGGCCGCCGAATTCGACCGTGTAGATCTGCTACCTGTCCTACCGTCTGCTGAAGACTCGCGAAGAGATTTTCAAGGGCGCGGTCAGTACACGGTGCGGGGACGGTCGCCCGAAGGAGGATAGATGGATCCTCTACGGGCTGGACGTACTCGTGTGTATTGCGGGTCACGATCGCCGCTCGAGCGCGCTGTAATCCATCGACGAAGTCGCCCCCATCGGAGGTCAGTCCGGGATCGAGGGAGTGGCGAACGAGGAGGTCACAGAGCGATCCGGGGATGGTAGACGGCAGGAGAACTTCGAGTCGGGCGTCGGTCCCCTCGTGATCGAAGAATAGCTCGGCTCGAGTTGAGGCATCCGTGGTCGCGTGATCGAGTGCCGATGCGACGGAGTCGGAACAGGGGGTCAGTTCCCAGGCCGGTTGGTTCACAATGGTCGTGACCACCCGCGCCAGCCGATCTGGGTCTGGTGTGTCGTCGTTCATGATGGACATCGGCTGGTGACCCAGCCTACGATCGGCGGTGGACGGGCGAGTCGGGAAATGGGCACGTCGATGCTAATTCACACTAGCGTGCCGAAAAGGATATCAATGGGGTGTTGACCCCTCAGCTGAGAGAAGACGAGATCAGAAGAACTGCGGGACATCGCTGAAGTTGTCACTCCAGTCGGTCGGGTCCGGTAGATGCTTGACGACTTGCTCGTCTGTAAAGAGGTAACAGGAACGAGTCTCGCCGCTGGCCATCCCGTCGGCTCGATAGACGAAGTGGTATCGTTCGCCAGCTTCGACGATTGCGTCGTCGTGGACGTGCTCTTCCTGAAGGATCTGGTCTCGAACGAGTTGTGGATTGACCTGCATCGGCGCTGGGAACCTGATGAGGTTCTGGTGTTTCTGTACTGTCATCTCTCCGATTCGCTTGTAGACGTCCATTTCCAGCCTGCGGTTCGAGAGGATCGGCACGCCGGTAATCTCTTCGTAGGACCAAACGGCGGTTTCGCCCGGTGTGACGATTCCCGCCTCGACTATCGTATCGGGAACCGAAATCTGTGGTTCTTCTTCTTGGACGTTGGCCGGGGCGACGTAGATCCACTCCATTTCGCCTGATCCACTTGCTGATGTCGGGGCCATATTCACCGCTGACGGAAAGTAGCGCGATAAACGTTCCCCTGCACAGCGATTCGACAAACGACTCCCTCGGCGTGCAATCGAGATTGACCGACGAAGATCACGTCTCCCTGGAGATATCACGACCGGTGAACAAACGGAATCGGCATAGAACAAAGCTCTTGATGCCCGGCCGAGACCGGCGGGTATGGGGATCAGCGTCGTCGACGTAGTGAGTTTCACGGATTCGACGCTCCAGCACCGGGAGTGGGAGATTTCGATCCCGTTTTCCCGGCTGTATCGTGACCTCCAGCAGTCACTCGGTTCCCCGGCCCAGCAGGGGACAGCCACGTATGCGTGGCGAGGGATCGGCTGGGCAGGGATCTACCAGTGGGAACTCTCGGTCGACGGTAACACGAATACGGTACACTTCGATCAGGGATTCACCGATCGTGGGAACCGACTGGAAACGGCGTTTCTCGTCGCAGGAATCCTCGGACTTGCGCTCGCGGCACTCCTTCAATACGGTCCGGACTGGATCGTTTCGATTCCGGGATACCTGGTTCCGTCACTCGGCGAGGCATCGCCGTATGGAAGTCTCGCAAGTCTGATCGCCGCTTCAGGACTCCTCTGGCTGGTGGGCCTGTTCTATCGAGGGCCCAGACAGCCGATCGCCGAACGGGGGCTCCGCCGAAGGTTCGTGACGTACTGTTTTCCGTACTTCTACTTCACCGGCCTGGGAACGCTCACGATCGGGGCGCTGTTGGGGGCACTGTTGAACTACATGGCCGTCGGCGCGTTCGTCGCCCTCTTCGTCTACGTCGTTTACCACTACGCTGCGGGTGCGTTCCCGTCGATGGACAGTAACAACGGATTCGACGCTGGCGAACCTGCCTTCGGCGGCGGATCGCCCTTCCTGATCGTATTCGCGGTCGCGAGTACACCGGTGCTCGTGATCGCTACGATCGCGAGCGTCTCTGGTCTGCTACCGGGTCGGCTGTACCGAACGAGTGCGATCTGGTTCTGGATCGGATACGCGCTGGTTCCAATCGCCCTGACCGGAGTCTACTGCCTGTTTGCCCATCGGGCCGCCCGACTGCTGGGAGTGCTTCCCCCGAGTTCGAACCGTTCGGTGCTGGGTCGGGGGATCGTCGTCCTCGGATTTCTGTTCGTGAATTTCCTCACCATCTTGTTCGTCGGAGCTGTGAGCATCGTCTTCGTGACGACGCCGTTTCCGTGGCTGAACCACGTGTCACTGGGCGTGGACCCAGTCGGGATCGGCGTACTCGTTGGCGCGAGTGGAGGTGCCTTCGCCGGCGGGATCGGACTCCGCTGGCTTCGCAGACACGTGATTCGACCGTCCGACCGGCCGGGCACGGGAGCTGCCGCCACTGTCGCGACGATCGGTGCGTACGGGCTGTTTTTCGCCCTGTTCGTGGCGATCGCCTGGACCTTCGTAACCGGCATCTCGCTCGCGTTCGGCAACGCCGCGATCCACGACCCATCGCCACGGACTGTCCGGACCGGCTGGGAGGGGACGCTCCTGTACCAGCGATGGATCGGCGTCGTGTCGGGAACTGCCGTGGCTCCCGGCGTCGTCGTCGTCCTCAACGCAATCACGTATCTCCCCGTGACGCTGCTCGGACTGGCATGGTCGCACAGGGTCGTCCGGACGGTCGATCGCCGCCTCCGCATCTACGACGCACCGGAGTATCTCGATCCGACGGATCGTCCGGTCCCCGATGGAACGATTCTCCCCGTCTTCGAGGACGGGACCGGACCAGCAGCACAGTATACTCTCCTCGGACCGTCGGCGATTATCCTGAACCGGTCCGTCCTCGACGCGGTCGAGGACGACGAGCAACTGAACGCGATTATCGCACACGAAGCCTACCATATAGACAGCCTCGACGGCGTGGTCGGAGTGCTCGCCAGCGTCGTGAGCGTCCTCTTTGCCGGCCGCAACGTTCTCCTCTCGGTGTACGACCTTCATCGGAGCGAACTCGAGGCGGACCTCTACGCGACAGAGGAGGTGTCGGCCGAGGCGTTCAAGCGGGGATACCTTGCGGTGTGGAAGCAGGCGTCAGTACCGTCTGGCCCCGTGGGCCCGCAACTGGGTCTCCCGACGTCGGCGTTCGAACGCTCACCGGACCTCGAGTTCGACCCCAGGTCAGTCGGAAGTTACGTCTGTAGTCTCGTGTTCGCCCCGTATCACGTCCTCTTTGGAGGGGTTCTATACGATCAGGCGCACGCTCACCCGTCCCGTCGGAACGCCCTCGTCACCCTTCCAGAGCAGGCCGTAGACTACGTGGATCGAGCGTCGACGAAAAATATCTATCTCCCGGTAGAAACGACCGTCACAGTACCGATACCGAGATACCAGGTCGAATCCTACCTGGCGTCCAATGGGGCCGATCCCGACTGGGCTGGGGTGATCGTCGATCGCCTCCTCGATCACGGGAAACTGGTCGAGGCCGACCGTGGACTCCTGGTGCCGGCCGAGGAACGATGAATCGACGGACCGCACTGACGGCGCTGACGACGTGCGTGATCGGCGGGATCGCTGGCTGTCTCCGCGGTGGTCCGCAGGAACCAACGACCACCAGAAGCGACGGACTGAGCGCGTCTCTAGACGGCACTAGCCGCACGTATGCGGGCGATCGCCGACGAACGGGTGCGGGCACCCGCGGTCGGGGTCTCACCGAGCGGCCCGAACGAGCGTGGCGGTTCCGAACGGGAGAGACGATTCAGTCGATGCCAGCGGTCGTCGACGGCACTGTCTACGCCGGTTCGTGGGACGGGTCGATCTATGCGCTCGACGGCGTCACCGGCGAGGTCGTGTGGTCGGTCTCGACGGATCGACACGTCGTCTCGTCGCCGGCAGTCCGCGACGGCGTCGTCTACGCCGCTAGCATGGCCGGCACCGCACTCGCGATCGACGCAGGTTCTGGCGACGTCCGCTGGCGCGTCAGCTTCGGGGGGCCAGTCTACGCTTCCCCGCTGATCGCGGAGGGCATCGTCGTCCTGCCAGTTCTCGACGGCACGATTCGGGCGCTCGATACGACTACCGCCGAGGAACGCTGGCGCGTCGAGGTCGGTCGCCCCGTCTTCTGTACGCCAGCTTTCGACGACGGTACCGTGTACGTCGCCGGCTACGATCGCCACGTCTACGCCGTGGACGTCGTGACGGGCGACGTCCGGTGGACGACGGACGTCGGAACCCTCCACTACACTGCCCCAGCGATCGTCGACGGCACGGTCTATCTCGGTCGCGGGAAGATCTACGCGATCGACGCCTCGACAGGAGAACGACGGTGGACTGCCGTCGACGACGCAGGGTACGGATCGTCGCCAGCGGTCACGGCAGAGACGATCTTCATCGGGACGCAGGACCTCGTCGCGCTGGACGCCGCGACCGGTGAGGAACGCTGGCGCTTCGATCCGGGCGAGCGCGTCGAGTGTTCGCCAATCGTCACCGGAAATACGGTGTACGTTTCAGCCGAGGACGACACGGTTTATGCGGTCGATGCCCGATCGGGCGACGTTTCCTGGGAGCGGTCCCTCGGTGCATCGGGTGTCGCACTCACGGCCCTCCCAGAAAGTCTACTCGTCCCGACCGACGAGGGGTTATTCCACCTGGTGAACTGACAACACGCGTAGTCCAGCGTTTTTCGTCTCGAGACGCACCGCGGGTCGTATTGTCTACGGAGGCCACGACACTTCACGGCAGCTACGTACCGTCGCCGTTTTCGAGGCGAGCGATCCGCTCTTCGACCGATCCGTGCGCGTTGGAGAGAAGGACGTCTCCGTAGAACAGTCGGTAGATCGCACCGAGATCGTGCGCTGTGTCGTCGAGCCAGGTCCGCAGTCGCGTTCCAACCGTCAGCCGCTCGATCCACTGGTTCGGGACGAGATCTGCAGCGGTATCCGGCGTCGTCAGGTACGGCCCGAGGCCACCCGATCGACGACTTCCGGCCACTTTGGATCGCGCTCGTTGCCGCCGGAATCGCTCGAGCGCGTCGGAGACGTCCTGGACGCTCGTCACGTCCGCCGCGAAGCGATCGGCCTCACGTTCGATCCGTGGATAGTCGTAGAAGACGAGGAAGGCGTTCCGCCCGCCGAACAGGAACAGCGACGTGAGGGTAGCGACGGCGTTCACGACGGGGTCGTGGTTGCGGACGTGATAGAGTTCGTGCGAGAGCACGGCGTCGCGTTCGGATTCGTTCAGCTTCATCACCGCTGAGGAGACGACGATCAGCGGGCGCATCCCGAACAACCGACCGTGAACGCTCGCGTGGGGTCGTTCGTCGTCGATGACTCGAACGGGGACCGTCTCGCCGTCTGGAGCGGTCCAGTCGATAGCTTCACTCGCAATCGTCAGTCGAATCCCGGTCCGGAGACGGACGAGCAAAAAGACACACCAGCATCCGAAGACGACGAACACCGGCAAGAACGGAAGACCAACGACAGCCGCGGTGGCAGGATCGATGACTGTTCCGGCGATCCCGACCGAAACCCCGACCTGTTCTCGAATGATCCCGACGAGCTCGAGCGATGCGCCGCCAGGTGCATATCGGCGAACGAAGACGACGTCCGCAAGTGCAATCCCCACGAGATTGCCGCCCCAGAGCAGCACCCGGACGAGCACCAGGTTCAGCCCTAGATACGCCAGCACGAGGGCGACCCTGATCGCGTTCGTCGGAAACTCAGGGAACGGACTTCGCTCTAGTCGGGAAACCTGAAACGCACACGCAGTCCCGAAGTACACGGTCCCGAGCCCACAGAACACAATCGAAACGGGAAGCGCGACGATGCCAGGCAACGCAGCCCAGGTAGCAGCGAAGACTGCGAGCAACAGCACGACGACGATCGGGAGTGCGAAACCCAGGAGTGCGATCTGGAGTTGCGTGGGCGTGTCAGCCGGATCGACCGGGCGAGAGAGCGGGAACGTCGCTCCCTGTGCGTAGTGGAACGCGAGAAGTCCTCCGATGACGAGACACAGGCCAGCAGTGAATCCCCTTCCGACATCCGGCGATGCAATCGCCGCTGCGATCACGGTGCCGAAGCTGGCGAAGTAATCGGGCGCGAGCCGGTACGACCGAAGCGTTGCGGGCTCTAGTGTCGGCGGAACCGAGTCGTCGTGCAGGACCAGCGTCAGGATCGCGGCCAGTATGAAAGTTCCGTTCACGACGAGCCGCCGGTCGAGAGCGATTCCAGCGACCAGGAGACCGATCAGTGCAATCAGGGTCAGACGGAGCCCGATATGGACGGTCCGGGTGATCGTAATCTCGCCGGCTCTGGGATCGTACGACGCTCGATTCCGATAGAGGCCCCACTCGTGGTCGACGATCCAGTGTCTGGTGCCGTCTCGTTCGATTGGCTCGAACCCACCTCGTCGCACGAGTTTCGACTCGACGACCCGCGGCGGCGCGTCACAGTCGTACGTCGCACGGAAGAGTTCGACGCCCACGATTATCCCTCCAGTGTACTGTTCATCGGCAGTGAATTGACGAATTGCATGTCCCTTCTCTCCGGCACCAGTAACGATTCCGGCAACAGGATCTTAGTTCTTGATTCCGGCTAGTTCCGGGATCAGTATCCGTCTCCGTGGAGGGATCCGGAACCTCAACGTTTTTGTTCTGAGCGGGGATGGGTGCAGACATCCGTATCGTCCCGTTTCAAAGATTCTGGAGGAACTCGGGGCGGGAGGTTGCCTCTCAGATGGACACGATCGAGCGGGTCTGGGTATGCAACGGCGACAGCGAATCGCTCCGGTCGGCGCTCGACGCAGCAGGAGAACGATCCGGTGACGAGTGGATACGGAGCCGGATTCTGGGCTTTTACACCGAACGGATCTCCGTCGAATCGGAGACGAATGCGACCGATCAACGGGTAACTGTCGTTCGGTCAGTCCCCGACTGGATGTGGGTTCCCGTGGCACTGCTCGCACTCTCGATTCCGATCTCGGTCCTTTTCGGCGGGCAAATCTGGCTGTACTCGTTGTTCCTCCTCGCGGCGTTGATCGGCCCGACGATCCGTGATCCGATTTCTGGTGCTCGAAAGACGGAGATCGTTCGGCTCCGCCCGGTCACGGGCATGATCGCGGCCGTAACCGCTGCCACTGCGCTCCGGAGCTTTGCAGCCCTTCTCCCGCTCAGCGAACCGTTGTTCGGACTCGGTCTAGCACTGTTCGGTTCGTGCATCGCTGTAGAACTGCTGTTGCGTGACGCCGTACCCGACACCTCCGTCGGTGAGAGCGCGCTCGTGGCACTCTACTGGCTGGAGTTGTCTGTCTGGATCGCGACGACGCTGTGGGTCGTGATTCTCGTATACGCACTGCTCGGCGCCAGTGCCGAACTGCTCTACAGCCTCGAGGCCGTCAATTTCCACCCCGACAGTACCACATTCGAGATCAGTGGTGACGTGGCTGGACTCGATTCGGCGATCGCACTCCTGGTGACGGCGTTGCTCGGGATTGCGACGCTCGGTCTCGTAGCTGGTCACTTCTCCCTGCTCAACGGGCTTCGGAAACGTCTCGACCGGTTGGTGGACGCCCGGGGCGGTCGAATTTCTAGCACGTGGATCCGGACAGTCGTCCTCGGGATGTTCGCTGTCTCGGGCCCCGTACTGATTGGACTGGGTGGCGTCGTGGCGGCGCTCGCAGTGGCCACGCTCGGAGCCGCGCATCGATTGCCCGACCCGGTCGTGGACACGATCGGGTGGATCGTGCCGGAGCTGTTTGGCGCCGAAATGTCGGCTGTTGCGGGAGTGCGGGCGCTCGGTGCCGTCGTTGACGCCTGGCTTCCCGGTCTGGGGCGGGGGCTGCTCGCGGCGTTCTTCGCGGTCGGACTGTTGCCCCTCTTTCTGGGCTGTACTGTGACGGTGGTGACGGCTGCGATCGACGGCATCGCGGCTCGATGGCTGCTGTTCCGCGGAACACGGATCGACGGCGAGCACGACGTCGATGTCGACCTCCCGGTGCTGGTCGTCGACGATTCTGCTCCGTGCGTCCGAGCGGTGGCGCCGCTGCTGTGGCATCGGCGCGCAGTCGTCGTGACGACAGCGGCTCACGATCGGCTCGCTACCGCCGAACTCCAGGCCGCCGTTGCACACGCTGCCTACCGCCTGCGGGAGCGTCGTCTCGGACTGTCGGTGGCGGCCCACGCCATAGGGCTGCCCTTCGGCGGGAAGACGGCGTTTCTCTCGATCGCTGGACAGAGCCGACTCGACGCCCGGGCCGATCGGTACGCCGTCGACTCCGGAACGACGACCGACAGCCTTGCAGGGGCGCTCGACGAGCTCCAGGGCCACGCCGAATCGACCGGATATGTATCCCTGCAACGGCTGTCCGCGATGCCACTGGGTGTGGTCCCGACTGTGCGAACTGGCACTGATCAACCGCGGGGAATCGTCGATTGGTTGCGACGGCCGGTCACGGGGTTTCGTACTGCCGTCCGCAGCGTCCTCGTCGGGATCACCGGAACGGACGTCCTCGAGGTCACACGCCTGTCGATATCGGACCGACTCGATCGACTCCAGGAGACTCCGGACAGTGACACCACGGCACCGACTCGGACATCGGATCACGGACCACGTCGGGGCCCGGCTGCGATCGTCGAAGAGAGTACGTCTATATACGAACTCGTACCCCGTGCAGCAGCCTCCAGACTGGCTGGAATTGATGACGGGTTCGATCTCACGCGGGAGGATAATACCGCCTACTGGACGTCTGGAGACTTCTGGTTGCGGTACCGGTGGACGATGATACCGCCTACTGGACGTCTGGAGACTTCTGGTTGCGGTACCGGTGGACGATGGAACCCGCACCGGAGCGCGGCGGATTCCGTATTCGCCAGTCCCTCGCTGCTCCACGAGGGTCGCACGCTCTCACCTACCTCTTTCCACCGTTCGTCCTGGTGGGGCTGTTGGCTCTGCTGGCGTACGGTCGGTACGTCTCGACGATCGAGCTGCGCACCGTTCTCGCTAACTCGACGAGTTGGCGAGCGCTCGTGGTGTTCGGTACACCGTTCGTTCTGCTTGCAATGGGGTCGATAGCCGTCTCGATGGGGACGACCCTCTATCAGTTGGGGACGGCGATCGACCGCGCACCGGATCCGCTCGTGTCCGATCGCGACCGGGCCACCCACTACGTCCGGTACACGGCGAGTTGGTGTCAGGCGCTCGTGCTCGGTCTCGTCGTCGCCTCCGCGGCCGCAGCCGTCGTCCTCGACCTCTCGACGACGATCCGGCTAATTGCGGGCTGGACCGTCGTCCTCTGTCTGATCGCGCTGTGGTCGATCACGGACTTCGTCGACCTCCCCGTCGTCGCCAGACGTCGGCTCTCGGTCGGGGTGCAGCTTCCATCCCTCGGTCGACGCGCGATGATCGTCACTTCCCTCCTCGTCGCCCCAATCGTGAGTATTGCCGCCGCCGTACTCTTCGTCCCCGATCCGATCCCGCTCGTGTGGGCCGTCGATCTCCTGTTGGCAGGTCTTCTCGGAACGTACGGACTGGCGATTTACCGGTCTCTCGACTCGGAGTGGCTCGATCTCGGGTACTACGACTTCGTTCGGAACCCGGAACGAGACCACAGTCACGTCGGTACGTACCTCGCTGTCGCGGGGAACGTTCTCTTGAGTTTCCTCATGGTAGCGGCCCTGCTCGTCGTCTGGACGCCGATCGGCGGTGGAACCAACGCTGGACTCACGTACACTTCGATCGTCGCGACAGCACTGTCGCTGTACCTTCTCGTCGGTAGCGTCCACCAGTTGTACCTCTTTGATCGGTTCGTCTCCGACGTGGTCGCGTCGCACGAGCCCTATTGCCTGCCGGCATCTTCTTTCGACCCCGAATATCCGGTTTGGGTGTACGACGACACGGACCGCATCGGCTCGTTTGCACTCTACACTCGGTCCACGGAGGCAATCGTCCTCACGGAGCGACTGGTGGCGGAGACCTCGCCCGAGCAACAGGTCGCGATCGTCGCCCACGAACAGGCCCACCTCGAACGTGGCGACGCGATGACGTCGTACTGGCTCCGGATCGTCGGGTCGGTGCTGCTGGTCGGACAGAACGTCCTCTTCGAACTGGTCGACTTCCACCAGCGCGAGTTCGACGCCGACGCCTACGCCGCGGAGCGGGTCGGTGGCGAACAGATCGCGAGTGCACTCTGCCGAATGCGCGACCTCGAAGGAGACGTCACGGATCGAAGCGACCGCGTCGTCGTCTCCTCGACAGTGACTAACTTCGCCTCGACCGACCGGCTCTCTTCCGCAGAGGCGGTGCTCACCGGCAAACTCCGGCTATTCCACGGCGGCTACGCGTTGACCGACGCACATCCTTCGATCCGGGAGCGGCTCCGGGCACTCCGCATGGGCGACGATCGAGCTGCGTAGTGGATGCGACGACTCAGCCGCTCAGACCGACTGGGCCATTGATCTGGTCGTCCTCCCATCACTACCAGTAGTAGTATCGGTTATCAGTTTATTCTCATGCGGATCCTATTTTTTCTCGAGTGTATCCCCTTCTCTTTCGTCTCTTCCGGGTCTTTCGGGGGTAGTTGGATAGCGTGACCAGGATTCACCGGCCAGTGATGCCTCTCATCCTAATCTGAGTTCTTGCCCACCGAGGATGGACTGGAGCTGTTCAGGCGGATCAAGTCCTCGTCGTTTCCACGTGGCTAACATGGTCGTAATCGTCTCGTGAATCTGGACCCCTTCGGCTGAGCGGAGGGTCCGGAACATCTTCCGCAGCACAACTTGCTCGCGCAGAGCGCGCTCTGCGCGATTATTCGTCGAATCGACGTCTGGCTCTGTAACGAACGTCAGCCAGTGCCCTAACCCGTTCCTGATCTTCTCGATCAGCTTCTTGACCTCCTGTGCCTCGTAGTCTTCCCTGATCAGGCCTTCCAGATGTAACGACGCCTCCGCCCGCTTTTGCTCGCGGGCGGAGGCGGACGGATCCTCCTCGTCGAACGCCGTTAAATCGTCATGGAGAGCGTGTAACTCCTCAGACAACCTCTCTGCTTCCTCGTACCGTTCAGCAACGTACTCCGCCTCCCGCAACAGATGTGCCCAGCACCGCTGGAGCTTCGTGTGATAGCTCGGATACGCTGACCAACCGTCACAGCTGAGCGTTGAGTCCTCGGCGAAGTCCTCGCCGAGGACGTCCTCTAACACCTGACTTCCACGACTCTCATCAACCCAGAACAGCACTTCTTCGTCAGTAACGAACGTCCACGCCCAGTGTTGCTCTCCGTCAACAGGAAATCCCGTTTCATCGCAGTAGACGACGTCACTTTCCTGAATACGGGCTTTGACATCGTCATACGCGGGTCGCAGCCGGTCTGCGACCCGCTTGGTCAGGTTGTAGATCGTCCGATGAGAGATGGGTGTATCGAGTTCCCAGTCAAACAGCTCCGCCTGTTTACGGTTTGGAAGTCGCTGATGGAACCTACCGAGGGCGGTTTGGGCCATGATATTTGGCCCAAACCGCCCGGTTTCCGGGCAGTCTGGATGTTCAGCAACGACTTCGTTTCCACAGGAACAGCGGTGTTTGCCGAGTTCGTACTCGACGACAGTGGTTGGAATAGGGAGAGGTATGTCGATAATCGTCCGTGAGATGTAGCTGTCCGGGTTAGAGAGGATTTGCTCACAGTCTGGGCAATATCCCTGATCGACTCGAATAGTCTCCTCTGGTTCCGGAGGCGGTCGAGTTGTTCCTTCGTGACCTTCGTCACGTCCTGGAGAGGAGCCGCTGGCGGCGTCAGCGTCGCCGCCAGCGTCGTCCCCTTGGTCTTCGTTCTCTTCCTCGTCGCTGTCATCGTTGCCAGGTGATCCAGCCACGCCACCCTGCTTACTGGGAGGTGTGTTTGGGTTTTCGTACCGCTTGAGGCGAGCCTCAAGTTGTTCGATCTGCTGTTGTTTTGCAGTGATCTGACGACGAAGAAGTCGGTTCTCAAGCTCTTTGACGACGAGTTGCTGGCGGAGATGCGTACTGTTCTCGGTGCGGATCGTGGAATCTATCGATTCCAGCGATCCGCTAACCCCCAGCGACACACTTGATTCACCATTGAGAGACCATTCATGAGACTGCTACGAAATCGGTCTGACGGCAAATCGCTATCCAACTACTTTCGGGGTTCCGGAAGGGGTCTCCTCGTTACAATCTTCGTCTAGACCTATCTCTTCACGGAACTTCTGCCGTCTCTTAGCCATGCTCTTCAGATTGTCGTCGATCTGCTCTCTACTCATGATTTGTACACGAGGTTGCTACAACATCATATTCAGGGGCGATTACCAGCCTGATCTGTCTGTAAAATCACAGCTACACTTTGGCAGCATCAGCGCAGTGTCTCATCGACCAGGTTCCGGCTTACCGGACTCGGCGATTCGAGTCTCGTCAGGAGGTCGACCAGTGGAACCTTCGTTTCTGGAGACATGACCGGGGCGTCACGGAGGATGTCCTCCAGTCCGGCCGCAGCTCCCTGCCGGGCAACCGCAGCCGAATGGACTGTCGGTCGAGATGTGGATCCGAATGCAGCTCCCACCACGGCCGCAGCACCGGCACGGACGCGCGGACTGCTGGATCGCTCGATGAGTTCGTCGAGGGCGTGATCGACGAGCGCGCGGCGATCCGCTGGCGACAACGCGTCGAACTGTTCAGCGGCGAGTTCGAATCCACGTCGACGGACATCTGCAGACTCGCCGGCGATACAGTCACAGAGGAGCGTCCCCAGCGCGTCAACCGGGCGAGTCTCTGGGGGAATAGACTCGAGCACATCGACGACAGCCGCCAAAACCTCCGACGAGGGAGTCCCTCGCGAACACATCTGTGTTGCCAGGTCGACCGTCCGCTCGTCGTCGGCCCCGAACCGATCAGCCGCCAGTCGGACAGCGGTCGACTGCACGGATGCCGCCCCGTTCCGGAGCGCCCGCCGTAGCAGTGTCGATACGTCTTCGTCGTCGATTGGTCGTGGCTCGTCTCCGACGGTGAACTCGAGCAGGGTCGTGCCATGCTCGGGTGGGAGAATCGAGAGGAGATCACAGGCGAGGTCCGTAAGGTCGGACGACGACAGCGACGATGCCGAGACGTTCGTGACGCACCTCAGTATCTCGTCGCCGATCTCGCTCTCGTGACCACTGGTAAGCGATTCGAGGACTGGACGGACTGCCCCGTAACTGGCACTCTCCTCCACCATGGCAGCCGTAATCGCCGCCAACAGTACCTGGTCCCGTACTGCAGGAGATTTCGATTCGACGGCGGGATTGACTGTCGAGTCGACGTCGTCCCAGCCGACGATTCCCTCCTCCAGACAGACGGTCGTCACTCGAACTGCGGCGTGACGTACGTCTGGGTGGTCCGTATCGATCGCTCGTTCGACGAGCGGACGCCCAGTCGGCCAGCCGATCGTGCGGTCGACGAGGGCCGTCTCGACGACATCCATCACCTCGACTACCTCTGGCGCACCCTCCGATCGCTCCACCCCAGTCTCGACCACTGCCCGGAGCAGACTCTCGACGTCAGACCACTGCATCCGGTCGGCCCGAAGCAGTGTCCCGATCGCATTGACGACCTCGGACCTGGTGCTCGAGCCACCCGCCGCTACTGCGTCACGGAGGAGTGGCGCTGCCGTCACCCAGTCGACGACGCCGTGGTACAGTCCGGAACCGATAGCGAAGACGGCGTATTCGGGCCCAACGTCGTCGTCTCGACCGAGTCCGACTTCGATCAGGGGGCTCGCCTGGTCCCAGTCTACGTGCCCCGCCTCGAATCCGTGGGCAACGACGTAGTACACCGCCTCGACGACGTCGGATTCGCGGTCGGTGAGCGCTTCGCGGAAGACCACGTTCGCGTCGGCCCAGTCGATGCAGTCGACGAGTAGCCCCGTCGTGTGGACCGCAGCGACCCGGACGTCGACCTCCGGGTGGGACAGTGCGGGACCGAGAACGGACGTTACTGCCGACCAGGCGATTCCGGCGGATTTGACGACCTTTTCGCAGCAGCGGACGGCCGCCGCGGAGGGTGCCGCGGTCGCCGACGAGTCTAGACATCGCTGGATGACGCTTTCGACGTCCAGCCAGTGGACCTCGGATCCATAGTCGGCGACGACAGAGCCGAGCGCGTCCATGGCCTGTCTGCGAACCCGGGAGTGGGGATGGTCTGCGGCGTAGTCGAGGGCCGCCACGATGTCTGCCCAGTCGGCCGTGCCGTTCGAACTGGCGATCACGAGTGCCTCGACCATCGCTTCCGCGACGTCTACGTCACCGTCGAGGCCGTCACGAACGAACGATGCCACGTCTCGCCACTCGAAGACTCCTTTGTAGAGTCCGGCTTTGGTGACGGAGATGGCTTCGACGGCGGCGTCTCCGCCAGTCTCGAGTCCGTGCCTCAGTAGGGGAGCGACCGCCGCCCAGTCCGGGGAACACGTGACGACGATCGTTCCAACAGTCTCGATGACCGTCTGGTCGACGGTTGCAGCGTCCGAACGGATCGCGTCGTGGAAAAATTGCCGACCCCGGTCGAGGTCGACGTGGCCGTTGACGATTCCGTCCCGAACGCCAGCAATCGCCTTCGCGACCGTGTCGGGTTGTCGGTCGAACGTCGCTTCCAAGACCGACCGCCAGGTGGTAAACGGAAGGTCTCCGACAGACACGCCCTTCGCAATGCCGGTGATCGCCACGTGGACCGGCCGATCGTCTGCTCGATCCGCTCCCCGTTCGAGAAGCGGCGCAACTTCGGCCCACTCGACGACGTCTTGCGACGGGAGTCCGACGACGATTGACAGGGCGTCGTTGGCTACACTCGAGGACGGGTCGTCGACGGCGGTCGCAAAATCGTCCTCGACTGCCGGCCATTCGACGTGATCGGAGACGAGCGCGGCCCCGATGGCTTTGACCGCTTCGCGTCGCACCGGCACGCGGTCGCTTTCGAGCGCGCCGATCAGGATGCTCCGGCACTCCACCCACGACACGGTCGAGTCGGTCGCCTGATCTCCAAACCGGGCCGACAGATCGTCGGGGAACCTGACGTCGTCGCTCCCGCTCCAGTACAGTCCACTGCCAATGGCGTGGATCACCATCTTCCCGGCGACGCCGCCTGCCTGCTCGAGCCCGTACCACAGCAGGTGTTCGACGTCCTCGAACACGAATCCGCCCATCATCAACCCAACCTGTAACACCGTGTACCCGGCGCTGACCACGTCGTCGGCTGGATGTCGAACCACGTGTTCGAGCAGGTCGACCAATCGATCGCGAGCCGCCGTCTGGGAGATCGTCGCGTGGAGTAATGCCCCGACGGCCTTGTGCGCCACGAGGACCGATTCGTGGAACAGTCCGTTCCGGATCAGGTCCTCGAAGGGCTCCAAACGGAACCGCTCGCGTTCGACCTCGACTGCGATCAAGGTCAGGACCGCCACCCAGGTATCGTCGGGAGCGCCCCTGACACCCCGGTCGAGGATCGTCGCGACCACCGTCGTATCGACGGTTCCGTTCTTGAGGACGCCAGTGAGGAACCCAACGACTGCCTCGGCGGTTTCGACCGACCCGACCCTAAAGCAGTCCGTCAGAAACTGTTCGACGACCGGAAGGCCGATTTGTCCGTCAGTAACCTGTTTGGATACGACCGGCAGTACTAGCTGTCGCTCCCGGTCGGTAAGGTTTGCCGGTAGGTACTCGACAAGTGATCCGATCTGATCGGCGTCGACGGCACCCCGGTCGAGCAGCGTGTGGACGAACAGCGACGTGACCGGAACCTCGTCACCACCGAACTCGTCGGAGAGGGTCACCGTCGAATCGGAACCGAACAGCGGCCCGAAACAGTCGAGGGCGTCGCGCCAGGGGACGAGATCGTCGTCGACCGCCCGCGCGAGCGAGCCCGTGATGGTGACTCGAACCTCCTGGTTACCGACCTGGAGACCGCGTTCGACGACGTGAGCGAGCGGTCCCTGACGCCAATCGACGACGCCGCGTCCGACGAGGAAGACAGCAGCGAGTGCAGCCGCTTCGGACGGCTCGTCTTCGGATTTGGTGACTGCAGTTCGGTAGATACTCTCGACGTCGTCCCAGTCGGCGACGCCTGCCTGGACCGCAGTCGTCGCGGTCGTGACTGCCTGCTCGGCTATCTTCGGTGGTCGTTTGGCGACCGCCCGTTCGATCCGCGATGCGACGCCCTCCCACTGGACTACCCCGGCGTCGAGGCAGTAGCCGATGCCGACCAGCGCCCCGTGACAGGCTGCCGGATTCTGACTGGACAGCGCGCTGGTGAGCAGCGGACCGGCGCCAGCCCACGCCGCTTCGTCGGTGGCTACGGCCCGTCCCAGCAGTTTCAACTCGAGGTTGAGTCGAATCGGCCGACCGGCGCGGGCCGCGAGCGTCTCGTTCGGCGTCCCGTCCAGCAGCCGATCGAGGTCGTGGACCTCGTTGAGCTGTCCGGGTGAGATGGCTTCGTCGCAGAGCGCGTCGTCGAGAGCTCCGAAAGCCGCGATCTGGACACGGAGATCCGGGTCGTCGATCGCCGATCGGAGTCGATCGGCGACATCGCGCCAGGGGTACGCGACGGCTGACTCAAAAGCATCCCAGGTGGCCTGGATCGCGGCCTTCCTGACGGTCGCAGCGTCGTCCTCGATCGCCTCGTCGATGAGCGCGTCTAGCCGCCGTCGATCGTCCCGGTCGATTTCGTCGGAAGCCGACTGATAGCGTTCGGCGATCGCCCGCGTGGCAGCGATGCGGTGCTGTGGCGTATCTGCCTGGTGGAAGTACTCTTCGATCGCCGCCACCGGATCCGCTGCCGTCGTCAGCTCGGTCACACGATCGTCGAACCACTGCTTGCGCTCGTCGGGGCTCCGCGAGTCGGCAGGGGGTCGCTCCGAACCGTCGTCGAGATCGGGGCGCCGACAGCCCCCGCCGTCGACCGAGGGGGATCGCTCGGATTCAGATCGATCGCTGGAATCACTCGACGCGTTCCGGCCGCTCTGGGACGCGACGTGGTTGCTATCGTCGCCGTCGTCGACCAGGCGAAAGTTTGGCCGCAGGCTGCCACTATCGAGTTCGTCGCCGTATTCGTCCCAGATATCCAGGGCGAGTGCGTGTGTCCGACGGTCCGAGAGCACGTACTCGGAGACGGCGACCGCGAGCAGTTCGTCGAGGTGGGCTCGAGGATCCGTAGTTCCACTTTCGATGACCGACCGCTGGAGATCGGTCGCGTCCGCCGCCCCGTCGAGATACCGCTCGACGGCCCGCAGCGTCGACCGGCGGACCTGTTCGCGCGTATCAGTGATCAAGTGCCCCAGCGCGAATAGGGCGGTATCCCTCGAGCGATCGGTTTCGGCTGACGCGAGGGTGTGTCCGATCGCGTGCGCAGCCGCTTTGCGACGGTCGGGGGCATCGGCAGTCACCAGCGCCGAAAGCTGCTCCGTGGCGGCTTCGGCAACCTCTTCCGGACCATCGAGCGCGCGACAGGCGGCGACAGCACTGGCCTGGAGCAATCGAGGTACCCCATCGTCTACGTCGAGTGGCTCAGCGCCGATCGACCCTGCCCCCACACTCGTCGGAGAGCAGTCTTCGGATTCGGTCGACGACTCCGATCGGGGCTCGAGCGCCGCCTCTCCGGACTGCGGTTCGAGTGCGGCTGCAGACGGGTCGTACGGGCCCCCGTCTGCACACAGGTCGCTTTCGTCGATCGGGGCCGGCGCTTCGCCGAGCAGCATCCTCGCGGCCGCCCCGTCGACGTTCACCTCGAAGATCGCTTCGTCGGGTTCGATACCGAGATCGACAGCCGAACCCGAACCCAGGGAAAGGTCGCCGTTGCGGAACGCGACGGCGAGTTCCGTTCGCGGGCGGTCAGCCGCGAGCGCAGTCCCGGCTGCGCCGATGGCGACGGCACGAACTGCCGGGGACTCGTGGTTGAGCGCTCGCGAGAGCAGTCGAACCAGCGCGTCGGACTGCGGGTTCGCACACAGTCTTTCGCCCAGCAGTTCGAGAGCGTGTCCGGTGACGGACGTGGGCGGACCGTCGAGCGACCTGCGAATCAGCGGTTCGTAGTGGTCGTCGACGGGCCCAGCATCGACGTGTGGCGCGAGATCGCCGAGCAGGTCGATCAGGCGGATACTGCCTGTAGTGTCGACCGACTGGGCGAGGTTCGCTATCCGAGCGATCCGATCCTCGGTCGCGAGTTCGGTCGGTGAGCGCTCGGCGATAGCTTCCAGTGCCTCGATGGCCGCGTCCCGGACGTCGTTGGGTCCGGTTCCCGTGATCCCCGCCGCGATCCGATACTTTTGCCCGACTTTGCTAGCGTCCGTGAGTGCGTCGAGGACGAATCGGAGGCGATCGATTCCCTGAACTGGATCGTCCGTGACGGCGTTCAGTGCCGCAACGATCTCTGCGTCCGATCGATGTGATAGCCTGCTATCTGGATCTTGCATGCGTCCCAACCCCCGCAGGCGGCCGCTGGCCGCCTCGATCGTCGTTCGGAGTTGTGGGATAGGACTGTTAAGTATACTGGACGGGGCAATCCGATCGTTCGAAGCGGGACTACGGTATCGGCAGTGTGTCGACGTCGGGGGTCCCGCTACGTCCGATTTTATACGAGGCGACATTACCGCTGATGTATGTCTAGAGCAGTCCGCCGCGAACTACGAACGATCGACGACCGGCTCTCCGAGCGCGGCGACGGGCAGTTCACTGACGACGAATTGCAGGTGATCTCTGGGGCCCTGACCGACTCCGACCCCCGGACACAGGGGCGCGCTATCACCCTCCTCGACGACGAAGACGTCGACGAGTCGTCACTTCCACTCGAGCGTCTCAAGCCAGATCTGGCTTCGGTCATCAAGACTGGTATCGATGCCGACGACGTCCGCCCCAAGCGAAACGCCGAACGTGCGACCCGCGTCTTAACGAGTGGTGACGGCGATGACCACGAACTCGTCGCCGACCTCTCGCACCTCGGGGAGTCGATGCTCCAGGTTGCCGATCCCCGACTCAGGACCGGCGGCGCGACGCTCCTGGCGCCGGTGACGACCTTCGGCGAGTACATTCCCGGGGCAGACGAGGTCGAGGCGATGGCTGACCACGTGGCATTGAGCGTAACGTATCTCGATGGCTTCGAGCGCCAGATCGACGCGATCGCCCCCGCGTCGTTGACACTCGCCCACGCGCCTGAAGAGCACATGGACCTGATACCACCGCGGCTAGAGCCGATCGATCTGGGACCGTTCCTCACCGGCCCACACGCCAAGGGCCGTACGATGGTCGCGGAACTGTTGCGCTCGCTGGCCGGGTCGGAGCCAGAGGTCGTCTCCGACTACACCCTGGAACTGACGACGCGACTGGACGACGAGGAACCGCTCGTGGCGCAACTGGCGAGCGTGGCGCTGGTCGAACTCGCCGACGAGACGGAGAACGACGCTCTTCGGCCGGCTGTGCACGTCCTCCCCTCGGCTCTCGATCACGACGAGGAGAGGATCATCGAAGCGGCGTTCCGGGTCGCCGACGCGATTGCAGACGCGATTCCGCGTGAACTCGATCGATTGCCGATCGAGCGCGTAGAGGCGATCGCACGGGAGACGGACCCGAAAACGAAACCGCAGCTCCGGGCCCGCAGCGTTCGGGTCATCGGTGCACGTGCCACGGCGACCGAGTCGGCTGCACTGGCCGAGTCGGCCACGTCGATCGCGTACGAAACGCTCACAGCGGCCGACCCGACGGACCTACTGGCCTCGCTAGTGCCGCTCCAGAACGGACTTCGGGACGCGTTGCTCGCCGCCCCCACCGACGCTGCGGGTGCGATCCCGACAGACGCGTCGTGGCCACAGGTCGCCGACCTGGGGCCGGAGCTGCCGCTCGTCCAAATGCGTGAGATCATCGAGGACAGTGAGCCGGACCTCCTCGGTGTAGACGCTCCCGACCCCTCGACATCCGACGACGACAGGTCTTCGCCCACTCCAGCTCTGCTGACGTACTGGACGACCGGCTACGCAGTCCGGGAGGCGATCGTGACCGACGAGACAGTCCTCGACGCAGTCGCTGCTTTCGTAACCGACGGCGAGCAGCCGACGCCGCGGCGGCGACTCCTCGCAGGCGCTCTGGGTGTGCTCCAGGTGCTCGAGCGAACAGAGGAGACGACGCTCGATCGGATCCGATCGGTCGGGGACGAACTCGAGGAGGCAGACGACGATTCCCTTTCGCGGGTCGGCGTGACGTTGTCCGCGAACTGACGGCCCCGGTCTGGACAGCCGTACGGGCGTCGGAGCGTCGATCGAACGTAACTCGCGACGGGAGTCGGTAAGAAAGACGACAGACAGTTCCCTGGCGAGTCGGTTGGCTAGAGCTGTCGTGTCGACCACTCCCTGCTTCGACTGGTCCGCTTTTCGCCTGGACGATCCCGATCGGTCGTCTAGCAAACCCGCTCGACGAGCCGTTGGTTTCCGCCGATAGGCGCGGCTCGAGCTGGTGGCCGAGCGAGCAGTCAAACTATGGACAAAAACGTAACGGTTTCCCCCGCTCCGACGAGCAAGTTACCAGCGAGCGATTCGACCCCATATACATGAAGATCGGACTGATCTCGGACGTCCACGCGAACCTGCCAGCACTCGAAGCGGTACTCGACGATCTGCCAGCGGTCGACGAACTGGTCTGTGCCGGTGACGTCGTCGGATACAACGCATGGCCGGCAGCGTGTCTCGAACGGATCCGCGAGGAAGCGTCGATCGTCGTTCAGGGCAATCACGACCGAGCAGTACGGAACTCCCGCCGGTACGCCGGCAACCCGATGGTGAAGGCAGGGCTGGATCTGGCGAACGACCGACTCTCGGACGAGCAGATCGAGTGGCTCGAGAACCTTCCAAAGCGGACCGAAATCGCTGACGGGAGGTATCGGCTGGCGCACAGTCATCCCGACCCGGACCTCCTCGGCGACTACGTCCGTCCGAAGGATGTCCCGCAGATGCGTCCCTACCTCGAGCACCACCGTGGAATCGTGCTCGGGCACACGCACATTCAGCACAAAGCACGGATCGACGGTCGGCTGATCGTCAACCCCGGCAGCGTCGGCCAACCTCGAGACCGCGACCGTCAGGCAGCCTACGGCGTGCTCGATACTGACACCGACGAAGTCGACCTCCGACGTGTCGACTACGACGTCAACCGCGCACAGCAGGGCGCTCGAGACGCCGATCTCCCGCACCTGACAGCCAAGCGTCTCAGGAAAGGAAAGTAACCGCTAGTTCGAGAGTTAAAAAAGTTACGTCGACTGTAGGTAGACCACAACCGATCTTGTCGACGTGAGGTGACCCTCGAACGGGAATGATCGACACCTATGCGGAGGTAGATCTGGCGCACCGACCGACGACCGGAAGTTTCGACAGAGACCTCAAACGCGTCGTAGACTGTATGAAAACGGCCATGTCCGTCGGACGTGATCGCGAACAGTTCGACACGACTGCGTTCGAAGAGGCCAGACGACTGCTCCGACAGTACGAAGCCGACGGGGTCCCACCGGAGACGGCGGTCGCAGCAGCCTGGTTCACGATCCTCTTTCTGAACGGCCAGACGGGGAATACGCTTCAGTGATCACAACGACTATGTGCGACCTACACACCCACGTATTTAATACAGTTCGGCTAGAGATTGTTTACAATATGGGAGACAAAGGCGACCGGCCACTCGCCTGTACGGGGGGAGGGCATGACTGAATCTCGAACGCCCGACAGCCGCGAGATCCCGATCGTGGACTTCGAGTGGAGCGATAACAGCGTTCGTTACTGGCAAGAACTCTGCGATCGCGTATTCCCCTTCGAGAAGCGGTGTGAGATTCTCGACGCGATGGCAGAGACCGACGGCCTCGCGATGACGAACAAAGCACTCGCGGCCGATGTGTCCGACGAACTCGAGCGTGAAGTAACGACACAGACGTTGATCGGGCACCTAAAGGTGTTCGAAGAACTCGGAATCGTCGCCCTGCTGCCGCGGTGGGACAGAGACCAGAATTCCGTGATCCAGCGGCGGCCCCTGACGGAAGATTGGCTGTCTGCACAAGAGTACCAGAAAGGCGCTGAAGTCGCACCGCTGTCACCGGCCACGCAGCTGGCGATCGAGTACATCGGCTGGGAGTATCGGCCGGTGTCGCCGGACGACGTGGTCCTCGATCCGAATGACGGTCGATCGCTGCTGCCGTTGAAGGGGACGCTGTACGCATTTCTCCTCTCGGCGACAGAGAGAGTCGATCCAGGTCGGATAGCCCGGGATGGCAAGCTCGTAAACGGGATCGACGATCCTCCAAAAATCGAACTCGAGATCGGCAGTCCAGAGACGCTCTCGGATGCAGCCTACGACCAACTCACAAACCTCGGCATCGAGGTGCCCGAAGAGGAGCCGATCGGCGACTACTGGCACACCCGAGCGGTTGTCGGTCGGGTGTCGGACGTCGAGTGGGGGGATCGGGAGAAGGTGCCGATCGATCAGACGCTCCGACGGTTCTCTGACTCGTGGGTCGCAGCACCGATGGAGCTGTACCCGCGACAGAAGGCCGACGACGTGGATCCGCCGGGGATCGATACGGAAGCGGTCGAGGCGCCGGATCCGGAACTCGTCGTCCAGCGGATCGGCGAGAACGCCATCGATAGCCGGAAGTCGGCATTCGTCGGCCACCCGTCGACAGGAGGCAGTTCGCGGTTCGCACAGGAAGTCGAGTTCGGCGACGGGGACGCGATTACCTTCGGAACGCTCGTGAGAGATCGGATCACCCCCGACGAGGGGTCGATTCAGTACTCCGAGGACGAGTCGACGGCGGATCTGCACAGAGGTGAATGACGATGCCTGTCGACGACAGCGAACAAGAGCAAGAACTGGTCGAGGAAGTCTGGCAGCGCCGGCTTCGCGAGGCCGGTCTCGACGAGACGACGGCCAAGGCAGTCACTGCACGGTTGCAATCGAGCCAGGCCCTGACCGTGGGGGCGACGGATCCAGAGACCGTTCTCCAGCAGATCACGCACGCGATCGAGCGCCTCGATCTCGACGCCTTCGACGTGCCAGAGGCGGAGCAAGAGGCCGTCAAGGCGGACCTCCTCGAGGCACTCGAGGCCGCTGTCGATGGTCGACTCGACGGACCGGTTGCACTTCGAACGCCCGGTGCCAAACGAACGTTACAGCCGACGAACGAGTCCATCGATTACGATACCGATGATAGCACTCGAAGCGAGCGAGAGTTGGTCGAGGAAGTCTGGCAGCGCCGGCTTCGCGAGGCCGGTCTCGACCCGTCGACTGCCAAGGCGGTCACCGCACGGTTGCAATCGAGCCAGGCCCTGACCGTGGGTTCAGCGGACCCGGAGACCGTTCGCCAGCAGATCACGCACGCGATCGAGCGCCTCGACCTCGACGCCTTCGACGTCGACGACGAGATATCGGAGATCAGGTCTGACCTGCGTGCGGCACTCGAGGCCGCACTCGAGGGCGATCTAGCGGGGCCGATAGCACTCCGATCGCCAAGTAACGAACCACGGTACCGCCCGACGAACGCTGCTATGGGGGACGCAACCGACGATACCGGCAGCGAGGATCCCTCGGAGCCGGGAGAGCCAGACCAGTCGGTCGATTCCGAAGCAAGACCTGATCCCCGTCTTGGGGCGGCAAATATCAACTTCGGCGCCGCCGACCATGTCGCAGACGAAGCGGACACGTCGGGGCAATCCGATGGGATCGAAGCGTTCGCCGAGGAGATTGGACGGATCGCCCGTAGTGTCGGACTCACTACCGGAGAGCTGCAAACGGCGGTAACGGTAGTGACCGGCGATCGCTCCGTCGAGGAGCTAGAAGAACCCCTTCGATCGCTGGCGGCAGACCTCCGACAGCTGGTCCAAGAGAGCAGTGTCACGGAGCGCGACCTCCATGCTGCCGTCCGATCGCTCGAGAACGAGGATGAGTGACGAGCGTAGCGGCGCCGAGTCACTACCGATCCACCAACACCCCCTGTGGCGGACCGCACACCAAAATCTCGCCATCAGCGAAACCGACGCGCGCGCCGCGGCACACTACGCGAGCAACACGTTGTTGCTCAACGTCCCCCCGAACGATCTGGCGGATATGACGGTGATGTACGCGCTGGTTTCCCGCGAGGAGTTCATGCACGGAGAATGGAACGAGGCGCTACTCAATACTGCGGCCCACCTCCGACACGCAGCGGCAGACTACCTACTGGCACTCCTCCACCCCGATCGCGACAGCAACGACGCATACCTCCGGGCAATGCTCGCGGCCTTACAGGTCGCCGACGAGATCGACCGCGTCACGGGACCGTTTATCGAGGCTGTCGACCGGTTCCACATCATCTCGACGATCGGTAACGACGACGAATACTACCGGTCTGTCAAGGAGAACTACGAGGCAGTCGTCGACGAGGACGACACAACGGACATCACAGACAAACTCAATCGAGAGATCGAAGAACAACGAGCACTCGCGCGCGGCGAGTCGACCGTGACTGACGCCAGGACTGTCGTCCAAGGTGGACAGGACCGTGCCTCGACGGAGTACGTCAATCCGCTCTACTATCATGCTCTGACTGAAATCGCGAAGACAGACTGGTCGACCGCGAACGAGATCGGCGAACGAACGCTCTCGACCTACACTCGAAGCGGGTTGTTGATCGCCGAGGAGGTAGCAAAGGCCGTCTTGGACGTCCCTTATCCGATCGAACCACTGGGATCGCTCGAGGCGAGCGAACTGTTCGATCCAGATACCGTCGACGTTGAGCCAAAGTCACTCGACGACCTGCAAGCGATCGTTACGGTTGATGACGAGGCCTACGATCACTACTTGCGACGCTATGAGTCACGGGTTGACCTGCAGGTGGCACCCGCTCGAACGTGGCTGAGTGACCTGTTCGTGCAGACCGTACGGGAACTCGAACGAATAGCTGCTGAGGAGCCTGTGACCGCCAAGACGGGTGACGAACTTCGCCGCCAACTCGTCGAAGGCGTATTCGAAACTGAGGTAGGGTCGACAATGCGGGATCAACAGACGCCGCTGCTAGAGGTGCCCCAGCGCGCACAGGCTGCAGTGCCGGAGCAGCACTTCTCCGACCTCGACTACGAACCACTCCCGAAGCTGCTTGTCGAGGCATTCGAGAAACACGGTGCGTTCGCAAGCGTTCTCTATCGTCCCCTCGGAGACCGAGCGAACAGTCGTACCCGTTACCAGTATAATTACAACATGATCGGGTGGGAACTGGATCAGGATCGGTACACCCTGCCGCCAGGTGTCGAGACCTACCGCGAACTCTGGGAACGATACTTCGTCGGTGACGTCCTTATCAATGAGGTGCTCAAGCGGCGCGACGAGTACCGTACACACCTGGTCGAACAACTCGGAACGGCGTTCGATACCCGGGCCGCACTCAAAGCCGCCGTGGACGGAAGGGGCGATCCCGATCGGTCCGACAACGAGAACGAATTCAATCTGTTGCAGCGAGATCGTATCGACAGCATTCTTTCAGATCCCGGCGTGTTTGATCCGGTGGAAGTCACTAAAGAATACACGACCGGCAGACTCCTCTGGGCCGTCGAGGAGGCAGAAATCCCCCACACCTCCATCGACGAGTTCGACTTTACACCGGTGCAGTGTCCCCTGTGTGCCGTCCAGCGCGGCAGTTGCGGTACCGACGGGTGTCGGAATCAGGAACTGGTCAAGCCACTGAACGCACCGCTCTCGACCTACGTCGCGAGACTGCTCACGGCTGAGTTCTCGGAGGTGACAGAAGAGCCAGGTCGGGTGCGGGACAGTTGACTAGAGCATGATGACCGGATCGAGCGACCACCTGAATCGGAACTTGCGCTGCTCTCGATTGAACGTTTCGAACGAACTAAAGTCCCGAATTGCCCGCCGACGTGCGTCGGTTCGGGTGTCCGTCTCGTCGTCGGGACGGGCGTAAACCCCGATCCGGAAGATATCCTTCCCGTGGGCGGCGTATTCGACGTACTCCGCACACAGAGTCTCAAGCTCCGACATCAGATCGGTGTCGTCGTCTGACCCTCCCTCGGAATCGGCCTCGAGTTGGCCCTCGATGACAAACCCACGAGCGTGCTCGTGATCGGTCACGCTCGGCCGGAACGTCGTGAATGTCACGCGGTCGACGTCGATATCCAGCCGCAGGGCGAGTCGGACGGCGGTGTAGAGTTCGATCGCGAACGGATCGATCGGGAGGTCCCGGACTGTACCGGACTTCCTCCGGGATTTGGTGTGGTCCCGTTCCTGGTTCCGACGGTAGTATTCGATTGCGAGTTGAACGGATTCCGCGGTCGGTGCGTGGTATGGGTCGACGAGGTACTGACAGAGGTCCCGGAACGGGACGACGTAATCCACGCTCGGGCGGGCGATCTTCGGGATCGGCAAGACGGCCCCGACGTCACGCAGGGGCTCGAGGTCGCCGTTATCCCCGAGATCCCCTCCGCGGAGCTTGTCGCGATCGCTGAAATGAGGGTATGAAAGAGCCCTCGTGGCGATTTCGGTTTTCTCTAGACAGCACCGCTCCGAGGCCAGATCCCGTACCGCGAGGAAGACATCACGTTTCCGTGACGACCCGAGGATGTCGTTCCACACTGTATTGCGGAATGCCGGATCGACCCGCTGCCGAGGGTTCCAGGCCGCTCCCTGATCGGACGTTCCCGCCTCCTCCGTGTGCTGGGCTGGGGTCATCACTGTGACCGTTCGAATCCTCTGGACAGGATGCTGTCTCTGACTCCCCTATCGACGTGCGTTTTATACGAACTCTTCTTGTCACTCTTCATCGGTCAGGTTGTCGACCTGGATGAGGGGAAGTTCATCGTCGACGAGGAGGTGAGAAGCGACTCCAACCACGAAACACGTGCCGACGACGAGCCCGATTTCGAACGCGCCTCCCGACTCGAGTGCCCGTCCGACGGTCGTGACGACCGTACCGAGGACGGCAGCGAGGCCGAGGCCGACGGTGATGCTGTGGGTTACCGTTCTGTGAGAGGGGCGAAGCACGGGAATCATCCGCGTGGTCAACCGATATACCGCAGCGACCGCGACTGTGCAGACAGCGCCCGCGATAAACGCCGCCCTTCCTGGAACTGGGAGCAGCTCGATCAGCTCGATCACAAGTGTACGTTCTGCAACGAGTACGGTCCCAGTCACGGCAGCAAACGTTCTCGGAAGCCAGATCTTCGCGAACAGATACGGCTTGCTGCTAGGATGGTCAACGTCGGGAAACCCAGCGCCAGCGATCGTTGCTGGATAGCCAACGACGACACCTGTCAGGATGGCCGCCGGCGCACCCAGTGCCGTTCCCAGGACGGCCGCGAGCGCGAGTCCGAGGTACGCTGCCGTGGCGTACCGCACATGACTCTCGAAGCTAGGCATCCTCTTGTCTTTCTCCAGGTTCGAACGTCGGGCTTGATGGTGCGGCGTCCGATTTGATCTGGCTCGAGTCGATGTACGGAGCCCCATTCGCACATACCGGACTGACCGGCCTGACGACGCGTCGTGTCGCTTTCATCGGCTGGAGGCTGGGGCCGACGCGAATCAGTACTAGCGTCGTCGATACCTCCGACGTTTGGTTTTTATGAGGGAGATACGAACTGGAGGTCTATTCCCGTTGATACAGGAAGGGATCAATATCCGTCGGGGACTGCCGGAGATGTGCCAGAAGCAGCCGCCAGGCGGGTCAACAATCCGACCATTGGCACCTTAATCGAGGGATCGAGTTCTGGAACAGCACCCAGGAACGCCTCGATGCGGCGTCGTGCGTTCCGCCGGTGACGGAGGATCCGAACGATCCGATCGCGGTCCGCAGTGGCCAGGTCGACGATCGTCTGCCCGGTTTCGATCTGGACAGCCAACTCCGCATCGGGGTCGAGAAACCGATTGAGTACCGTCTCGAGCAATGTCCGCTGAAGTGGCCGGTCAATGTCGGTATACGTGACGGCAGCAACCCCGAGTGCAGCCTGCCGAAGGTCACGATCCGCTGTATTAACCCCTTGCTCGATCGCGGTAACGAGGTCGGCGTTGGGGAGGACCGTTGTGGGAACGTCGACGAGGCGACTGAACGCGACGACCCGAGCCCCAGTTGCGAGTTCACGATCGCTCGCTACCTTGACCAGCAGGTGGGCGTAGCGTTGATCAGAGGGGGCGAACCGCTGCTCTGCCGCGTCAAGTACGGCGACCTGCACGCCGAGATCATCGTCGCCGAGCAACTGGTCGTAGAGTGCCCTGGCTTCGGTATCGTCTCTGATGACAGCTCTGTCGCTCAACGCCTCGCGAATCAACGCGTCTCGCACACCAGCCTCGAACGTCTCCAAGAGAGTCTCGACAATGGCAACCGCGTCCACTGGGGAATAGGCCGTCTTGCGAAGCCCTGAGACGATTCCGAAGGCCGCTGCGTCCGGCGGATCAGGACACGCCGCAAGCACCGTCATGATGAGCGGTTCGAGATCGGTCCATGGTGTCTGGACCTCGTCGCTTCGGATGACCCCATCAGCAAGCCGGAGGAGTTCCTCGAGCACCGGAGCGGAATCGCAGTCCACGGCATCGTCGACGATCGCCTCCGCATCCTGCCACTCGAGCAGTCCCGTCGAGAGCGCCTCCCGGAGAAGTCTAAGGCCATGTTTCACAGCTTCGTCGTTATTATCGTCGATCGCATCTCTGAGAATCGAATGCACGGTGCCAAACTCGATTTTGGATTCGAGAACGCCCAGCGCGATAGTCTCGAATGCCCGCTTCGTCACGGCAGGTGACCGGCGGTCGATCGCCGATCGGAGAAGCGAAAGCGCATTCGTCCAGCCGATCTGTTGCTCGTCGAGCCCCTGTTCGAGTGCAGATAGACCCACGATCGTGGCGGGCTCCGCACCGTCTTCGACCGTCGACGCGATCACTGTCGTCGCGATCGTAGCGTCAAAGTAACCTGCAGGAAGACCAATCTCGAGGACTCCCATCGCGGCGGTAGCAACGGGTGCACGATCGTCTTGAGCCGTTCGTTCGAGGAATGCCCGTGCATCGTCCCTGTTGGGCCAGCCGCTGACGATCGCATATCTGAGGCTTTCGGCAGCGGTCATTGCTACCGGATCGTACTCGGAGTTCAGCGCGTCAGATACGAAGGGTTCGACGTCGTACCACGCCAGCGTTCCTTCGCTGAGTCCTGTGTTAACAACTTTTACAGTCTCGAGTTCAACTTCAGAATCAGGGTGGGTTCGGGCGCTCCGGAGCAGGCCCGCAATCGCATCCCACTCGACTGCTCCGCTTTCGACCGCGGCACCGATCGTCTGGACGGCTTCGTGAGCCGGCCGCCCCGGCGTACTGCTGATCGTCTCGGCGAGAAATGATCGAACTTGTGTCCAGGCCGCCATGTCTGTCGAGATTGTCCTTCGAACTGCGTTGACGCCTTTTTCGGCGACCGCCGCGTTCTCGGCATCCCGAACTGTCCGGAGAACGGGAACAACCTCGTCCCAGCGGAAGGTCTCCGTCCTTAGCCCGACAGCGATCGTCTCGATCGCCCGTTTCCGAACGGAAGACGGCTGATCTGGAGCCACGTTCGCCTCTATGAAGGACTCGAGGTTCTCCCAATCGACCGCCCCGTGGCGAATCGCTATGCTGGCAGCGTACACCATCCGGACTGCGGTCTGTTCGTGTTGGTGGCCGAGACCCGCCCATAGAATCGGCTCGACATCGTCCCATTCGAGGGGTCCATCTCGGAGGCTGACTATGACAGCTCGTGTGACCTCCTTCGTGACGCGGCATTCGTCGTGGTTCAATGCCTCCCGGAGCAGGGGTCGAACTTCATACCACTCAAAGGTGCCCACCTGAAGACCAGCACCGACCGTCTCGACAGCTCCGAGGGCAATATCGGCCGATCGCTGCCGCAGACACTCCCGAACGATCGGGGCGACAGCGTGCCACTCGGGATCGTACTTCAGGGTGAGAAGCTTCGTTGCGCTGGTCACCGAGTTACCAACGTCGTCCTCGGGGCGTTCCAGTGCGGCCTCGATACAGCTTTCGACGTCATCCCACGCCAGGTCACGCTCTTTGACGCCGTACGCGGCGGCGGCCGTCGCTTTCGCGGCGACGGACGCCTCGCCGGTCTCGATGGTCTCGATCAGGAGCCGCTGCCCCGCAGACCACGGGATCGCTTGCGCTGCCAGCCCATGTCCAAGTGCTTCCACAGCGGCCCTTGCGATCCCGGCGTCGTCGTGTACGAGTCCCTGTCGAATGATTGGAGCGACCTCGTCCCAGGTGAAGTTTCCCTCGACGAGTCCGATACGGGTGACGACGACCGCCCCGCCTAGATCGTGGACCTCGAGTGCGTCTTTGATCGTCGTCCCAACGCTCGACCACTCTAGGTCATAGGTCTGCATCGCTTCCCTTATCAACGTGACTGCGAGCGCGCTCGCGTCGGGATGGCCAAGCGCATCCCGGAGTATCTCGTGGACCCGTTCCCAGCGGATCGATTCCGTGTCGATCCCTGCCTCAATTGCCCTGAGAACGATCGTATCGGCCTCGTTGACGCCGGATTCGAAGGTTGCCTCCAGGAATTCCCCCACCTGCTCCCACTCGAGCTGCTCATGACCCAATCCGGACACAACAATCCCGACAGCCTCCGTCACCAGTTCGGCTCGCTCCGTACGGAGAACGTCCCAGAGCAACCGCTCGATCTCCGGCCAATCCAGCTCGTAGTCACCGACTGCGGTTCTGATAGCTTTCAGCCCGTCGACAACCGCTGACGGAGCGCCGTCCGCGACGACGACCCGAAGGACAGAACAGGCAATCGAGAGTGGAATCGTCTGGTTACCGAGTTCAGTCTGGAGTACCTCCACGACAGCATCGCCGACATCGGCAACATTGACGGCCTCGCGGAGGTACTCCTCGCAACCGTCTGGGTATGGCGGCCCACGACTGAGCAGTATGCCGACCACGAAGACGCCGTTGGTGACGACCTCGTCGTCACACTCTTCTAGGACCCACCACAGGGTCGCACTCAGGTCAGCCCAGGTCACCGTGGCCTGGTTGACGAGACCAGCGAGATACTGAAGGACGGTGACTTGAGTCTGAGCGGTTCCGGTTTCGACGAGCGTACGAACGACAGTCTCTACCGACGCCCAGTCGTATCCCTCTTCGCCAACGCCGACCAACGATGCTCGCGCTACCTGATCGTGAATCTGGGGATCGTCTACTGCGATCGCCTCTCGCAGCACTGGTTCGACAGTCGACCAGGCCAGCGTTCCTGTCATCGTTCCCAGGGTAAGTGCCTGACACAGCTCGTGTGTGACCGCGTTGTCGTCGACCTCGAGAGCGGTATCGAGGAACGAGCCGATATCGATCGACTCCTGTTGGTTGATGGCGACCCCGAACAGCCGAATCGCTTCGATGGCTACGTTCGGAGGACGTTTCAACCCTAAACAGGCGAGGTTCTGAACCTGTTCCCACTCTAAGAGTTCCCGCTGGACCCCCTCCCGGAGCAACTCCAGTGCGGCCGTGGTGACTTCCTCGTCAGGATGCTCCAGCGCCGTCGAGAGGTGGTCTACGGCATCGTCCCACTGGAACCGATCACTGTTGAGCAGAAGCCAGTGGACGTCGACAGTCCGTCGCGCGACCGCTGTCGAGGCGTCGTTGAGCCCGGCCGTCAGCGTCGTCTCCACCCATTGCCGGCTGATCGCATCAGTTGTAAATCCCTGACACGCAGCTTCGATCGCCCCTTCTCGAGTCTGCTCGTCCGAATGGTCCATCGCAGCCGACAGCACTGGTTCGATTAGTCCCCAGTCGAGCTGGCGCTCCTCGAGGACGTCGGCGATCGCGGCCATTGCACTGGGCGAGCCAGGTACCCCGTCGGATTCGACGCCTTCACGGAGGAACGCAACGACGGCAGCATCGTCGATATCGGCGGCCAGTGCAGTAGCGGCAACAGAATGAACCCGCCTGACGACGCGTATAGACCCGCTGGCCCTAGCACGTCGAAGTGCCGGCTCAACCTCGATCCACTGAAACGAGGTGCCAAGGCCGGCCTCGACCGTATCCAGCGTCGTGAGCGTAAGCACCGGCGGAGCGCGATCGATCGCCTCATTGAGCAAGGGGGCTACGTCCTCCCATGTCGCTACGCTAGCTTCGACCGCGGCGGAGACGACCAGGAGAATCGACTCGGCGACATCCTCGTCCTGGATCCAAAACCCGTGCCAGATAATGTCGTGGACATCTTCCCAGCGTACGCTGTCGTGTCTAAAGGCCGCCTGAAGCGCTCTAGTCGCCTCCAAGGCGAGCTCTTGCTCCTCGTTCTCCAGTGCGCTCGTGAGGAACGGCTCGGCTGCCGACCAACTGATCGCATCCGCTTGGAGCCCGTGGCCAACGACCACGAGCGCGCGACGACAGACATCGGTGTCGCTGGATTGGAACGTCGCCTGAACGGTGGGTTCGATCTGTGTCCACGTGAGGGAGCCGGTAACCAATCCGGTTCGAACTGTCTCCATCGCTGCCGTCGCGAGAACCCGCGAGTCACTGGCAGCTTCCCGAAGGAAACGCCCGACTGCGTCCCAGTCTGCGACGCCGGCTTGCAGCCCTTTCTGGACGACTGTAAGCGCTGCCCGACGAACAAGGTCGATCCTGCTTCGGAACGTCTGATGCAGAAGAGGTACCACGTCGGACCATCGCAAGTCGCTCTCATATAGCGCCGCGCGCAACACGTGGTGCGTTTGCTCGACGAAAAGGAGGTCCGCTCGACTTGGCGTCGCATCAGGAGCAACCCCCGTCAACTGGTCATCGCGGAGAGCCTCTGTGACCTGGCCATAGATTCCAAGGTCGCTCCACTCCACCACGCCCGCACGAAGCAATGTCGCGATTGTCTTCATCGCCTGCGCGCGGACGCTCGAAGCGTCGTCGTCGATCGTTACGTCAATGTGATAGGACGCGGTGTCCCAGCCGATACCAGGATGATTAACGATCGCCGCCCGGATTGCTCCCGGGACGGCCCGTCGAACCGCCGGCGACTCGTGATGGGTCGCATCCGAAACGACCTCCCACAGCGCCAGCACCTCTTCACGATCGAGCTGGTTGTCGGCTGCCTCGAAACACTCCTCAACCGCCTCGACCTGTGCACGGGACTCGTCGACCGAGGTCGCGCTCTCGTACCCAGAGCGGATCGCCTCGGGCGATCCGGCGTGGGCAGTTTCCGAGACGGGAGCTGATCCGTTCTCCGAAGAGGCAGATTCCGATTGGTCGGTCGGATCGGACTGCTGAAACAGGGGATCAGGATCCGAGCGCTCGGCATCGAAGGATGTGTCGTCGAACAGATGTTGCTGGAGATACTGCGCCTTGCCCCGGAGTTGGTGGTCCTCGTGTTCACTCACAGCAGTTTCAGCGATCCGTTCTTGGAGGGCCTCTTCGGCCGAATCCCTCTCTTTGTGCAGTCGATCCCCGTAGGTACCGTACACCCCGAGTGCGAGGTCGTAAGACCGACGATCGGAACCATCGAACGTCTCGATCACGTGTCGGACGAGGACACCGAGATGTCGCTCCGGATCAGTCCCGTCACCGGTCAGCAGCGCCCGCTGGAGGTCGGTCCGCTCGGTCGCGTCAGTCAGGTACGATTCGACGGCTCGGAGCGTCTCGTATCTGATCGTTGGGCCGTCGTCGACTAGATGGCCGAGCAACAAGAGCTGAGCGTCCGTGGCACGGTCACTCTCGACGTTCGGTAACGCAGTCCCGATCGCGACTGGAATCAAGGCGCGTACGACGACACGATCGCTGGAGAGGAGCGTCTCTAAGATCTCCTTTCCGATCCGAAAGGCGGTATCGTCCCCGTCGAGCGCCTTAGCTGCAGCAATCGCCTGCGCCTGTCGGAGTTGGAGTGTACCCTCGTCGCCCTGTATGGGATCGACCTGCGGCAGCGTATGATGAGCACCAGCGGAGGAATCGTTACGCTCTCGATGGTCCAGCGAGCCAGAATCGGACGCAGGACGTCGATCGGCCGTTCGACGCTGGCTCGATTGCATCAGGCCGGCGTCGAGTTCCCCATCCTTCGAGGTGGACGTCGCCGATGCGTCTTCGTGGTCGAAGCTTCCTACCTCTGGCGGGTCGTACCCACTGGCCGACGACTGTAGGACGTCCTCGTCGGACTCATCAATCTCCAGAAACGGCGCCAGTGGTTGTGATCCGACGTGATCCTCTGCCAGCGGCATTCCGAGTGCGGTGACCGTCACTATCCGAACTGCGCCGTCATCGTGGTAACGTGCCTGGCGGAGTAGGTGGCCGACCCGCTTGTCGTTGGGATAACACGCGTAGGCGCCAGCGAGAATCTCCGTTGCGAGAAGTCCAACTCGATCGGTCCGCCCAGGCACGTATTGCCTAATCGTCGGCAGGTAGACTCGGTGGAGTGTCGCCCGCGGTACCTCATCGCTGACTGCCCCCAAAACCGACAGCGCTTGGAATTTCTCCTCGGCTGAGAGTTGCTTCTGGATTTCTGCGAGGCGGGGGAGCGCACCGCTTCTGATCAGGGCATCCGGACGATGCAGTGCGATCTCGGAGAGAGCGTCGAGCGCAACCGCACGAAGATCTGCGGACGTGATCGCTTTGAAATCGGCGAGGATTTCCGTCTTGCCGGTCACCGCCTCCTGTTGTAGCACAGTGACGATTTCGTTCACCGGTAGCGCTCGTTGAGTCGGCTGTGTCGCGATCGTTCGCAGTGCCTCGTGCTTCTCTCGATCGGTCCCCGTTCGTAGAACGGTTGCGACCCGTTGTGGATCGAAGCTCACGTTCAAATATCCCCCCCGGCGGCTGTCATGCTCGACTATCCCACCGAAGACGATTCGGACCACGGAGAGGAATCCCTTAAGCGTTCATCAGACTGCAATCGACGCTGGCCATTATGGGGAGACCGTGGTCGCGATAGGTCGACCAGACTCGGTCTCGGTGAAACAGTCAGTCGCGAGTCGTACCGACCGGTCGACTCACCCGAGAGAAGAGCCAACACGTCCGGCCCCGTCGATCGTCGTCCTTAGCAGGCAATACAGACGCGCATCGAGCAGTATCTGCGACTCAGCCTTCGAGTCGAGCAATTTCGAAGGGGCAGGAAGACATACTGAGCGAGTGGCGACGCCGCCTACCGGGCGGCGGCGACCGCTCGTACGCGACGACCAACGGCGGTGCATCGGCACGCAACCGACCACGAGACACGAGAGATCACACACGCTACACATGGGACAGACCGTTCGACTCGAAGGACAAGAGATTCCGATCGAGAGCAACATGACCGCGGCCGAACTCAAGGCCGAAGCGAACGTCGATGAGGACGCAGTCCTCACCTACCGCACCGACGACGGCATCGAATCACTCAACGACGGCGACGTGGTTGCCGACCACGTCGACGACGGCCAGGAGATTCAGGCACAGCCCCTGGCCGACTCCGGGGTGTTCGGCACGAAATGAACGTCGAGCGGACGGTGAGTGAACTCCAGGAACTTCGAGAGACGCTGGCCGAGCGCGGGCAGGTCCGGGTCAGCCACGATTTGAAGAACCGTGGCGTGATCCGGATCGACGGGCTGGAGTTCCCGCCGGGCTGGGAAACCCACGACGGCAGCCGTCGCGGCGCCATCCTGCTGGACCTGCCCGAGGAATACCCCCAGTACCGCCCCCAGATCTACGTCACCGAGGCGATGCAGTTCCGCGGAAACCGCCCGCCGGTGATGGCCCCGGAACGGTTCGACGGGGGCGGTCGCTGGGCGCTGGTCGACGTCTTCGCCACGGAGGCGGAGTGGGATCCGGAGACGGACGACCTGACGACCGTGGTAGAGGCGCTAGAGCGTCGGCTCCGCGCCTGCGGAGGGGCAGACGCGACGAGCGACGCAGAGAACAGGTAACGACCACCCGGCCTGCGTGCCGGGAGTTCGAGATACTACGATCATGACCGACGACACGACCACGAACTCGAGAGCGATCGGGAACGCACAGCGGCCCGAAGAGTCCGACGCGAGGCCCTCCGGAAGCTCCGGCACTGACGGCCGAAACGCCTCCGCGGACGAGAACCGAGACACCACGGAACTGGTATCCTACCGGCTGGAAGGCGAGGAAATCCTCGTTCCGGAGGGGACGGCTGCCAGCGCGCTCAAGCGCGACCACGACATCAGCGACGCGGCGGTACTGACCTTCCGAGACGAAGACGGGGAGGGGATCGATGCGCTCAACGACGATGATGTCGTCACCGATCGAGTCCCCCCGGAAACAGAACTTCACGTCCAACCGTTGGCCGAATCGGAGGTGTTTGGACGCCGATGAACGTCGCCGAGGTGATCGTCGAGATCGAGGAACTCAAGCAGGAGATCGGACGCCGACAGAGCGCCAGGATGGACTACGACCTCACCAAGGGCGTCGTTACCATCGAGCGCCTGACCCTGCCGGAGGGCTGGGAGAACGAACACGGAACCCGGCACGCCGACGTGATGTTCGACCTGGACGACTCGTATCCCCGGACCCAGCCGACCGTCTACATCAGCGGTGACGTCCGATACGAGGGATCGAGCCCACATGTGCTGTACGCCCGATCTTCGGCGCCACCCGGCTACATCAAGTACTGTATCCACACGATCACAGACTGGGATCCGCAGGAGCACGACCTGGTGACGATGTTTCGCATCCTGGAAGTGTCCCTCGAGGATCCCCACTCCGACAATCCACTGATGGAGGCCTGAGATGACGGAACAACGTCACCGCGAGACAGTGACCGACGAGTACACGCTCGTTCTCACGGCCACACAGGTCCAGGAGCTCCAGGAGTGGCTCCTCCAGGAGGACGGTATCGAGCGGTTCGCGTACGTCTACTGCGAGCCCTCGAACGGCCGTCTGCTGGCGACGACGATCGACCCCGTCTCGGGCGCAGAGTGCGAGGTCCAGGAGGCGACTGCCGTTCGGCCGAAACTGTCGGTCGAACGCGAGCGGATGGGGTCGGCGCTGGAATCGGGACTGGTTCCGATCATGCTGCACAGTCACCCGTTCAGCGACCACCCGACGTTCAGCGGCCTCGACGACGACATCATGGAGTCGTACCGCGACTGGTTGGGACCGCTGTACCCGGAGACGCCGCTGTGCTTTGGAGTCGTCGGGCACGAGGGGATAGACACCGCCGTCTACGTCGACCCCGAGTCCGAGCGGCGGAGCAGGCTCCCGGTCGAGGTCGTCGGCGACTGGGCGCTCGACGCGCCCCTGGAGACCCCCAGCCCGGCGACGGCGGTGTCCGTCGACGACCAGCGGTACGATCGGTCGATCCGGGCACTGACCGCGGATGGCCAGCGACGACTCGCCGGAACGACCGTCGGCGTCGTCGGCCTCGGCGGCCTCGGCTCCATCGTCGCGACGCAACTGGCCCGCATCGGCGTCGAGGACTTCCTGTTCGTCGACCCCGACCACGTCGAGCGGTCGAATCTCCCGCGGATCTACGGCGCGACGGAAGATGACGTCGGACGAGCGAAGGTCGACGTCGTCGGCGAACACGCCGTCCGAGCGAACCCGAAGGCGACCGTCGATGCCTACGAAGCACGCGTGCAGGACGTCCCCGAAGACACGCTCGCCGAGTGTGACGTCCTGATCGGTGCCGTCGACCGGCTGACCGCCCGCCTCTACTGCAGCGAGTTGGCGGTCCGCCACCTGCGCTACTACGTCGACGCCGGCGTGGCGATCAAGACCGGCGACGAGGGCGAGATCACCGAGGAACGGGGGCTCATCCAGCTGGTGGCACCCGGCGTAACCGGCTGTCTCGACTGTCTCGGGCGGACCGATCCCGATCGCTTGCGACTCGAGTCGATGGACGAAGCGGAGATCCAGGCCGACGTCGAACGGGGATACCTCGACGAGGACGTCACCGCCCCTGAACCTGCGATTACGCCGCTGAACGCCCTCGCGGCCACCACCGCGGTCCGGATGATGACCAAGCTCGTCACCGGGTACGAGGAGCCCGCGGATTACGTCCGCCTCGACGGTGTCTCCAACGAACTGGTCTCGGTCGGCACCCACCCCTCCGACGACTGCATCACCTGCGGTGCCGACGGCTGTCTCGGCGAAGGTGTCCAGAGACTCGACGAGGAGATCATTGCCGAGGTAGAATCGATAGGCCTCGACGTGGACGTCGAGGAACTCCGAGGCTTCGAGGCCGACGAGCCTGTCGAACCGACGGAAATCGTGGGCGATTCGGTCCGCGAGGACGCCGGAGACGGGGTCGAGTCCATCGCCGGCGACGACGGCGACCGCCACGTTGAACAGTCGTCTCCGGTCACGGGTGGCTGGCACAGCATGGAGTCTGCCACTGCGTCCTGGAACTCCGACGCCGGCGACGACGCGAACGGTACTCGTGGCGAGGGTCGGGTCGGTCGTTCGGCCGAGCGCGACCGTCCTACGACTGCCGACTGGACCGTCGCAATGCTCCGGGCCTACGGCTGGCCGCTCGCGCTCGGGTGCGTAGGTGTGCTCGCACTCCGTCGGCTTCTTCGTCGGTGAACACTCGGCGACTGCCCGTCGCTTCTGCTTTCTCGTGGCGTGGCCGGCGTCTGTGCGTGATCGGAGTTAAAAACCCGAGATCGATCGACCGACGACGTCAGCGTCCAGCCGACGGCGATCCCGAAATGAGGTACATGTCGTCGAACACCGACACCATGGAGGGCAACAGGACGACTGACTCGGTCGCCGTCGACGCTCGCGGTCGTCCCGGGCGACTCACGGCGTTCTTCTGTGACTGTGGCGGACTCTTGGTCCCGGGTGACGAGTGGACGTGCCAGGCTTGCAACGCCTCGAGCGAGATGGACGGAGTCACGTTCAGTACAACGACCGAGCAGACCCGCCGAGAGCTCTCGATCGTGACCGATCGGTTCTTCCGCGGGCCGAAGACGAGTGCGACGTGCCCCGAATGTGGTCACGACGAGGCGTACTTCTTGCTCGCACAGCTCCGGAGCGCCGACGAGAGCGGGACCCAGCTCCTCACCTGTGCCGAGTGCGAGCACAACTGGCGTGAGGACGACTAGTCGGACCCGTAGGTCGACGTTTCCGAACGACAGCACTGGCTCCGTCGACCGCCTCGTCCTTCTCAGAGACCACCAAACGATACCGACAGCGGTCGCCTCGACGTCGATTCGATGAGAGGCTGTCACTCGTTCAGGAAGGCTTCCGGAACAATCGTCGGGCGAGGTCCCGCAGCGTTCTGTCGACCGACGATGGCTCGGCATAGAGGATCCGGTCGAACCAGGCGGCGTGTTCCTTGATCGTGTCGGTGACGTAAATCCCAAAGACCGGAAACGTACAGCGGTCGAGCTCTCGCTGATATGCCTCGCCGTTGTTAGGCACCCCATCTGTCAGTACGATCATCAGCGGCACCGACCCACTTCCCTGGGACAGTCGGTCCCGACCGATCGCGATCGCCTCACTCAGCGGCGTTCCGCCCTGAGCCCGGCCGGAGAAGATTGACTGGGCGTACTGTCGAGGCTGTGCGCCAAGGGGGAGTTCGAGCCGCGGCCGTTCGGAGAGCAACGACAGGACGCTCACGTCGACGCCGACCGAGGAGAGCGCGACGACGAGCTGGGCCGTCGCGTCTTCAGCGGCATCGATCGAGTCGCCGAACATCGATCGCGATCGGTCGAGCACGATGAGACAGGAATAATCCCGGTCATCGCCGTCGGCACGACGCCTGAACACGTGCGATCGGCCTTGTGACGCCGCGACGAGCCGGTGCGGATCGATGTCCCCGATCCGATGGCCAGGGTCGGGCGAGACGCGTCGGAGACGGCGAAGCTGCGCCCGGAGATCGGATTCGAGAGCTCGAGCCGCCTCGCGCGCACTGAACCATCGCTGGGGTGGCTGTCCCCCTGGATCTGGCTCGCAGACGTCGACGGCCTCGACGGGTGTTTCGTCGCATCGAACGGTCCTCAAGAGCGCACGCGCCTCGCGTTCGATCGGTGGCTGCCGATCGTCGTCACTCGTCCCGAGACGGTCGACGAGCGTGTCGATAGCGGCTAACGAGGACTGATCGCGGGTGGGTGTCTCCCGAACGGCAGTAGTGACGCTAACGGTGGCGCCCGCGTCGGGATCGGCCAGGTCATCGGCCCGCTTCGCAGGACCGAGATCTCGCGTCTCAGACTCGAAAGAGCGCGGCTCGCGTGTCTGGACGCGTTTCAACTGAACCAGCGGCAGGTCCTCAAGCACCGGTCGGATTCGCTCGAAGCACTCGAAGACCCGGTCGACGCGGCGAGTTCCACAGGGTATCGATCCGACGTCTTCGACCATGGAGCGGACCTCTGGCAGCACCTCCAGGAGGGCGGCACGTCCCTCGCCGTGGACGCAGCGCGCGTCGACGGACGTATCGAGGATCGCCGGCTGCCGATCCAGTCGACCGAACCCCGAATCCTGAACGAGGACCGTGAGCGCCTCGAAGACGGTGTAAGTGAGCGGCTCGTCGTCGGCATCGAAAAACAGCTCGACGTACCGGCGGTGCATGTCGTCCTGGAGTCGGCGGAAGGCGTCGTTCGTGACGGCGAAGTCGGCTCCGATCGAGAACTCGCTGGCCATCTGCCGTTCGATCGCGACGTCTTCGGCGGAGTTGCAGATCGTCCGGAACAGCTCACGGAACGGGCCGGAGAGTCGTGCTTGTCGTTCCTTGAAGCGGCTAAAATCAGAATACTTGACGTGTCCGAGCTCGTGAAAAAGGATCGCGATCCGCGCCCGAGCAGAGATACTCCGTTGCTCACCCGTCGCTGGCTCGCCGAGGGGGTGCTTGGGGACGTGAATCTCGTACTCTGCAGTGTGTCCCTCAGGAGCCGGCCTCGCGAAGGCGCCGTCCTCGTCGATCGCGACGTGAATCCGTGGCTTCGCGAGGACGTTCACCAGCCGTTCGAGGCGGCGGCGGGTCTCTTCGATCGCTTCCCCCTCACCGGAGAGGGCGACGAGCTCTGTATCGGAGGTTTCTGGCGTCAGTTCCATCGCTACAGACACCGGGTGATGAGCGTGTCGACCAGGGCTTCGTCGTGACTGTCGACCCGCGGGAGGAGTTCGTTCCTGGTCGCCTCCTCCAGCCGCATGAAGTCGTCGCGCATGAACGCCGCGACCCGCACCAGCTCCCGGGTCGTGATCGGCGTCGACAACTCACCGTCCTCGTAGGCGGTCCGGAGACGGTTGGCAAACTCCACGAGACAGCGGACCGCGTCCTCATAGGACCGGTCGAGACCGCCGCGTTCGAGAACGAGGGTCACTTCGACGGCGGGCTCGAGGTAGTCGAGCGAGACGTGCTTGAATCGCCCCTCGAATGCGTCGTTGAGTTCGTAGGTTCCTTGGTACCCAGGGTTCGCGGTCGCGATCACCCGAAACTCGTGGTGCGGCTCGATCGTCTCACCGGTCTGTGCGACGGTCAGCGACCGCGAGGACCGCTGCTCCATGACTGCGTTCAGCGCCGCAGCAGTGTTGGCGTCGGCCGCGTTGATCTCGTCCAGCAGCAACACGCCGCCGACCCGCGCTGCGCGGGTGAGCGGTCCGTCGACCCAGGAGGTGACGCTCTCGCCGCTGGGGGCCGAGACGAGCTGGAGATGACCCAGCAGATCCTCGCGGTAGGTCGTCTCCGAGAGGGTGATCCGGTACAGCGGGCGGTTCGTCCGCGAACAGACGTACTTCGCGAGGAAGCTCTTGCCGACGCCCGGCGGGCCCTTCAGCAGTACGTTCATCCCTTCGGCCAGGGCTCGTGTGACGATCTCAACGTCGGTCTTGCCAGCCATCGTCTCCCGTTCGTGGTAGGCATCCTCGAGGACTTCGGGGACCTGATCGTGGCCCACGTCCTCCAGGACGGGCAGTGCCCCGAGGGTTTCGCCGGTCGCATCGCCGACGGTCATCACGTTACGCGCACTGTCGCCGGCTGCTCCAGCGTCGATCGTCGAACCACCAGCCATCTCCGTGTCGGCGACACCGCCGTCCGAAGTGCGGAGCAGCGAGACGCACTGCGCGACGGTCTCGCGGTCCACGTTCTGGAGGCTCCGGGTAATGTCGTCGACGATCGTCGCATCGCTCACGCTCCCGTTCTGGTCGCCGATGTACTCGCTAACGGCAGCGGCGAGCAGCTCGTGGTCCCGTGTCACGATCCGATCACCCGTCGACGACGCCCGCGGTAATCGTCTCGACGGTGCCTGGCAGCGGACTCGCTACCGACGTCGAACGGATTTCGGCAGAATTCACTTGGATCACACTCGTCACGAGTGGGTGGGAGGACGATACGGAGTCGTCGGAACGGCCCCACACGTCACCTTTTAAACGATAGGCAGCGCGCGGCAACGACAGACGCCGCGCGGAGCGATCTCGTCGGTTCCTGGAGACTACCCGTGGCTTCGCGAACCGACCGGCGCTCGGCCACCGACCACGCTACACACTTCACCCGACCCGACAAGTCAGTACCTGCGTGACGAACCAGTCACGGACGTTCACAGCTCCAGTTCGGACGCATTCTTCACATCCATCGAGGAGTGGCAGTTCGCTACGCACGCTGTGGTCGGGTGCGACGCCCCCACGGAATCGACCGGATGGTTCCGTGCGATCGCTCCGAACACCGTCCCGACTGTACCGGTCGGAGACGCTGCTGCGAACGCACGATTACCCGTCGCCGTCGACCGGATCAGTGGACGCGAGCGACAGCGCGTTCGAGAGAAGCACGGCGCGTTCGCGCCCGATCCTGGCACGGAGCCGCGCCGTGGCCGCGTCGAGAGCGTCCCGACCTGCGCCAGAGGGTGGCTTCGAGAGTCGGGTCAGCCGCTGGAGATCCGAGCGGTCGCCGACGTGGCCGAGTCCGCGGATTGCCGCCGTGGTGGTCTCCGGGTCTGGGTCGTCGAGACCGTCGCGGAAGACTGCTCGAGCTCGACCCCGAATCCGACCTCTGCCGACTTCCGCCACGTCCGCGAGCGCCTCCATCGCCCGACGGCGCGGAAGGTCGTCGTCGGCTGCGACGAGATCACAGAACTGATCGACGGCGACCGACTGGACGCTCACGTCGATCTGGGCGATCTTTCCGAGCGCCAGTGCGACACCGCATCTCGCGGAGCGATCGCCGCGCCGAGAGCGATCGACGACCTCGGAGGTCACCTCCATAGCGTCGACGGCGTCCGTTTCGACGAGTTCGGCGAGGGCGTCCGCCGCCCTGGCCCGAACCGTGGGACGTTCGTCACTGAGACATCCGATGGCGGCTGACGCTGCCATCGCCGACGACAGGAGATCATGATGGCCGGCGGTAGGGAGCAGAGAGACGGCCGTACTCCGGAGGTCCCATCCGCCGTCGAGTGCGTCGAGGATCGCGCTTCCCACCCGGTCGCGGTTGGCGCCCGCCGAGAGTCCTGCTCCCACCCGGACGAGGGCATCGAGAGCGATCGCTCGCTGGCGTTCGTTACCGGCGGTCGAACTCGCCAGCAACCGATCGACGACCGAGACGAGGAGGTCGTCCGGCAGGACGTCGGCGGCGAGGTCGGCGACCTCGCGGCGCGTCTCGCAGTCGGTCGAACACAGATACGCCGCCGTCGGCACGGGATCGAGCGGTGCGATCGGATCGCCCTCCTTGTAAGACGAGACGAACTCGGAAAACTCGTCGTGACCGATCCACGCGATCGTGCGGGCGATTGCCTGCTTCCCCGGCTCGTAGAGGTCGGTCCCCGTCGCGAGGTCGATCAGATCGTCAGCGAAGTCGGTAATCGCACCGGGACGCTCCCGGGCGACCGCTTCGGTGGCGAAGACGAGCGCCCGCGTCGTGTCGGAATCGTGCGCACTATCGGCCACTGTATCGAGGTCACCGATAGCACGCCCGACAGCGGTCGGATCCGCACGGGCGGCGGCGAAGAGGCGGTCAGCAGCCCCTGCGCGATACCGGTCCGACTGCACGGTGATGTCCGCTGGGGGGACCGTGCCGTTTACGATCGAGACGAGGATCTCCGGGCCGCCCTCGACGTCGACGATCGCAGAACCAGGAAGCGCCTCGATCGCCCGAAGCACGGCAATCGGAAAACCCTCCTCCGGCGGAGAGGTAACGAACTTGAGGGGCGGGGCAGCGATCATCGCCCCGGCGTCATCGCTGGCGAGTGCAGCCCTTTCCATGGTACGCGCGGCGTACCACCGCCCGATTGGATCTGTCGACGCGAGCGGTGGAAGTGCATCGACGATCCGCTCGGCGGAAGAGGGGTCTACGGTCGTCAGTTCCGCCGCCGCTCGCATGGCAGCCGGTCCCTCGAGGCCGTCGGCGCTCTTGACGAGCGCGTCGGTAGCAGCCGATTCGGAGACTGAGAGAGTGGCGGCAACCGCTCCCACGGCGTCCGCGGATCGGGCCCGGACGAACGGGGCGGGATCGGAGAGCCCGTCGACCAGCCCCGACCTCACCGCCATCGACGCACCACCGAGATCGGACCCGACCGCCTCCGCGAGACTCGCCGCCTGTGCCCTGACCAGCGGGGCCTGATGGTCGAGGAGGGCCCCGATCAGGCGATCGAGCTGATGGGACCTATCGGCCGGCGACTCGGTCCTCGTGTCGTCGTCAGCGTGCGCCGTAAGCGACCTGACGGCGGCGATGGTCCGGTCGGCCTCCGCAGACCGCTCACTGGCAGCCAGACACAGGAGCAGGTGGCAGATCGCTCGCGACCGAAGCGCCGGGGCAGCCTCGGCGCTCGTCTGGACGCGATCGATCGCCGCGGACGGATCGGTCGCTAACCCGGCGGCAGCCGTGTCGATGACGGCAGGGGACGGGTCGACGGGGGCTCCCTCCGGCATCCAGTGAGAATCCGTCGGATCGGCCAGCGCGGACGACGCTGCCGCCCGTATCGATTGGTGCGGATGACCGGTGAGTTCCCGGAGCGCCTCGCGTGTCGACGGCGTGTCGGTTGCAGCGAGGCCGGGGATCGCCGCCAGTACGAGTTCCGGGTCGGCGTGATCGAGAAGGCCGATCAGTGCCGACTCGAGTATCGGACCGGCGTGGGGCCACTCGGTGACGAGTCCGCTGGCGATCCGGGTGGCGCGGACGCGGTCGGCAGTGTCGGGGTGCCGGAGCCAGTCCTCCAGAGCCAGTGCCAGCGGAAGTGCGTACGCTGGGTGAGCGGTCCCAGCCGCGACAGCGGCGTCGGCGACCGCCGGACCGAGGTCCGGAACAGTCTCGTCGGGAGCAGTATCGGGCTCCCGGTGCCGCTCTTCCAGCGGATCGGAATGGCTCCGTGCGCGGCTCGCCGCGATCGCGTACTCGACGACCGGGGCGGCAGCCCGATCGGTCGCCGGGGCGAGTTCGGCGAGGACGGTGCAGGCGTCCTCGGGTGACCGTGAAAGCAGCCGCGTGAGCAGATCGAGCGCGTCCGACGCCCGGGCGGAAGTCGGATCCACCGCTGCGATCGCGCCCGCGAGAGGGATCGATCTGACCGAATCAGTCCCCGGATCGGCGAGGATCGATTCGAGTTCGTCGACGCGGCCCTCGACCGAATCAGGGTCGGCAACGGCGATCCAGAATACCGCCCAGGCGGCCTCGGACGCGCCGTTCGACGCGCTGTCGATCGCTGCATCGATCATCTCATCGGCTCGATCCAGAACCACCGCCGGCTGCTGCCGTGCTGTACTTGCGATCCACCGATAGACTTCCTGGTCGTCGACTCGGTCGGCACCGAGCGCACCAACAATGTCGTCTCCGATCTCCGGTGCGAGATCCGGGTAGCTGTCGACGAGCGAACACAGGGCGTCGACAGCGGGTTCGCCTCGGTCCAAACGCTCACTGAGCGCCTGTCGGAGCGTAGAGACAGCACGAGGTGCCTGGCGCGGCCAGAACCGGGCAGCAGTCGCGAGCCAGTCGGCGACGACCGCTGCAAACTCGGGATCGGCCGCTGCGAACGCGTCCGAAAGTGCCGCAACGATAGCCGGCCTGCAGCCTGGATGACAACAGCCCAGATCGATCAGGCAGCGAACCGCGGTCTCGCGAACGTCCTCGTCCTCGTCGTCGAGTCGCTCGATGAGAGCTTCCACGCCGAACCAATCCACGACTGCCGCACCGCCACTCGCCAGGGCGACCAGCGCGAGGCGCCGGCGCTCGTGACGGTCGGCAGAGAGCTGGGACAGCGGGAGTACGTACCCCTCGAGCCGCGATTCCGGACAGTGCCGCCAACAGCACGCGATCGTACCGAGAACGCGTTTGACCGGCCAGAACTGGTCGGCGATCCCGGGAACGACGAGGGCGTCGAGACGGTCGGCAAAGACGTTCGGCCGGGCGTGCGCGATCCGGTGAATTCCCCAGACAAGTGATCGTGCGAGCGGCGACCGCCAGTTGCACCCCTCTCGCGATTGGAGCGTCAGGTACGCCTCGAGAACTGTCGACGCGGCATCGCGGGTCGCATCTCGTTCTCCTGCGGGCAGGCCGACCGGATCCAGGCGTCCGTCCCGGCCGGCCAGCCGGACGCCGAAGTAGTCGGCAACCGCGTCGATCGCCTCCGCGGACATCGACTCAACGTCGGTCGGATCGAACAGTTCGTGCGGCTCGAACGAGGGAATCGCATCCGGGTTCGAGAGGCCAATCTGGCCGAGGTCGCTCGCCGCCTCGTGGACGGGGCTCGGCTCTCGGCCCTCGCTGAGCAGTTCGCTGAGCCCACTCTCGTCGTCTTCTTCGCCGGTCGATAGATCGGCCGTTCGAGGCGGGGTAGCCGTCCCTCCCGACTGATCGATCGCGAACAGCCGATCGGTAATCGCACGTCTGACGACCGCCGGCTCAGCGTGTAGAAGTCGATTCACCAGTCCAAGATGCTCGTCGACGGGGAAGACGTTCGAACCGAACCGGGACAGAAACATCGCGGGGGTTTTTCGACCGATCGCCATCGTCGCCCACGTCCCACTGTCCGTCAGTTTAAGATGCGGTGGGAGCTGGTCGACAAACTGGAGCGTCGTCCCCACGGGCAGCCGCGCGATCTGGAACGCCGAATGTGCGTACAGAGAGTGGACCATGCTAAACGGGAACCCGTCGATCGCGTCGACGACATCGTCGGCCAGGGCCGGCCGCCGGTGCGCCGCTTCGAGGAGGACGCTGACCGCTCGTGGTCCGACGTACCGTTCTCCCGAACCAACGTGAGACGAGAGCCGATCGAGGACGTCTTCGGGGTCACGCCGGCCAGCCTGGAGATCGAGACGCAGCTGTTCGAGTGTCCGAAGATCGATCGATGGCTGGTGGTCCGTCGTCGGGTCGTCGTCGATCACGAGCGAAACCACCCGACAGGGTTGTGGACGACCGATATGGAGCCGGTCAATCGCCGTCTGCAGTTCGTGTATTTCGTGTCCCTACTGATGCCGTCACCACACTTGGTGCACTCCCAGCGGTCCTCGGAGTCGGAGGCGATAACGCCCGAACACCCGCCGCGGTGGTGTGTGGGGCACTTGCCGGTCCCGCAGTCGGGATAGCGGTCCTTCTTCACGCGGAGTTCCGCGGGCATATTTCGATCGACGGGAGTGTCCCCGTCTACTCTTACGTGGCGGGGGATCGGCAACGTGCCTTTTATTATCTGCTCGATCTCCGGGCAGCCGATCCGAGTTGAGGCTGACGATACTCCTGGAACTTGAAGCTTACGTGTCGATTACGATGGCCGTCACACCCGACCGAACTGAGTACACAGTTTGAACCGCGATGTCGACCGACTCCGAGACTCCGACCAAGGGCGACGAGAACTGGCAGAACGATACCGACGAGGGGAACAGCCCGTCTCCGAACACGCCGAGCGACGAAGGAACCGACGTTGCTGTCCGTATCGACGAGCAGGGTGAACGGATCACCGAGACCGTCACGGAGATAATCGCCCAGCGACGGGTGGACAGCGAGGTCGCCCAGCAACTCCACGACGACCTTGGCTCACAGCTTCGCAAATTGACGCACGAGCACGAGGAGGTGACCGTTGCCGAGGTTGCGGTTGCGCTGTGGAGCGAACTGGAATATATAGTGGAAGTGATGGAGGAGGCGAACCAGGATACCGACGAAGGGGAGACTGGTACCGCAGACGAAGACGGTGATGGGGCCGAGAGCGCAGAGCGGTCCTCGAGCGCGCTCTTCTCGGACGATGAGAAGGTCGAGGAGCCGCCAACGGATCCGGCGTTCCATTGACGACGTCGCCGGCATTTCCTGACAGAAAGACGAGGGAGATCACACGACATCAGTCGCGGGTGGATGTCTATCTCTGTTCCTTGTGTTCATTCCGAACGGATTCGCTAACGAAGTGACCTCGAGATCAATACAAAAACCACGGGTTGTGCAGGGCCTCACGTCACTCCTCCCATGCGTCCGTCTCTTGGGTCAACTGCGATGTCCGCAAACCACTACGCGAGCGAGACCGACAACCAGTCCGCACAAAATGACTTCGAAGCGGATCTCGAACGGATCGGAACCGTTGCAGGTGGCGCGATCAAGCAGTCCGTGGAGAAACACGAAGACAAGATGACCGCAATGCAGACGATCGGAGAACACGTCGCGGAGATGAACGATCTCCTCGACGGCCAGGACGTCCCACACGACGAGCAGGCCGCCGCTGCCTGGTTCTTCCTCCTCCAGTTCGCGCAGTAGCCGTCGAGTCGTCTGAGGGTCGGTTAGCCCTCACAGGAAACGCGAATATTTGGATAGACTGGCCGAAAGCACGCATAACAGCGGTTTGAGGAGAACACCCACGACTGAAGTCCTGTCTCTTACCCACACGTTGCGCCACCAATCTGTGAGCGATTCACCGGAGAGTGACTATCGAGACACCAGTATTCAGCGACTTCACCCGGCGAAAACCCGTGATTTTGGATCCACAGGCAGTCGACTCGAGTACCACTCTCCGTGACCAGGCGTCGATCTCGTCTCTCTTCCGGTGGGTCTCAGCTCGTGCTCGCCGGTCTCGAGAGTCTCTGAAACGCCGACTTCGCGAGACTCCGACGTCTGGGGAAGAGACAGGACGTCAGTCATGAGTGGATGTCAACACTGCTTCTCTCGTCTGCCAAGTCATCGGATAGGTGTCACTACTCCCATCGTCGTGGCTCGGCCGTCGGATCGATCAACAGTTCGACCACTGGTGTAGTTTTCTGCGGGTCCCGACGAGGACCCGAAGCGAGCCGCCCTCGACACTGGACGACTGGCGTGCGGACGTTCGTCGACGTACGAACACATAAACCCGACGTTGAACGGGGGGCAAGATCAACAGCCACCCGTTCCGAGTCCGTCTGCTCGATCAGATGCGCGCTCGGCGACGACGGCCCGACATCCGTGCCGGTGATCGCACTCCGACTTCGAGTGTGGCGACGGATAGACGCGCATCGCATCCACGATACCATGAGTGAACGAAAGCACCTCATCATTTCGGTCGGTACGAGCGGCTTCCGGACCGCGCGGACGCTCTACAGGCTGGTCAACGAGCACGGGCTCGGCGATCAGTTCAAATTCGTCTCCATCGAGACTGCGGCGCTAGACGACGAGGACGTCCCCGAGTCCCTGGAGGCGGTGGAGCTGCGCCGAGACGACGCCGCAGCCCAGCGGTTCGAGCAGCTGAAGGCGGACGTTCCCTGGCTCGACGAGAGACTCGAGCTCGCCAATCAAGGTGCTACCAGCAAGCCCCCGATCGGACGTTTCCTGCTGGAGTACTACCACTCGACCGTCTACAACAGCGTCGACCAGATCCTCGGCGAGTTCGTCGATCCCTACGAGACCGACGAACTGTCGACGTGGCTGATCGGTGCACTCTCCGGGGGCACTGCCGCGGGAATGTTCCCGTTGCTGAGTAGCATGGTAGAGCGGATCGTCGGCAGCTACGCCGACCAGTACGACATCGAGCCCCGGCTACTGGCCGCGGGGACGGTCTCGAAGTTCGAGCACCGCCACCAGCAGACGACTCTCGGTCCGATCCCCTCGACGTACGTCAATACCAACATCTCGCTCCAGCAGTTCACGACGCTGCTGAACATCCCCGACGAGACCGGGCAGTGCCCGGATCCGTACCCGGTTACGCTGCCGATGGACGCGGCGCCCGACAGCAACGTCCTCGACGACGAATTCGAGATCACGGAGCCGCCGCTCGACGCGCTGCTCTTGCTGCCGGTCGACGAGGAACGGATGTACAACGCCTCGCGGAGGGGCGACAACGAGGTCGAGAACTTCCGCGAACGGGTCAACTGGACGATCGCAAGCGCGGTGCTGTCGATCACGCAGACCGACGACGGATTCGAGAACATCACCACGCGGACCTTCGACAACCGACTCATGACGGTCTCGGCAGCCAGTGTTCGCGTTCCTCTCGACGAGGTGTCGACGTACTTCGAGAAGTTCGACGAGCAGGAGGCGTTGAACCAGGTGATCGACGTACTCGAGGAGTGGGAGGACGAGCTGGAGGACTCGGTCGATCGGGTCGATCGGCTGCTCGCGCACGTAGAGGAGACGACGGACGAGGACTCGACAGACGAAGACTGGATAGCGTCCAACGAGATCGAGGAGCTCAGCACTCCGGTCGCGAGTGATCTCAGCCGGATCCGACAGACGGTTACCAGTCTATCGCTCGCCAGCGTCGCCGTCGAGAATCTCGAAACCCACGCCGACGGGATCGTCGAGAGCGACACGCCGACCGCGGTCCGTCTCGAGCGGGTCCGTCAGACGATCGACGACCTCGCCCTCGCAGACGCCGATACCGAGGACCTCCGGACCTACGCGGATCGACTCGCCACCCGTATCGAGGGGGACGACGATGCGATCCCTCACGGGACGATCGCCAGACTGCTGTTCTACCAGCTCGTCGCCGATCGGATCGACGACGAACTCGACGTCCACGAGTTCGTGACGGAGGTGGAGGACTTCTGGATCGACAACAACGAGACGATGACAGATCGGGCACCGAGTCTCGACGACGCCGGTGCCGTCGAGAAGTACGAGCAGGCGATCCGACCGGCGCTCCGAGAGAAGCGGTCGACGATCAAAGCCAAACGCGAGAACACCCGCTCGATCCGCATCGGCGTGCGCAGAACGCTCAAGGATCGACTCGACGCCGTCGAGCAGCGACTCGGCGTGTTCGACCACCTCCACGACGAGTACACGTCGCTGGTGGACCTCCGAGAGACGCTCGACGAACAGCTCCTGCCGGACGTCCGGGTCACGCTTCGCAACCATCGGGACGCCCTCCTCGCGGAACTCGAGACGCTCCGCGAGGAGGAGCTCCAGGAGTTCCGGAACAACAAGTCGGACGTGGAGTCGGAACTGGCCTCGGCGAAGAATCGCCTGACGGGTGACCGAAAGAACTCCATCCGGATGCTGCCGCTGAACACCGACTCCATGGACGAAATCAGCGAGCGCACCCTGGAAAATGCCGGGAACGTCCACGACCTCATTGACGCCGGCGTCGTCGATCAGGACGACCTGGTCGAGGCGCTGCGACAGGCGCTCGCGAGTCACCTCGACGAGCCTCTCGAGGATTACATGCACAACTCGCTGAACAACATGTCACAGGGTACGCTAGCGCTGTTGACCGATAGCGACAACCGGAACGCCCTGGACTTGACGAACTCGTCTGGCCAGGACGCCGAAGCGGTGATGGCGGCTCAGGACATCGATCGACGGCTCGACGTCAAGGGGATCGACGCTCCGTTCGAGCTGACGCTGGTGGCGCTGTACGAGAACGTCTACCTGACGAACACGTCCGAACTCCGGCGCATCCACGAGCGGTGGGAGTGTGGGACGCTCGACGAGCTGTTCGAGGATGAGGTTCCATTCGAGCAGAACATCGCGTACCCGCAGCTGTTCGTCTCCGGAGCGACCGGCGCCCCGGATCCGGACCAGGGTACCATCACCGAGACGAGGGGTGACTGACGATGCGAGGGCGATACGCGAACCTGGTACTGGTCGTCGTGTTGGTCGTCGGGCTGGTCGGCGGAGGCGCCGGTGCGGTCGCGGCGGCGGGAGCGGAGAATGGCGACGCCGCCACCACGGTAACTGCCGAAGACCCCGGCGCGCCGTTCGAGGTCGAGACCGAGCGCGACCCGGACCCGGCCTCGAACCTGGTCACGGTCAGGGTGACGATCGAGCCCGATGACGCGTCGCTGGTCGACCTGCGGATCGCGATGGAACGCCAACCCGAATCGTTACTGGTTCCCAACAGCTACACGACGACTATCTCTCCGAGCAACAACGCCGTCGAGGTCGATCACGCCGGCGGCAACGAGTTCACCGTCGACGAACTCCAGCCCGGCGAACGAGTCGTCATTGAATTCCAAACGGTCACGACCGTCTCGGAAACGGAATCCGTGGACGTGGCCGATATCGACGTCGGGTACACGCGCAATGGACAGCGTCTCTCGACCGAATTCGTGGCGACCGGCGACACGACCGTTCCGAAGCAAAACGCCAGAGACGACGTGTCCCTGTCGTGGCTCGCCGGCACTGGCGCGATCGCACTCGTGGTCGGGCTGGTCGGCGGCGTCACGATCGGCAGGGGAGGCGGCGGGAGTTCGGACCGCCGCGAAGAGTGGGTTGAGACGCTCGAAAACGTAGAGCAACTCGTCGAGAACCCTATCGCGTCGTCACGACTCCAGAACCTCAAACAGCAGATGGCGGTCGAAGAGTCGGACGCCACCTCACACAGCGTCAGCGGGTACCAGGATCAGGCGGACGAGGACGACTCGAGACAGTCGGTCCTGGGACGGGTCTCGTCGCTGTTCAGCCGAGACGAGTCGTCCAGCGAAGCGGAAGACGACGAGTTCGATCTCGAGCTGTGAGCGACCCGCAGCAATTCGCCCTCATCCACTGGGCACTGTCGGCAAAGCGACGGTGGCCCGAAGCCAGTTTGTGTCCCTCTCGACCGGTGGTCTGACGCGAGAATAGTACGTCGTCGGTCGACCACTGCACTGTCGATGGGAAAAGCATTATCCAGCAAAGCGACTCTCTCAGAGAAATCACATGATTGACCACCTGCAGCCGGCGGTTGGGACCGCATGCGCGGTAGCGTCCGTCGGCAACACGGCGATCGACCAGAATCATCATCCGACAATGACGAACAACCAGGAACTTCACGACCACGAATGGGTAGAATCGGCATGGAAAGAGCGATTGAGACGGGCCGGAATCGACGAGTCGACCGCCCGCAAGCTGGCGGCGTGGTACCAGTCGGACCCGGCGCTCACTACGGGGAACGCTTCCCCAGCGACTGTCCGGGACGTCGTCGAGCAAACGATCGACCGGACGTCTCTCGCATCCCACGGCGTCGACGATCCGGGTGCTGTCCGGCAAGACCTTCGACGAGCGCTGGCTGCAGGGCTAAATGGTCGACTCGAGGGTCCCGTTGCGCTACTGTCACCGTCGACGGCGCGACAGTACGGTGTGTCGGGGAGCGACGAGTCAGCGACGGGCACAACGGGTCGGCGGACGATCACTCTCGACGGCACCGGAACCGAACTGGGAGACCCTCGATCGACCCGGAGCCGGTCGGCCGGTTCGCGGGTGCAGACGGAGCCCCTTCCGAGCGACCGGCGAGTCAGCAGGGACCACCTCCGGACGGAGGTCGTCGACGCGGTCCGCTGGGACCTTCACCAGACTGTCGACTCGAGGCCCGTGACCAGGGCTGACCTGGTCGTCGCGGTTTCGATACTGACCGGAGCATTCGGCAAGGACGACGTCGAACCGCCGGTGAGTGGCCTCGTCGACGACTTCGAGCGCCTCGTCGCACGGGGAATCAGAGTTGAGGAGCTCATCAGGGCGATCAAGATGGTGGAGTGACGGATCGCAGAACAGCACGACGAACCACGCGATCACCGACTACAGGGTGGATGCCCCGGTATCGGCCGAACTCCAGGCCGGACTCCTCGTTGGCGGGGACGACGAACTGCTCATCGGTGATCGTCCGCAGGACCCGGTGGCCACACGCGTGTGAACCACCAGCATACTGAAATTGGACGCGATCTTTCCGGGGAAAACTCGACTAGAGAAGCGGATTCTCCAGAGAAACGATGTCACCCGGTCGCCTACTGCCGGCAGGCACCAGTCGGCGCGAGACGGCGAATAGCCTCGTCAACGCTCGGACTGGAGGGCTCGGTCCGGGTCGGCACCCGGTCGAACCAGGAGGTGTTCACCGCGCTTTATGTACCGGAAGAGTTCGGTGACAGGAATCGGCTCGAACCCCAGGAGTTCGACCGAGACGTTGATCCGCCTGGCATCGGGATCGAAGAACGGAAACTCATCTTCGTGGTTGTTGTGGTGATGGCCGTAGATCCCCCAGCCGCCCCAGTCGTCGGGGATGTCACTCGGATAGTGCGTGAGGTACAGGCTGTAATCGTTGACTTCGTACTCCAGGTACTCGTGGGTCTCGATCGGGACTGTTTCGTCGTGGTTGCCGACCACAAACGTGATCGACCCGTCGAGCTTATCGAGCCAGCCCTGAACCACGTGCGGACGATCCTCGAACGGTACGAGATCGCCCAGGAAGAGCACTTTGTCGTCCGGCTCGACGACGTCGTTCCAGTTCTCGACGAGTGTCTGGTTCATCTCGCTGGTCGACTCGAAGGGTCGATCGCAGTACTCGATGATGTTGTCGTGACCGAGATGCAGGTCGGAGACGATGTAGATCATGACGTTGTCGGTGAGAGGGTTCTCCGGGGAAGCCGGAGTAGTGACGGCAGTCCACCGCACGACGTGATGCTTTTGTGGATGGACTGACGTCCAACACCCCACGCAGCATCGATCGCGAGACCGTGCCCGGTGGATACCGATCGTGTCCCCAATCCCCCCCTTCCCCCAGGACGATTGTTTGGGCGTCGAAGTGCTTAGTCTCGAGGGCGACGTCGGTCGATTTCACTCTCTGACTCTGTCCGCAGTCGACCCAATAGTGACCGTCGGGGATCGCTCGGACGAACGTCTTTCATCGATGTCCAACAACAGATAACCGATCGACAGTCTATGCCTGAGGTACCGCTCAGAACGACTCGAGACCAATCGCTCGACCCGCGCAGCAAGTACAAAGACCGCTGTCGACTCTCGCGACACCTGGCCGACGAGCTCGATCTTTCGGCGGGAAGCCATGTCAGAGTCGACGAAGGGCCGTATTCGACGTACTATCGAGTCCAGGAGATCGACGACGCTCCAGCCGCGCCGATCGTCGTTCACGAGGACCACCTCGACCGATTCGGGATCGACGGCGAGACCACGGTCGAACTCTCGACGACGATCCCACAGGAGTCCCGGACCGAAGCCAGGAAAGGCGGCGGACTGGCAGAGACGCTGCTCGACGACGGATCCCAGGACCGAATCCTGTTGACTGCACCCCACGGCGGCGCAGTCGAACGAGGGACTGACGAGATGGCCGAACGCACCTACGAACTGCTCGAGCGCGCCGGCGTGTCGGCATCGCTGTGGATGCTTCACGGGCACAATCCGCCGGGCGACAGCGACGTGACGGCCCACAGACGGTGGCACGTCGGGAAGCTCGCCGACGGGATCGACGGCTATCCCGGACTGCGACGGATCGCCGACCGGGAGTTCGACCTCGTCGTCGGCTTCCACCGCTCCGGGTACGATCAGATCGAGGTGGGCGGCCGGATCGGCGATGCGACGAGAGAACGGGTCGCCGAGCGGTTGCGCGAGCGGACAGGGCGGAACGTCTGGACCGATCTGGACCGGCTCCGACTCCCCGGGACGCACCCGCGAATCTCGACGAATTACCTGTCGAAAGACGGCGAGCGGGGACTCCACCTCGAGTGTACGCCAGGGACGTGTGACCGGTATGCAGAACAGGCCGCACAGGCGGTCGTCGACGGGATTCGACCCCACTTCGGCTGATCGACGGCTCCGCCACTGACGGCGTTGCCCCTGGCAGTGCGACCGGGAGAGCACCAGCCACTATCGTCACTATCTGGATACAGCGCGCAAAAAAACAGGCCTGCAGTGTGAGCCGGTTACTCGCCGACGTCACCGGCGTTGACGGTCGGTCGTCCAGAGTCGGCGGAAGACGAGGAGGACGAGGAGCGACCCCCGAACACACCGAGCCCGCCGACGCCGGACGAGGACGACGAAGACGACCGGCAGTCGCGGCACTTCAGTTTCTTCCGACTCGTTCCGCGGACTCGAACTCGCTTGTCGGCCTTGTGGCCGGAGTGTCGTTTGCCGCAGTCTGGGCACTTGTACCGGGACTCTGTGATCAAGATTCCCATGTCTGCACCGTTGCGCCAGTGAATATAAAAGCGGACGTGCGGGTGGAGGTGAACGTCAGGCTCGATGGGGTCGTTCGAACGCCTCGTAAAAAGCCCGCGTCCGGGAAACCGGCGACGTCGGGGACACCGTCCCGCGAATCGGACGCCAGACTATGCATCCGACGAGTCGACCGACGATGATCCAGACGGCACGCGACGGCGTCCGGCCTACGTTTTTTATCCACCTGTTATCAAATGTGACTGTGACCTGCGACGAACTGAAGTGTGACAGTCTGATCGGCAAGGAGTGGGGGGACGCATGAGCGGGCTCGAAGGGAACGTCGCCCGCGCCGAGACGGTTCAGTCAGCTGGAGAGCGGACCGGAGACCGATTTCGCAACCTCGGGATCCTCGAGGACGTCGGCCACAGGCGCGTGCCGTCGCTCGCACAGGACACCTATCACGAGCGGACGGGTGCGGGCGGCCGCACGGACCTCGAGGTGGTCACGCACGCGCTCGAACTCGGCATGAACGTCGTCCTGAAGGGACAGCCGGGTGTTGGCAAGAGCTTCCTGGTCAAGTACGTCTGTGCACAGACCAACCGTCCCCTGTACCGGATCACCCTCTCGGAGACGACCTACCGCGAGGACCTGCTGGGGACGCTGCACCTGGTGAGTACCGACGGCGGCGAAACCGAGACGGCGTGGATCGATGGGCCGTTGACTCGTGCCGCCCGCGCAGGCGGGGTCCTGTTGCTCGACGAGATCAACGCCGCGGCCGCCAATACCGTGGCTGCACTCAACGCCGTGATGGAACAACGGCAAACCCGGACGCTCACCATCCCCCAGACCGGCGAACAGATCGACCCGCACCCGGAGTTCAGGGTCGTCGCGACGGCAAATCCCGGCTACCAGGGCACCTACGAACTGAACGACGCCTTCGAGGACCGCTTTCGGCACGTAAAACTGGAGTACCTGCCGGAGTCCGTCGAGGTCGACCTCGTCTTCGAACGAACGGCTCTCGACGAGGGCAAGCGGCCGGAGATCGAGCGGTTGGTCGCCTTTGCCAATCGGCTCCGGGGGGCCTACGAGGACGGCGAACTGTCGACGCCGATCACGACCCGCGAGATCGTCCGCATCGCCCGGTTCATGGAAGGTGAGTTCATGTCTGTCCGGGAGGCGACGCGGAGCGAACTCGTTGCCCGGGTCGACGAGTACGACGAGTCGTTCGTTCGAACGCTCATCGACAAGCAACTCTGAAATGCGCGTTGGACCCGACACCGACCCGGACCTGATCGACGAGTCGTGGAGCCGACAGCGTGACTCCGAGGTTCGGCGCGAGGAGCTCCAGCGGCTCGTCAACTTCTGTGTGGATCGATCGACGACCGTCGACGTTCGTCTCCAGCCGTCGGGAGCCGCATGTCGGCTGAACGACGATGGCGACGGCTACGTCGTACTGGTTCCGACCCGAAAGTACGAACAGGTCCACACCGACCTCGAGCCTGCGATCTGGGACAGGGCGATGCAGATCGCCTTCCTCTTTCACGAACTGGGACACGTCCGCTACTCCGGGTTCGACACCTTCCACGACTACCTCGACTCGATCGATCCGCGGTGGATCCACCTGTTCAAGCACGTGTACAATGCAGGCGAAGACGTGGCGATCGAGTCCCAGATGGCGGCAGAGCTCCGTCTGCGGGACGACTTCGCTCTCAAGAACGCGACACTGGGTGCAACCATCGATCGGAAACACGCACGTTACGTCGAGTTGTTCGGTCTCATCGATGGAGAGACGCCAGTCCGTACGTACACCGTATTCGAGGCGATTCAGTTCGGGATTCTCGACTACGAGTTCGGTGCAGCGAATCGGTTCGACGAGATCATCGATCCCTCGGAACCGGGACGAGTCGTCAAGGGAGGACGCCACGACATCGTCGAATCCATCGAACCACATCTGCGGGCGTACGTCGAGGACATGCTCTCGGAACCCGATCCAAAAGCGCGAGTCGATCGTGCGTTCGAGTTCTTCGAACTCGTCCGCTCGGAACTCGAAGTGCTGCCCCCGTTGCAGCGCCAGCGGCTCCAGACACCGGACGTCCGGCCCGCTGATGTCCGCGCGGTGTCCGGGTGGTCGCCGGACAGCGCGGATGCATTGAGCAGCGACGCCAGGAGAGGTGGCCACGGCGGGCGATCCCCCGCCGGAGGCACCGGAACCGACGAATCCGACGCGGAGTCGTGGAAGGACGAACCGAGTGCAAACGCGTTGCGGCGAGCCGCTCGTCGGTGGGGAGACGCCGGCGGCGAGGCGACGTCCGCGTTTCGCCGAACCGTCGAGCGCCTCGTCGGGATCGTCAGCGATGAGGAGACCGCGGTCGACGAGGTGCTGGTCGTCCCGCCGGCGGAGGAAGGTGGGGACACCGACCGATGGACGACCGTCAAACAGTCGGCGAGGCGGCTCCTGACGGACCTGGACGCTCAGCTCCGGCAGGAGCGACGACCCAGACAGTACTCGGGCGCTCGACGTGGGACGGTCGACTCGCGGAACCTCGTCGCTGCCGTTCGGGGCTCCGAGCGCGTGTTCACGCGCACTCGACCCGGCCGAGAGAAGGACTACTCGTGTCAGGTGATCCTCGATCGATCGACCTCGATGTCGGATCGGATCACGGCTGCCGAGGGTGCCACGGCGCAACTCGCGTACGCCCTGTACGCACTCGGCGTCGACGTGTCGGTCCTCTCGCTGTACGAGCACCGCGTCGGCCTCGAGTTGCCGTTCGACGTCGATCCGGAGACGCAGATCGACCGGCTCGTTACGGGACGGTCCAGTGGCTCGACGCCGCTCTCGGACGCACTGGCCGTCGCACGGCGCCGCGTCGGTCGGGGAGACGGGGCGGTGTCGTTCGTCATCGTCGTGACCGACGGCGAAGCCAACGACGTCGAACAGTACAAGGCGCAGCTGGATCGCTGTGGCTGCCCGGTCTTCGGCGTCTACGTGGGCGATGGACCCGACGATCACGAGCAGTACTTCGATCGGGTCGTCTACGCCGCGCCGGCGGAACTGGACGTTGTGCTCGGGCATCTCGCACGCCGCCTGTTCCGGAGGGGAGCATGAACGGGGCCGACGACCGGTTGTCGGCCGCGGACGTCCGCGCCGTCACCAGTCGATGGGCGGCAGGCCGCATCGACGACGACGAGGCAACGGCGAAACTCCTGGACGCGCTCGAGGCGAGGGACGCGGTCGTACGGACGAACGCACTCCACGGACTCACCGAATTCTACGAGGAGACCGACCTCGAGGCGGTCGAGATCGTAGACCGGATCGCGACGGCAGCCGCGGCAGGGAAGCGCGTGCTCGTATCGCAGGGCGACGACCTGCGGTCGCTCTATCGCGACGATCCAACGGCGATCACGCCGCTGCTGGAACACTTCCGGCAAGTTCTTGGCGGTGGCGACGTCCCCGCCGAAACGAACGTCTACTTCACCTGTGGAGTCGTCGGCGACGTCGGATCGATCGCTCCCGGCGTCGTGAAGGGGCTGCTCCCCACGCTCGTCGGTGCGATCGGAGCCGACGACAGCAGCGTCCGGTGGCACGCGACCTGTTCGCTCGCCCGCATCGGCCGGACCGAACCGGCGGTCGTTCGGTCGGTCGTCGCCGGACGGATCTGGACGCTCGATGCCGACTCCCCGCAGCCGATCGCGACTGCCTGCATCGAACTGGGTTACGTCGGAATCGCACTCCCGGACCTCGTCCCCGTTACGGCGGAATTCGCCACGCTCAGTGATCACCACGACCCGGACGTCCGCACGGCGTTCGCGGAAGCGATCGGCCGGATCGGTGGACTCGAACGGAACGACGACGGGTGGTACGGCGTCGCGGCACTGGAGGCGGTCGCCGACCACTACGACGACCTCGCCGCGCTCGCAGCCGATCCCGACGACGACGTCCGGGTCGCGGCTGTCAGTGCGATCCGCCGGCTCTGTGCCGCCGATCCGTCGCTCGTCGGCCGGTTCCAAACGGAGCTACGGGACGCGATCGACGACGCGAATTCGGTCTCGACGGAGGCTATCCACGCGGTGAGAGCAGCGATCGAAGCAGGAGAGCCGTGTCCGTGGGCGATCGATCCACTCCGTCGGGCGCTCGCAGCGGACACTAGATGCCGTGTCGTGGCCGCTCGAGCGCTCTGCTGGGTCGCAATTCGCGACGGGTTCGGGTCTCGAGCGGCCGCACGCCACGCCCTCGCGCTCGCCTGCTGGGCCCTCCTCAACCGGCGAGTGCAGCCGTCGAGGATCGACGATCCGGCGATCGCGCGGCTGGCCGAGGCCGTCGACGAGGTCGGCCTCGAACGCGACTACCTCTCGTGGCTGCTGGAAATCGAAGGAGACCTGCGGTCCAGCACGAACCGGACGATAGCGCTGTTGATCGCCCGGATCAGTGCGGAGACGGCAGCCGACGCCGATCGCGTCTGCTCGCGACTCGAGATGGCGGCGACGAGTTCCTCCTCGAACGAACGGAAGGTCGGACTACTGGGTCTGCGGTTCATCGCCGGAACGAACGAGGCGTTCGATCGTCGAGTCCCGCCGGTCGTCGAGGACTACCTCGAGAGTGAGCACGAGACTGCCCGGGACGTTGCGGCCGACGCCGTGGTCGCGGCGACGGAGCAGGCACCCCTGGAGGCGGTATCGGTGCTCCGACTGTGCTGCCGGCAGGTGACGGCCGAGGACGACGGTTCGACCGTCGGTCCGGCCGAAACCCTCGAATCGATCGGGACGCGCCGCCCGCACGCAGCCGCCGAGCTCCGGACGGAGCTGTTCGACCTCGTTGCGAAAGGTGGCGAGGGCGGACGGGCGGCTGCGGCCATCCTCTCGGCGGCGATCGCGGCGGACGAACTGGCGCTGACGCCGTCGGAATGTGGTCGGCTCCGGACGGCACTCGAATCGGCGGAGGGATCGTGGCAGTTCCAGGGGGCTGTCGCGACGTGTCTCCTGCGGGCCGATACCGACCAGGAGACGGCTACGCTGGCCCGCCGACGGACGATCCAGGCGTTCCGGTCTGGGTCGTGGTCGGGCACAGCGGACGAACCGCTGCTCGCCGAGGATCGAGAACTGGCCCTCGCGATGGCGGGAATCCTTCCCCACAACCATCCGACTAGCGGGAAGCCCTACTACGTGCCGGCAGCGACACACCTCGATTGCGCGGCGAAGTCGGTCGTGGCCCTGGATCGGATCGTCACGAAGATCGGCGGCCACGCGGTCGACCGGTCGGCCATCGACCTGCTCGCCGAATTCGGCGATCAGCACCCACACGCGCTGTCGTCGACCATCGGATCTCCCGACGAGATTATGATGTACAGCGAGTCGAACGCCGTCGTAAAGTGGATCTCGCTGGCGCGATCGAGCAGCTTCGGGTTCGACGATCAGGAGGGCGTCGTCGCATCACACCCGGATCCGACGGTTAGAGACGCCGCTGCCGCCGGCGGTCTGTCCGATCCGTCACCCCTCCCCGATCCGGAAGCGGTGACCGATCCAGAAGCGATCGACGACCTGGCGGCCGACCTCGCGTCGACGACAGTCGATCGCGAGCGGGCGGCGCGACGCCGACTCGTCGCCGTCGCCACGTCGAATCCCGAACACCGCGAGCGCGTCGTCCTCCACCTCCTGCTCCGGGTGACGGCACTCGATCCAGGCACGCGGCACGACGAGACCGTCGACGCGCTAGCGAGCCTCGCCGACCAGCCGGTATCTCCGTCGGCGTCGCTGGCGGACGTACTGGTGGCGTATCTCGACTCCAAATCACCGCGGCTTCGCCGCCAGGCGATCACGGTCGCGACCGCTCTGGCACCGACCCTCGCGGCGGACGGGCTCTCCGGTGACCTCGAGGTAGCGATCGTCGACCGACTTCGAGACGACGACGCTATCGTCAGAGAGTGGGCCGCATTCGCGACCAGGCGATACTCGAGATCGCTGGCCACGTCCGATCGGGTGGTTCCCCGGCTGATCGACCTGCTTACCGACCGGTTTCCGGTCGCTCAAACCGCGACGTACGCACTTTCGCTGCTTGCGCGGACTGCTCCTGACCGGGTCGCGGCGGAGCTAGACGGGACCACCGTCTCGGCGATGCGACCCTCGCTCCAGGACGGGCTGCTCTCTATCCTGCGGAACCTCGCGAGTGCCGACCCGGCGTACGCGGAGCTCGCACTGGACCTGCTCCCGGCAGACGAACTCGTCGGGACAAGCGGGCAGGCCGTCTTCGAGTTGCTCGGGTACGCACCGATCGACCGGGTGGCGACTCAGCCCTCGATCCTGAACTGGCTCGTCGACAGACTGGAAGCGACTAGCAACGTCGACGAGGCGCACGCGATCGGTCACCTCCTGGTGCGGTCCGCCCGGGTCAGGCCGGAGGCTGTCTGGCAGGCCCTCGAATCCACCGCCGCCGCTCTCGAGTCCGAGAGGGTCGCCGTCATCCACGCCGAAGACGCCGTCTATCGGACGCTCGCCGTGCTGGTGGCGGAGAGCGGATCAAACGTTGCCGGTCCGTTCGCGGAGCCGATCGCGTCCATACTCGACGTCGACGGCAGTAGCTACGGCACCGAGTCCAGCACCCAGGAGTCGGGGACGGTGAACCTGTCGCACAGAGCACTCCGCGGCTCTGCCGCGAGGGTCGCCGGCCTCGCGGGGCTGGACTGTTACGCGACGGCGGTCGACTCGTTCCCGTCGACGACCGACGCGCCTGCACTCGATCCGACGGTGACCGCACGATTCCTCGTGACCGGCTCCGACGACGCCGTCACGGCGGTCCGGGATCGACTCCGCGACCACTATCCCCGGGAGTTCGTTGCGGCCACGGTACGTGAACTGGCGAGGCTCGAGCTCGCCGAGCGCTGGCGTCGGCAGGCCCGACTCGACGCGTTCGTGGCGCTCCTACCGGTTGTAGACGAACCACCGGTCCGACGTCGAGCTGTTGACACGGTACTCGACTCGATCGAGGCACCTAACTGGACGACCCGGTCTCGAGCGGTCGAGACCCTCGGTTCGCTTGCCGACAGCGAGCTCATCCCGCCCGACGAGGTGATAACCCATCTCCTGCCGGCGGTCACTGCCGACCACGAGCAGGTCTGGACCGCTGTCCGCAATATCCTCGTAGCGGCCTGTAGCCGGGCAAAACTGACGCCGCCCTCGCTCGTGCGACTGCTTCGCTCGTGGTGTGATCGCGCCGCCGACGGGTATGGAATCGAGCCGATCGTCGCGGACCTCGGTCGGCGCCACCTCCGTGCACGTCCGGCCGCGGTCGGGGTACTGGCCGACCTCGTCGGTCACGAGGCCGTCGCAGTCCGCAAGCGAGCACTCCAGGGGCTGACAGCGATCGCAACAGTCGATCCGGCCGCGATCGAGACGGTCGTCGACGCCGTCGAAGACCGGTTGGACGACGTCGATCCCAACGTTCGGGCTTACGCCGAAGAGTGTCTGGCGACTGCGGGAACCGACGGACGGGACCGATCACTCAATTAAGTCATTCATAAGGGTTTCTTCGCTGTACTGCTGGAGAGGGTAATGACTGTCGAGTTCTCGCTCGATCACGAACGTAGAGTTCGTTCGATCGACTTGGTCGAGGTCTTCGAACTCAGAAATGAGTCGTTCAACGCTATCACTACCCGGTAGCCGAGCTAATGCAATGAAGTCCGTGCTTCCCATTGTGAAGAAGACCTTTGTAACTCCTTCAATATCGGCGATCACCCGGCCACTCTCAGCATGGGATTGATCATTTTTTGTGAATATCTGGACAAGAACTGTCACTCCTAAGCCAAATTCGTCGAGGTCGAGATCCAATCGATCATTCGTAATGATGCCAGCGTCTCGGAGATTGTTGAGGCGGTAGTGAATCGTCGATAGCGGGATTCCTGTCGCTTCACTCACCGCTTCGGTACTCGTCGTCTCTAGGTCTTCAAGTGACTTCAGGATCTGAATGTCCTTCTCATCCATAGCGTATGCATACCCACAGAATTCGTAGTGACTTCAACTTTTACTGAGCTCGCCGGCTCAATATCGAAGTTCCTCCAGATAGACCGAAACTCGAGCGGAGGACTGCCGTATTCGTCTCATTATTGCCAATTCTGAATCTACTAGCTAACACAACATGGGAACGACAATCCAGAACCGGTTTCATATCCCGGCGGGGCTTGCCCTCATCGGATTGGGTTTTCTCTGGGGTGCAGGCTTCCCCGCCATCGATATTGTAGTAGCACAGCTCCCCCCACTTGGTGCGGCGGGTATCCGCTACGCTGTCTCCGGCTGTATCGTCCTCGGATATGCACACATAGCGACTAACCGACTGCTGCCGCAGACAAACCGTGAACTCATGAGTATCGGTATCGTGGGCGGATTCATGTTTGGTGGTTATCAGGCAGGCTTATACCTAGGTACACAGCACGTCTCGGGTGCGGTTGCGTCTGTCGTCACCACAATGTCGCCAGTCGTAGCAGCCCTCGTCGCTGTCCCCATTCTCGGTGAATCTCGAGGCTTGCTCGACGTTATCGGGTTCTGTCTCGGTCTGAGTGGTGTCCTGGTTCTCGCACAACCATCGACTGGTACCATGTCTCTGTCGTCGACGGCACTCGGCGTTGGATTGGTCTTCTTGGGAACAACACTATTTGCAGTTGGCTCAGTCACGCTCCAGTTGTTCGATGACGAACTACCGGCGGAAACGCTCCAAGGATGGGCGATGCTTCTCGGGGCGGCACTATTGTTCTGCGGAGGAATTCTTCGCGGTGAATCGCTTCCGACCGTCCAGTCTCTCACTCCGGTGGCACTCGCCTCGTTGCTATATATTACCCTCGTCGCTGGCGCTGGTGGTTACCTCTTGTACTTCCGGCTGGTACAGCAGGTTGGAGCGACAGAAACAACACTCGTAGCGTATTTAGAACCGGTTGCCGCGACACTCGTGTCGGTTTTATTTCTAAACAAGGCAATTTATATGACAACAATTGTCGGATTTCTTGCCGTTGCTGCAGGATTCACACTCGTTAGTCGAAACACGATGCGCCGAGCGATTGCCAGACTCCGAACGGCAGATTCAACCACGAATTCCACACATCGAAACCGTAGTAATTGATGTCAGAAAGTGGGACAGCGGCGAACTCGAAATCACACTCTCCAGTGGGACCGCGGTCGAACACAAGATCCACGACAGCCACGAGCGCAAACACGGATGAGAGCAGATCAAATAACTGCCCGGTAGCAACTAGCCCGGGGATGTCGGCCAGATGATCGAGGCACCAAACTCGATCGAGCACGACGGCCGGTACGATCTGATAGGGAGTAGCAAAACAATCCATAGTTTTGCTTCAGTGTTCTTCAGAGACTGACAGATATGCGGTGATGGATACAGCGCGCGAATGAGGCATTGGCTGAGATCCGATCTGCGAAGAGTAATGATCGATCAGTACAGGCAAACGATGGAACGCTGCGTGGGATCTACTCAACATCTATCAAGAACGGCGTACGAATCCATCTGACAACTACCAAGAACAACGTTTTGAGGGGCCACTCGTTTATTCATCCGAGTGGAAGGTGCGCCTCGACTCGTTTTTTTTTCGGGAGTACTATCTCATGTCCAACAATTGTGTAGGACTGGTCTATCGGGTAACCAAGACGACCCCAATAACTGCGAACGCTATCCCGGCAAGTCTCGTTATCGTAACTTCGTCTCCGAGGACGACCATACCGATGATGGCCGCAACGACGAAGTACATCGCACCGAGAGTAGAGACGATTGTTGTTGACCCTCCGGAGAGGCCGACGTACATCGAAATAAGGCCGATTCCGGTGAACAATCCGGCCGTGCCAGCGAGCAGTCCTCCCCTCGCAGTAATGGCGAGCGAGGCGTCTGAAACGAGGATGAATCCGAGTGCAAGAGGTCCCGCAACAAGATAGGAGATCGCGGCGGCCGTCCTCGGGTCGATGGACTCCGACGCAGCGTTGCCCAAGACTACCCAGATTCCCCACGTTACCATTGTAATCGAACCAAAGAAAACAGCCGAATCTATCTCGGGGAAACCCATCAGTGTACGATCTACATCGCCACTGAAAAACACCTCTCCCTTTATTATCTGTGATTCTTAAATGGCCCCTGTTCAAGAATGGCGGTGTTTAGTTACGCGTGAAAAGTGAGGCGTGCTGATTTTCAGCTGGTTCATGGCAGAAATCGCATGCCTCAATGGTAGTAGCGACTGGATTGATTTGGATTTTGTGGAGCGCGAGCGGACACCGCGTCAGCTGATGGAATTAGGTATTCGGCTGCATCTGTCCGAACTATCGCTTTCGAATACAGTTCGAGAATTGAAGAGGTTTGGTGTTAATCGGTCGCGGAAAGCTGTTCACAATTGGGTTCGCAAGTGCAATCTACAGCTCGCCGACAGTGCGTCGCCGAATCACGTTGCGTTCGACGAGATGGTGATTCGGATCGACTACCAACAGCACTGGCTGTACGCCGCCGTCGATCCTAAATCGAACGAACTGCTGCATATACGGCTGTTTTCGACAACGACGACCGTCCTTACAGAGATTTTCTTACGTGAACTGAGCGAGAAACATGACGTCAAGGACGCTGTGTTTCTCGTCGATGGCGCAACTCATCTCCAGACAGCACTCCGCCGACGCGGGCTCCGATTTCGATACGAGAAACACGGAAATCGGAACGTGGTCGAACGTGTCTTTCGAGAGGTAAAACGACGTACTTCTTCGTTCCCAAACTGTTTCAGTCACGCCGATCCAGGAACGGCTGAATCGTGGCTCCAGGCCTTCGCCGTCTAGCATAATGCGACTAACTACTTGACTTCGCACCAATATTAAGAGGCCTTCGACTTCGTGCATGAGATCGTCGATGCTTCGGCTTGGGCTGGAAAGAGCCCATGAAAGGAGGTTTTGAACGGCTTCACGGAACAAGAGCTTGAGATCAGCTCGAAGTGACGTGGCTCGTGAGATCACCGTTCCTAGAGCGCTTTGTGCAACACCGAACTTCAGCAAACTGTAGGCGAGCATCAGCAGGTGCCAGTGGCGACTGGCCCTGCGAGGCTTCGCAGCTCGCAGTCTCCCAAACCGAGGTCCTGCTTCGTGTCTCTGAAGAACGTCTCGATCCGCCATCGCATCGCGTACAGCGCGATGAGATGGCTCGCTGGCGCGTCGAGCTTGTTACTCACAAGATACTTGATACTCTTCTCACCGTCTTCGTTGCTCGATTCTTTCTCCGTAATCAGTACTTTCACCTTCCCAAGTTTCGGTACCTGCAGCTTCTTCGTCCAGATGTGGTAGGTCTCGCCATCGACACGCATCCGGTCACCTGCATAAACGACGTTTCGGTCGCTTTTGATCGCAGACACTCACTCTTTGTTGTATCCTTCGAGATGCTCAATGAATTCGCTCGACCAGTACGGGAACGGGATATCGAAGAGACAGGTATCCGCCGGGGCACCTATCTCGATGCACTCATCGACGAGTTCTTTCGCTAGCTGGACGCGAGTTTTGCTGTGTTTCTCGTAGAGTCTGAAACCCAGCCGTTCCCTGTTGAGGCGGCACTCATCCCAGTCGTATTCAGTGAGGAGCTTGTTGAGCGCCCGTTCACTTTTCGCCGGTAAGACGTGTGTAGCGATGCCATTTACGGTCTTGTTACGGCCAGCAACAAGACCGGTGACGTACGTCTTTGCGTGGTGTTTCTGATGATACGAAAATAACTCATCGATTGGATCTGTGCAGGAGAGAAACGACGTGATCGGGAGCATCTTGCCATCTACAGGAGATAGGCGTCGAGCGAAAATAAACGTGCGAAGTCAAGAAACTAGACAGTGACAACTCGGTATTCGCCTTCATCTGGCGATATTATCAATTTAAAATATAGTATCTGAGATTCAGGAGTTCGATGTCAAACGGTCGCGGAAAACCGTTCACAACTGGGTGCAGAAGGCCGATCTACAGCTCGCCAGCGATACGAATCCGGTCACGTCGCGCTCGACGAGACGGTGATCCGAATCAACACCCAGCAGTTCCGGCTGTACGCCGCTGCAACGACATCCCTCCATTCCTCGGCATCCCGGTGGGTCCGAGAATTGCGAGGACTGATAGTTGTCTCTTTCGTCGAAATCTCTCGAGCACTGTTTAAATTCTAACTCACCACCACTCGAATATACAGGCAAATAGTTTTCAAACGAACGACCGACTCACGAATGTGCGAATCACAATCGACAGAGATCGGTTCGTGGAAACGATGAAAAAACAGGCGGAGATCGGAGCCATCGACGGTCGCGGGCTCAATCGATTGACGCTGACCGACGCCGACCGCGAAGCCAGGGACTGGTTCCGCGACCAAATGGAGGCAGTTGGGCTTGACATCCGCGTCGACGAAATGGGCAACATGTTCGGTCGACGTCCGGGAATCGACCCCGACGCAGGAACGGTCTTGCTAGGATCCCACCTCGACTCACAACCGCAGGGAGGGATCTACGACGGTCCGCTTGGGATCGTTGCAGCCCTGGAGTTCGTGCGAACGCTTGAGGACGAGGGTATCGAGACAGAACGGTCTGTCGAGGTCGTGAACTGGACAAACGAGGAAGGATCCCGATTCCAGCCCGCGATGATGTCGAGCGGCGTCTGGGCGGGCGAAATCTCTCTCGAAGATGCCTATGAGACGATGGACGTTGACGGTCACCGATTTATCGACGAACTGGAACGAATCGGCTACTGCGGGGACGTCCCCGCCGAACCCCAGTACGACTACGATTCATACCTGGAATTACACATCGAGCAAGGTCCGTATCTCGACGAGGGTGACTACGACGTCGGGATCGTGACGGGTATTGCGGCGCTCCGGTGGGGCGAGGTCACCTTCTTCGGCCAGGCCAACCACTCGGGAACAACGCCGATGCACTACCGGAGTGACGCGTTAGTCGCTACAAGTGACGTGGTCACACAGGTCCGTCGTCTCCCGGGTACGCTTGGCGAGCGAACTGTCGGGACCGTCGGTGTCCTCGAGGTCGAACCTGGATCAATCAATATCGTTCCAGAAGAGGTACGCTTCACCTTCGACGTTCGCGATCCGGACGATGCCGTCGCCGATGAAGCCGTCGAATGTGTGAAGGAGGAGATAGTGGCGGCCGCCGCGAGAGAAGGGGTAGAGTGGGAGTACGAAAAGCGGATGGAAACGGAGAGCGTTTCGTTTGCCGACCGCTGTATCGAAGCCGTCCGGGCTGTGGTCTCCGACTTAGGATACGACGGTAGGGAACTCGTCAGCGGGGCCGGCCACGACGCCACGTATGCAGCCGTAGTTTGCGATGCAGCAATGGTGTTCGCCGTAAGCGAAGACGGGAAGAGCCACACGCCCGAGGAATACACAAGCTGGGATGACTGTTACAAGGCTGCTAACACGTTGGCGAACGCTGCGCTTGACCTTACCGGCGTCGAGACTGTGGGCGAGAATTGACAGTGGATCAGGATCAACGGGACGTGGCCACCGGTCGTTTCTTCAAGCCACGTTTCCATTTACATAACAAGATTAATATATTATTATAAATAATTAAGAGGTACAACTGATAGTGAAATTCGGCACAAAACTGCCGTTTCGTATGAGGCGGACTCCATTGGCTTCGTCTCAGCCCCCGGTCTGTCGCAGTCGTGAGCGTCTATTGGGGATCGGTCGTTCTGGTCACTCTTCTGAGTGTCTTCGATCAACCGTTCCAACAGCGGCGGCGGTGAGTAGTCGAGGTACTCGTCTCGTTCCTTAAGGATGGCAATCAGAACTTCGGAGACGCCGCCGACATACATCGAGAACGTGTCACGAGATTCGGCGCTAATCCCTTCCTCGTTCTCACGAGATGTTCGTGGCCGAGTCCACAGCGTCTGTGGGAAACTTGATGTCCTCGTCGAGGTGTTGGGCGATGAGTTCGTCCACGCGTTCACGATAGTGAAGCACCACGAACTCGACCTGTTCAACGCTGAGACCACGGAGTGGAAACATCGCTACTTCGAGGTGCTGTAATCGCGGGTACGGAACGATATCGGATATTTCGTTCCGCCGCGCTCGGTCGTGGTGCAGCCACAACAGCATGCGAAATGGCAATCGGAAACCAGGTCGCGGCCGGTGGCTATTCGTTTTCGACGATGTCGCAGTGTCGTGCGAAGTTATCAAATACACGAGGCGTATTCACTTCGTCGAACGAGTGGTCACCGGGGTTCCAGTCGCTCACACCGTCACTGATCCCCTCGGTGAACTCGGGGTGAAACTGGACGGTCCAGACTGGCGCGTCACGGTGGCGACTGCAGAAGTTGTCGTCGTATCTGGTGCGTGCAACCGATCGCATCCCCTCTCCGAGTTCGGTCACGAGATCACCGTGCAGCACCGGAACGACTGGATCGACACCATCGAGAACGCCCTCGTCCGACTGGTCGTATTCGATCATCTCCACGAAGGTCGCCCGTCGGCGATCCTCTTCGATCCGTCCTCCGAGTGCATAGTTTACGATCTGGTGACCATAGCAGACTCCCAGTAGCGGGATCTCCTCGTCGAGACACTGGTCGATTAGCTCGAGTTCGACATCGAACCACTCGTCGTGATCGTCGTAGACACTGTCGGTGCTCCCGCTGAGCACGACCCCGTCGAACTGATCGACGGGCGGGTGGTCAGGGTCGTCGACGATAACGTAGTACTCTGCGTCCGGGAGATGTCGAGCAATCTCTGGTCCGAGGATGCGATAATCGGGCTTGATCTCGTTATCGAGTACAAGTATCATACAAAAACATAGCGTGAGGGGGAAATAAATCCATACACTCACCGTGCCGATTGTCAAACTGAGCGTAACGACAATTTATTCTGCTAGTGAACTACCCCTGCCTACTCGCCGCCTTCGGCGGCTCTTTGGGGAAGGGAGCTTACCGCCTGTGATTAGCTAAATAGCTTATTGGTTCTGCCATACCACGACGGTGCGTAAGGGGTAAAATAGATGTCTACGAGCAGCAAATCGAAGAGATCTAAAACAGGGATAATCTTGCCGTAGCTGAGGAGATCATTGCACCGAAATACGTCAATCACTACTGCGATATAGTGGGTCAAGAGGAGTACAAGGGAGTCGTCTCCAGGTTCGGGAAAGCGTTTCCAGATTACCAGTATTCCTCTGACGGACAGTCCAGGGACTCCGATTTCTCAACCCAGGTCCCCTGGACAGCCGTTTAGGAGTGGTACCGGGGGACGGTCGACGCCGCCGGAACCGAGCAGATAATGTACACCCCGTCCAGAGCCGAGGAGCCCCACGTCAGCCGGCAGGTTCGCGAGATTACTTCAAGGAGTCGTTGCAGCGTTTGCCGATGGTATCTGTCCTGCGATCACTCTTCGACCTCATCGGCGATTTCGGATTCGATATCTCGTTTCGTCTCTTCCAACTGGTCGATGAGGCTCTGATCAAGCCCCTCATCGAAGAGATAAGAAGGCCATCCGATACTGATCGCCCCAAATATCGTATCATCAGGGTACTTCACCACGGTGGCGGCGTTCTCGAACCCCTCATGGACTTCTTGGTGGGCCATTGCGTATCCCTTTTTTCGAGCCGCTTCCAGCTGCTGATACAGGGTATCACGGTCCGTTACCGAGTATGGTGTCTGTTTGGGGAGCCCCCACTTATCGAGAATCTCTTCGACCCGTTCGTCGGACATCTCCGCGAGCATCGCCTTTCCCGAGGCAGTGTTGTTCATATAATAGAATATCCCGACTCCTTCCCAGTCGTCGTCGATGTTACTGTATCCCGGGGCGTTTTCGGTGATATCGATGAGAGAGATAATGCGCCCGTGCTCCTCGACGAGGAACTCTACTTCCATGTTCGTCTGCTTCGAAAGTTCGTTCGCATGGCGCCGTACGATCTGAAAGAAGGGTGTGTTACGACGGGCCGACCGGCCGTAATGGAGAAATCGAAATGGTATCTTGTATACGTCGTTCTCCTTGACGAGCCACTCCTGTTCGTAGAGGGTCGCCAGATGATTGTGTGCCGTGCTGTATCCGATATCGAATTCTTTCGCGATGTCCGTCAATCTCGCCCCCCGTTCCTCTCGGATGAATTCGAGTATCTGTAACGACGTCATCGTGGACTGAACCAACCGCGACGCGTTGTCTTCGGTCATATCAATGAGTCTCCATGGTTTGTCATTAAATTTTCGCCATATGTGAAACGATTCTGCCGAACAGAGGGAATTCATCGGTGTGAGTGAACCAGACCCAGTCGATCACATCGATTTAGAGAGCGGACGAGACGGAGGCGCTGTACTTCTCCCAGGCGAAACGGGGAACCACCGCCTTTGATGCCTACGTTAAATCGTTTGCTTATGACCGGTTTGGCACCATTCCAGAGAATTTTGAACTGCATGGAACATTTGAAGCAACTAAAGTATCAATAGGTCATTTAGACTGCTGTCGTTTACGCAGTATCGTTGGTATCCGATCATGGAATGATCGATTCTATTTACAAATATATCTCATTCGACGAAAGAACCGAAGGGTAGAATATCAGTACAGTATATCCGTTTAGGAATGGAAACGATTCTTCGAGTTGAAGATGAACTGATTACCGAGAGAACGCACCACTAACGACAGCACCAATCACCATAATTGTGATAAGAACTGTCGAGAGAGCGCTGATTTCAGGACTCAAGCCTGCTCGGAGCATCGTATAGATAATAACGGGGACCGTGGTCGTGTCAGGGGAGATTAGAAACTGCGTTGCTGTGAATTCTCCGAACGATACAACGAAAGCAATCACCATCGCAGAAACAACGGTCGGCGAAATAATCGGTAGAGTTATGTTGAACACCGTCTCGAGACCGTTCGCACCGAGAACGCGCGAGGCGGCCTCCAGATCCTCGTCGAAGGTGACTAGCCGGGAACGGACGATCAGGAAGACGTACGGGAGCGTCAGGATGGTGTGTCCGAGTATGAGCGTCAGATACCCGTTCGAGAGTTCGAATCGTGTGGCGAACTGAATCAGCGCGAGCCCCGTAATGACTGGCGAGATCATCAACGGGAGCAGCATGAACGTCGCGAGTTCTTCCTGGTAGGGAATGTCGCTACGGACGAAGCCGAACGCCGTCGTGGTCCCGATGATGCCGGCAAGAATTGCGGCGACGGTCGCCACGATGAAACTCGTCGTGAGCGTCCGCATCAGTTCGTCGTTCGACAGCATTTCGGCGTACCACTGGAAGCTGATGCCGTCGCTCGGAATTGTCGGGAAACTGGACGGGGTCAGTGACGTGAGCACGATCACGGCGATCGGGATCAGCAGCAGTCCAAGCACGACTGTCGCGAGAAGCCACGCCGCGAACCGCTCGGCCGTGTCGTAGAGCTTCATAGTTTTTCGAACACCTCGCCGAGATTGACGTAGGAGTTGAACGCCGCGATCAGTGCGAGCAACGCACCCGTGTAGATGACCGACAGCGCTGCGGCCAGTTCGATGTTGTACAGTTCGGTGTACGATCGTTCGATCATGTTCGCGATCATGAAGGTGTCGGGGTTACCGAGCACGGCCGGTGCGAGGAATGACCCGGACGCCAGAATGAAGACGATGAGCCCGCCGGCGACGATCCCGGAAACGCTCAACGGAAGGATCACCGAATAGATCGTTCGCAACTGTCCGGCCCCGAGTATCCGAGAGGCCTGCACGTAGGACTGGTCAACCGCGCTCATCGAGTTGTAGATCGGTAGGATCGCGAACGGAAGGAACGCGACGACCAGCCCGAGAATCACGCCGCGCGTCGAGAACAGTAGGCCGAAATCGGACCCGAACAGTTCGACGAACGGGCCGGTCGGCGAGAGGAACAGTTGGATTCCGAGGTAGCGAATGATATACGCGATCCAGAGCGGGAGCACGACGAGGACGAGGAAGAGCCGCTCCATGGACGTCCAGAAGACCACGAAGTACGAGAACGAATACGCCAGCGCGAGCGTGATCGCCGTCGTGACGATTCCGTAGAGGAACGATCTGAGGATCGCTCGAAGATAGAGTTCGGAAAACGCCCGCTCGTACGCGGCCAGCGGGTTGCTCGTTCCAAGACCGAGGCTCTGCCAGAGCAACACCAGCAGCGGGACGACGAAGAACAGCACCAGCCACCCCAACCCGAACGCGAGGAGGTGGACCGGCGTCGTCCGCTCGCGGAGCCAGTCGGGAACGGTGAGGCCTCTCACGATCATAGGACGATCACGTCCTGTGGGTGGAAGCCGATGGTCACGTCGTCGCCGACCGAGAGGTCAGGGAACCGATCCGATTCGACCACTACCGGCGTCCCGTCCTCGAGTTCGAGTTCGAGTTCGCTGTGGCTCCCGACGTTCGCGACGTGCGAAACCGTCGCTTCGAACTCGTTCTCGTATCGGCCCGCCGGTTCCAGAACGATGTCTTCCGGTCGGACGTAGAGAGTCACCTCGCCGGGTTCGATCGAGCGGTCCGGATCGACGACGAACGTCGCGGTCCCGTTCCGGATGACGGAGGGATCGCGCTCGTCGGTACTGCCGGTGAACCGAGACGACTTCCCGATGAACTCCGCCACGAACGAATTCGCGGGACGTGCATACAGCGACTCCGGATCGCCCTCCTGCTCCTTCCGCCCGTCGTTGAGGACGATCACCTGATCCGACAGCGACAGCGCCTCCTCCTGATCATGGGTCACGAACAGCGTTGTGACATTGATTTCGCGCTGAATCTGCTTGATCTCGTCCCGGATCTGTTCGCGAAGGACCCGATCGAGACCCGTCAACGGCTCGTCGAGCAGGAGGATATCCGGTTCGTACGCGAGAGCGCGAGCGATCGACACACGGCGCTGTTGACCGCCGCTTAGCTCGGTCGTCAGGTGGTCCTCGTACCCTGCCATCTCGACCAGCCCGAGGTACTCGCTGACGCGCTCGTCGATCTCGTCGTCCATTCCGTGCATCTTCAGCCCGTAGGCGATGTTCTCCTTCACCGTCATGTGGGGAAAAAGCGCGCTGCTCTGAAACACCATACCGATGTTGCGCTCGTCGGGCTGGCGGTCGGTCACGTCCTCGCCGCGGAGGCGGATAGTCCCGTCGGTCGGTTCGATCAGTCCGGCGATCGTGTGGAGCGTCGTGCTCTTACCACATCCGCTTGGACCGAGGAGCGTCGCGAAATCGCCCTCGTCGACCGAAAACGAGAGGTCGTCGACTGCGAGGAGATCGTCGTAGTACTTGGTGAGTCCGTCGATTTCTAACATAGATCTATGACGGTATCGGTATTTGTCTTATTTGACTTGGTCGAACGTCTCTTGCCAGTCATCAAGCACTGGGTCGACAACCGACCAATCAACCCATGCCAGATCATCGGGATCGTCGACGTAGTCTGGGAGGTTTGTGATAACGTCAGGGGTGTCGACAACCGGAATTGGATAACCAAGCATATCGGAGAGATCGACGAGATTCTCCCGCTGGTAGACGAAGTCCAGTAAATCGTAGACAGTCTCTTTCTTTTCACTGTCCGCAGGGATCACGAAGTCTTCCGTGATCGTTGCAGCACCTTCCTCGGGAATGATATACTCAATGTGCTCATAGCCGTCTTGCTGAAGTGCCCGAGTTCGGCCACCCCATGCTTCGGCAACCATTGCATTCTCTTCTCGGAGGTACTGCATCGCTTCCGCACCGGCCCCCCAGAGACCGAAGGCATTTGCATGTTGAGCCTCAAGTTCGGCGACGACGTCGTCAAAGAGCTCGTCATCGTCGGGGATTGCGTTCACGTCCTCTCCAATCGCTAGCGCTGCGTTCGTGAAGCGGCTCGCGGCGGCGTCTCGTAGAGCAAGCTCACCATCAAATTCGTCGGCTTTGATATCCTGCCAAGAGGCCATCTCTTGATCTACTTCATTAGTGTTTATCGAGTAACCTTGGGTTAGAGCGTCACGGAAGAAAGCATCATTCTCGATATACGGCATGTCTTGCCATTCTTCCTTCATGTTCTCTCCGTAGTTTGGGACCTCGCTGTAATCAACCTCCGATAGGAGATCTTCTTGCCGTGCCAAATGAACGCCGTATGAGGACAGTAGGCATAGGTCGACATCACCGCGGTTTTGTTGGAAATATGAAATCATCTCGGCGTCTCCACCCGCGGACTCATGTCGAACTTCAACGTCCGATTCTTCGCTCCAGCGCTCGAAGATTTCAGCAGCCGAATCCTGCGTATTGCCGCCCCATCCGAGATACCGTATGTAATCGTCACCGCTACCTCCCATACACCCGGCTAGTCCGATCGTCGTCGTCACGGACGCAGCGAGGTACTCTCTCCGATTAAATCCTTGTTCGGTATTACCTGATCTTTTTCGCATGGTTTCCTATGTATGTGATAGGGTTCGAATATTATAACTTATTACAGTATTCATACAAGAATATGGTGATCTTTATCACGGATGTCAGTATCAATCACTCTAACAATGCGAGCGCTCGATCGAACGTGGTCGCGATCGCTTCGAGGTCGTCGTCGTCCATCGCCGTCGAGAGGTTCCCCATTCCGCGCGGGGCGACGAAGACACCCTCTCGGCGCATCGCGTGGAAGAGCTGTTCGGATCGAGGACCGCCGGCCGCGGACGTGTGGTGGTTCCGAACCGGACCCTCCGTGAAGTGGATCTGGAACAGCGATCCCTCGCCGGTGATCGTAATCGCGTGCGCCGAGTCGTCGCCGATTCGTTGCAACCGCGTACGCAACCGGTCGCCGTGGCGGTTCAGCGCCTCGATGGCGTCGCCGTCGAACGCCTCAAGAGTTGCCGCGCCACCGATCATCGTCGCGGGGTTGGCGTTGAACGTCCCCGAGTGGTCGACCGAGCCGGTTTCGGGATGGAACTGCTCCATGAGTTCCTCGCGACCGGCGACCGCGCCGACCGGAAGACCGCCGCCGACGAGCTTGCCGAGCGCCGTCAGATCCGGTTCGACGCCGCGACGCTCCTGCGCGCCGCCGGGGGCGAGCCGAAACGACATCACTTCGTCGAAGATTAGCGGGACATCGGCGTCATAGGTGACGTCCCGTGCGGTTTCCAAGAACTCGTCGCTCGCGGGAATCATGCCACTGACGCCTAGAATCGGTTCGAGGATCAGACAGGCGAGGTCGTCTCCGAGGACCTCGAACGTCGCCTTGAGCTGCTCGACGTCGTTATAGGTCACCGTCTGGACCCGACGTTCGACAGAGCGGGGAATGCCCTCGTGCTCTCGACCGTCGCCGGAAACGCCGACTTCGACGATGTCGTGGGTGCCGTGATAGCCGCCGCGAATCTTGCAGATCCGCTCGTTGCCCGTCCGGGCCATCGCCAAGCGGATTGCGTTCATCGTCGCTTCGGTCCCCGAGTTACAGAAGCGGACCCGATCGGCCGACGGCAGGCGGTCGACGAGCCGCTCGGCCAGTCCGACTACTGGTTCGGTCGGCGCGGCGATTCCGTTCCCCGCGCGAAATTGGTCGCATACCGCCTCGACGACCGGCTCGGGCGCGTGCCCGAGGACGCTCTGCGTGTAGTTGTTGAGGGCGTCGAGCAGCGTCTCCCCGTCGACAGTCGTCAGTTGCGCGCCGCTCGCGGAATCGACGTAGGAGGGGTACGGCCGGTGGTAGGTAACGGATCGGGTGTCACCGCCCGGCATCACCGCTCGAGCCCGGTCGGCCAGGGCTCGAGACCGCGGCGTCCTCCGTTCGTACGCCTCCCGGAGATCGTCCGGAATCGCTGTGTCGTCAGTCTGGTTCGTCATCGACTCAGGCGTCCGGCCACCGCTCAATGTAGATGGCCTTGTCGGTGTAGAACTGAATCATGTCTTCGCCCTGGGCGTGAAGGTCGCCGAAGAACGAGTCCTTCCTGCCGCCGAAGTGGAAGAATGCCATCGGCGCGGAGGTGCCGACGTTGACTCCGAGGTTGCCGATGTCGGCCTCATGACGGAACTTCCGCGCATCCGCGCCGCTGCTGGTAAAGAGGCTTGCGGCGTTCCCGAACCGACTTTCATTCATCCGCTCGATCGCCGCGTCGACGTCCTCGACAGGCGACAGACCGAGCACCGGTCCGAAGATCTCCTCCTGGGAGATAACCATGTCCGACGTGACGTCGCCGAAGACCGTCGGTCCCAGGAAGTTGCCATCCTCATATCCTTCGATCACGACGTCGCGACCGTCGAGTAGGAGTTCCGCGCCCTCCTCGATGCCTGTCTGGATGTAGTTGCGAACGGTCTGCTCGTGGTCCTCGCTGATGAGTGCCCCAATATCGGTCTCCTCGTCGAGGCCGTAGCCGACGACCTGCGATTCGGCCTCCTCGACGACCAGTTCGGCGAACTCGGCGTAGACCGACTCCTCGACCAGGGCGATGTCGTTGGCGAGACACCGTTCCCCGCCGCAGGCCGTGGCCGACGAGACGGTCTTCTCGGCGGCGAACTTAAGATCGGCAGTCTCAGTAACGATGATGTGGTTCTTCGCGCCACCCTGAGCCTGAACGCGCTTGCCGTTCTTCGCTGCGCGCTCGTAGACGAGCTTCGCGATGGGGGTGCTGCCGACAAAGGATGCGCCCTCGATGCCCTCGTGATCGAGCAGCGCGTTGACGGTGTTGGGACCGCCGTTGACGAGTTGGACGACGCCGTCTGGGAAGCCCGCTTCGTCGATCAGTTCGAACAGCCGCTGAGCGACGAGCGGGTTCTGCTCGCTGGGCTTGAGGATGAAGCTGTTACCGGTCGCGACGGCGTAGGGCAGGAACCACAGCGGGATCATCCCGGGGAAATTGAACGGCGTGATAGCGGCGAACACGCCGAGCGGCTTTCGAACCGCGCTCTCGTCGATCTCCGGCGCGGCGTTCAGCAGGGAGCCGCTCTGCATCATCGAGGGGATGCCGCAGGCGACCTCCACGTTCTCGATTCCGCGGCGGAGTTCGCCGCGGGCCTCCGCGCGAGTCTTCCCGTGGTCCTTGACGAGCAGTTCGGCGAGTTCGTCCTGGTGGTCCTCAAGGAGCGTCTTCAGGTGGAACATGGGCTGGATCCGCTCTTCGACTGGGCGAGCGGACCACTCCTCGAACGCCTCGTTGCCGCGTCGCACGATCTCGTCGATGTCGTCGATAGAACTGAACGGAACGGTCGCCAGTTCCTCGCCCGTCGCCGGGTTCACGCTCGTCAATTCCTCGTCGCCCGAGGCGTCTCGCCACTCACCGTCGACGTAGTTTCGAACTGTTCTGTTCTGACCGATCGCTTCTAGTTCGGCCATGGGGTCGGCTACTGCGAGCGGGGAAATAAAATCTTTGATGCATCAGGAAATTGTTCGATCAATAGTCGACCTATTTCAATCCACTCCTAATATCCATGTTCTATTCAGTATTCTTATAATAAATTATATCTGGGTGGAGAAATTAATTACTCGGTGTCCCATAGGCCTGCAAAAGGATGGCAGACGAAACACCATTGTCCGACGAGCGGACCGAGGTAGAGCGACTCGACAAGGAGTACGTCTTCGGGACGTGGTCGTTCCAGAAAGAGGTCGATCCCACTGAAGTCGTGGGCGAAGAGGGCATCCGGTTCACCGACGCGAACGGGAACGAGTACATCGACCTCTCCGGGCAGCTCATGTGCTCGAACCTCGGCCACTCGGCCAATGGCGTCGTCGACGCGATCGCCGAGCAGGCCCGCGAGGGAGCGTACTTCGCACCCGGCTTCGCGACAGAAGCGCGTGCTCGTCTCGGCGAGAAGCTCGCCGAAGTGACACCGGGGAACCTCTCGAAGACGTTCTTTTCTACCAGCGGCACCGAGGCCGTCGAGGCCGCGATCAAGATCGCACGCATGTACACGGGCAAGCAGAAGATCTTCTCCCGATATCGGTCCTACCACGGCGCGACGGCCGGCTCGATTAGCGTCACCGGCGATCCCAGTCGACTGAAGGCCGAACCCGGCATTCCGGGCGCGATTAAGGCACCCGATCCGTACGCGTACGGCTCGACGCTCACCCCGATGGAGAGTCTGAAGTACATCGACGAGATGCTGATGCTCGAAGGAGATACGGTTGCAGCGGTCCTCGTCGAGCCAATCGTCGGCTCTAACGGCATTCTGGTTCCGCCGGACGAGTACCTGCCGCGACTGAAGGAGATCGCTCACGACCACGGCGCCTTGCTGATCTGTGACGAGGTGATGGCTGGCTTCGGTCGCACCGGCGAGTGGTTCGGTTGCGACGTCTTCGACGTCACCCCGACATCATGACAATGACGAAGGGACTCTCGGGGGCCTACGCGCCGCTCGGGGCGACGATCGTTACTCCCGAGATCGCCAATCACTTCGAGGACGAGATGTTCTGTCACGGCCACACCTACGCCGGCCACCCTGTCGCCTGCGCGGCCGGTCTCGCCGCCGTCGAGACCTATCAGGAGGAGGACCTCATCGAACACGCCAGCGAGGTCGGCGACTACCTCGGTGACCGCCTCGAGGAACTTGCCGAGGCCCATCCGAGCGTCGGCGATACACGGGGCATCGGCCTCTTCCGGAGCATCGAGCTGACGAAGGACCCAGACGAGCGCGTTCCGTTCGGCGAGCGTGAGGACAAGATCTCGACGGGGTCGACAGTCGTCGACGAGGTCGCGGCGGCCGCCGCCGACGAGGGCGTCTACGTCGCCAACATGATCAACACGCTCATCATCGCGCCGCCGCTGCCGATCACCGAGTCCGATATCGACGAGGCCGTCGCGGCCCTGGACACGGCGCTCGACGTCTCCGACACGGCGATGAATCGCTGACGAGCGAGCGTCGTCGCTCGCGACGTTCGACAGGCGCGAAACCGACCCGAAATCACGTATCTCGGTACTATTGCACACGAACTATGCCCGACGAATCTATCGGACAGAACGAGCCGTCCGCGAACATCCCTCACTGGTACGCCCCGTCGAAGACCAGCATGACGATCCCCGACGGCGATGGCACGCGCGTCGTCGCCGACGACGGGACGGAGTATCTCGACTTCGTCTCGCAGCACTACTGCGTCAACGCCAGCCACGGGAACGAGGCGATCGTGGACGCGATGAAAGAACAGCTCGAGCGGATTCAGTACGTCTCCTCCGCGAAGCGAACGCCGGCGCGGGCTAGACTGAGCGAGGATCGTGAGCTAATTCGGGTACGGTACGCGATGTTCCCGTGTTACAGCACCTCGAGGTAGCGTTGCTCCCAATCCGAGACGTGGTCGTTGAACAGGTTGAGTTCGTGCCGTTTCACCGTCGTGAACGCGTGGACAAACTCTTCGCCCAGCGCTGCGACCAACTCGTCGTCCGCTTCGAGCGATCGAAGCGCGACCTCGGGGGAACGCGCCAATGCTGGGCGCTGGCCCTGCGCATCGCCACTGACCGGTTCACCCGGATCGAGTCCCGCACGGACACCGTGCAAGCCGGCAGCGAGCGTTCCCGCCAGAACGAGATACGGGTTGGCAGCAGCTCCGGAGATACGGTTCTCGACTCGGGTCGGCGAGGATTCAGGAACTCGAACTGCAGCTGTGCGGTTGTTGTACCCCCACGATTGGGTGAACGGAGAGAAGCTCCCAGGAGTGAAGCGCTTGTACCCGTTGAGGGTCGGACAGCCGAGGGCAGTGAGCGCATCCGAGTGTTCGAGGAGCCCGCCAACGAATGCCTCGCCCGTCTGGGAGAGCCGGTTATCGTCGGCAAACAGATTCTCCGACCCGTCGAACGCACTCAGGTGGAGATGGTATCCGCTTGCTGAAGAATCGGTCATCGGTTTGGCCATGAAGGTTGCTTTCCATCCCTCCGCAGCGGCGGCTTCTTTCACCACTTCACGAAACGTAAACGCGCGGTCGGCTGCTTCGAGTGGTGGAGCATGGTCGAACAGTACCTCGAACTGGCCGGCACCGTACTCGTGTTCGATGCTCTGGACTGGGATACCTAGCGCCTCGCTCCAGTTCTTTACTTTATCGTAGAACGTCCGAACTCGCTCGGTATGGTGTGTCACACATTCGTGTGGGTGATCGGTGACTGGTTCGTAGCCACCGTCGATTTCCTCGAGCAGGTGAAACTCGAGTTCGTTACCGACGCCGAAAGACGCGCCGAGTTCGTCACGAGCTTTGGCGAGTACCCGCTGTAGCACGCCCCGGGTGTACGCTCCCGCTGGTTCTCCTCGGAACTCGAAGTCACAGATTACCCGTGCTGTGTTCTCGCACCACGGAACGGGCTCGAACGTCTCCGGGTCAGGAATAACGACGCCGTCTGCGAAGTTAAGTTCCTCCCCGTAACCCGTTCCTTCGGGGACGTCGGTCATCGACGATACCGCGAGGAGAAGCATGTTCATTGAGAACCCGTCCTTCCACTTGTCGCGTGCATAATCGGCGTCGATCTGCTTCGAGCGCGAGACCCCGTCGATATCCGGGAACTGGACGAGCAAATGTTCGATGTCCGAATCCTCGAGTACAGTCTCCATTTTGTCTCCCGATGTCATTGCTATGCGATGCGGTCGCACAGTTCTTAAACGTTCGGTCTATGTTTAGCTGAGCTACTTCCGCTACTATTCCTTCTGGAAGCGTTTCGGGAGAAAACGATGGCAATCTCGCCGATTACGTCGTCTCACACGCCAGTCAAGCGGTATTTTCCCGTTCGTATTAACTGATCCACGACGGCGGGCGTCTCACGTTCTTCGGCGCCTCCATCGGGTACGAGATGGCGGTCCTCGGTAAGGGAGGATAAGCCACGCCGGACGAGATGTAAGGATGGACGAACCGCTGGCCCGGACAGGGTGTCCTCGTGTGGTACGGGACGCCCGAACAGGTCACCGGACTCGAAGACGCCGTCGGCGAAGCCGCCATCGAGAACGCCCTCGACAAGCTCGCCCGGGTTGCAGTCGTCACAGAGACGGACGCACAGGCCGAGTACGTCGACTCCGAGTACGACGTCGGAGGGACAGTGAGTATTGAGACTCTGGCTGCGGAAGACGACGACTTCGAACTCGTCGATCCACTTCCGCCACCGGAGTCGCCCGACCTCCTCACCGTCGGTGCGTACTCCAACAAGACGCTCAAGCCGCTGGGGAAGGCGGTTGGAAGCCTGCTGAAGACTCCGAACAACCCCGAAGTTATTTTCGAACGGGCTGGACAGGGCACCCTTGGCGTGTCCGCCATGCTGTGTGCCCCCTTCGAGGGCGGAATGATCTACCCCGAGTATATATCCGGCCAGCGTTACCCCTTCTACGCTCCGCAAGTGTGGATGCGTCAGCGTCGAATTATAATTCAGACAACATAAATCTCCGGGACCCACATGAAGAACACCTACGAGGTGATCCTCGGCTGAACTACCCGTGTGGTCAATGTTCTGTTGTGAGATGTCCTTCTGAACGCGAGAGGACGGTTGGATCGGTTTCACACTCGGTGTTGCCCTTGCACTGAGAAGCCGGCGATCAGCAATTCACGGGTTTAGCCCGCAAGGGCCCGCATACGCACCTAACAAATCGCAGGGCCTGTTCTGACTCTCCAGAATAGTCAATCAACGAGGGTCTGTCCCCTGTATACTTTCGAACTTCGAGTCATCATTCCATGACGTTGAAGAAATATTTAAGGACTGGCGGACCAGTTCACAGCTACATGTTGTCATATCTTGGTCAGCAGGGGAGCGAACGATGACCGACGTACCATTGGGAGCGGAGCCGCTCGTTGCCCAGCCCCCGACGTTCGATGAATCGAAGGCTGCGAGGATTGCCGAACGAAGTTTCGGGAAACGTGGAACGGTGACGGAACTCGGCGGCGAGCGGGATCAGAACTTCCGGGTCGATACCGACGATGGAGAGGCGTACGTACTGAAAATCTCCAGTCCGGCAGACGACTCAACAGCGCTCGACCTACAGACCAAGGCCCTGCAGCACGTGTGTCGGACTGATCCCGACCTACCGGTGATGCGGATCGTTCCGACGGTCGACGGATCACCCTGGACGTCTGTGGAGGACGGTGAAACTCACTTCGTCAGGATGTTTACGCACGTCCCGGGACAAACTGCATCGGGCGAAGATCTCGACTACGACTCCCTGTACGAGTACGGGGCGATAGTGGCGAGACTCGGAAAGGCCCTCCGCGGGTTCTTCCATCCCGACGCGGAGTATGACATCCTCTGGGACCTCGGGCACGCGTCCGAGTTACGCTCGTTCCTCGACAGCGTTGCTGATGACCAACGCCGTGCCCTCGCCGAGCGCGTTCTCGACCGGTTCGATGATCGCGTCGAACCAGTGTTCGATACGCTCCGCGCGCAGGTAATCCACAATGACCTCACGCTCGATAACGTGCTGCTGGACGACAGCACCCGGGTAAGCGGCATCGTGGATTTCGGCGATCTCACCCACACGGCGCTTGTGAATGATCTCGTTATCGCACTCGCAAGCGTGATGTACCGCCGCGAAGATCCAATCGATGCCGCTCAGGCGGTTATCAGGGGTTACGTCAGCGTCACCCCGCTCGAAGATGAGGAGACTCGCCTGCTCGCGGATCTCGTCGCGGCGCGACTCGTCACTTGGGGCGTCATCGTCGCGTGGCGGGTCGACGAACATCCGGAGAAGACTGACCACACAGTCGACGGCGTCGACGATGGGTGGAAGCTGCTGCGGTCGTTGGACGAGATGGGTATCGACGTCGCCAGTCGACGCCTGCGAACAGCCGCACTCGCCAGTAACGTCCCGTACTCCCGGATGGACACGTCCGAACTGGTATCCCGTCGGCGCCGAGTTCTCGGATCGTCGCCGCTATCGTACCGCGACCCCACCCACTTCGTCCGCGGGGAAGGGGCGTGGTTGTTCGATTCATCCGGCCGGCGCTACCTCGACGCGTACAACAACGTGCAGGTGGTGGGCCACGCACATCCCGGGGTCGCCGCCGCCACCGGGGGACAAGTACGTAAACTCGCCACCAATACTCGCTACCTGCACGAAGCACCCGTTATGCTGGCCGAACGAATTCTGGCGACGATGCCTGACGAACTGGACAGGGTCATGTTTGTCAACTCCGGGAGCGAGGCCAACGATCTCGCCTGGCGTCTAGCGACTGCTGCCACCGGAGGCAATGGGGCGATCGTCTCCAACTATGCCTATCACGGGATCACCGATGCCACAATGGCGCTCTCGCCGGATATTTGGCCAGACGGCTCTCATCCGGACCATGTAGAGACTGTCCCACCACCGGCCGACGCATCCACACGCCAGAGAGGCTCAATCCTCGACGCAAGCGAGGCGATGACAGAGGGGCTCGAACGTCTCAGGAAGCGAGGGGTTGCCCCTGCTGCGTTCGTGTTTGACTCGCTGTTCACCAGCGACGGTATCTTCCCGCCGGACGCGGAAGGACTGAAAGCGATGACCGACCGCATCCACGACGCGGGCGGGCTCGTCATCGCCGACGAAGTGCAGGCTGGACACGGGAGGACAGGTTCGAACCTCTGGGGTTTCCAGGCAACGAACGTCGTCCCGGACATTGTCACGATGGGCAAGCCGATGGGCAACGGGCATCCTGTCGCGGCCGTAGTGACGCGTTCGGACATTGCGTCGACTCTCTACGATCAGACGGGATTCTTCAGCACGTTCGGCGGAAATCCGGTGTCCTGCGCGGCCGCGTTGGCGGTCCTGGATGAAATCAAGGATCAGGATCTGTTGGCTCACGTCGTTGACGTCGGCGAGTACCTGAACGATGGCCTGAAAGAACTGTCTGCTGAATACGACCTCATCGGCGAAATTCGCCAGCAAGGACTCATGATCGGCGTCGAACTTGTTCGAAATCAGGAAACTTGGGTGCCGGCACCAAGTGAGACGACGGCAGTAGTAAACGAGCTCCGCCAGCGTCAGGTTCTCATCGGTTCTGTCAGTGAAGCCGGCAATGTGCTGAAGATCCGTCCACCGCTGGTGTTCGAGCGGAATCACGCGGACCGTCTCCTTGAAGCGCTCGACGACGTCTTCTCCGAGCAAAACGACGAAAGCAGCTAGTATATCCGGGTAGACCACTGAACCCGCCGTAGATGAAGCAATTCCACCTTCTCATTGGTCAGTCCGAATCTGCTTCAGGGTATCCGTTGAGCCAAATTGTCGATGTGTCTGTGATTCTCGCCGGCTGAACGGACAGTCACCACTTTCGCAAGAAACGAGAACAGCGGCGACTTTCTCACCGTCGTCGAACTCCTGTGTGTTTTCCTGGCGTCGTGACTCTCCCAGAAGTGGGTTCCATCCGTGATCGAACCCTCTCCGTCGACCCGGAGAGACTTTTTGAATTCATAGTTGTTCCGGAAAGTCTACTCCTATCTATCAGTAGCCTTGACTTCATGGGGTGGCCCCGTGCCAGTAATACATCACTCGATTGACTCCACCGATCGTGTGTGGCTCGGTACCTGCAGCAGCCGACCTGCTCCACTAGGAACACTCACGTGGCGGACAACTACCTCCCGGTTCAGTTCTAACAGGGTCACAGAAGCGGCCGACGCCATCTCTGATTGTCCCCGGTCGTTGAGCGATGCGATGGACAGCTACATGCAGGTGCTGATGCATGAGTACGGTGAAGGATAGAACGACGACGTCCTGACGGAGGCACCGGGCGAGGAGATTATGCGTGCGTACACCTCGGTCAAGCGCCACGAGCCGGGAAGTTCGACGACCCTTTCGCTGACTGGGAACGACGATCTTTGGGAGTCTCTGACAGCGAAGCCGAGTGAACAAACGACATACCCAAGTACCGGGCCACGGTAAATCGGCGTATGTCTGCTGAACGGCGAGACGTAGTCGTGGTCGGTGGCGGAGTCGTCGGCTGTGCCGCCGCGCGATGGCTCGCACCCGACCACGACGTCCTGCTCCTCGAGAGCGATCAGATAGCTGGAGACGCGTCCGGAAAGGCGTCTGGGTTGGTGACCAACGGTGCGTCCTTTCGGGCACATCCCAAGTTCGCACGCACGGCCGCGGACTTCTTCCCCAAATTCGACGGCACCGGTTCGTTCACCTTCACCGAACGCGAGAGCGTGGGCCTCGTTGCCGAGGGAAGCGGCGACTGGGCACGTGATGAGGCAGAACGGATGCGGGCGTCCGACTTCAGCGTGGAGTTTGCCGATGTGCCGACGCTCGAAGACCGCTATCCCGACGTCTTTGACCTCGACGCCTACGAGGGCGCACTCATCTACCACGACACCGGGTGGCTCGACCCCTACACCTACACGGTGACGCTCGCGGACGGGGCAGCCGACCGGGGAGCAGACGTGCGGACCGGTGTACGGGTCACAGATCTCCTCGTCGATGATGGTGCGGTGGTCGGCGTCGAATCGACAGACGGGACTGTGCACGCTGACACTGTCGTCGCCGCCGCGGGGTGGCGAACGCGTGAGTTGTGCCTCCCCCACCTGGAACTCCCGGTCAGGCCGTTCCGCTGGCAGGCGGCGACACTCGATCCGGGACGGGACATCCCTGACTGGTACCCAATGGGCTGGGATCCGACGGTGAATCGATACTGGCGACCGGAACACAACGGCTCGATACACATTGGTGGTGGCGAAGCCGCTGTGACGAATCCGGGATCGCGGCGTACGACAGTTCCAGAAGATTTCAAGCTCCAGTTGGCGACGGAGATGCCCGATCGGCTCCGCCACCTCAAAAAGGCAATGTTCGTCTGTGGCGACACCTGCCTGACCGGCGACGCCTCGACACCGGACACGTATCCCATCATAGATGCACCCAGCGAAGGCCCCGAGAATCTCGTCGTGGCGACCGGTCTCCACATCGGCGGCATCATGTCGTCGCCCGCCATCGCCGAAGCGGTTCGGTCGCTCGTGACCGGTGAAGAACTCACCTTTTCGCTCGATCCGTTCTGTCTGGATCGTTTCGATACGCGAAGTGCGGATTTCCCGTTCGTGCGCCACATGGCAGAGACGGAGATAACCGAAGCGCGAATCGAGGCCCGTAAATCACGGAACGAGGCTGACTGAGACGTCCACACCGGAGATCATTCAGGATCCAGATCGCGGCTACGAACGAACGTCGTCTATCTCACCTGCTTTTTCTCTCGGTCGATGCTATTCTCGCATCGCACCGCCACCGATCGGCTGGAACTCGAAGTCGACACCCCGAGAGTCGAATCTGTCCAGGGCGATCCCGTCGAGCGAGAATGGCGTGTCCTCACCGGTAATCAGCGAGCGCACGGCTGTCCCGGTAATCGGCGATAACATCATTCCCAGGCCGTGGAAGCCGGTGGCGATTACGAGTCCGTCTGGCGCATCGGTGGGCGCGTCAACGATTCCGACCGCGTCTGGCGTTGCGCCGTCGATACACGCCCAACTGTCGGCAATTCCCGCCTTCTCGAAGTCCGTCAGGCAGGTAGGGAGTGTCTCGGCCACGAGGTCGACGTACCACTCGTCGACATCATCGCTGGCCGACTGTGGCTCGTCGAGCGTGTACTCGCCACCGCCGACGTGGATGTGTCCTGCAGCGTCGGGCCGCCAGTAGAGGTCGGTGCGTGCGTCCCACGCCATCGGATACTCGTCACCCAGTTCTTGGCCGGGATCGAGCGTGACGATCTGAATGCGGAATGGTCGGACGGGAATTTCGATCACGTCAGAGAGCATCTCTCGAGTTCGCCACCCTGCCGCACAGACGACGTAATCCGCCTCTATGTGGCCCGTCTGCGTCTCGACGCCCGTCACGGCGCCGTTATCGAAGGTCACGTCCTCGACCTCAACGCCTGTCCGGAACTCCGCCCCCTGAGATTCGGCCTCCTGCTGGAGAGTGGTTGTGTAGGTGTAGGGATCGACCCACCCCACGTCCTCGTAAAGGACGGCGCCGGCGAACGAGTCCATTGTGAAGGTATCGGGGTAGTGGGCTTCGAGCTCGTCCGGCTCCAGGTAAGTCACTGCGAGGCCGTCTTCCTGAAGGTCGGCGACGTAGTCACGAGCGCTGTCTTTCTGGTCGGGTGGGACGAGTTCGATCCCCGGACGCTCGACGAACTCGAACTCACCAGTGCCGTCGAGGTCGCGGACGTAACTGTTCACGTGTGATGCCATTGCCGGAACGTCAAGCATCTCCGCTCGTGGCACGAGAACGTCAGTGGTGACTGTGATAAGTCCCGAAGAGCGACCTGTGGTTTCGCCCGCTACCTGCCCTTTGTCAATCACGAGCACGTCGTGATCCGGTGCGAGTTCATATGCACTGATACACCCTGCGACACCTGCACCAACAATGACAACATCGTAGTCTCCCGTCGTCATGGTGCGACCGAAGCACCGCTGTGAGTAAACTCTTACGACAGTCTCGGAAATGGAAGAATACGAGCGGCTCGCATGGGTGACCAATTCGTCTCAACAGCTGATCGGGTTTCTACCGTCTAGGTGACCGAGGCATAATCTGCTGCAGCTCTGCTCTCGCCGATTCGGTTCACTGCTCAGAATTCGCTGGCAACCCCACACTTCACGCCGATGGTACTGCCCTCACAGGTGGTGACGACTGTTGTCGTTCTGGCGATACACCTCGGTGGCGAGGTCGTCGTCTGATACACCCACTTTCGTCGAACTCCCGACTGTGAGTATCTGTACTCGGCTTTGCACGTTAGCCTCGGCTGTTGAGTGAACGAAGCGGTCGTCGATCTCGTCCATGAGGTCATTGACGCCGCGATCACCGTTGTCTCGAACCCACGAGAGGAGATTATGGGCTGTTTCTTTCAAGATCAAGACGAACGAGACTGTAGGCAGCTATCAGAAGGCGCCAGTGGCGACTGGTACCTTCGTCGTCCTGCATCTCGCAGTCTCCCAAGCCGGTATCCTGCTTTAAATCCTCACGCTCTTCTAGCGGAGATTGTTGATCTTCTGTAGCTGTCGCTCAGAAGTCGAAGAGGGCAAGGGCACCGCGCCAGCGGTGCCCATCACGAATGATTCCGCTGGATGTGTTTGTCTCGGAATCGCTCGCAGCGGACCTGTTGCAGCAGGTTCGCTGGCGTGACGGCGTTGAATGCCCCCGCTGCCGTTCTGACCGGGCGGTCAAGAACGGCAGCTACGGGCACTTTCAACGGTATCTCTGTAAGGATTGCGACCGCACGTTCAACGACAAGACCGGCACGATTTTTGCCTACTCGAAGATCGCGCTCCGCAAGTGGTTGTTTTCGATCTACGCGTTTCTCCGGTTCAACACCAGTATTCGACAACTGCAGACCGAGATCGACGTCACGTACGAAACGATCCACCGGCACGTCGAGCGCTTCGTCACAGCGCTCGACGCGCCTCACCTCGACCTCGTCGGCCCCGTCGAGATCGACGAAGTGTACGTGACCGCCGGCAAGAAGGCTCGCGACCGCGAACGGGAGTCGCGGTCACGTGGCCTCTCCGCGCGTGGACGCGGATCGTACCAGAGCGACAAGCCACCGGTGTTCATTCTCGTGGATCGTGACACCGGTGACCGCTACGTCGTGCCCGCGAAATCCGCCGACGAACCGATCGTCCGACTCCTCCTCGCCGACCGCGAGGAGGAGTCGTTGACCGTCTACACTGACGGATTTCGGGCCTACGACCCACTTGACGAAGACGATGAAATCACCCGAGAATACGTCGTCCACAGCGACGGTGAATACGCCGACGACGAGGTCCACGTCAACACCTGCGAGAGCCACGGGTCGCTCCTGCGACCCTGGCTCTCGCCCCATCGAGGCGTCTCGAAAGACAAGCTCACTCCCTACGTTCGGGCGTTTCAGCTAGGCAGAGAACTGTTCCGGAAGCCGGGGAAAGCAGCGCTCAAACACGCTATCCGAGCAACGCTGTGAATCAACAATGTGCCCTAGAAGAGCGAATCCTCAAAAGCCACGGTTGATGGTGGTCCCCGCTACTCGGTCGTGCGTCCGAAACGAGCCACCATTCGATTGTCATTTGGTGGCGTATGCATCGCCGTGCAGGCTCCAAAGACGACATCACCGCTGATCTTGGAGCGCGCTTTACGATTTCGTTCACAAATATTTTCACCTATGCTAAAATTAGGCGCGATATGTTGCTCCGTTCAACCATTGTCCGCTATCTCTCATTTACTGTTTGCCATCATATACCGTGGCCATTAGTGCCAGATAGTGATTCGACCTTGGATGGTTTCTGCTATCGTGAAATACTCCGGCTCAGTGGACGTAGTATCGTTATGTATAACAACGGTACTTCTGTTATGTTTGTCCAGAGTTAATTGTTGTCATACCTCACTTCGGGGCGGATTGCGGTGGTAGATCAGTGATAACTCTGTTTCACCAGATGTGAAAAACTTCAATGAACATCAACGTAGTTTGTAGTTGGATCATCCACCGATTCGTATGTACCGAGCTCATATTGCCAACGTATTCGTATGGCTTCGGCGGCCCAACCTCTATCGCTAGCCACATCGGTCACAAGAATGCGGAATCGTCGACCCGTTGTACTGGAGCTGATCGTGCTATCGAAAAGCCTCACTCTGCAAGAGGAAACGCACTGTCCGATTAGCGCTGGGGCGCCTGCAAGCCAGTCACGTAGTCGCACTCGAACTCGGCCGATAGGTCCTCGAATCTATCGAGACTGAACGGCTCAACTGGGAACGGTGCCGTTTCTTCCGTCACGATCGACCGGACAGCGGTAGATACGAACGGCGAACACATGATACCGCCAACGGGGCCGGTGATCGCGACGACCAGACCGTCGGGTGCGCCGTCGGGTGCGTCAATGATAGGGTGATCGTCGGGTGTCGCTGCGTCACCCGTCGGGCAACAGTCCTCGCTCTTGAATCGGGCGTCCTCGATATTCTGGACGCGCTCGCCGATGGTCGTGGCAACCGCGTTGCGAAAGCTTTCGGTAATAGTCGAGCGGACGTCGCCAGAGTCCTCGACGAAGTAGGTTCCGCCTCCAACGTGGAGATCTCCGTTGTGTTCCGGGCGCCAGTACATCCGGGACTGCCGATCCCAGCATATCGGGAACTCCTCACCGAATTCGCGACCGACCTCCAGATTGACTGTCTGCCAGCGGAAGGGGCGGACGGGCACCTCGACGAACTCCGAGAGAAGTTCTCTGGTCCGCCAGCCGGTCGCACAGACGACATGGTCGGCCGCTATCGTCGCTCCCTCCACACGCACACCGGTTACCGAGCCGTCCTCGATCACGATATCCGTCACTTCAGTGCCGGTCTCGTATCGGACACCTTCGTCCTCTGCTTCTGATTTCAGCGTCATCGTGTACGTGTAGGGGTCGAGCCAGCCCGACTGAGAGAACTCCACGCCGCCGACGAACTGGTCGAGCACGAGTGCACCTGGATAGCGGTTCTCGATTTCCGCGGCCGTCAGATACGTCACGTCGAACCCCTGGGCGGCTTTCGTAGCGGCGTGTTCTCGGCCCCAGCTCTCCTCCTCGGCGGTGACCAAATGTATCGCTGACCGTGACGTGAATTCGAACTGTCCCGTGCCGTCGTACGACTTGAAGAATTCTAGGGCATGGCGTGCAGCAGCTGGATACTCGGGGAGGTCGGCGACGATAGCCATCAGCCCGGAGGCTTTCGGGCTCGCCTCTCCGCCTGCAGATCCCGCTTCGAGCACCAGCACGTCGTGATCGGGAGCGAGTTCCCGTGCTACTGCACAGCCAATGACACCACCACCGACGACGATGACGTCGTATGCGTTGGTCGAATCCATCAGAGTCACGCTGACGTGTCCCTCTTGTCTTTGCCTCGTTCCTCGCCTGACAGGGGTTTCTTCTTTGACCAGCGCAACCATCGATCGCGTTGCTTCCAGTAATGGACGTGCAATGGTGGTCTCATGGTTCTCTGATGACTTCACCGTCGTTCGAATTAAAGCCAACACTCAGTTGGTCACCCTCACTATACATCCGCACGCTGTTCGATCGCTGCTGTTGGACTTTCAGAATTCGGTCGCCAACATCGATCTCGTACAGGGTTGTTGACCCTTTGTATATCGCGTCCTGGACTGTCCCCGTCCACATGTTGTCGCACTCTTCTTCTCCCTCCTCTGGAATTATCATACTTTCCGGGCGAACCGTAAACGCGCAGGATGCGTTGTCCGCAAGCCTGTCACTGTCCACGGCACCGGTATTGAGTTCGACGTTGATCTCGTCGCAATCCAGCTTGATGTGACCGTTCTCCCGGTGGGCCGTCCCTTCGAACAGGTTGGTCTCGCCGAGGAATTCGGCGACGAACGTACTCTTTGGGTGTTCGTACAGCTCCGTCACCGGACCGACCTGTTCGACCTTCCCGTCGTTCATCACGGCGATCCGGTCGCTCATGGTGAGCGCTTCCTCCTGGTCGTGGGTCACGTAAATGAAGGTAACTCCGAGATCGTCCTGAATGTTCTTTAATTCCACCTGGAGACGCTCACTGAGGCTTCTATCGAGGCTCGCCAGAGGTTCGTCCAGGAGCAACACATCTGGCTCGATGACAAGTGACCGGGCCATGGCGATCCGCTGTTTTTGCCCGCCTGAGAGCGCCGAAACCTTGCGGTCCTGGTAGCCAGATAGTTCGACCAGTTCGAGGGCGTCCTTCACTCGTTCTTCTCGCTCGGATTTAGTGACATCGTTCATCTCGAGGCCGAACGAGATGTTCTCACCCACCGACATATGTGGGAACAGCGCCCATTCCTGAAAGACGATACTCGTGTTTCGGTTGTTCGCCCGCAGGTGAGTTACGTCGTCGCCGCTGATCGAGATGCGTCCTGCCGTGGGAGTCTCCAGTCCCGCGATACACCGAAGTGTGGTCGTCTTCCCACAGCCTGATGGGCCGAGTAGCGTGAAGAACTCTCCGGCGTTGATCTCGAGATCGATTCCGTCGACGGCGACGACGTCACCGAACTCCTTCCGAAGGCCTTCGAGACGAACGCTGCCTTTTCCCTCCATGGTTACTCCTTCTATTGCAAACAGATAATAATATTGGTGGTCTGCCCGAACTGACTGTCTCAGAGATCTGGGCACGATATTATCGAAAATACTAGAAAAAGTCTAAATACGGGTGACTAAATCGTGTTTATGTGCCATGAGAAACCAAGACATGATATTGAACCGGAGACAGGTACTGGAAGGTGCTACAGTTGCTGGGGCGGCGGCACTTGCTGGCTGTGTTGGCGGAGATACCAGTGGCGGAGGTGGCGGTGACTTCGCAGGCGAGACACTCAACGTCCTCTCGTGGGCCGGTTATGAAGGGATTGCCAAGAGAATTGAGGAACAGACCGGGGCCACGGTCAACCTAAAACTGATCTCGAGTGACGTCGACGGGTTCAACACGCTCCAGGGTGGCGGTACCCAGCAGTTCGACATCCTACTTCTCGATAACACGTGGGCGTTGCGTAATGCCAGGGCCGACACGATCATACCGGTCGAGAAGGACGATTATCCGAGCACCAACAACTGGATTGACCAGTTTAAATGGCCGTACCCCACCTTCACTCACGAGGACAACATGTATGCGGTTCCGCCTCGGTGGGGCTGGGGCGGGCTCGGCTACAACGACAACGAAGTCGACGTCAGTGTACTGGAGGAGAAAGGGTACGAAGCCGTCTGGGACGGGACGTTCGAGGGAGAGGTGACGCTAGCGGACTGGCCGACGTGGGTCATTCCACTGGTGATCATGCAAATCTTCGATATCGGGGACAATAACCCGATGGATATCGAACTCTCGGACTCCCAACTCGAAACGCTCGAGGAAACGTTGGTGCAGATGTTCAACAACGCGGTGGCGATCCATGGTGGAGCGGCAGCGTTTCGGCAGGATATGCTCCAGGGGAATGCTAATCTCGTGTTCGGAACCGGGAACTTCGGCCTCAGCCAGATCAGAGCGGAAGGGAACGACTGGATGAAGATCATGTATCCACCCGATGTCGGTGGCTGGTATTGGACCGAGGGACTCTGTCTCGTCAATAACCCCAATCTGAGCCGCGACCTCGCGAACGAGTACATCAACGCCTGTATGACTCCTGAAGGTCAATACTCTATCTGTTGGGAAGACGCGAGTTCCAAGGGAGCACCGGTGAACACCGAAGCGTTCGACCAGTTCAGCGAGGAAGAACAGAAGAAGATCATGATGTACGAAGACAAAGGGTTCGAGGCGACGGATACGCTCCTCCAGAACCTCGTCCAGTACAAGATTTCCCCTCAGCAGGACAAGTGGCTGGATATCTGGTCATCCGCGAAGGCAAGCTCGGGCATCTGAGTCAGAAACCCACCTTCTCGATATCGGGACGATACTGTCCACCGTCACAGCGTGGGCTCTCGGGTCCCTGCGTCTCGGTTGCTCCCCCGAAAACCCATAACGTTTATTTACTATCCTGTTCCACGCCATGGTATGACACTACAGCACTGGCCGCAATCCCGAATACCAATTCAGCGGGATGGAGGAGATCACGATGGCAGGTAGCGTCAAACAGACTTCGGACTCTCTTTCTAACAGTTTCGACGAGTTTACCGACAACGAGTACATCACGCTGATAGCTACCGCCGGACCGGTGTTACTGCTCGAAGGGATTTTCTTCCTCGGTCCACTGTTTATTATGTTCATGATCTCAACGATGGCGATGGAGAACTACAACCTCATCCATGATTACGGTCTCTCCAACTTCATCGACGGGATCACCAAGCACCAGAACATAAGTGCATTCAAGACGACTACGATAATTGCAACCCTGTCGACGATCTCGACGGGAATTATCGCGTTCCCCATCGCCTACTTCATGGCAAAGTACGGTGGTCAGTACAAGAATCAACTCGCCGCAATCGTCATTGTCCCCTTCTGGACTAACTACGTCGTTCGCATCTTCGGCTGGCGAATCATCCTCTCGAAGGATGGCGTTTTCAATACGATTCTCATGCGTATCGGCATCATCAACGAACCGCTGTCCTGGATCCTTAATTCGCGGTTCGCCATCTGGTTGGGACTGGTCTACCTCTGGCTTCCCTTCATGATACTGCCACTGTACTCGTCTCTTGAGAACATCGACGACGTACTCCTTGAGGCCGCCCGTGACCTGGGTGCCTCCCGAATAGCGGTGTTCACTCGCGTCATCTTGCCACTGTCTGTTCCTGGATTACTTGCTGGGACAATCTTTGTATTCATCTTTAGCATGGGGGCGTTCGTCGTCCCGTCGCTGCTCGGCGGCGGCATCCCGTTCGTGGGAACGCGCATCCAGTACGAGTTCGGATTCGGTGCAGACTGGCCCGCCGGCGCCGCACTGGGGAGCATCCTGATGTTTATCGTGGTGCTCACTCTCGGACTGCTACTGCGCCACGCCGACCTGGAGGAGCTGTTCTGATATGAGTACTGATAACCCACCGTCGACGAAGGAGAACAGGTTCTCGAAAGCGGTCCGACTAGTTGAGAGACACTGGATGCGAGTCTGGGCTGTCCTCGTCATTCTGTTTCTCTATACGCCGATTATCGTTATCGTGCTCTTCTCGTTCGAGAAGGGGTCTTTCTCGGGGTTCCCATGGGACGGGTTTACCCTTGAGTGGTACCAGACGCTGCTTGAGACACCGTCAGCGATCAACGCGACGATCAACAGTCTGTGGGTCGCCCTGTTCGTGACGTTCTTCGGGACGGTACTCGGAACGCTCGGGGCCATTGCGCTCGTGCGACACAACTTCCGGCTGAAGCAGACGTATCGGATGCTCGTCATCGCCCCGATGACCATTCCGGGGCTTATCCTCGGCGTCGCCCTTTTGATGATGTTCAATTACCTCGAGATTTCCCGCTCGCTCAGGACCGTTATCATCGGCCAACTGGTGTTCGTGGTCCCATTCGTGCTGGTGACTGTGAGTTCTCGGCTCGCGGGATTCGACCCGACGCTGGAGGAGGCTGCACGTGACTTGGGCGCAAGTAAATGGACGACCTATCGGAGAGTCACCCTACCGCTCCTGGCGCCCGGGATCATCAGCGGCGCACTGTTCGCGTTCACTCTCTCGTTCGACGATTTCCTGATCGCGTTCTTCACCAGTGGCGTGGAGAACACGCTTCCCGTGTACATCTTTTCGACCATCCAACGCTCGCAGTCACCGGTCATCAACGCGATCAGCACCGTCGCACTCGTCATTAGCATGCTAGTTATCGCTGTCAGTCTCTACTTCCGAAACTGATAGTCGGTAACTCTCCAGAGGGCACGTGCGTTACCGTCTCGCATTCTGGTCGGCGAGTCCATTCGTCCGCCAGCAGCGGTTGCCGTCTTCACACTTACTCACCAGCGTGAACACGTAACTCGACTGTTCACCGTCTGCACCAGTTGCCGTCACACTCTGTCTCACCCCCGACCCGAATCTGACGCCGGGCCGTACTCGGTGTGCTGTGGGCCGAGCAGGTTCTCGAACGGATAGCTCGTTTGAACCCGTTGTACGTCCCCGCATGGCGGCGGAACTCGTGACTTTCGAATTCCCAGACAGCCTGGACTCCATCCGCGGTTCCGAGCGCTTCGATCTGGTATTTGACAGCCTCGTCGGGTAGGTGGATACCTTTCATGGCGAGTCGCGGTGTCGAGCGTGTCGACATCTGCCTCCTCGGCACCTGTGATACGTGTTCCGTCCCTTCGCGTGATGACGGCGTCGGCCCGTTCCGGCTAGATTCGGAACCAGATGCTTCTGTCCTTGACGGCGAGTCGCTCACGACGCATCTGCGACCTCGATTCGGCTGACCGTGTCACAGTGATCACCCGGCAGTCGATCTGCGTCTCCCATCCCCGGCACGCCAGAGGTCGGCCACGAAGACCATGACGGGTTCGTAGCTGAGTTTCCGAAGCTTGCGTCGGAACACTTGATGCGAGATGGACTCCATCGGTCACCTACAGCTATTTTCTTCAGTGATATGAATAATGTAGCGAGATCACACGGCCCACGACGAAACCACGAAACGGGGAGCCACGGAGGCGAGCCGTCGTTGCCTGCTGGTCGCTGTTGTCTCTCTTCCTGTCGCTACCGTTGCGTCAGAGGCCAGTACGTGGCGTAGTAGTCGGCAACGTCGTCGACGGCTCGTCGGGCGGAGTCGAAATCCTCGTCCATCCACGCCATCGGGTCCTCGATTCCCGTCTCGCATTCCAGCACGCCCTCGAGGACGCCTAGCGTGGCGTACGCGAGATGACTGATCTGGTAGCCCCCCTCCTGGATCAGCGCCAGCCTACCACCAGCAGTAGCCGCGGCGAGTTCGCGGACCCGCCGGCCCAGCATCTCGAACCCATCCTTGGTGAGTACGTTTCGACCCAGCGGATCGACAGTGCCACCATCTTGGCCCGCACTGGCGATGATGAGGTCCGGATCGAAGTCGGTAACGACCGGCTCGACGATTCGATCGATGGCGTACTCGTAGCCCTCGTCGCCGGTCCCGGGTGGGAGCGGGACGTTCAGGTTGTATCCCTCGCCAGCGCCACGACCGTGCTCGTCGACGTCACCCGTCTGCGGATGCGCTTCCGGATCCCACGACCAGTGGTCGTTGTGGATGCCGATAACGAGTACGTCGTCGCGTTCGTAGAAACACTCCTGTGTCCCGTTTCCGTGGTGGACGTCCCAGTCGAAAATCACCACGCGCTCTGTCTCTGTCGTCTCGAGTACGTGTTCGGCAGCGACGGCCACATTATTGAAGAAACAGAAGCCGTCGGCCTGTGCGGGCTGGGCGTGGTGTCCGCTCGGTCTGACGAGAGCGTACGGGATGTTCTGCAGGCCGTGCTCGAGTGCGTGTTTGGCCGCCTGAACCGCCGCTCCAGCGGCATGTTCGGCGGCAGGGTAGCTCGCCTCGTTGGCTCCCGTCTCGACCGTCAGACGTCCACCACCAGTCTCGCAGAACGCTTTGAACTCGTCGATATACGCCGGATCGTGGACGCGCTCGAGCTGTATACGGGTCGCCGGCGATACCTCGGCCCACGTGACCTGATCGGTGATTGTCTGCTCGATTATGTGACGGATGTTTTGAATGCGTTCCGAGCGGTCGGGGTGTGGTTCCTTAACGGCGAGGCGGCCGGTCCACTCCGCTTCGAACTCCCCCGCGGGGGGTTCGTGGTCAAGACATCGGTCGTCCCAGAAGACGGTGAGCTCGTTGGTTTCACTCATAGTCGGATTCTGAACCCAGTGGTTGTTTGTGAGAGAGTCGTATAAACTATTCTGCACACCGATCGAGTCCAGCGACCGGTCCGAGGACGGAACGCCCGGTACAGAACAGACGGAGAACCTATGGTACAACCATGAGCTATATTAACAAGTACCTCTAACCGGTGGTTGCAATGCAATTGTGGGAATCGGTTGAAGCAGAGTATCGCGAACGGACTCCGACGAGTAGGAAACTGTACCGCGAGGCTGGCGACCACGTCCCGGTGGGCGTTGCGAGCTCGTATCGGGCGTGGGACCCCCATCCGTTGTTTATCGACAAAGCTCAGGGAGTGTATCTCCACGACGTGGACGGGAATTCGTATATGGATTTTGATATGAACAACGGCGCTGGGATGAGTGGGCACGCTCACCCCGCTGTGACGGAGGCAGTGACCGAGCAGCTCCAGCGTGGGACTCTCTTCACTCATCCACACAAGCTGCTCACTGAGGCGGCGACGGAGCTGAAGAAACGCTGGGATTTGGTGGACAAGGTCCGTTTCACCAACTCTGGGACCGAGAGCACGATGCACGCCATCCGCATTGCCCGGGCGTACTCGGGCAAGGACAAGCTCCTCAAGATAGAGGGGTCGTACCACGGGTGTCACGATTACGTGCTCATGAGCAAGTCTGCGCCCGGCCGGCTCAGCGGGCACCCCAAGCGCCCCGCCCGTGTCGTCGAGAGCGAAGGCGTCCCGGAGAAGGTAGCGGAGACGGTCGAGATCGCCCCATGGAACGATCTGGATGCGGTCGAACAGATCATGCACGACAACATCAACGAGATCGGGGCGCTCATCGTCGAACCGATCGTGATGAACGTCGCTATGACCCAGCCGCACGGGGACTTCCTGCAGGGGTTACGCGAGCTCTGTGACGAGTACGGTATCACCTATATCTTCGACGAGGTGAAAACAGGGGTGAAGGTCGCCCCCGGGGGAGCAGCCGAGTACTACGACGTCGAACCGGACCTAGTTGCGATGGCAAAATCCATTGGTGGGAACTTCCCTGTCGGTGCGATCGGTGGTAAAGAGGAAGTCATGGAGCGGATCGACGACGGTGCCGCCCACTACGGAACGTACAACGGCAATCCCCTCGTCCTGCAGGCGCTCGTCACACAGTTGAAGGATGTCCTCACCGAAGATGCCTACGAACACGTTGATGCGCTTGGTGAACGGATGGTTCGAGGGTACGAAGACGTCATGGAGGACGAAGGCATCGTGGGTCACGTAGAACACGTCAACTCTCAGGGAAGCATCCTCTTTACCGACAAGCGGATCGAGAACTACCGTGACTGGATCGACAACATCGATTACGGCCTTCACGAGAACTTTTGGTTCTCCATGCTCAACCAGGGAGTCATGCCCCATCCACACAGCGCTGACCAGCAGTGGACGATCAGCGTCCAGCACACCGAGGAGCACATCGACGAGACAATCGAGGCGTTCAAGAACGTTGCACCGAAGCTGGCCGAGGAGCAACAGTCCTGACGGAACGACCGTCCCGCAACGGTACTAGAGCGTCTCGACGTACTGATCGCGTTCCCATTGCGTGACAGTCGACCAGAACGACTGCAACTCCTGTCGCTTCGACGCGAGATACGCTTGAATCACGTCCTCACCGAGAAGCTCTCGGAGTGCGGTGTCGGCTTCGAGTGCTGCGAGCGCCTGAGATGGTGATCGCGGGAGCGGCGTCCGTTGTCCAGCAGGATTCCCCTCGACAGGGTCGCCTGGCTCGAGTTCGTTTCTAACGCCGTCGATGCCGGCTGCGAGAGTGGCTGCAATCACGAGATACGGATTGGCGTCGGCGCTACCGATACGGCTCTCGACGCGGACGATTCCAGAGGGAATACGGACTGCAGTCTGCCGGTTGTCGTACCCCCACGACGCCGTACAAGGGACGAACCCGTCAGGGACGTAGCGCTTGAATCCGTTGAGCGTCGGCGTCCCAATAGCAGCGAGTGCCGGTGCGTGTTCCATCAAGCCGCCGACGAAGTACTGTCCCATGTCCGAGAGCGTGTCGCCGTCGGCGAACGCGTTCTCTTCGCCCTCGAACCCGCTCACGTGGAGGTGGTATCCGCTTCCCGACTCGTCCGCGAACGGTTTGGCCATGAACGTCGCGTATCGGTCGGAAAGACGAGCCGTCTGCTTGACGAGACGCTTGAAATCGAACGTCCTGTCTGCCTGTGAGAGCGGGTCTCCGTAGTCGAACAGAACCTCCAGTTGTCCCGGACCGTGTTCGTGCTGAAGTGACTCTAGTGGCACGCCGTACTGCTCTCCCAGCTTCGAGAGCGCCTCGTAGAACGGTCCGACTTCCTCTGTCGCCCACGAGACACACTCGTGTTTGTCGTCGGTCACCGGAGCGTACCCTCCATCCGTCGCTTCCAGCAGATAGAACTCCAGTTCGCTGCCGACGAACAGATCGATCCCGAGCCCATGTTCGTCGAGCAATCGATTCAGGACCTGTCGTGGCGCAGCCGCGACGGGCTCCCCGCGATACTCAAGATCACAGAGGACCCGTGCAGCGTTCTTACGCCACGGAAGAGGTCGGAACGTCTCCGGAAGGGGTCGGAGTCGGCCGTCCGCGAAGCCAATCTCCTCGGCCAGTCCAGACCCCTCTGGAACTTCGTTCCGGGGCGTCTGGACCAGTACGGCGAGGTTCATCGTTGGACCGGTCTCCCACGTCGAAAGAAACTTCTCGGCGGAAAGCTGCTTCGACCGGGAGATTCCGTTTATGTCCGGAAATTCGACGAACACGTGGTCGATACCCAATTCGTCGATCTGTCGCTCCATTTCCGTGCCCGAGCTATCGCGTTCCATACATATGATGGACTAATTTACCACTTATACTTTACCCAGAAGAATTCACAGCTAGGCTTCGTCCGCCGGATGGCGCGACCGTCTGCGTCGAAACACTCGGGCACCGGCGGGAGGAATCGAGCAGTTCCCGATGTCGCGGCGTACCGTTCGTTCTACGTTCGCGCGCGTCTCCAACTCTCCAGTGAGACTCGCTGCCCCGTACGTCCCGCCATGATATGACCGCCACCGGGTGAGTACCTTGGAGGCGTCCTTGTACTCCCGAGCGAGCTGGATGGCGACCTCGTTTGCCTCGCTACCGAAGATGGCGAAATACGCGCTCACACCAGAGAGATGCTAATGACGGTTCCCCGCATCATTCGCTTCACGTCGGTGAGAACGATAGCCTCGACTCCCGTCGCGAACACCGGCGAGAGCCCTGAAAGTGCCGAAGAGATCGCCACTGAGCCGTGATCGAACGCCGAAACCAAGCCACCACTAGCGGTCTGTGAAGCAGAATGTTTTTATCTGTTCGACCCAGTTAACACGTACGCCATGGCTGAAACAACGAAGTTACAACACGGTGAAGTCCAGAACTACGTCGACGGGACGTGGGCCACCGCCAGTGAGGACGGTCAGCGAGTCGACAATCCAGCGACGAACGAGTCAATCGCGAGGGTCGGATTCAGCTCCGAGAGCGACGTCGACGACGCGGTGACGGCTGGACAAGACGCATTCAAAACGTGGCGGCGGACGCCTATCGAAGAGCGAATCCAGCCGCTGTTCGAATTCAAACAGCTCCTCGAGGAGCACCAGGACGAACTCGCCGAGCTTCTGGTCCAAGAGCATGGCAAGACCATCGGCGAGGCCAAGGGAGAACTCCGTCGCGGGATCGAGAACGTGGAGGTGGCCTGTGGGATGCCAACCCTGATGCAGGCTGGGCACGTTGAGAACGCCGCCCCGAAGATCGACGAGACCGCAGTCCGCCAGCCGCTCGGCGTGTTCGCGGCAGTTACGCCGTTTAATTTTCCGGGAATGATCCCGCTGTGGTTTCTCCCTTACGCGGTCGCGACTGGAAACAGCTTCATCCTGAAACCGAGCGAACAGGCCCCACTGACCGCACGGAAACTGTTCGAACTTCTAGACGAAACGTCTCTCCCCGACGGCGTCGTCCAGCTTGTCAATGGTGGTGTTGATACGGTCGACACCATCCTCGAACACGACGGTATCGAGGGCGTTTCCTTCGTCGGGAGTACCCCGGTCGCGGAGACCATCTACGAAAAGGCCGCCGCCAACGGAAAGCGCGTGCAAGCCCAGGGTGGCGCGAAGAATCACGTCATCGTGACTGAGTCGGCGAACCTCGAGTTCGCTGCCGAGAAAGCCGTCTCGTCCGCACTTGCCTGTTCGGGTGAGCGGTGTCTCGCCAACGACGTCGTGGTCGTGGAGGAATCCGTCTACGAAGACTTCGTCGATCTCGTGGTCGCCGAAGCCGACCGACAGGTGGTCGGCTACGGCCTCAACGACGACACGACGATCGGTCCGCTGATCTCCCCTGAACACGAACAGCGCGTCCGCAACTACGTCGAAACCGGCATCAGTGAAGGCGCGGAACTCGTCTACGACGGGCGTGATGTGACGATCGACGGCTACGAGAACGGTAACTTCCTTGGCCCCTGCATCTTCCGAGACGTGACCACCGATATGGTCATCAGCCGAGAGGAAATCTTCGGACCAGTACTCGGCCTAATGCCCGCCGCCGGTATCGACGAAGCCATCGAAATCATGAACCAGAGCCAGTTCGGCAACGCTGCGAGCCTCTTCACGGGCAAGGGGAGCGAGGCGAAGAAATTCCGGCACGACGCCGAAGCCGGGAACCTCGCGGTCAATGCCGGTACCGCCGCACCGATGGCGTTCTTCCACTTCGGTGGACAGAAGGACTCCTTCTTCGGAGACCTCCACGCCCAAGCAGAGGACGTGGTTCGGTTCTACACCGACGAGACCGTCTACATCGAGCGCTGGCCGGACAACTGACTCCACCGTCAGGCACTACTTCACTTCGGTTTGTGAGTCCGTACTGTCAAAGTGGGGAGTGACACGGCAACTCGTACTGGCGCCCGGCAAAGCGAAAGTAATTAGACGACTGCTGTCCATATGATACCCAGTAGCAATGAGCCAGAAGTACGATGTTATTATCGTCGGTGGAGGAATCGTCGGCTGTATGGCCGCTCGAGAGCTGGCACCGGACCACGATGTCCTCGTCGTCGAACGGGACCAGATCGGTGGAGGCGCCACGGGCAAGGCGTCTGGGCTCGTCACGGTCGTAGAAGAGTACTCCGATACCCCGGCCGCCGCAGCACACGCTATCGAGTTCTTCCGCGAATACGACGGAACCGGTCACTTCTCGTTCCACGAGCGATCGTACGTGGAGCTCCGGTCGGATGAACACGACGTCGCGTCACTGCGTGACCACGCTGCGACGCTCCGTGAAAACGGGTTCGACGCGGCGTTTCACACCCCGGATGAACTGGAGAACCGCTTCCCCGATACGTTCGAACTCGACGGCCACGCAGGTGGCATCGTCTACGAGGACGCCGGCTGGCTCGATCCGTACACGTTTGTGACGACGGTGAAAGAGGACGCTGAGCGTGACGGGGCGACGTTCCTGACTGGCGTCGAGGTTGACGATCTCGCTGTTGAAGACGGCAGCATCGTCGGGGTCGACACCGAAGCAGACGAGCGAATCCGGGCTGAACAGGTGGTCGTGGCCGCCGGCTGGCGGACCAGACAGTTTGTTTCCGAACACGTCAGCATCCCGACTCGACCGTACCGGTACCAGACGTACAACCTCGACCACGAACGCACCCTCACAGAGGAGTTCCCGATGGCATGGGACGAACACTCGCACCTCTACTTCCGTGCGGAGCCAAACGGGGAACTGCACATCGGAGGTGGAACGTACTTCGTGAAACCGCCAGGAACGCCTCGGTCGACGACGACAGAAGGGTTCCAGCGTCTCATCGCGGGAACAATTCCCGAGCTGATCACCAACCTCGGTGAGGCGCAATTCGTCGCCGGTGACACCTGCCGATTTGGCGATTCTGCCACCCCTGACCGGTATCCGATCATCGATGCCCCTGCTGAAGCGCCCGAGGGGCTCGCCGTCGCCACCGGGACACACGGATTCGGAATCATGGCAGCCCCCGTGATCGGCACGGCGATTCGGATGGTCGTCACCGACGAGGATGGCCCGTTCTCCGTGGACGAGTTCTCGCTCGACCGGTTCGAGGATCGGTCCACCGACTTCGGTTCGTCGTACATCGCCGAATCACCGGAGTTGGTCGGTCCACAGAGTTGAGGAAACGCGTCGGCAGGTTGGAAAAGCCAACATACCCGCAATGGTACTGACCGAACGTTACCTTGCGATCCTTCGATCGTGGATTACAGTAGCGCTCGAAACGGAGGACGAGGTCGTGCCTGCCCTCACCGAGTATCTCGGCGCGCACCAACCTGCAAGCACGGTCATCGAGGTACCGCTAGTTGAAGAGGAAGATACTCGTCGATATCGAATTTGATGCAGTCATCGAGGGCGAATCGGTCCGAACTGCCAGGGACAGCCCGGCGTCCGAGAAGTGCAATGGCCATGCGATGGTAATAGCGGTAGATGACAACGGCGAAAAAACGGCGAGTTACCTGTGGAATGACTAAACGGCGTCCAACTGTTCCATGAGTCCCAACATGTCGGCGCTCTCGTAGGTCGCCGTGATCTCGCCGTCGTCGATGTGGAAGAAGATGGAGCCAGCGAACGAGATTTCCTTGCCCGTCGGCTCGATACCCCCGTACTCGCCTTCGTGGGTTCCCGTCGCAGTGAACCGGAGGGCGACCGAGTCGCCGTTCACGACGAGTCCCTCGATGTCCTTCCCGAAGTCGGGGAAGCTCTCCCGGGTCTCCGTGACATACTCCTTGAGCCCCTCACGGCCGCGGACGTTGGGCTCGCCCGCGAAGTAGTCGACGTAGTCCTCGGAGACGATCTCGTCGATCACCTCGAGTTGGCCCTTGCTCCAGACCTCCTCGATTAGTCGCTGCGCCAGTTCTGCACCGTCCGATCTCGTTGTCGTGTCGGTCATGAACCTCAAGATAGATCATTATCCGTGAATTGTTAATTGTTTTGTTGAAGGGTCACTGCGAGGCCGTCCTCCTGAGGGTCGGCCACGTAGTCACGGGCGCTATCAACCTGGTCGGTCGGAACAGGTTCGCCGCCCGGGCGCTCGAAGAACTCGAACTATCTGGTTCCGTCGACGTGAGACGCCATCTCTGGAACGTCGAGTATCTCCGACCGAGGCACGAGCACGTCGGTGGTGATGGTGATGAGTTCCGACGAACGGCCGTGATTTCTCCTGCTACCTGCCCATTTGCAATGACGGGCACGTCGTGGTCCGACGCTAGTTGATAGGCACTGATGCACCCAGCGACGACTGCACCTGTAATTACGATATCGTACCCCACCGTGTTATGTGAGACTGTAATGGGGATGAGTTCTTTTAGCTGCTTGTGCGGCCGTGTGCGATTCGAGCCGTCCCGGTCCCCGTGAGCGTCAGTCTTCGCCAAGTCGAGGTGCAAATTCGAAAGACTCGACCGAGACGCCCTCTGTCGGGCCCAAACCACCACGACGCCTGTACTGCACTCCCCTCGAGACTGTGAGCAGACTTCTCTTCGACCCCGTGATTTACAAGTGACTGGGACAGTAATTAGTCATGGGTCTTATTCCAGACGTGTATCTGTTCGCACTCCTCGCAGCGCTTTTTTGGGGAGCTAGCCCCGTGCTGACGAAGTCTGGTATCGTTCGTGGTGGGACGTCACTCCAGGGATCTCTCGTTGTCGTCGCCGTCGGAACGATCTGCTATTTTGCTAGCCTTGCTGTTCTCGGTGATGTCACTGACCTCCTGTCGCTCTCGCCGATTGCAGTGCTCGTGTTTACTTCGTCGGGGGCGGCCGGTGCGGTAGCGTGGATGGCGTCTTTTACTGGCGTCGACCGAGTCGGGGCAAGTATCAACAGTGCCGGGTTCAACACTCATCCGCTCTTTGCCACAGTCATCGCGCTACTCTTCCTCGGAGAAGCAATGTCGCTCCAGACTACGTTTGGGATCGTCGTCATCGTCGTCGGCCTCACAGTTGTCGCCACGTCGAAGGGCGGAGATAAAGCTGGATGGGACATCGCCGAGCTCGTCTTCCCGCTTTCGGCTGCAGCGGCCTACGCCGTCTCGAACGTGGTGCGACGGTACGGACTGACGCGTACGAGTGTGACGACGCTAGAGGCGATCACCGTGAACGCGATCGCTACTCTCGCCGCTCTCCTCGTCTACGCCGCGGTGGCTCGCGACAGACAACTCGTTCCGCCGGTAGATGCACTACGGCCGTTCATCTGGAGTGGTCTGCTCTCGGCATTTGCGCTCTTCTTTCTGTTTGAGGCGTTCGCCCGCGGATCAGTTGCGATAGTCTCTGCCCTCTCTGGTCTATCTCCCGTCGTCGCTACCGTTGTCAGCGCTGTCGTTCTCACCGACATCGAACGAGTGACTCTCGGAATCGCCACCGGTGTGTCTCTGGTTGTGTGTGGGGCGACGCTCATAACGTTGGCGTAGTGGACTCATAAGCCGTGGCTAACGCTATATTCACATTCTAGTATACAGTATCACTACCGGCAGTTTGGTTCTCTCTCGCTCTCTTCGCAGCCCATCTCGAAATATACCTATTCGAAATGTCAAGTTCAATTTCGTAATCTGATCGAATCTCTAACGGCGCTATCGAGGGTTCAAAGAGGTCTCAAAACATAGGCCGATTTTGCTTCAGTCGACCATGCTAGTAGTTCACTTGTCGGAAATCGCCGCGAGTGCCTCGATCTCGATCAGCAGTCTGGGTGTGGCGAGCCCGTTGACGACCGCGAGCATTCCGGTCGGATACGGTTCCGAGAGGTACTCGTCGCGGACGTCTTTGACCGTTTCGTAGTACTCAAGTTCGGTAATCGAGTAGCGAAGTTTGAGTACGTCGTCCATCGATGCATCTGCTGACTTGAGCGTCCGGTCGAGATTCTCGAACGCCTTTCGCGTCTGTTTTTCGATGTCCCCGATGCCGACGACGTTGCCGTCGTCGTCGTAGGCGACTTGTCCAGCCGTAACCACGAACGAGTGATCGGCGGGGACCGTGGCAACCTGTGAAAACGCAGCGTCTCCTTCCCAGTTCGTCCCGGTGTGGTGTGTCTCGAACGTCATGTTGGGGTCTCTCTTGGTGGTATCTGTAGTCGATGCTCAGAGTTCCGTGGCCGTCTCGAAGGCCTCCCAGACTGCCTCGTCCAGCGAACGAGGGGCCCAGCAGTCACCGACGCGATGTACCGGCACGTCGCGTGTCGCGAGGGCGCGGTACTGTTCGTAGTCAGCCTCGCCGGCGTGTGCGAAGACCACCGTGTCGACGCCCGTTCGCCGTTCCTGTTCGTCGTTGAAAACGTTCTGGAGAACGACGGCTTCGGCCTCGACGGCGTCGACGCGATGGTGCGGTGTCAGCGTCACGTCTTCGGCGTAGAGGTCGCCCAGCAGTGTGTTCTGAATGTACTGTTGAACGGACTCACCCGCCGTATACGCCGACGTGACGATTTCGACGTCGGAACCGGTTGCGACCGCTTGCTTTGCCACGTCGAGGGCCGCCTCGTTGCCCTCCCAGTCAGAGATGAGAACGAACTCGCTGAACGGGTCGTCTTTCTCGAGTATCTCCACGTCGGTGTACGTCGACGCCCCGTCGGCAATCTTCACGTCTGGTGTACGTCCTTTCGCCCCTGTCGCAAGGATGAGTTCGTCGGGATCGTACACGGTGACGTCGTTGGGAGTGAAATGGGTTTCACACTCAACGGTCACGTCGTACTCGCTCAGGCGCGAGACGAGCGTATCCAGCCAGTCTTCGTACCGCCCTCGGTGCTCCAGGTCGGCGTAGGCTGTCACCTGCCCGCCGAGTTCATCGGTGGCTTCGAGAAGCGTCACGTCGTGTCCGCGTTTGCCCGCCGTCGTCGCCGCGACGAGGCCTGCAGGCCCACCACCGACCACGAGGACTGACTTCGGCGTGTCCGCGAGGTCTGGGTCGCTGTACTCGGTCTCGCGGCCGGTGACGGGGTTTATTGTGCAGCGGATTGGCAATCCCTCCTGATACCGGCCGATGCAGCCCTGATTGCAGGCTACGCAAGGTGTAACGTCGTCCCATTCGCCAGACTTCGTCTTCCGTGGGAGAGACGGATCGGCGATGAGGGCCCGTGTCATCCCGACGACGTCGGCTCCGGTCTCTTCAAGCATCCGTGTCGCCTTCTCGGGAGTGTTGATACGTGACGTGACGATGACCTGTCCGTCGACCATCTCGTCGATGACTGCGGCGGGTGACCGGGTCACCGTTTCTGATTCGGTGGCCGGAGGGACGATGTAACTGCAACCCTCTTGCGTACTGGAACTACCGACGACGATACTCCAGTAATCGAGAGATGTCTCGTCGTCAATCTGCTTGACGATGGGGAGTGTTTCTTCGAACGAGAGCCCCTGTTCGGATCGTTCCTCGGCACTGAATCGGAGACCGACGCCGAAATCGTCGCCCGTCCGGTCGCGGATGCGATTGATAACTTCCGTCGTGAATCGACAGCGGTTCGCGAGACTGCCACCGAACTCGTCGTTTCGGTCGTTGACGTTCGGGCTCCAGAACTGCGCCGGCAGATACGTGTGTGACCCGACGACTTCGACACCGTCGAGACCTGCGCGCTCTATCCGCGCCGCAGCGTCGGCAAACGAGTCTATCATTTCGTACACTTCCTCGCTCTCCATCGGCCGTGGCACGACGTGGAGCCGATCCGTCGGTTCGGCAGACGACGATAGTGCAGGCGGAGCGTACTCCCCAGCGTAGCGCTCTCGGCCGCCGTGGAAGAGTTGTGCCACAACGCGGGTGTCCGCGTCGTGCATCGCTTCTGCGAACGGCTCGTACAGATCGACGATCGCATCGTTGGACGCGTCGATAGTGTGGTCGGTCAGCAATCCACTTTCGTGGACGGCGTGAGCCTCGAGAACGACGAGTCCGACCCCACCGCGAGCACGTTCGAGGTGATACGCGTTGAACTCCTCAGTCGGCAAGTGGTCGTGTACGAGCGTCGTCTGATGTCCCGAACTCATGATACGGTTCGGCAGCCGGATTGGTCCCACTTGTGTCGGCTCGAAAAGTGTGTCGTGTGCCATAGCGAGTTTTCGCGTTTGTGTGCGCACATGTCGGACTGTTCGTCCCACTGGACGGCCATCCGACGAAGGCGCCTGAAACTGTAATGTTTATGATTACTTATTAACCTTGTGCCGCGAGAGACGCTGGGGGCTCGCCAAATCCCACTGACTGTGATCGAGAACTGCTCGTGGCTCCAGTCGGCGGATCCAACTCGGCTTCACGACAGATCACGATACTGCCCCTGTCTCACCGAGACATCTTTATGCGATGGTTGGCACATATCTGGTAATGGAAAACACGAGTTCCGGACGGTTGGTCCAATCGACGATACGTTCCCTGCGGATTCTCGAGTACGTCGAAAAACACGGAAATGCGAGACTGACCGACATCGCCTCCGAACTCGATATCGGACACAGTACGGCTCACAATCATCTGACCACACTCGAACATGAGGGTTTCCTCGTCAAGAAAGACGGCAAGTACACTCTTGGAATGAAGCAACTCAAATATGGAATGTCTGCCCGAAGGAATATTCCGTTCATACGAGAGATCAGGCGCAATATATTCGAGGTCGCCCAACAAATAGAACTGGATACAGAGTTTCTCGTTGAGGAAAACGGCCGTGTCGTTTCTGTTATCGATACAGGATACGAGTTGACAAAATACTCCACCATCGACACAAGCCTGAACGTCGGAAAGTTCTACCCGATGACCTGTACAGCCTCCGGAAAAGCGATACTCGCAGAAATGACCGACGAACGGGTCGAAGAGATACTGGATATGTGGGGGCTTCCCGAGATGACGTCGTACTCGATAACGAGTCGGGATACATTATACGAACAGCTAGAACAGATACGAGAGAGGGGGTACTCCAGAGCCGATCAAGAAGTCGTCGAAGGGTTCGACAATATCGGTGTCGTCCTAACACATCCTGACGGAACGATAATCGGGGCTGTAACCGTGGGATGGCCGACCTACCATTTCGAGAATGACGTACCTCAATGGATAATCGACAAACTACTCCGCACTAAGGAGTCCATCGAAGCTGATATAGCAGCCACAGAGTCGTAAGATCATCTGCTAACAATTGTTTCACACAGCTCATCGACGATTCTCAGAGGGTTGTTTCCTGTTCCGATTCAAGTCGGTATCGACCCTCCTCTCTATGCTTCCTCGATCAGTCGTTGCGATCCTTAGCGTGACACCGCTCAGCAAAGCGGCTCAACCACTTTCTGATGCTTGAAAGTATTTCTCCGCCGAATTATTCGGTTGAGTGCACACACCATTCGAATATTTCGTGTCCCCAAGTTGCAGTCCTTCTGGAAATCTGAAACAATCATTGGACTAAATAATCACGACTCCGCAGCGTAGTGTGAACACAAGATTCAGAACATCAGACGACAATCTGGAGGGGTTGTTCGGCAACACCTGCACCGCATCTTGTCGCAGGACGATAAACTCAACAGGGCGTAACAGTTAAGTCGACACCAAGTTACCATATAGCAATGCCTGGTACCTCTTTTGACGCCGTTGTCGTCGGTGGTGGCATCGTCGGTGCAAACTGTGCGGTCCAGCTCGCCCGTGCCGGCGTGGACGACATAGTCATGCTAGAACGTGATGCGCCCGCGAGCAAAGCCAGTGGTCGTGCAGCGGGGAGTCTGACCATCTATCGGCACGAACGGTTCGGTGCAGAGGCTTCCCGCGTCGGGCGTGACCTCTACGAAGAATACGAACGAGCGTACGATGGCCTCACATTCCACCGGGAAAAATCGTACTCCATCGCGTACAGCGACGAAGGGGCTCACTACCTCAGTTTAAAAGACGAATCGACGACTGTCGAAACGGAGCTATTGAGTGCTGCCGAGCTAGCCGATCGAGAGCCGGAATTTGCTACTGACGACGTCACAGCAGCCCTCTGTATAGATGAAGCAGTTTACACTGATCCAGAACAGCTGACGCACGCAGCCCACGCCGTCGCCCGCGACGAAGGGGTCTCTCTGAAGATCGAGGAGGTGAGAGATTTCGAGGTAGAGGGAAAAGATATCTCCGTAAAGACGACCAACGGCAGTTACGAGGCACCCGTCGTGATCATCGCCGCCGGTGCATGGACGAAACGTCTCCTCCAACGGGCCGGGACTGACGTCGCTCTCCGACCGCGAACGAGCCAGATTGCTATCCTCGATCCGCCAAACAATATAGACCTCCCTATGTGGGGTGCGCCTGATTGGAGCGTCTACGGACGACCGACGCCAGACGGCAGGGTGCTGTTCGGCGGCGGAACCACAACACCGGTGACGGATCTAGAAGACTTCCACAATCGGGCCCGGGTACCTTTCCTCCGACAAGTCGGGGAGCGTGCCCCCGAAATAATACCGCTCCTCGAGGACGCAACTCTCCACGACGACTGGGCCGGACGCGTTTCGGCAACGCCCGACCGGTATCCCCATATCGGTGAGACAGACATCGAGGGGCTTTACGTCTGCAGCGGATTCAATGGTGAGGGTATCTCCAATAGCCCATTCGGTGCTCGACTGCTCGCTGATCTGATCGGCGGTGACGACCCCCTCGTCGACCCCTCAGAGTTCGATCCGACGAGGTACCAGGGCGGCGAGGAGTTTGAAATAAATGACGCCGTTGAGTGGTGGGACGACCGCTGAGAAAACGGGGGTGTAGTAATGTTTGCATGATATTAACGTAATTTTACGCCCAATCACTTGTTCATATATGGAAGAACAGCCCTATCACCTATCTATTCATGTCACGGTTTGATGAGACAGTGGCACATTACGGGAGCAGTCTTGAGATGTGATCTCGAATCAGAATCCAGGCAGCGATCCTCAACTAACTCTCTCGAAACGCCGTGTAGATATTCATCAGTGGGAAATCAGACGAGCGATCATCAAATCGGGAGAGTTGGAACGGTTCTAGCGAGAACGGCGCAGGCTCGTCTGCCACGAGTGACCGAATCGCGGCTCCCGTACACGGAGAACTCATGATTCCACCTTTCTGGAACCCGGTGGCGATAACCAGTCCATCGGGCGCGTCTGCAGGCGTGTCGTAGATCGGCAACGCGTCCGGAGTCGCGGAGTCGCCTGTGGGGCAACACTCCTCCCGAACGATCGTCGCGTCCTCTAAGACTGGAAGGAGCTCGGGGAGTTGCTCCCGAACCATTGTTTGGAAGGAGTCCGTGATCGTCGACGGCTCCGACGCCGGGGAACCGACCGTAATAGGCCTCCCGCCGATCAGGAGATTGTCGCCGTTGATCGGTCGCCAGTACACCTCCATCGATGTCTCGGATCCCATCGGGTATGCAGTGGGGAGGCCGTCGGAAAGCTTGACTTCGACGGCTTGCCATCGGAACGGGCGGACCGGGAGTTCGGCGTGGTCGGCGAGCAGTTCGTTTGTTCGCCACCCAGCAGCGCAGACGACCTTCGGAGCGTGTACGCGCCCGTATTCCGTCTCGACACCGGCAACAACGTCATTATCTACTAAAACGTCCAAAACTTCTGTGTCTGTTCGGAACTCCGCACCTCTGCTCTTGGCCTGGTTTTTCAACGAGTGAGCGTAGTCCATGGGATCTATCATCCCGGTACGCTCGTACTCTAGGACACCGTCGTACCCTTCGAGAGCGTCGAGACGGGCGACGTTCGGGAATCGCTCGTTGAACTCGTGTGGGTCGTAGTAGTGGACCGGATTGTCCTGTTCAGATTGCTCTTGTGCGTGTTGTCGTGCCGCCGCCTCTCCACCGTTCAACACCGGTTGAATCTTTCTTCGAGGCTTGTAAGAAAATATCCCGGTTCCGCTGAACTTCTCGAAGAAGTCGATTGCATAGGCACCGAACGCGGGCATGTCCGGAAATACCTGTGGGGTCGAGATGAGACCCGACGCTCGGCTCGTTGCGTCGTTTGCCACTCGCCCTTGATCGATGACGAGCACGTCGTGATCGATGGCGAGTTCATAGGCGCCGATGATTCCGGATATTCCAGCACCAATTACTACGACGTCGTAGTTTGATTTACTGTCTGTCATACATTAGTGTGCTACCTATTCACTAATAAAACTGGGGAGTCGACGGGGGTAGTTCGTCTCGTACCGTAGGGTTGACGCTACGAATGCAGCGTCGCTAATCAGAATCCCCGTCATCCTCCACGACACGCGGGCACCCCGCTCACAGGATACAAAAGCGCAGTGTAAGGGTTCGATTTGGACGTAGTCGCGGATGCCTGCCCATCTGTGAATCTGTTATCGGTGTCGAAAATCACTGATCATCGACTCGAGCTGCCAGACGTCGCGGTTGTCTCGGGATGGGACACACAGCCCAAACACCCTTCGTCCGCATCTCCAACGAGCCGCCGTGATCAGGTCTGCGAGGACCCTCGACTGGTTCTCGAACAGTTCGTTCTCGGTCAGTGTGTCATCTTAGTAGATTGCTAGTTTCAGAATACGTTCACTACAGTCCGGGAACCGCTGTTGAGTTACTTGACTTCGCACGTTAGACGACCATGCCTTCGATCTGGTGCATTAGCTCGTCGGTACTTCGGTTTGGGCTGTTGAGCGCCCAGGACAAGAGGTTTTCAACGCTTTCGCGGAAGGATCGTTTGATGTCGTTACGCAGTGAGGTTGCACGTTCGAGGATCGTTCCAAGGGCGCTGTGTGCACCTATGGAAATTCTGCTGGCTGAGCAAACCACGTTTGCCAAGATAATTTTTCGGGGTACGAAGACTTGCTCTACTCGTTGAGCAAAGAATCGACAACCGGCGAACCGATGGCTACTGTAACAACCATCAGGCGGGGGACTTCTTGTTAGCGAGAGCAGTCGCTAACGTTACCACCGGCCGGCCAATGAGCGCCGCCGGGGCGGCGCTCAGGCACTCACCCCTGGTGGATCGTACACCTCCTCACGGTCAAGCATGTGATACATTGAAACCAGCAACTTCCGAGCGGTTGCCACAATCGCTGTTTTCGAGTTCTTCTTCCGAGCTAACCGGTTGTAAAACCGGCTGAGGTACTCGTCTTCGCATGTATGAACCGCCGTGTACGACGCTTGAACGAGCAGCCACCGGACCCGTCCTGATCCTCGCTTCGAGATGCCTCCCTCAAACCGCGAGTCGCCAGACTCGCGGATTATCGGGTTCAGCCCGACGTAACTTACGACCTCTTTGGCCCGGTCAAACCGGTTGACCTCGCCCAACTCCGCGTAAATCGTCAACGCCGTAAAGTAACTCACACCAGGAATCGTCATCAGGAGCTGGGTCTCCTTCAGAGACCCAGCTCGTTCCTCGATCTCCGCTTCCAACGACTCGATCTGCTCAGTGAGTACCTGAATGAGTTCCAGGTATGACTCCAGCAACGCATCCCACGGTTCCGGGAGCGAGAGTTCCGCCAGGAACTCTCGTCCCTCCACACTCAACGGCTTTACCTCCCGAGTGATGCCGTGATCACTCAACAAGCCGTGGATCTTGTTCGCGTACTCGGTCCGGTTCTCCACGAGTTTCTGTCGCCCGCGCACAAGTGCGCGGGCTTGCCGAACCTCGTCGGTTGGAACGTAGCTCTCAGGAATCGATTCCAACCGAACCATCCGAGCGAGTTGTTTCGCGTCAACGCGGTCAGTTTTCTTATCCGAGTCGGAGATCAACTTCAGTTCGCCTGGATTAGCGACACTAACATCCAGATACTCTGAAAGAGTATCATGGATGTGGTAGTAGTTGCTGGTCGCTTCAAGCGCGGCTTTGGCCCCAGCGTACCGCTGGGCAAAGTCGTCGAGGCTCGCGTTTTCGACGCGAACCTCTTCGACGATCTCACCGTTTTCGTCCAGTACTGCGATCTGTGAGTACCGCTTGTGTACGTCGATTCCAATGAACATTGGATTCACCTTGGAACGCCGGTGCGTGAAACAGAGATGCACCTATACGGGCTTTCCCGACTGCCGCTCCTGGCGGCAGTCGGGCTGTGATGCCCATGACTCGGCTTCCTACGCACTCGGACCAGTCAGCACCACGTGCTCTCGGGCACGGCATACAGCACGGTCTCTTGCGTCCCATACTTGTTTCACGCTCTCATGGGATATAGCAGAATTTCCATCGAGTCAGCACCGAGCTTGAGGAGGCTGTAGGCCAGCATCAGCAGGTGCCAGTGGCGACTGGTACCTGCGGCATGCCGGAGCTCGCAGTCTCCAAAACCGAGATCCTGCTTGGTGTCCCTGAAGAACGTCTCCACTCGCCATCGCATCGCGTACAACGCGATGAGATAGCTCGCTGGTGCATCGATTTTGTTCGAGACTATGTACTTCACGCTCAGTTCTTCCTCGTCGTTGTTGGATTCTTTCGTTGTAATCAGGAGCTTCACCTCACCAAGACGGCTCACTTCGCGTTTTTGTGTCCAGATGTGGTAGGTTTCGCCGTCGATCGTGCGTGGAACGGTGTCGATGCGCTCGGCCAGCGCATCGACTCGGATTCGCTCACCACCGTACATGACGCGTGCGTCGCTTTTAACGGCTGAAACCCACTCTTTGCCGTAGGTTTCGAGGTGAGTGACGAACTCCTGGGAACAGTAGCTCATGTCGAAGAGATAGGTGTCCGCCGGGACACCTATCTCGATGAGTTCATCGACGAGTTCAATAGCTAACTCAACCCGTCGCTGTGCATCTTTTTCGTAGAGACGAAATCCGAGTGGATAGGTGGTTTTCTCGTCGGCGTAGAGTGCATACACCAGATTCTGGCCCCAGATATAGCCGCGAATCGTGTGGTCGTAGAATTTTCCGACGTTCGGGATTTTCTCGCCGGTTTTGTGCGTGAAGGTGTCGTCAATGATGACGACACCGTCACTGCTCCACTTCGTGTCGTTCGTCTGTTGGAGAAGCGCGAGACGTTCTCTGTTGAGCTGGTCTTCGTCCCAGTTGTACTCGGTGAGGAACTTGTTCAGGGCACGCTCACTTTTGGCCGGAAGAATGTGGTTCGAGATGCCTTGGACGGTCTTGTTGCTGGCCGCAACAAGACCTGTAACGTAGGTCTTGGCGTGGTGTTTCTGCCTCGTCGAGAAACACTCTAACTGGTCGATTGGCTCAGTGCATGACAGGAACGACGTAACAGGGAGCATCAGCGTTCAATGCTGGTTCTACGCGTTCTACCAGCATAAGGTGCGAAGTCAAGGAGTTAAGAGATCAAGGTGCAAGTGACTCCGAATCACGGTGCACGTCTATCTACAAGGATTCGAAAGCTCCTTCTGTGATATATTGGCCCCAAATAAAGAAATACTTACACAACATTTTTATTGGAGGGTTGAGTGATAGTGGGTGTAGCTATGAGAAAAGAGGACAACCAACATAGTCGTAGAGACTATCTTAAAGTGAGCGGAACAGCAGCAACAGGTATTCTAGCTGGCTTTGCGGGCTGTACTGGTGGTAGCGATAACTCCGGTAACTCCGACCAGTTGAACCTGTTCAGCTGGGGTAGCGGATACGCCGACGATCAGTTCATCGAGCCGTTCGAAGAGGAACACGACTGCGAGGTGGTAGTCGAGACGTTCACCTCTAACGCCGACGCCGTCAACAAACTGCGGTCGATCCCCGAAGGAACCTACGACATCGTGCAGCCGACGAACTACGCTGTCGAGCGGATGATGGGGAACGACATGCTCGAACCACTCCGGCTGGAAAATATCCCGGCGTACGAGGAGTATATTTTCGACGAGTTAAAACTCGACGTGTACGAGGAGGACGGTGACGTGTACGCCGTTCCGGCGACGTTCGGGTCGACCGGGTTCACGTACAAGACCGATACAGAGAGAGAGATCAGCACGCCCCCAAGTATCGATATTTTCTGGAACGATCGATTCGAGGGCCGAATGTCCACCCGGGATAACGCAAAGGTTCAGGTGTTTTACGCGGCACTAAAACTCGGCCAGGACCCGAATAACCCAGACGATCTCGAAGCAATCGAGGAGGAACTGTACAAACATGCAGAACTCGTGCGCACGTTCTGGACCAGTGGAGAGGAAGTTCAACAAATTATGAAATCCGGTGAGGTCGACATCATGTACACGTGGGACGGCGACGCGAATCTCCTAAAGGATGAAGGCCTCCCCGTTGAATACTCGTTCTTCGAAGAGGGGACTAAGGGCTGGGTCGACAATCAGTGCGTGGTCAAGGGTGCGAAACACCGCACACTCGCCGAGAAATGGATCGACTTCTGCGCCAGCGACGCAGCACGTGATTGGATGGAACTGAACGGATACGCCATCCCATCCAGTGCGGTCGATTACACCGAAGAAGAGACAGAGAAGTACCGGTTGAATTCCCTGGACCAACTAACTATCATGAACATGGTTAGTGACGAGATGCAGCGCGAGTACGACGAGATTTGGTCTCGCGTGAAGTCGCGGTAACAGAACGAAAATCTCACTTGTTATAAACTATGGCTACGAACAACGCGAACAACGACGTTGTGTTAGATGGCGTCACCAAACAATTCGGTAACGTTGTCGCTGTCGACGACCTCGACCTGTATGTGGAACAAGGGTCGTTCCTGACGCTTCTCGGACCATCGGGGTGTGGAAAGACGACGACACTTCGAATGATCGCCGGCTTCGAGGAGCAAACGGAAGGGACGATCACGATCGCCGACGAGGACGTCTCCTCGGTGGCGCCCTATAGCCGTCCGACGAGTATGGTGTTCCAGAGCTACGCGCTCTTCCCGCACAAAACCGTGGGGGAGAACGTCGCTTTCGGACTGAAAATGCGGGACGTGTCCAAAGAGGAACGACAGAGACGTGCCGAGGAAATGCTCGAACTGGTCTCCCTCGGCGGGTACCAAGACCGGAGTATCGACGAGCTATCTGGAGGGCAACAGCAGCGTGTCGCGCTTGCGCGAGCGCTGATTACGGAACCAACCATACTGCTTCTGGACGAACCGCTCGGTGCACTCGACATGAAACTGCGCGAAGAGATGCAAGTCGAGTTGAAGAATCTCCAGAACCAACTAGGGACGACCTTCGTGTACGTCACTCACGATCAGGAAGAGGCGCTGACGATGAGTGACTACATCGCAGTGATGAACGACGGGGACGTTGAGCAGGTGGGCACCGCGACGGAGATTTACGAGGAGCCCGAAACGCGGTTTGTCGCCGATTTCATCGGTGACACCAATCTGATCGACGGTAGGTATCAGACCCGGGGCAGTGAAGCTTTGGTCGTGTGGGGTAACATCGAGATCCCAGTCAAGGATACCGACGGGTTCTCCGACGGGGAGAGCGTAACAGTCTCGATTCGCCCCGAGAAGATCCACCTCACCGGCGACGATCCGCGTCTCTCTGGAGCTGTCGATGATGTCATTTACCAGGGGAACACGATGAAGATCCACATCGACATAGATGGTCAGACACTAGTCGTCGAAGAACACGTTGAACGGATCGACGAGCTACCGACGATAGGGGAGGAGGTATCGATGACATGGGACGATACGCAAACGAAGCTATTCAGGAATTCAACCGATGAGTAATAAATCACCGGTTCGTGAAACCGATCTCGCCACAGAGGGAGCACCTACCAGCCCGGACGGGGTTAGAGCGTGGGTCATTGACGCCCTTCGGTCGGAGTACCGGAAAGGGTTGGCGACGTTTGGTCCCGTCGCGCTGTTGCTGACGGTCGTCTACATGTTACCATTCTTCCTCCTGTTCCTCTACAGTATTAACCAGTTCCAAGAGGTTCCGATGGAGCGCTTCGCCTTCACGATCAACCACTACGTGGCATTCCTGACCCCAGACGCGCTTCTCTCTTTCAACTGGGAAAATGCCACGTACGTTAAACTACTCCTGAAGTCGTTGCGTGTATCTCTCGTCGTAACATTCATCTGCCTGATCATATCGTATCCGATCACGTACTACGTCGGGCAGAAAGCGCCACAGCGGTACAAGACGAGCCTGATCATGCTGGTAATCATCCCGTTCTGGACGTCGTATCTGATCCGAACGTACGCCTGGGTTCCGATTCTCTCGCAAAACGGGATCATCAATACGACGCTCTCGACGCTGGGGCTCCCGAAACTGCAGCTGCTGTACACGGGACTCGCGACGACGGTCGGCCTCGTCTACGTCTACATCCCGTTCATGATCCTCCCGCTGTACGCGAGCATGAACGGCCTCGACAACTCGCTCATCGAAGCCGCACAGGACATGGGTGCGACCCGCGTCGACGTCTTCAAAGAGGTCATCTTCCCACTGACTCTGCCGGGAGCAGCCGCCGGCTCACTGTTCATCTTCATCAAGTGCGCCGCGGCGTTCATCACCCCCACACTTCTCGGCGGCAGCAACGGAATCCTCTACGCCAACGTCATCGTCTCACAATTCCGTGAACTGTTCAATTGGAACCTCGGCGCTGCCCTGTCGTTCATCCTCTTGGTCGTTGTGCTGTTCCTGTTGTGGCTTGGCAGTCGACTGGGACTGAACGTCAGCTCGAGGAGCATGGGGTAAAACATGCAGGTGAAGGAACTCTATCGGTACGGTCTCAATGCGGCCACAGCGGGGACGTATCTCTATCTGTACGCTCCAATTCTGGTCGTCGTCGCTCTTTCGTTCAAGAAAGGAGGAGAGGGATTCGGCTTCACGCTCGAATACTACAAAGCCCTATTGAGCGCGCAGGCACTGACGAGTGCACTGCTACTCAGTGTGAAGATTGCACTCGTCGTAATGGTTATCACGACGATACTCAGCATCATGGCTAGTTTCGGCATCGTCCGATACACCTGGCCGAAGCGGAAGAGCTTTGCAATGGCATACCTCAGCCTTCCACTGATGTTACCCGTGATCGTCTACGCCATCGGACTGTTCGCGGTCCTATCGAACCTCGGCCTCCAGCGGGGTGAAGGAGCGATCATAATCGGCCACATCGTCTATGCGCTTCCGTTCGCCACACTTGTGATGGTTTCCGGGTTACAAGACTTCGACACGTCGCTCGAGGAGGCGGCAATGGACCTCGGCGGCGACGAACTGACCATCATGCGTGAAGTGACGCTGCCGCTGCTCGCGCCGAGCATTATTGCCGCTGCGCTGTTCAGTTTCACCCTCTCATTCGACGAGTTCCTCATCGCCTTCTTCGTTGGAGGACTCGGCGACACGACGCTCCCGATGGAGATCTGGTCGCGTGTCCGACGAGGTATCACCCCCGAGATCTACTCGATCAGCGTCGTGGTGCTGGTAATAAGCATCTCGATTGCGGCGCTCGCAACGCGGCTTGAACGCTCCTAGCTGGTTCGACCGCGTTGTCTCTTCGACGCCGGATGTTGGCTCGGTTCCTCGGAGGCGATTCCCCACGTTTGTTCGTTTTGTCGTCGGAGAGATACAACTCTCCCGGCTTCGATACGTTTCGACTATATTGTGCCAGCAAAACCGCCCATACGGTGCCGCCGACTAGTTTCTCCTCATTCGAACGGTTCACCGACGGTATCCATCAGACGCGGCTCTCAACCCAGCGATCCGGGTTACGCCTCGAACTGTTCTATCAGCGCCGGCACTACGTCGAAGAGATCGTCGACGATCCCGTAGTCGGCGATGTCGAAGATTGGAGCGTTCGGATCGGTGTTGATCGCGACGATCGTCTCCGAGTCCTTCATGCCGGCGACATGCTGGACGGCTCCGGAGATACCGATCGCGATGTAGACATCTGGCGTTACGACCTTGCCGGACTGACCGACCTGTCGACCTTTCTCGAGCCAGCCGCTGTCGACGATTGGACGCGAGGCTGACACCGTTGCGTCCAATTCGTCCGCCAGGTCAAAGATGAGGTCCAGGTTCTCCTCTTCGTCGATCCCGCGACCGACGGAGACGAGGATTTCAGAGTCCGTGATGTCGATATCGCCACCGGTGGTCTCTTCGAATCCCCTTACCGTGGATCCGATCGTGGACTCGTCAATCGTCACGTCGGCGGTTTCTATCTGGGCATCTCCGATCGCCTCGGTTTTCGGCCACTCCGCAGGCCGCACCGTCACGGCGGCCCGTTCGCTCCCGACTGCGATCGATGTCTCGACTTTCGATCCGTACAGCTCCCGGGTTACCACGAGGTCGTCCTCGACCGCCAGACCGATCGCGTCAGATACCAGCGGCCGATCCAGGCGTGACGCCACCGCAGGCGCGTAATCCAGCCCGTTCACCGTGTGTGGCATCAACAATACTGCCGGATCGAGGTCCACGGTGAGTTGTTCTACTGTCTGGACGGAGACATCGTGGTTGAACTCCTCACCTTCGGCGACCGTGTAGACGACGTCGACGCCCTCGCGGTTGAGTTGTTGAGCGTACTCGTCGACCCGGCCGCCGATCACCGCCACATGGAGGTCGCCGTCCGTCGCTGCTGTGACCTGCCTCCCTGCAGTAATCATCTCGAGGCTCACGTCCCGTAGCTCCCCACGACGGTGCTCAGCGACGACCAGCACGCTCATTGGCCTACCCCCTTCTCCTGAAGCAGTCCAGCGAGTTCGCCGGCCGTCTCCGAAGGCTCACCCTCCCACAACGTCGCTTCGCCCTCTGACTCGGGTTTGTACAGCCCGGTCTGTTCCAGCGGACTGTCGACCAAGCCCGCGTCGAGATCGAGGTCCTCCAAAGAGTAGACGTCCAGTGGTTTACGCTGAGCCTGTCGAATGCCACGCAAGCTCGCGTACCGGGGCTCGTTGATCCCCGACTGGATCGTCAACACCGCCGGTAGTTCCACCCCAACAAGCTCCTCGAGTCCGCCTTCCAGTTCGCGGTGGACGTTCGCCAGGCCCGCCTCTTGGTCGAGGTCCAGTTCGTTGACCACGGCCGACCATTGGAACCCCAGTACCTCCGCGAGTGTCACGCCGGTCGCAGCGTTCGCCTCGTCGTCCGACTGGACTCCGGTCAGCACGAGGTCAGGTGATTCTTCGGCGACAACGGCGGCGAGTAGGTCGGCTTTCGCCCTGGTGTCAAGATAGCCGGCCTCCGCAAGCGCGCCGTCCCAGACGCGGATTGCGCGATCGGCACCTTTCGCCAGCGCCATCCGAATCGTCTCCTCTGCCCGCTCCGGTCCGATCGTCACTGTCACGACCTCAACGTCTTCCTTGGCTTCACTCAACTGGACGGCCTCCTCGACCGCGTAGTCATCCCATTCGTTCAGGTCGTACTCAAGGTACTGCTCGGGGATCGAGAGGTCCTCGATCTCGAACTCGTCCGCGACGTCGGCAACCTCACTAACCGCTACGAGAATTTGCATACTCACAGGAATATATGTTGTATCATTATTAAGTGTTTTCATAGTCTCGGTCGAACGGAGGACAGATATCGCGAGCGCGACCAGATCCGACCGCAGTAGCGACTCACGAGGGGGTATCGTGACTGGCGTGATTCGGGGGGTCCAATTCGGAGAGTGGCAAAGATTCGCGTTCAGGTTCCGATTTCATCTGGTGATTCGTTGATGAAGGTCGCACTCCAGTCGTGTGGTCCGTCGTCGAAGCGGTCGAGGGCGTACTTCGATATGGGGAACGGTGCGTCCTCGCCGGTGACGAGAGAACGCACGGCCGCACCGGTGACGGGCGATCCCATGATTCCGAACCCGTGCATCCCCGTCGAGATGATGAGACCGTCGGGACAGTCGTCAGGAGCGTCGTGGATGGGGCGCTCGTCGGGGGTCGCAGTGTCGCCGATGTGGCAAGTGTCCTCACTGGAGACGCGGGCATCCCCGACGTTACTCACCTGCTCGGGGATGGTCATGGCGACGTGACGCCTGAAGTCCTCGATGGTCGTCGTGCGGACCGAACCCGGTTCGTCCACGAAGTAGGTGCCGCCCCCGACGTGGAGGTCGCCGTTGTGTTCGGGGCGCCAGTAGAGTTGACTCTGCCTGTCCCAGGCGACGGGGCAGTAGTCGGGGAAGTCCCGCTCGACCTCGAGGTTGACCCACTGATAGCGGAACGGTCGAATGGGAAGGTCGACCCATTCGGAGACGAATTCTTTGGTGTGCCAGCCCATCGCCACGACGACGTTATCGGCGGCGTACGTGCCAGTATTGGTCTCGACGCCGGTAACGGCGCCGTCCTCGGTGGTGATGTCGGTTACTTCGACACCGGTCTCGAAGTCGGCACCAGAGTCCTCAGCGTCCTCCTTGAAGGTCATCGTCAGCGTGTAAGGGTCGACCCAGCCACCTTGCTCGACTTCGATGGCGCCGACGAAGGGGTCCAACTCGAAGATTCCTGGATATCGGTCCTCGATCTCACTCGTCGACTCGATGTAGTCCATCTCGAAGTGCTCCTCGATGCGTTCGGCCTCGGACCGGGCGAGTTCTTCCGTCCCCGGCGGGATGAGGCGGAGATTCGTGCGCTGCGTGAATTCGAAGTTTCCCGTGCCGTCGTACTCGTCGAAGAAGTCGGCCGCGTACTTGGCGGCCTCGAGATGGTCGATGTAGTCGTGCGCGACCGAAATAAGTCCCGACGCCTTCGCGGTCGTTGCACCCGCAATTTGGTCTTTCTCCAAGACGAGTACGTCGTGGTCGTCGGCGAGGAACTTCGCCGCCACGCACCCGTTGATGCCGCCGCCGATGATCGCTACGTCGTAACTATGGCTTGCCATAGGTACTCAAGTAACAGTATTCCGCGCTCCTAACTCTTTGGGTTCTCGAACCGTTGTCAGCGTTGCCTCTTCGACTGACTGCGGAGTCGGGGGCGGGAGATCCGCCACATCGAGGAACGAGGGCGGCCTGACACGGATGGAGTCGTCGCTCCGACGGTAGTATCCCACGTGGCTCTCGACGTCCTCGGCGAAGCATCCCAACAATTATACCCCCATACGATAACATTTACGCCGCCACTGTCGAACTATGAGTTCACAAACGTTCACAGAGTCCGTCGAAGAGAATCACACGAAGGCTATCGAACGAGCGGCGGCAGACACGACGTTCGGTCACTGGATCGACGGGCGGACCGTCGCCCCGTCGAGTGGTCGCCAGTTCGAGACGATCGACCCAGCCGTAGCGCAACCGATCAGCGACGTGGCACGCGGAGACGCCGAGGACGTCGACAGGGCTGTATCCGCCGCACGTTCCGCGTTCCGAGAACACTGGCGACAGATGACACCCGCTGACCGCGCCGGGATCATTCGAGAGTGGATGGACCGGATTCGAGAGTACGCCGACGAACTCGCGCTGCTCGAATCGCTCGACACGGGGAAACCGCTCGCGTACGCCCGTGATGAAGTCCTCGACGCGATCGAGTACTTCGAGTACTACGTTTCGGTCGCACGGGCCCACGAAGGTTCCCACCTTCCACAGGGTGAGGACAATCACGTCTACATCCGCAACGAGCCATACGGTGTAGCCGGCCAGATCCTGCCGTGGAACTATCCGATCGACCTCTTCGCTTGGAAAGCAGGTGCGGCGCTCGCGGCCGGCAACACCGTCGTCTGTAAGCCATCGGAAGAGGCACCGCTGTCGATCACGCGGGCCGCACAGCTGTCCGAAGATATCCTGCCCGACGGCGTGTTAAACGTCGTCAACGGGTACGGCACGGAGGCCGGTACTCCGCTCACAGATCATGAAGACGTGGACAAACTGTCGTTCACGGGCTCGGTCCCGGTAGGCAAACAGGTGATGGAGACCGCGGCCGATCACGTGACACCGGTGACGCTGGAACTCGGCGGGAAGTCGCCGTTCGTCGTCTTCCCGGATGCGGACATCGAGCAGGCCGCCGAGACCTCTGCCGCGGGGATCTTCTATAACACTGGCCAGTCGTGTGACGCCTGCTCTCGCATCCTCGTCCATGAGGACGTACACGAGGAGTTCGTCGACGCCTTCACCGAAGCGGCCGCCGATTGGGAACCCGGCGATCCGCTCGTGGACGGGACGACGATGGGGCCGCTGACCTTCCGGAATCAGTACGACAAGGTCTCAAAGTACGTCGGCGTCGGCCGAGACGAAGGAGCAGAGCAGGTCTACGGCGAGGGTGTCCCGGACCGGGAAGATGGTGAGGGATTCTTCGTGGGGCCGATAGTGTTCGACCAGGTTGACAACCAGATGCGGATCGCACAGGAAGAGATCTTTGGTCCGGTGCAGTGTCTCATCACCTTCGAGAACTACGACGAGGCAATCGAGCTCGCCAACGACGTCGAGTACGGCCTCGCAGCGGGAGTCGCTACCCGGGATGCGTCACTGGCACATCGGGCTGCGGCGGACATCCAGGCTGGGAGTGTCTGGATCAACGAGTACCATGGCGGCGGGCCGGGAATTCCTTTCGGCGGCTACAAGGCTTCAGGTATCGGCCGGGAGTGTGCCAAGGAGACGCTCGCCGAGTACACCCATACGAAAGCGGTCAACCTCTCGCTCGACGAACCGTCCTTTTGACCGCCCACTGACCGGCATCACCTCGGCGCGATCTACGGCGCTTAAACGAATCAATTGCATCCGAGCGAACTCCCAGCTGTAGCCGCAGACTATACTTCGACGACGTCCGAGATTTCGGCGTAGCTGGCGGGCCATCGAACGTTAACATCGTACACGAGATGATCTCCTGAAATCACGCTGGGATGCGCGGCATCACGGACACTCGATCATCGACCAGCACCTTCCATCTCGAACGTGCCCCGCAGGTCGAAGTCTCCGGTGCTGTCGGAGAATCTATCGACGTCGAACTGCTCCAGCGAAAACGGCGTATCCTCGCCGGTCACGTGGGATCTGACCGCCGCTGCCGCAACTGGGGAGTTCACCATCCCGAGGCCGTTGAACCCGGTCGCGACTACGATCTCGTCCGGGAGCGAAGCCGAAGAACCGAGAAGGGGGAGGGTGTCAGGCGTGGCCGCGTCGATGCCAGACCATCCGTCGACGAACTCCGCCCGTTCGAACCCGTCGAGGAAGGTCGGAACAGTACTCGCAACGTGTTGGCGAAACTCGTCGTCGATTCCCGACCCGGACGAAATCGCCTCCGGATGTTCCTCGAAATACTCGCCACCGCCGAGGAGGAGGTCGCCGTTGAGTTCACCACGGAAATAGAGCTCCTCCCTGGCGACACGGCCGAGCGGGAACGTATCATCGAGATCCTCATCCAGCCGTAGCATCGCACACTGGAGACGGAACGGGCGGATGGGAAGCTGGACGTATTCGGCCAGAAAGTCCCGCGTCCGCCAGCCAGCAGCCATCACGACGTACTCGGCGGACAGCGATCTCTTCGACAGTTCGACCTCTGCTATTCCGTCCTCCACGTGAAAGCTGCTCACCGGCGTGTTTGTGAACACATCGACGCCCCGGTCCTCGGCGGCTTTCTGGAGGGATACAGTGTACTCGTAGGGGTCGACCCAGCCCGTGTCCGCGTACTCGACGGCGCCGGCGAATCGCGACGCGTCGAACCACGGATACTCCTGCTCTACCTCCTCCGGATCGAGGAACGAGACGGGGAATCCCTCATCTGAGAGGTTTGCGGCGCGTCCACGCGCGATCTCTTTGCTGTCCGGCTGGACAAACTCGATCCGTGGACGTTCGTGATACGAGAAGTTCTGGGTACCGTCGAACGCTCGGAACCACTCGTTCGCGTACCGCGCGACGTCCGGGTGGTCACCGTAGAACAGCGTCGGTGCGACGAGTCCGGCCGCCAGGCCGGACGCCTCGCCCGCGATCTGGCCTCGTTCGACGATGGCGACGTCGTGATCGGATGCGAGATGGTACGCGGAGGCACAGCCGGCCACGCCGCCACCGACGATGACGACATCGTAGTCTGTATCGGAATCTGTCATCACTGGTTGTATGGGATCCCCAGTATTATAAAAGCTGACCGTACCTCACGACGATCAGTAGTGAGACGCTGACCGCCGTCTGTCCGGAAGGTTCACGAGAATGACCCGACGTACTCAGCGTCAACCGGTACACTCCCCTGGGGACTCTTTTTCCCGGTGACGTAGTCGGGCTCGAAGTCAGTCGACGGTCCTGGAGCCGAGCGAGACGGTGTGGATCGGCCGGAAACGGCGCGGTCTCCTCAGTTACGAGTGAACGGACAGCTGTCGCAACGAACGGCGAGCACATGATGCCTCCGACGAGGCCCGTGATTGTGACGACAAGGCTATCGGGTGCGTCGCTGGGCGCATCGATGATCGGAAGGTCGTCGGGCGTGGCCGCGTCGCCCGACGGACAACAGTCCTCGCTTTTGATTCGAGCGTCTTCGACGTTCTCGACGCGATCTACGATGGTCTCCGCGACCACTTTGCGGAAATTCTCGGTGATTGTACTGCAGACGTTACCGGAATTCTAGACGGAGTACGTGCCACCGCCGACGTGGAGGTCCCCGTTGTGCTCCGTGCGCCAGTACCTTCTGGAGTGTTGATCCCCGCCATCGGGAACTCCTCGCCGAATGCTCGGCCCACCTCCTGGTTCACTGTTTGCCAGCGGAACGGGCGGATCGGGGTCTCGACGAGGTCCGAGAGGAGGTTTCGGGTACGCCAGTCCGTCGCGCATACCACGTGCTCCGACGAGATAGTATCTCCGTCCACACGTACTTCAGTCACCGAGCCGTCTTCGGTCTCGATTGCCTCCACTTCCGTTCCCGTCTTATAGCGTGCGCCAGCGCCCTCCGCGTCCGCTCTTAGCGTCATCGTGTACGTGTAGAGATCGACCCAGCCGCAATCAGTGAACTCCACGCCACCCCACCAACCGCGTTGGACGTTTGAATATTCCCCTGCTGACCGATCCTGCCACCCAGTGTGAACCGTAGGCCCCGCGAAAACACCATGGTTTCACACATAGAGAAATTTTCGCACATACATAGTCGAGTTGCCAGTGCCATTACAGACATATGGTTGTAATGTTATGTGTGTTGTTATCTCTACTCGATGCGCTAACAAGCAGTTTGAAGGACGTTTTGGCGTTTCACGAGACGTGAAATGCTACTCTCCCCGTTTTCTTTATCTCCGGGAGTAATGGCTGATGAGATAATCTTTGATGACGGAATCTCCATCGTAGTTGGATAGCGTGACCAGAATTCACCAGCCAGTGATACCTCTCATCCTGATCTGAGTTCTTTCCCACCGAGATGGACTGGAGCTGTTCGGGCGGATCTAGTCCTCGCCGTTTCCACGTGGCCAACATGGTCGTGATCGTCTCGTGAATCTGGACCCCTTCGGCTGAGCGGAGGGTCCGGAACATCTTCCGAAGCACAACTTGCTCGCGCAGAGCGCGCTCTGCGCGATTATTCGTCGAACTTACGTCTGGCTCTGTAACGAACGTCAGCCAGTGCCCTAACCCGTTCCTGATCTTCTCGATCAGCTTCTGAACCTCCTGTGCCTCGTGGTCTTCCCTGATCAGGCCTTCCAGATGTAACGACGCCTCCGCCCGCTTTTGCTCGCGGGCGGAGGCGGACAGAGCCTCCTCGTCGAATGACGTTAAATCGTCGTGAAGAGCGTGTAACTCCGCAGATAACCTCTCTGCTTCCTCGTACCGTTCAGCAACGTACTCCGCCTCCCGCAACAGATGTGCCCAGCACCGCTGGAGCTTCGTGTGATAGCTCGGATACGCTGACCAACCGTCACAGCTGAACGTCGAGTCCTCGGCGAATTCCTCGTCGAGGACGTCCTCTAACACCTGGCTTCCACGACTCTCATCAACCCAGAACAGCACCTCTTCGTCAGTAACGAACGTCCACGCCCAGTGTTGCTCTCCGTCAACAGGAAAGCCCGTTTCATCGCAGTAGACGACATCACTTTCCTGAATACGGGCTTTGAAATCGTCATACGCGGGTCGCAGCCGGTCTGCGACCCGCTTGGTCAGGTTGTAGATCGTCCGATAAGAGATGGGTGTATCGAGCTCCCAGTCAAACAGCTCCGCCTGTTTGCGGTTTGGAAGTCGCTGATGGAACCTACCGAGGGCGGTTTGGGCCATGATATTTGGCCCAAACCGCCCGGTTTTCGGGCAGTCAGGATGTTCAGCAACGACTTCGTTTCCACAGGAACAGCGGTGTTTGCCGAGTTCGTACTCGACGACAGTGGTTGGAATAGGGAGAGGTATGTCGATAATCGTCCGTGAGACGTAGCTGTCCGGGTTAGAGAGGATTTGCTCACAGTCTGGGCAATATCCCTGATCGACTCGGATAGTTTCCTCTGGTTCAGGTGGCGGTCGAGTTGTCCCTTCGTGACCTTCGTTACGTCCAGGGGACGAGTCGCTGGCGGCGTCAGCGTCGCCGCCAGCGTCGTCTTTCTGGTTTTCGTTTTCTTCCTCGTCGCTGTCGTCGCTGCCAGGTGATCCAGCCGCACCACCCTGCTTACTGGGTGGTGTGTTTGGGTTTTCGTACCGCTTGAGACTCGCCTCAAGTTCCTCTATCTGCTGTTGCTGTGCAGCGAGTTGGCGACGGAGAAGACGGTTCTCAAGCTTTTGGACGACGAGTTGCTGGCGGAGATACGTACTGTTCTCGGTGCGGATCGCGGAATCTATCGATTCCGGCGATCCGCCAATCCCCAGCGACACACTTAGCTCACCATTGAGAGACCATTCATGAGACTGCTACGAAATTGGTCTGACGGCAAATCGCTATCCAACTACTCTCCATCTAGCATCCTTCATTTGAGGAAAGCGGTAACGAGCGTTGCTCTGATTTCCAGTTCAGTATCGGAACAGCCGGCGTTCAGAACTGCAGACAGTAGTGTCGCCAAGCGGGCTGCCTATCACGTGCGACTACTGCAGCACCGAATTTAGCCAAGACGCTTGGATCGTTGAATTGCAGGGGATACTCAATGCGGTACGTTGACACCATCGTGATTTCGTAGCGTTCACAACTTCCGCTCCGAGATTTTGTACAATTTTGATCAGTTGATCGACAGTCTCCTGGCCATCGTCATCATCGAGGATCTACGAAGACCATCCGATACTGAGTGTACTGATAATCGAATAGTTCGGATACTTGATCACTACCACGACGTTTTCAAGTCGATTGGGCCAACCGAGATGAGGTGGTGGTCATTGCACACAGTGGTATCTGTGAGAAAGCCCGGTTCTCTCAAGAGATTGGTGTATGGAACGAGTTTACACACACCACGAGAAACTCCCTCGAGGTACCCGTCGAAAGATCCTCTAGCATCAAGGACCGGTTAACATAACGTGACGATTCTCCCTTCCGACCGATCGTGTTCAGCTATGCTCGTGAGTCATAACCCGACGAAGAGTGGCTATTATGGCGCTTCTTGGGCAGAAGAGGAATACCGCCGATGTCCGCTGTGTAGCCGGTTGGCGATGGCTGAACGGCTTGATTCACTCTCTTGACCGGTTATGAATCACAGATACCGAGACCTGCACTAATTGATTACAATGAGTATTGTCTGAACACTATTATCGACGGACCCCAATCTATTAGACGACTCTCTCGCTATGACTCTATGATGGAGCAACTCGAACGACTGTTCGATCCGCAAGCTATTGCCGTCATCGGAGCATCCCAAAACCCGAAAAAACGCGGTCACACCACGCTATCGGATCTCCAACGCTGGGGATACGAAGGCGACATCTATCCGGTGAATCCAAAATACGAGGAAGTACTAGGGTTGCCGACGTATGACTCGGTTCTCGCCATCCCGGAGCAGGTCGACCTGGCGTTCATCGCGATCCCTGCGCAGTACGTCCCTGATACGATCCGTGAGTGCGGCAAAGCGGGCATCGCGGGTGCGGTGATCAACACGGCAGGATTCGGTGAGGTAGGTGAAGAAGCCCTCGAGGAGGAACTCGCCGCGGCCGCCGAAGAAAGCAACGTACGGATCATCGGGCCCAACATCCAGGGTGCCGATTTCGTCCATCAGCACGTCCACTTGTTAGGCGGCGTCCGGACGAATCCCGGGCAATTGGGAATGGTAACCCAGTCCGGGAATATGGGGGTAGCGCTCTCGATCGACGCCGAAGACAGGGGAACCGTCGGGTTCAGCTACAACATTGGTGTCGGGAACGAGACCGACCTCGAGTTCCACGAGTACCTCCAGTTCCTCGGCGAGGATGACAACACTGACGGCGTTGTCGCGTACGTCGAGGGGATGAACGATGGACGAGCCTTCCTCCGCGAGGCCCGCAGCGTCTCGCGCGAGAAACCGATCGTGGCATACAAATCCGGACGAACCGCTGAAGGAAGGGAATCCGCCAAGTCCCATACCGCGTCACTGGCTGGCAACATCGACGTGGTGGAAGCGTCCTACCGACAGGCTGGGGTCTACCCTCTCGACAACATCGACTTACTTGTTCCCGTTGCTGAGGCACTGACAACCTGTCCGATCCCGGACGGTCCAAATGTGGCCGTACTCACAGACGGGGGAGGTCACGCGACGGTAACGGCTGACGCCATCGAACGAGCCGGCCTTGAAGTCCCGAATCTGACCTCGGAGACCCAGAAAACGCTTGAAGAACTCTACGAACTGTCACCAAACCTTACCAATCCGGTTGACGTGATGGGGCTGTCTGACCACGAGACGATGTGGTACGACACCGCACGTCACATCCTCGAGGATCCGAACATCGACGCCCTCCTGATCACGGGAGCGGCGCTCGGTTACGAGGAGTGCTGGGACGAAGACGAACCCGAACGCGATATCGCCATCGCTCGCAAGCTCACGGCGCTGGTCGACGAGGTCGATAAGCCAATCGTATTCAACAGTATGTGGGAGGAACTTGGGTGTTCGACTGCGCTGAGTCACCTCTCAAAGAACGGTGTGCCGGTGTACGAACAGATCGACACGTCGGTGGCAGCACTCAGAGCGCTCGCCGAGTACGGCGACCACCTGTCTCACGTAGACGAAAAGTCGGATTTCAGTCTCGATACCAACGAGAACGCGAGCCCTGTCGTCACCGACGCGGTCCATGACGGCCGGACGACTCTCTCCGAGTTCGAATCCAAGACAATGCTCGCAGATCACGGTGCCCCAGTGACATCGTTTGAACTTGCGGAAACGGCCGAAGAAGCCGTCGACATTGCAGACGAGTTCGACGGATCTGTCGCTATGAAGATCTCGTCGCCGGACATCGTCCACAAGACCGAAGCTGGCGGCGTCGAGCTGGATATTGAGGATGAACAGGGAGTTCGCGACGCGTTCCACCGGATTCGTACCAGCGTAAGCGACTACGATCCGTCCGCCCAAGTAGAGGGTGTCCTCGTCTCCCCGATGGTTCCGAACGGGGTCGAACTGCTGGTGGGCGTGGTGAACGATCCTGAGATAGGACCGGTCGTCACCTGCGGAATCGGTGGAACCCTCGTCGAGGTAGTTGACGATGTCGCGTTTCGAGCACTCCCGGTCACCGAGCACGACGCCCGAACGATGATAGACGATATCGAAGCCCAGGCGCTACTCGACGGCCCACGCGACCTCCCAGCAGTCGATAGAGACGAACTGGTCGAACTCCTCCTGTCCGTCTCCGATCTCGTGACGAACAATCCCGCAATTGAAGAACTGGACATCAATCCGGTGGTCGCCACCGAGGACGGACTGTCAGTACTCGACGCGAGCCTCGAACTCGACGCCGAGTGACTCTCAGGACAAACGCTGACGAGCGATTGCAGTCTTGACGGACACGGCTCACAAGAAAATGGACTCCGGCGCGGATTTAGCGTTGTCGACGCGACACCATCGCCCATGATGGTGTGTGTACGATGACTCTCCCACTTCTGAGCAGTAATTACGGCTCGTCAGGGATACTGTAGCGTTCTTCCGCTAGTCCTTCTCCGTGGTGTTCATCCACTCGATAGCCGCGCTCACACCCTCTTCATCGACGATCTCGTGAAAGCGGTGGGCTGTCTCGGTTTCGGAGGTCACCGCAAAGAGGTACTCATCGATCTGTCCTGCCGAGTTCGAGCGATATCCCTGCGTCTCCTGGATATCATTGAGCGTGTCCTTCAGGAGCTTCACGACCGAACTGGGGGTCTTCTTGATGTGGGAAACCTCTTCCTCGACTGCCGCCTCGAGCGCGTCTTCATCTTCGACGACTCGATTCACCAGCCCCATCTTCGCGGCTGTGTCAGCGTCGATGTGCTTGCCGCCGTACAGGAGTTCCCGTGCCTGTTTCAGCGAGTCAGTCACGAACGGCAAGATCAGACGCGGTGGAAGTTCGCCCATGTGAACGTCTGGAAAACCGAACTCAGAACGCTCCGTCGCGATTGTCAGATCACATACCAGCGCCAGATTACATCCGCCTGCGAGCGCGTATCCATCCACGGCTGCGATCACTGGCAGGTTCAGGTTGAAGATGGTATCGAGGTGCGTGTACGACGATTTTATCAGATCGTCCATCGTCTCGATTCCCTCCTCGCCGAAGTCGTATCCCGACGAGAACGCTCTTCCCGCTCCAGTTAGGACTACGGCACGGATCTCGTCGTCGTCTTCCGCGGTCAGGAGCGCGTCCTCCAGTTCCTCGCGCAGGGAGATGTTCAGCGCGTTGAGGGACTCTTCGTTGTCAAGAGTGATTGTCAGTGTGCGATCATCCGTCTCTGTCTCTAGGTATTCGTAGTCGAGCACGGACAAGTATTCCGAAACAGCATTCTTATAGATTTCGGTGGTCCTAATTCTCACGGATGATGACGGGTCAGGTCCGGTAGAGAACGCTACGTCAAGGCCGATCTCCGCCATGAATGTTCGTCCACGGACACTGCTGTCGCTGCTGCCGGCATGGAGCCAGCGAGGACGCAATCCCCACGAGGACCTCAACCGAGTCATCCCGAACAACAAGATGGTTTCACGAGCTCACGCTGTGCCAGCTATTGTGTCTACGGAGTGTATGATTGCAAAAATTATATAAATGGGGAGTTAGTCATAAACGTCACAACGACTCATGACAGACGGTAACTCAGCAGCGGACGATGAGGTCAGTGACTGTAAAGACGTAACCGTCGGCGTCGAACCCAGTGACGAGGTGATCGAAGAGTTGGTCGAAGCCGACGAACTGCTTGAAGTCGGTTCTCCCTTCTTACCCGACGAGACACCGATCCCCGACTATCAGTTCGCGTGGGGCATCAACAGCGACGAAGACGGGAATCCAAACCACGGGACACCACTCGGTGACGGCGCAGAAAAAGAGCTGCTCATTCCCGTTGAGGAACCAGGCCCGAACGAGGCGCTGGTCTACATGCTCACCTCCGAAGTGAACTACAACGACGTCTGGGCGATAACGGGGATCCCGGTTTCGACGTTCGGTAATCACGACCGCGACTGGCACATCACAGGCTCGGGCGGCCTCGGAATCGTCACGGACATGGGCGACGGCGCCTCAGCCGACAGCCGCTTCGAAGTCGGTGACCTGGTCACCATCTACTCCGGGCAGTACGACGCGTTCTCACCGGAGGTGGGGCGCGACCCCATGGCTGCCAACTTTCGTATCCAGGGATACCAAACCCCCGACGGCTCCCACCAGCAGTTCATGCTCGCGCAGGCCACGCAGCTGTTCGAGCCGCCCGCGCCGCTCAATCTGGAGGAAGCTGGCAGCTATCTGCTGACGATGGGGACGATCCACCGGGCGCTCTTCAACACGCTCGACGTCGAAACCGGATCGAATCTCTTCGTCGAGGGTGCTTCGACGGGGACCGGGCGCGACACGGTCGTCCTCGCGGACACTCGCGATCTGGACATAACGGGACTCGTCTCCAGTCCCGAACGTGGCGAACGTGCCCTCTCCGCCGGTGCGGACGCGTACATCAACCGCAAGAGCGACGAGCATGCGGACGCCATGCGTATGGTTCCCCACGACCCCGACAAATGGGAGGACTGGCGGGCCGCAGGTGACCCCCTCCTAAAAGAGTTCCGGGATAAAAACGACGGCGACCTCGCCGGTTACGTCGTCTCGCACGCCGGTCAAGCAGCGTTTTCCCGTTCGTATCAACTGCTCGATGACGGCGGACGTCTCACGTTCTTCGGCGCCTCCACCGGGTACGAGATGGCGTTCATCGGAAAAGGTAAAGAATCCACGCCGGACGAGATGTACGACCGCACGAATCTCCGGCCCGGCCAAGGTGTCATGGTCTGGTACGGGACACCCGAACAGGTCACCGGACCCGAAGACGCCGTCGGCGAAGCCGCCATCGAGAGCGCCCTCGATAATTTCTGTCGGGTCGCAGTCGTCACAGAGACGGACGCGCAGGCCGAGTACGTCGACTCCGAGTACGACGTCGAAGGAGCAGTGAGTATCGAGACCCTGGCGGTGGAAGACGACGACTTCGAGTTCGTCGATTCGCTTCCGGAACTTCCACGGCCGGAGTCGTCCGACCTTCTCCCTACCGTTGGTGCGTACTCGAACAAAATGTTCAAGCCGCTGGGGAAGGCAGTCGGAAGCCTCCTGAAGACTCCGAACAATCCCCGTGGAAATCCCGATGTCGTCTTCGAACGGGCCGGACAGAACACCCTCGGCGTATCTACCATGCTGTGTTCGTCCTTCAAGGGAGAGGTGATCTACTCCGAGGACATGTCCGGCCAGCGCTACTCCTTCTACGCTCCGCAGGTGTGGATGCGTCAGCGTCGGATTATCATGCCGACGACGGAAATCTTCGGGACCCACATGAAGAACACCTACGAGGTGATGAAGTTACACGAGGAGATCGAACAGGGGACCATCGACGTTCCGAAGACCAATCTATCCGCGTGGGCGGACACGCCGAGCGTGCACGAGGATATGTGGAACAACGAACACAAAGAGGGGTCGTACGTCATCAATCACGCCCTCCCGGACTCCTCACTCGAATCGAAGGAGGACCTGCTCGACGCCTGGAAGAATTGATCACTCCTGACACGGGCGAATCCCTCGGCTGAACTACCCCCTGCGGGCAATGTAATGAGGGAAACCCGAACACGAGAAGATGGCTGGATCGTTTTTCCGACCCGGTGTTGAATTCTTGCTGAGGGGGACCCACTGTCGTCGTTCTACGGTATCAGAAACCGCGTACGCGACGACTTCCTCGGTGTCATCGTACTCCGTCATCCCGAATCGCCAGGAATCGAGCGCGATGCTATCGTTGCGATACGAGGAACGAACCGTCGTTTCGGTATCGGCGAGCATCACTGTGCCATCGTCAGTGTTGATGACCTTGTTGTATCCGTCTGCAGCCGATCTCGAGAGCATATCCGAGACGGTGGTCGATGAGTCGGTACTGTGGCCGCGTTGTTCCTCGTAGAACGGATCGCTACTGGTTACCGTGATCATTACGGTCGTTTCGCCGTCACCCTGTGAGACTGGGCTACGGAACGAGATTACCTCCCGTTCGCCGTATTCGTACGTGTTCGTGTAGCTCGACTCGAAATTTGTCGTATCGATAGAACCGGACGACGTATCGGCGATGGCGACCGATCCTGACGTCTTCGTCCTGTGATGGCAGCGCCGGTATCCGGGAATCGGAGTCGACGGATACGGCGAGAGTTGGAACGGAGGCATGGTACCGCCGCGTCGGAACGGCACCCCAGTCGACCGTTCGGTTCTGTCCAGCCACAGGAGTCGTCGGCAATCACGGGCGACCGGTCGTCCACAGTGGGTGATTCGGGTACTTATTTATACGCTGAATAGAGTATGATTGGTAATGTCACGGGCAACTGTCGAGGTCCCAGAACAGGTAACGCAGTTGGATAAACTCGTCAGAGTTGATCTCAGCGAGCGAGAGGTTACGATCGAAACGATTCCACAGGAGTACCGGGACCGGTTCATCGCCGGGAAGGGGCTCGGAGCAGCGCTGTTACTCGACGAGGTCGAGGCCGGAACGGACCCGCTTTCGCCCGAGAACAATCTCTATTTCCTGTTCGGGCCGCTCACGGGATTCGCCCCGGGTACTTCGCGGTACGCTGCCGTCACGAAATCACCACTGACGGGGGCGTTCGTCGACTCGTATTCCGGCGGCCACTTCCCGACGATGGTTCGGTACGCGCTTCCGAACGTCCTCGCGATCGCGATCGAGGGTCGTGCGGATGAACCGGTGACGCTGCGTATCACCGAGGGGGAGATAACCCTCGAGGACGCGACCGATCTGTGGGGGCTCGACACGAAGGAGACTGCGCGGCAGTTCGACGGAAAGCAAACGAAGACAGCCTGTATCGGACCAGCGGGCGAAAACCAAGTCAAGTTTGCGACGATATCGAGCGACGAAGGCACGCACCACGCGGGTCGTGGCGGAGTCGGTGCCGTCATGGGGTCCAAAAATCTGAAGGCCGTCGTCGCGACCGGTGACTCACCGCCGACTGCGCCGAACGTGCAGGAGTTGAAGGTCAAACACACCCAGCGTCTCGGGACCGACGACGAAGTCTCGTGGGCGAGAAACGGCGGCACACAGCTCATCGTCGACTGGACGCAAGAGGTCGGCGCGCTTCCATCGCACAACTGGTCCCGCGGAATGATCGAAGACGTCGACGACCTGAACATCGACGCATTCGAGGCAGGACACGTCGACACCGATTCGTGTTTCGGCTGTCCGGTCGCGTGTGGTCACGTCGTCGACTTCGAGGAGAGCGACGTCGGAGGTGCGTTCCCGAACGCGAACGTCGACTGGGGACCGGAGTACGAGACGATCGGCATGATGGGTGCGAACACGGATATCACGAACGTGACCGAAGTGACGGAGCTGGCGAACCTCGCTGATACGCTCGGGATGGATACGATCTCGCTCGGAAACGTCCTTTCGTGGTTGATGGAGGTGACGGAAAAGGGACTTGTTGACGCCGACCTGCGCTGGGGCGACGCCGAGGCGGCTGCCGAGGTCATCCGGAAAATCAGTCACCGCGAGGGAATCGGCGACGATCTCGCGGAAGGGACCGCGCGCGCGGCCGAGTGCCTCTGTGACGGGCATCCGGACGCTCGCGAGGCTGCGGTCCAGATCAAGGGTCTCGAACTCCCCGCGTACGAGCCGCGTGCATCGTTCAGTATGGCGCTGGCGTATGCGACGTCCGATCGGGGGGCATGTCACCAGCGCGCGTTCCCCATCGGATCGGACGCGTTGGGTGGCGAGCGGGATCCCTTCGACACCGACGGTCACGCATCGGTCGTCATCGAGGAGCAAAACGAAACTGCGCTGACCTATAGCATGGTTTCGTGCTCGTTTACTGCGTACAACTATGAGAGAGTCTGCGAATGGTTGAACGCGCTCGCGTACGACGTAGCGGTCGACGATCTCCATGTGGTTGGTGAACGCGCCTGGAACATGACGCGGTTGTTCAACGTTCGTGAGGAATTCGACAGGGATGACGACGCGTTACCGCCACGGTTCACCGAACCTCTTGAGCGTGGCGGGCCCGCAGACGGGAACGCCATCAGCGAAGCCGAGTTTGAGACGATGCTCGAGGAGTATTACGACCAACGCGGCTGGACGTCGGACGGGAAACCCACCCGCGAAACGCTCGAGCGGCTGGACATCGCGCCGCTCGCTCCAGACTCCCTCGTCACGTAAGTCGTCTCACCCGCTCAAGTGTTCGCCGGCCGCTGTTTGCGACTTACATCTCGTCGAACTAGCGTCGAGTGCGTAACGAGTCTCTTTCGAGGCTCTCAGTGAACGACCACCGAACGCTCAGCTTTCAGCAGGGTAGTATCTCAAGACAAGAACGTTCGGATCACGAGCTGCTTGGTTGAACCTTCCATAGCATTATTTCTAAATTATTATATATTGATAAAATAAAGTATTGGCAATTTTTAAAATGTCTGATGATTTTTCATAAAAAGATGGAGGAGTACCGGTCGGCCCTTCTTGAACTAGGCAATGGTAACGATGGGGAGGAACAGAGAAAATAGCGTCCTCTGATTGACAGTGCTCCGGTGGTCGTGTCCGTCTATGCCAGACAGTAGTACGCGAAATTCTCGAGCACCCGCGTCGCGTTCGAGTCATCGAACGAGTGATCGCAGTCGGACCAGTCACTCGGCTCGTCTTTGATCTGCTCGGTGAACTCAGGATGAAACTGGACGGTCCAGATCGGTGCATCGTTGTGACGGCTACAGAAGTGGTCATTGTATGCCGTCCGTGCGGTTGTGACCAGTTCGTCACCCGGCTCGATGACCAAATCAGCGTGTAACACGGGTACGATAGGGTCGAGGCCGTCGAGCACGAGATCGTCTTCGATGTGCTCAATCTCGATGAACGTGGCCCGTCTGCGGTCTTCTTTGACAACGCCACCGAGTGCGTCGTGGATTAGTTGATGACCGAAACAGATCCCGAGCAACGGGACCTTCTGATCGCGACAGCGATGGACGATTTCTGCCGCCGGTTCGATCCAGTCGGCGTGGTCATCGTCGTAGACACTCGCGGTACTGCCGCTCAGAACGACCCCGTCGTACTGCTCCAAGTCGGGACGAAACAGCTCGTCAACAAATACCTGATACTCCGTTTCACCGGGGAGCAGACGATCGATGTTTGGACCGAGGTAGCGATAATCCGGTTGTACTTCGAGGTCGAGGACAAGTATCATTGGCGTATAGATAGTAACCTATTATATTGAGTCTGACGGAATGCGATTTCGCTCGTCGGCAATCCAGTAGCTGCGGTCAGTTCACGCAACGCCGCGTCAGGGTCCTCGAGATCGCGTCAGTCGTCCGGTTCAGCATGCTCACGAACGCCGTCGACCCGTAGTGTGGCTCGAGCTCGAAGTCAGTGTCACGCGAACCGAATCATCCGAGTTGATACGTCCCCAGGAAAAACGGTGCCATGCTCCCGGCAGCCAGTTCACGAACAGCCGCACCGACGACAGTCGAAATCCTGATTTCGCCGATGTGGGGGTCGTCACGACGAAATCGTCTGGTGCTTCGAGCGGATATCTATGATGGGACACTTATCCGGTGTGGTCGTGTCGCCGGTTGGGAACAGATCACCGCATACGAATCGAACGTCCCTGAACCGACTGGAGCGTTTCGGAACCACCGTCCTGGGTGGTGTCGAAACGATTCCCTGACAGAATTACTGACCGAACCGGAATCCGTAATGCGGTACTCGCCGCCGACGTGGTGCGTTCCGACCGTCAGTAACGTTCCATCACCGGATCCGCCCCGTCGAGAAGTCGTCTCCGAGTTCCCCGCCGAAATTGAAGACCGTGTTCTGCCACCGGAAGGAATACGCAGTCAATGAACGTACTCTGTAACGAGACTGCGGGTTGCCTGCCGGCCGTGGCGACGACCCGATCGGCCCTAATCGTGCCGTCGAACGTTACGACCGCCGTTATTTCGTCATGGTCGGCCGCGATGCCTCCTCTCGTGACGCCGGTCTCGGCCGTGAGTCGGCCGCCGCCATCAGCACAGAAGTCCCGCAGGTCGTCCACGTGATCGGCTGGGTGGGTCCGTTCTAGTTGGTCGCGAGTCGCTGGTTTGACGTCGGCCCAGTCGACGTACTCCGCGAGTTGCCCCTGAATGATCGATAGACGTTCTTCATCCGCTCGGGTCAATCGGAAGGCAGTTCGCGGTACGCGATCCGACCCAACCACTCGTCTTCGAACTCGCCAGCAGGTTGTTCGTGGGCGATGAAACTGTTTCGATACTCTGAGGATTCGTGGCGTTCCGTCAAACCCCCTCGAGAACAGCTACTGCGATCGTTCGGGTCGATAGCATCTCCGTCAGATCGCGCATCGCGATCCGAACGCGAGCGTCCGCCGGTTACGATGTGGAGAGCAAATCGAACTCCGTACCGCTCCCGCTCTGCCGTGCGTTTTGGTAGGTGACGTGTGCCGCTGCCACGTCCTGAATCGCCAACCCGGTGCTATCGAAGACAGAAATACCGTCGTCCGCTCGTCGCCCCTCTTTTTCACCGACGATGATCTCTCCGAGATCGCCGTAAATCTCGTCGTCGGTTAGTTCGCCCGACGAGTACGGCACGTTGATTTCCCCCGAATGCGTGGTCTGGGCGTGATCGTCGATGACCAACTTGGCCTCGAGACCAATTTCGGTAGCGAGTTCCTGCTTTCCTTCGGCATCTGCCCCCATCGCATTGATGTGTGTGTGGTCACCAACGTCGTCGAGGGAGACGATAGGGTCTCTGACCGGCGTTACCGTAGAGAGGACGTCGGACGACGCAGCGTCTTGGATCATCCCTTCCTGGACGTCGTACCGATCACTGAAGTGGTCGATAAAGTCGGCTATGCGTTCGTTATCGGGATCGCTGACAACGATTTCTTGAATCGGCCGGATCTTCGTGATCGCGTCGACCTGCGCGTATGACTGGATTCCTGCACCGACGATTCCAAGCGTGGTCGCGTCCTCGACCGCGAGGTAGTCGGTCGCGACCGCGGCAGCGGCACCGGTCCGCTTCATAGTCAGCGCTGTCCCGTCCATGATCGCGAGCGGAAGTGCCGTTTCTGGATCAGAATAAATCATCGTCCCCATCACCGTCGGGAGATCGTGTTGGTCCGGATTGTCCGGGTGGACGTTAACCCACTTGATACCGGCAGCATCCCACTCTCCAGCATCCATGTACGCCGGCATCGAGCGGAAGTCTCCGTTGTACCGATCGAGATCGATGTATGACTTTGCAGGCATTTGTGCAGTTCCGCGCTCGTAGGCTGCGAACGCGTCTTCGACTGCCGGTATAACACGTTCCATCGTTGCGTTTTCGTCGACCTCCTCGCTGGAAAGCAAGAGTACGGACATACATGAAGAATCGAACGCAGAGTAATAATATTATTTCAACCGGCAATATTTCACTATACTATGTTCGAACTCTGGTAGTGGAACTGACTCACGTTTAAGAAGACATCTTTCACGAAAAACTTTATACTACTGCTATCCCATTATCTTCGTATGTCGCTCAATTCGGAGTCTGAATCGACCGATTCATCGTTTCATTCAATTCCGCACTGGTACGGTCCTGACGGCGATCCGCTTGAGATCACCGACGCATCTGGTGCGTGCGTATACGACGAGGGGGGGACGGAGTACCTCGATTTCATCGCCCAGCTGTACTGCGTCAACGCCGGGCACGACGAGCCTAGGATCATCGAGCGAATCAACGACCAACTCGAACGGGTTCCGTACGTCTCATCGGCGAAACGGAACGACACACGCGACGAACTCGCGAAACGCCTCGTAGACGTTGCGCCCGACTCGTTCTCCGACGTCTTTTTCTCCATCTCCGGGAGCGAAGCGAACGAATCGGCTATTCAGATCGCCCGCGAGTATACGGGCGCGCAGAAGGTGCTCACTCGATGGCGATCCTACCACGGGTCGACGTACGGCGCTGCCAGCCTGACGGGTGATCCCCAGACGCGCTCGGTCGTTGAACGACACGCCGCGGTGACCGGAGCCGCGAAATTCCTCCCCCCGATGATCCACCGATCCCCGTTTGACGGGGACACGCCGGAGGAGATCGGTCGGCAAGCTGCGGAACACCTCGAGTTCGTGATTCGAAACGAAGGACCGGATTCGATCGCTGCAATCCTCACCGAACCGATCGCCGGTACAAGCGGTGCGTATCCAGCACCGCCGGGCTACTTCGAACGCGTTCGCGAACTGTGTGACGAGTACGACATCCTGCTGATTTCTGACGAGGTCATCTCGGGCTTCGGTCGGTGCGGAGATTGGTTCGGCATCCAGACCGAAGACGTCGAGCCGGACATAATTACGTTCGCCAAAGGCGTTACGAGTGCGTACGTTCCGCTCGCCGGAGTCCTCATGAACGACGAGATCGGAACGTGGTTCAACGAAACCGGAACCGACCTCGGTCAGACGTTCGCCGGCCATCCGGTGGGGTGTGCTGCCGGACTCGGCGCACTCGAGGCCTACGACGATGGCTTGCTCGATAACGTCCGCGAACTTGAAGACGACTTCCGCGAGGGACTCGAGGCGATCAAAAACCGACACGACGCCGTCGGGTCGGTCCACGGACGGGGGTTCCTCTGGAGCGTCGAGTTCACTGATCCCGAGACGGGCGAGCCGTTCTTCGATCCGCGCGTCGACGACGGTGAAAATCCGGCCGAACACGTCAGACAAATTGCGAAGGAGAACGGCGTACTCTTCGGGAGCGGTCGACCCGATCTACAGGTTCTCTTGAGTCCGCCGCTCTGTATTGATGGCGACCAGCTGGAGGAAGCGATCTCGGTGCTGGACCTGGCGATCGGCGAAATATTCGGTTGAAACGTCTGAAAACTGAGGAGCAACTATGTTCGAGATAGAAAAATTACGACGCGGAACTGACCTGGTAAAACGCGGGTTCGCCCGAATGCAGAAAGGTGGCGTCATCATGGACGTCGTCAACCCCGAGCAGGCGCGCATCGCCGAAGACGCTGGTGCGGTCGCGGTGATGGCACTCGAGGCCGTCCCGGCCGACATCCGGAAACGAGGCGGCGTCGCCAGGATGGCCGATCCTGCGGACGTCGAGGAGATCATCGAGGAGGTCTCGATCCCCGTGATGGGCAAAGCGCGGATCGGGCACACCAAAGAGGCCCAGATTCTCGAGGCCGTCGGCGTCGACATGGTCGACGAGTCGGAGGTGCTGACCCCCGCCGACGACGCCTACCACATCGACAAGCGCGACTTTACCTCCCCGTTCGTCTGTGGCGCACGGAACCTCGGCGAGGCGCTGCGCCGGATCGGCGAGGGCGCAGCGATGATCCGCACCAAGGGCGAAGCGGGCACTGGTGACGTCAACCAGGCCGTCCACCACCAGCGCACGATCAAAGGCGAGATCCGCAAACTCGAGGGGATGAGCCACGAGGAACGCGAGGCCTACGCCCGCGAGATCGAAGCGCCTGCCGAACTCGTCCACGAGACCGCCGAGATGGGTCGGCTGCCCGTCGTGAACTTCGCGGCCGGCGGCATCGCGACGCCCGCCGACGCCGCGCTCATGATGCACCACGAGTGCGACGGCATCTTCGTCGGCAGCGGCATCTTCGGCGCGGAGGACCCCGTAGCCATGGGCGAGGCGATCGTGAACGCGACGAACAACTGGGACGATCCCGAAGTGCTGGCCAAAATCTCGAAAAACCTCGGCAAAGGCATGAAAGGCGACGCCAACGTCGACCTTCCCGAAGAAGAACAGTTGCAGGGACGGGGCGTCTAGTGAGGCTGGCGAGATCCGTTTTCTCTCGCGCGGCGCGAGCGGGTCGTCAAGTCGGAAGCCAAAGATGACGACCGATCGATCCTAGAATAGAGTTCGGGTATATCAAGTCACCTGGGATGCTATTTTGTTTTACACGAACAGGTCGTACATTGTAATCATCGCCGAGGAATTCACTTCAATTGTTCTAATACATCTCCCGTGGTCGAATTGGATTCGTTAGGCCAAGACAACACGGTTCGCAACTACGTCGCCGACGACTGGGTAAAGCCCGGCAGCGACGAAGACGTACCGACGATCAATCCCACAACTGGCGCGGAATTGGCGACGGTCCCGCTTAGCTCCCAGGCGGACGTCGACGAGGCCGGCGAGGCAGCGAACGATGCGTTTGCGGAACGGTCGAGCCCCGCCGCAGAGGAGCGAATCCTGCCGCTGTTCGAACTAAAAATCGCTCCTTGAGGGCTACAAGGACGAATTGGCGGAATACTCGTTTGGGATCACGGGAGGACTATCGGCGAAGCGCAGGGCGAACTGCGGCGAGGCATAGAGACTGTCGAGATAGTGTGTGGAATTCCGTCAATGTGCAGGCTGGCACGCTGTTGTGCACGCACAGGGCGGGGATATGATCCAGTTCTATACCGACAAGACGATCTTCATCGAACGGTGGCCCAACGCCTAGGGGTAGATCTTGAGGAGGGGCCTTTTCCGAACTGTTTCGATAGCACTGCTGTTCTCACAACAGTGGCCGAAGACGATATGAACTGGACTCCGATGGCAGATCGTGTTTCGATGGAAGCCAGGTCATAGTGTGATTTATCTACCGACGCCCGGTCACCGTTTCGTCGCGACCGGAAGTCTGGTTACTGTTCCTCCGCGAACTTTCGTTCGAGGAGCGTCACGAGGAGGTACGCTGCCAGCGTCTGCGTCGATCGCGTTGGGTCGTAGTTCGGCGCGACCTCCATCAGATCGACGGCTCCGACCTCGTCGTACGTACCAGCGATTTCCATAATCGTGAGTGCCTGGTGACTGCTGAGACCGGCGGGTTCGGGGGTTCCCGTCCCGGGTGCAACGCTCGGATCGAGTGCATCGATGTCGAACGTCACGTAGACGGCGTCGGTGTTTTCAGCGGCGCGTTCGATCGCTTCGGTGACGACGTTCCGGATCCCCGACTCCTGAACGTCTCGCATCGTGTATAGGTTCAGGCCCGACTCCGCGACGAATTCGAAGAAGTCCGGGGACTCGTAGCCGCGAATCCCGATCTGGCTTATGTTGTCGTACGCACCGTATTCGGACTCCGCGATCAGTCGAGTCGACGAGCCGTGAAACCGCTCACCGAAGATCGGGCTCTCCTCGGCAGTATCTGTGTGGGCATCGATCTGCACGAGACCAACGGAATCGGCATCTATCGCCTCGGCGAACCCGAGATACGACGGATAGGTACAGTAGTGATCCCCACCGAGAACGACCGGAAACGCCCGGTCAGCCACGGTTGCAACATGAGCAGTAATGCTCTCGGTGGACATCGCTATATCCTGGGGAAACACCGGGACATCCCCACAATCCGCTACGGTCACGGAGCTGAAGTCGACCGCCTCACGAGTATTTATGTTCGTCAATCCGCCCTTGTATCCGGACAGGTACGCCCACCACGAACTCGCCCGCCGAATAGCATCTGGTCCGTACCGGGCTCCGGGTCTGTTGCTCGCAGCCCCGTCGAAGGGAATTCCGAGAACGCCGATATCAGCGGTTTCGAGGTCCTCTACGTCCCGCGGTTCTCCCTTGAGAAACGTATTGTGGCCCGCATAGGCGAGTTCCACAGTCGAACCCTCGTGAGCTTCGCGAAATATACGTACACGTGATTGATCACTTGCCATTGTTTGCTCTCGTACAGAATACGAGCTCGACTTCTATGAAAGTTCGTCTGGATAGCCAGGGCGCGGTTCAGATTAGAGTTTGAAGGACTGATAATGATGTCTGTGACTGGTTGCCGACGCAACCGCGAACCGTCTTGCGGTTGCGGCGGTAACGACTCACAGCTATCGTTATGAGGCGGTGGAGTTCGTGGTGCCTATGCCAGAATCCACCGTCCTCAACGGCTCTAGCACAGAGATTCAGTTAGGTTTTGTGGAGCGAGAAGCGACACCGCGTGATCTGATGCGATTGAGTATCCAGCTCTATTTGTCCAAATCATCACTTTCAGACACTGTTTCTATACTGGAGAGATTCGGTGTCGGACGTGCAAGATCGACGATTCATAATTGGGCACAAAAGCCGATCTACAGCCGACAGATTGGAAAGAGCCGAATCACGTTGCGCTCGACGAAACCGTGATCCAACTCGACGATCAGCGCTACTGGCTGTACGCTGCGGTCGATCCAGAGACGAACGCAATACGTCTCAAGGCCTCACTCGACAGATCTCGGGTCGAGTCCGTCGTATAAACAGGAAGAAATTGGCGTATTTCACCATTAGTTCTAGAGTGGAAAATTAGGTCACCCGTAGAACTGAGACCAGTAAGTACAGAGCTTGTGAAGACTTCTGCACCACCGCCTGTTCTAGAATTGGTAAATAGTTGGCACAGATATCTATCTTCAGGCGGAAGTAGAGGCACCGGCGTCCGCTGACTAACGTCGTTCTGCCGCCTGTCGCCGACGTGTTTTTTGAGACCCGCCAAGGGGCGGCGGTCTTCTCGAGCTCGACTCGAGAAGCACTGATCGAACACGACTACGAGCAGCACCCAGGAATCGTTCGACAATTCGGACACCCGGCACGACGAGATGCATCGTCCGATCGGAGCGTGGGTTGAAGACCGTCTCGAGGAGGTCGATGACGCCGTCTCGAGCGGCCAGTTCAGAGAGTGGTTGGACGGCCAGAGTCGCTTCCACGACTACTTGCACCAAAGCACGCTACTGATACAACGTCACTGCCGGCACGCAACGAGCGGTCGTGTTTGTTGATGGTTTACGTGACTGAAACAGTTTGAGAACGAAGACGTCCGTCTTTCCATCTCTCTGAAGACACGTTCGACAGCGTTCTGATTTTCCTGCTTCTCGTCTCGAAATCGAAGTCCACGTTGGGGGTGTCGTCTGGAGCTGACGTGCTTCATCGACGAGAAACACGATGTTGTCGACGTCGTTTTTCTCGGCCAGTTCTCGCAGAAAGAGTTCAATCAGTACAGCCGTAGTCGTCGAAAACAGCCGTGTGTGGAGAATCCTGTTCGTTTCGGGATCGACTGCGGCGTACAGTCAGTACTGCTGATCGTCGATGCGAGTCACGGTTTCGTCGAGTGCGATGTGATTCGGATTTGCATCAGTTGCAGACTGTAGATCGGCTTTCTGCACCCAATCATGAACGACCTTGCACGACCGCTTGACACCGAACTTCTCGAGTTTCAGAACAGTATTCGAAAGCGACAATCCAGCAAGATGAAGGCGAATGTCGAGCGCCAGCAACTGTCGCGGTGTCTGTTCTCGCTCCACAAAACTCCAATTGATTCAGTCGCGACAGCCGCTGTGACGGTTGATTTTTGCCATAAACCAGCACAAAACCGTACCGTCTCACTGTTCACGCTTAATTTAACACCGCCCCCATCAGAACGCTTCACGTTCTGAGGACGGCACAGCCGTCGCGGCTTGGAATTGATAACACAGTTGTTAAGATCAATAGGAATTGGTCTTGTGTATACTCTGCAATAGATATTGAGTCGAAACTGATTCTCGACGTCGCAGTTTTTGCGCAACGAGGTGCCGATCCAGCCGTTGCATTCCTGCATCGCTTAACCGAGAAACACGATTTCTCTGAGGTTGTGCTTCTTGTCGATGACTACCACTATCAGACTACCTTCTCTCGGTTAGGGTTGAGCGGCCAACTCAACTGTGTCGACTGAAACCGTATCGAAAAGTGGTTTCATACATTCAAGATGCGCGTTAACCGCGTCCACAACTCGTGGGTGGGCAGTCGGGCCAATATCAGAAGGTGACTTGAACAATTAGTACACTACTATAACACACAACGTACACACTAATCACATAACGGACAGACGTCACCGGAGGCGTTAAACGAAACAGTGGCAGAGTATAGTATAGAAATCCGTGAAATAAACCATATTGGGATGGACTACTATCATATAATATTCGTTTCTTTTATACCTATAGAACATGGCCGATTCGGTCGGAACGACCGCTGTAGCTTGGATATTTCGACAGTGGTTCAAACCGACTCTCCGTTTGGATGGCTGAATCGACTCGGGAATCAGGAAAGGAGAACGAATTCGGTATTGAGTCTAGCCTTCGTGCCGATCCAAATCCGTATCTGTTATATATATTTATCTGTTTCAATGAGTCTTCCACCGAGATGTCGTGTGAAGATGCAATCTGCCCAAGACTATTTACGGCCGAAAAGAGAGAGTCACTGGCAATCACACCCGCCCTGTTCGATCAGTTCGTCGACCCCGTAATCAGTCCCGCACTTGTCACAGACGACGCGAACGTTAACGAATACATCGTAGTCACTGTCAGTCAATAGGTCAGCGCGGACCAGTTCATCGAGCGTCGAGTCCGTGACGACTCGCGTCTTGTTCGCTAACCGCTGGATGGTCTCTTTTTTGCGTTCGGCGCGATCTTCGTCGTCCCGCGTGAGCTCGGCTTCCCGAACGTTCGTGAGGTACGTGTGGACCGCTTGATGCGTGACGAAGTCCGAAAGAACCTCGTCGACGTCGACCCCGTTGCGCTCGAGTTCGCGTCGTTTTCGGATCTTGTCAGATTGAGAGACGTCGTCGTCCGTAAGCGTGTGGTACGTGCTCTCGACGTCGGCCGTGATCGTCGACATTCCCGCATCGCGCAGCGCCGCTCGTAACACGGCGAGATTGAATTTGGTCGCGAGATCGCGCAGACTCGTCCGTTCGGTACCGTCGCCGATCCACTCTGCTTCGAGACGCGCACCCCACCCCTCGAGGTCGTAGTCGTCTATTACCCGCTCGACCTTGGTTCGTCTTCGATTATCCGTTTTATCAGTCATAGTTTACAATTGGACGTGGCCATTACAAGTGTTCCGCTCTGTCGTTTCACCATCTGAGATAACGTTCTAGTGGCTCCGATGCGGTCCTGAGAACGAGTATCTTTACACACGTACTCGTGTCATACTCGGGTCGGAGGAGACGGCGATCAACGTCACTACAGCGGTTCGACGAGTGGCACACCGAGGGAAAGTCGGGCAGTTCCACCCCGATAGACTCGAGCGTACTCCCTGGGGCAAACTCACGCAATATCTCAGAGTGTTCCAACTACGGCGAGAGTTATATCGAAAACCGGGACGAGATGCACTCAAACACGCTGTCCGAGCAACGTTCTGAAATCAACAATGTGCTACGCAAGAGCGACTACTGTAGTGTTGCTTCTCGCTCCACAAAACCTACCCCAATCTAGTCGAGACATCGATTGAGACTAGCGTTTTCGACCATAGACACGCAGAACACGTTATGCCTCACCTTTCAATCCGCATCTGAACACCGTTCTTCAGGGCAGGAAGAGCATAAAGTACCCACGCCCCCAACTGAACGTATGGACGAGAATTCAAACCCGCGCACGTGCCACCGCCGCGATTGCGACGAGCCGGCGGCGTTCGTCGTCCTCGAGCGCTACCAGGAAGAGACCGGACACGGCGCCGTCGAGGCGGAGGCTGTTTTGTGCCGAACGCACACCGCCGAAGAACACCCCACGAACCTCGATGGCGTCTACGCCGACTACGTCTTCCGCGTCGAGCCCCTCCCGGAAGCGACTGCCACCGATCGAGCCGAGTAGAACTCCCTCTCACCGCTATCGGGATAGTGGATGTCTGCTCCATCGGTGCGCAGCGGTGCAGTCACTTCACTCGCCGGCGGCTTCCGCAACCGCGTCGCGAACCTCCATGACGAACGCGTCGAAGTCCGGATTGTCGCCGTCGCGAACCCACTTGTAGACGACGGTGCCCTCGTCGTCGAGGACGAAGACGCTCCGCTGGGCTGCCTCGACCAGTCCGTACATGTCCTCGAGAACGACGTCGTACTGGTGGATGACGTCGTGGTTCCAGTCGGAGAGCATCGAAAAGTTGAGATCGTGCTCCTGGATCCAGATGTTCTGGGCAAACGGTAGATCGACGCTGATCCCGTAGACCTGCGCGTCGAGGTCTTCGAACGCGTCCATCGAATCGCGGAACGAGCACATCTCCTCGGTGCACCCGCTCGTGAACGCCGCCGGGTAGAACGCAAGGACGATCGGTCCGTCGCCGAGCGCCTCCGACAGGGTGAACTCCGCGACGTCGTTGTATGCGTCCCCGTCTGCCCGTGGAACCACGAAATCCGGTGCCTTCTCACCAACGTGTACCATACCTCATCTCCCCGCTACTAGTATAAGTGACCTCCTCTTCGCCGTACACGGCGAGGTTCCCCACGGTACCGTACCGCTAGGTGAGGATACCGGTGATTTATAAGACTACTGGTAAGATCTACGGCGAGTGGTCTTGGATATACACTACAATAAATATCGAGTCACAGCTGATTTTCGATGTCGAAGTTTTTGCACGACGAGGCGCCGGTCCAGCCGCTGTGTCCCTGCATCGATCGACCGAGATACACGATCTCACCGACACTGTGCTTCTCGTCGATAGTTACCGATATATGACTGTCATATCTCGGTTAGAATCGAGTTGTGATGTTGATTTCGACTAACTAATATAATCAAAAATCAGCCTTACACCTTCAGAACACGCGTTGACCGAGTTAATAACTCGTGAGTGGACCGTTAGGCGAAAGTCAGAGAATGACTTGAATAGTTTTCACACGACTATAAAATTCCATATAGGATAGGTAAATTGATATATGGGAACTAGCGAAGGCGCTAAACTAGACCGTCCTTCCGGCCTTCGTGATGGGACGCGGACCGAGCTATCGTGAAAACGGTTGCGACGCACCGATCACCTTAAATCCGAGTCGGCTCTCGGCGTCTTTGACCGCAAAACGACCCTCCGAGAAGTCCGAAAATCCAAGGTGAGGCGTTCATAACAGGTACTAACAGATGGCATTCGAGAAACGCAGAGAAGTAGACGCCGATGGAGCGCTCGCCGTCGACGACCGAGCCGACTACGACTACGTCGGTGACGACGTCGAACGACCGGAGCTGGTCGACGACCTCCGTCTCCGGATCGATGGAGAGGTTCGATTCGACGTCTATACCCGGCAACTGTACGCAACTGACGCATCCGCCTACGAAGTGACGCCGATCGGTGTCGTCTTTCCGAGGACCACCGAGGATGTCGCCTCGGTCATGACCTACTGCGCCGACCGGGAGATTCCGGTCCTTCCCCGCGGCGGCGGGACGAGTCTCGCGGGGCAGACCGTCAACGAGGCCATCGTCCTCGACTTCACGCGACACATGGACTCCATCCTCGAGGTCGACGCCGATTCTCGACTGGCGCGTGTCCAGGCGGGAACGGTACTCGAGGACCTCAACCAGCGACTCGCTCCCGAAAACCTCAAATTCGCGCCCGATCCGGCCTCCGGGAACCGGAGCGCGATCGGCGGTGCCATCGGAAACAATTCGACCGGTTCTCACTCCCTGAAGTATGGCAAGACTGACGCGTACGTCGAATCTTGCGAGGTCGTGCTGGCCGACGGTACCGTCGCGACGCTCGGCGAGATGGACGTTTCGGAACTACGAGAACGGGCCGACAGCGATGCCGACGACCTCCTCCCCCGGATCTACGCGTACGTGCTCACGATTATCGACGAGCACGCCGAGGAGATCGAATCGCGCTATCCTTCACTCAAGCGCAACGTGTCGGGGTACAATCTCGATCGGCTGCTCGAGGAGGCCAAGACGGGAACGGTAAACCTCGCGCGGTTGCTCGCGGGCAGCGAGGGAACGCTGGCGATCGTCACGGAGGCCACGGTCTCGCTCGAGCCGGTCCCCGAGACGAAAGCGATCGCGCTGTTGGCCTACGAGCGCCTGTACGACGCCGTCTCCGACGTCGAGAACGTGCTCGAGCACGATCCTGCGGCGGTCGAACTCGTCGACGATATGCTCCTCGAGCTGGCGGGCGAAACCCCGGAGTTCGAGGAGACGGTGTCGCTTCTCCCCTCGGGAACCAACGCGGCGTTGCTCGTCGAGTTCTACGCGAGCGACGATCGGGACGGCCGCGAGCAAACTGCGGCCCTCGTCGAGGATCGCGTCCGCGGCGAGGTTGAGCACACCCAGACCAATGGGGGAGCAGAGAGGCAGACGGCGCGCGCGGAACGGTACGCCTTCGAGGCACTGGAGGCCCACGAGGCCGACGACCGGGCGATGTTCTGGAAGATGCGCAAGGCCGCGAATCCGATCTTGCTCTCGCGCACCTCGGACGCCAAACACATTAGCTTCATCGAGGACTGTGCCGTTCCCGCCGAACACTTGCCGGAATTCGTCGACCGGTTTCAGGCAATCCTCGAGGAGTGGGACACGTTCGCCTCCTTTTACGGCCACGCCGGACCAGGCGTCTTGCACATTCGGCCGCTCATCGACACGAAGTCGGCGAGAGACCGCGAGGCGATGGTCGCCATTTCGGATGCTGTGACGGACCTCGTCGTCGAGTTTGGCGGGGCGGTCTCCGGCGAACACGGCGACGGTCGGGCCCGGACGCAGTGGAACCGGAAGCTCTACGGCGAATCACTCTGGCAGGTGTTCCGCGAGTTGAAGACGGCGTGCGATCCAGACTGGCTGCTCAATCCGGGACAGGTCTGTGGGGACGTCGATATGACCGAAAACCTTCGGTTCGACGGCGAGTCCGGCGTCGACCTCGAGTTCGAGCCAACCCTCAACTGGGACAACGAGAACGGCATGCAGGGGATGGTCGAACTCTGTCACGGCTGTGGGGGCTGTCGCGGAACGCAAGAGACGACTGGGGGCGTGATGTGTCCGACCTATCGAGCCGCAGACGAAGAGATCACGAGCACGCGCGGTCGAGCGAACATGCTCCGACAGGCCATAAGTGGCGACCTTCCCGACGATCCGACCGACGAGCCGTTCGCCACCGAGGTCCTCGACCTCTGTGTCGGGTGCAAGGGCTGTGCGAGAGACTGTCCGAGCGGTGTCGACATGGCGAAGCTCAAAGTCGAGGTCAACCACGCCCGCCATCAGCGAGACGGTGCAGCGATCCGGGACAGGCTATTTGCGAACGTCGACACCCTCGCTCGCCTCGGAAGCCTGACTGCACCGTTTTCGAACGCGCTCCCGAAACTTCCCGGTGCTCGACGCCTCGCCGAACGGACTCTCGGGATCGCCCGAGAGCGCACGCTGCCGACGTTCGAGCGGGAATCGCTCCAGCGGTGGTTTCGCGAGCGCGGCGGTTCGAAGGTTAGCCGATCTGACGCTGAACGCCGAGTGATTCTTTTTCCGGATACGTACACGAACTACAGTCATCCGGAAGTCGGCAAGGCAGCGGTTCGGGTCCTCGAGGCCGCAGGCGTCTACGTCGACCTCGCGGAGCGAACCGACAGTGGTCGCCCCGCCCACTCGAAGGGTTTCCTCGAGAAATCCCGCCAGACTGCAGCCGAAAACGTGGCAGCGCTCGCCCCACGCGTCGAGAATGGGTGGGACGTCGTCCTCGTCGAGCCCTCGGACGCGGTGATGTTCCAGTCGGACTACCGCGACTTGCTCTCGGGGAAGCGAGTCGAGACTCTCGCCGAAAACACCTACGGCGTCTGTGAGTACCTCGACGTGTTCGAACTGGGCGACTCGGTCGACTTCGAAGCGGCGTCGGTCTCGCTCGCCTACCACGGCCACTGCCACCAGAAGGCGACGAAGAAAGACCACCACGCGGTCGGCGTCCTTCGACGTGTAGGATACGCGGTCGATCCGATCGACTCGACGTGCTGTGGCATGGCCGGAACGTTCGGGTACGAGGCCGAACACTACGCGATGAGCACGGCGATCGGTGAGATTCTCGAGACCCAACTCTCCGACAGTTCCGGGGAGGTCGTCGTGGCACCGGGGGCCTCCTGTCGGACGCAACTCGAGGATCTGAACCTGGACACGCGAGCAGTCGATCTCACGCCGGACACCCAGGGACCACTGACGCCGATCCAGGCGCTTGCGGCCGCCCTCGAGAACTGAGACCGCTCTCGATCCTGCCCGTCCTCTCGTCCTGCACTCGCTCGATCGGATCAGCCGTGTTTCCGGGATCAGATGCCAGTGTCGGTGGGAAACCGCTCTCAGGCGTTCACTCGATCGCGTAACTGAGCGCGTTGGTCGCCTTGTTTCCGGCCCCGGTGTTGATGATGAGGACCTCGTCGTCTTCGTCCAGTTTCCCTTCTTCGGCCATCTGCATGGCCGCAGCCAGGGCGGCACCGGGTTCGACACACATCTCGACGCCGGCGTGTCGTGCGCTCGCCAGGGCACCCTCGAGTGCCTCGTCGTCGGAGACGGCGACCCCGGTGCCGCCGGTCTCGTAGACGGCCTCGAGCATCCAGGGTGAGGCGCCCGGATCGGGGACTTCGATCCCGCGGCCGATGGACTCGGGACACTCCCAGGCGTCGTGTTCCTCGCGGTGGTCTTCGATCGCCTCGACGACCGGAGCACAGCCACTCGACTGGGCAACGTGCAGGCTAGGTGGTGTCTCGTCCTCGAGCCAGCCCAGGCGTGATAGCTCCTGATAGGCTTTCCAGATGCCGATCAGGCCGACGCCGCCGCCGGTGGGGTAGAAAATCTCGTCGGGACTGTCCCAGTCGAACTGCTCGAAAATCTCGAGTCCCATCGTCTTCTTTCCCTCGTGTCTGAACGGTGTTTGAAACGTCGCGACGGTGTACCAGCCGTGTTCGTCTCGCAACTCGCCGAACGTTCCGCCGGCTTTGTCGAGTTTGCCGTCGACGAGGTGAAGGTCCGCGCCGTGAGCTTCGACCATCGTCTTCTGGATGTCGTTCGACTGGTAGTTGAGAACGACGTGACAGTCGATCCCGGCTCGAGCGGTGTACGCCGCCGCCGCCTGACCGGCGTTTCCGGCCGAGGGGATCGCGACCTCCGCGATGTTCTGCTGGGACGCTCCGGAGATGGACGCGGAAGCGCCGCGATCCTTGAACGTGTTCGTCGGGTTCTGTCCCTCGTCTTTGATCGCGACGCGGGCGACGCCCATCTCCTCGGCGAGTTCGGGACAGTCGACGATCGGCGTGTCCCCTTCGCCCATCGAGACGACATCGTCAGTGTCGCGGATGGGAAGGAGTTCGCGATACTTCCACATCGACCCGTTTCGCGACTCGACTTCCTCGCGGGAGACGTCGATCTCGTCGTAGTCGTACTTGGGATCGAGAATACCCCCACACTCGGGACAGGGGAACTCGGTGTGCTCTAAGTCGTAGGTCGCGCCGCAGTCGTAACACTCGAAGTGGCTAACGAGGCTCTCTGTTTGAGTCACGGTAACGAGGGTTGATCGGTCGCATCTAATAAAAAATATACGTTTTGTGGTGAATTCTGCCGCCAAGGATTTAATAGACGTCGTTTGGAGGGAGTATGCATGGATCTCGAGGCAGTGATCGGTAACGGTTGTGACCGCGACTGGGAGAGGGTCGACCCGAGCGACGTCGAGCCGGTTCGATTTGCCGTGATCGGACTCGGCTGGTTTACCAAAGGGAGAGCCCTCCCCGCACTGGAAGCGAGCGAGCGATGCGTTCCGACTGTACTCGTCAGTGGGTCGGCCGAGAAGGCCGAGCGAATTGCCGAAAACACGGACGGTGCGACCCACGGGATTTCCTACGATGAGTTTCACGATGGCGTCGCGACCGACGCCTACGATGCCATCTACGTCGTCACTCCCAACGCCCTTCACATGGAGTACGTCGAGACGGCTGCCGACCACGGCAAACACGTCCTCTGTGAGAAGCCGATGGAACGCTCGAGCGAGCGCGCACGTGAACTCGAGGCAATCTGTGCGAGTGCGGGCGTCGAGTTGATGATCGCCTATCGGATGCACACCGAACCCGCGGTGCGGCGGGCCCGCGAACTCATCGATGCGGGTTACGTGGGCACGCCGATGGCTGTCGACGGAGACATGTCCCAGCGACTGCTCGACCGCATCAATCCCGACCCCGATCAGTGGCGCCTCGACGAGTGGCTCGCCGGCGGCGGTGCACTCTTCGATATCGGGATATACCCGCTCAACACCGCCCGATTCCTTCTCGATACGGATCCGGTCGCCGTCACCGGGACCACCTCGAGCACGCACGACGCCTTCGACGACGTCGACGAAACGGTCTCGTTTGCGCTTCGGTTTCCCGACGGCGTGACTGGTCGCTGTTACGCCAGTCACAACGCCCGTCAGTCCAGTTCGATCACCGTTACGGGCACGGAAGGACAGGTTCGCGTCGAACCCGCCTTCTTCCAGGACCAATCTCGGGCCCTCCACGTCTCGCGCGGCGACGGCCGCGCCCGCATCGAACTCGAGCCAGTCGACCAGATGCTCGAGGAGTTCGACTACTTCGCTGACCGTATCCGCGGCGACGCGCCCATCTATCCGGACGGCGACCACGGTCGCATCGACGTGGAGATCATGGAAGCGATCTACGAAGGGGCCGCGGACGATCGGTGGGTCTCTCTGGAGTGAGCGAGGGCGAACAACGGGTGAAGATAACTGAACAGCCTACACGTCCGTGAATCCCTGGTGAAACCCGACGAGTTTCTCCCGCGAGAAGTGCTCGACTGCGTATTTGATTCCCTCTTTTCCGACGCCGGAGTCCTTGAACCCGCCGTACGGCATGTGATCCGCCCGGAAGCCGCTGACCGTGTTGATGTTGACGCCGCCGGCGTCGATTTCGTCTGCCGCCCGTTTTGCTCGATCGATATCCTGGGTGAACAGTCCTGCTTCGAGGCCGTAGTTCGTGTTGTTGGCCTCTTCGACCGCCTCGTCGAACGAAGCGACGCTGATGACTGGGACGAGCGGACCGAACGTCTCCTCTCTGGCTGCTGGCATCGCCGGGGTCACGCCCGAGAGGACGGTGGGTTCGAAAACTCGCTCGCCGAGCTCACCGCCGTAGTTGCCGCCGCATTCGACGGTCGCCCCCTGTGCGACGGTCTCCTCGTATATCTCGACGACGTCGTCGAACTGGTCGTCGTCGACCATCGCCGCAATCTCGGTCGTTTCGTCGAACGAATCGCCGATCGTCAGGTTTTGACAGGCATCGACCATCGCGTCGACGAGTTCGTCCGCTACCGACTCGTGGACGATGACTCGTTCGACGCTGTTACAGACCTGCCCCGCGTTCGCACATGCCCCGCCGACGACCTGCTTGGCTGCCGCTTCGACGTCTGTATCGTGCCAGACGATCGTCGGATCGTTCCCGCCGAGCTCGAGAGTCAGCTCTTTCATGCTGCTGTTTTCGGCGAGGTACTTCCCGACGTCGGTGCTGCCGGTAAAGGAGATCGCCTCGACGGCGTCGTGGGCCAGGATCTCGTCGCCCACCGTACTGCCGCTGCCGGTGACGACGTTGACGAGACCGTCCGGAGCGGGCGAGTCCTCGAGCGCTTCCTGGAGGCACTCGAACAGCAGAAGGGCGCTGAGCGGCGTGTTCGTCGCCGGTTTGCCGACGACGGTGTTTCCCGCCGCGAGCGCGGGACCGACCTTGTGAACCATCAGGTTGAGCGGAAAGTTGAACGGCGTAATGGCGGCGACGACACCGAGGGGTTCACGCTGGGTGAAACAGTGGTCCCTGGCGAACCCCTTCTGGGCGTCCATGGGAACGTACTCGCCGAACAGTCGCTTTGCCTGCTCACCGGAGAGGCGCAGGGTCTGAACTGCCCGGTCGACCTCGGTTCGAGCCTCGGTGATCGGTTTCCCCTGCTCGCCCGTGATAACTTGCGCGACCTCCTCTGTGCGTTCCTCGAGTCGATCGGCGGTGTCGATCAGCAGTTCGTATCGCTGGTAGGCCGAGAGCGTCGTCGATTCGAAGGCAGACTGAGCAGCGTCGATGGCCGTCCGTACCTGCTCGGCATCGGCCATCGGAATCGAGCCGATCCGTTCACCGTCGTACGGGTTGATGACGGCTGCTCGTTCCTCGCCGTCGACCCACTCTCCAGCGACGAGCATCTGCATGTCGAGACTGCCGGCTACGTCAAGACTCATGACCGAACAGTCGGGAAACGAAGAAATAAATCTTGTGTCGAGCTACCATCCATCCCAAAATATAACTTGTCGGTAGACAACTACGGCGTATGGAACTGTCGGGAACAGTCGTTCCCATGGCCACGCCTATCGACGCCGATGGCCAGGGAGTCGACGAAGAGACACTCGAGGAATTCACACGTACGTTGATCGACGGGGGCGTTCACGGCCTCTTTCCAGGAAGCTCGATCGGTGAATTCTCGAGTTTGAGCACTAGAGAACACGACACGATCGTTCGAACGGTCTCCTCGGTCGCCGACGGGGATACCACGGTACTCGCAGGGTGCTGTGGAACGAGTATCCAGGAGGTACGAGCGAAGATGGAGACGGCAGCCGATGCCGGGGCAGACGCAGCCGTCGTCGTCGCCCCGTACTATCTGAATACGACCCAGCGCGGTCTCTCGCGTTTTTTCACCTCGCTTGCCGAGGAGAGTCCGCTTCCGGTGGTACTCTACAACATTCCGGCGCTGACCGGCAACGAACTTGCCGTCGAAACTGTCGCCACACTTGCCGAGCACGACGCGATCGTCGGCCTGAAAGACACCTCGGGGGATCTCATCTACCAGCACAGAGTCGTCGAGGCAACGCCCGAGTCGTTCGCCGTCTTTAACGGGACGACTGCCACCGCCATCCCGTCACTCGACGTCGGTATCGATGGACTCATCGCGGGTCCGGCGAACGTGTTTCCGGCGGCTCTGACCGAACTGTACGAAGCCCACCGACGCGGAGACGACCGGACGGCCACGCGACTCGCTCGAGAACTCGTATTGCCACTCGTCAGTACCTATCAGAATATCCCAACGGCGGCGGCCATCAAACACCTGGTGAAACTCGATGGGCTCGATCTCGGTGAACCGCTCCCACCGCTTGCACCGCTCTCGAGGGACGAACGGAACCGACTCAGCGCGTGTCACAGGCAGGTTACGGAGCGGTTCGACGCAGATATCGTCGAGTAACGTCGACTCTTGGACCGACTGGCCACAGGCCTCGTTCTGAACGTAGGTACATTCACGGACACGATACGGTCTGGGACTATCGCATTCACGGACACGATACGGTCTGGGACTATCGCATTCACGGACACGATACGGTCTGGGACTATCGCATTCACGGACACGATACGGTCTGGGACTATCGCATTCACGGACACGATACGGTCTGGGACTATCGCATTCACGGACACGATACGGTCTGGGACTATCGCATTCACGGACACGATACGGTCTGGGACTATCGCATTCACGGACACGATACGGTCTGGGACTGTTGATTCCCAACGTGATCCCTCTCGCCAACGAACCGAGAAAACGAAAAAATCTGTGAAGACGGACCTGGTCAGGCCTTGCCGACTCCGGCAGTCATGCCCTCGACGATCTTCTTCTGGAAGACGAGCATGAACACCATAAGCGGGACGAGTGACATGAAGACCGCTGCCGTAATTATCCCCCAGGGGGAGTTGAACTGGCCGCCAAAGAGCGCGATACCCACCGTAATCGTTCGCTTTGAATCCTGCGTCATGAACGTCAGCGCGAACAGGAACTCGTTCCAGGCGTAGATGAAGACGATGATTGCCGTCGTCGCCATCGCTGGCATCGATACCGGGAGGATGATGCGAAACAGCACGCCGACTCGTGAGAGCCCGTCCATGAGCCCGGCTTCCTCGAGCGAATCGGGAAGCTCGTTGAAGTACGCCTGGAAGATCCAGACGGCAAACGGCATCTGGAACGCCGCGTAGGGAAGGATCAATCCCAGATACTGATTGAGTCCGAAAAACGGTCCGAATACCGTTCCCTGCAGGTCGATCGCCAGCTTGTACAGTGGAATGAGTCGGGAAATGAACGGGAGGAGTGCTGCAAACAGGATGAGCAGTAGCACGTGCAGTTTGTACGGGAACCGAAGTCTCGAGAGCGCGTATCCGGCCATCGAACCGAGGACGACGTCGATGATGGCCGTCCCCGAGGCGACGATTGCACTGTTGATCAGATATCGTCCCACGGGACGTTCCTGGAGGGCAGCCCGGTAGTTCTCGAGGGTGAGCGGGAACTGCTGGACGACGGTAAGCTGTCCGTCCTGAATCGTGATCACGTAGGGGAGAAATTCCTGGGGGAAGACGAAGAGTTCCGACGGCGGCTTCAGGGAACTGAGCAGGATCCAGAAGACGGGAAACATCGAGATCGTGACCATGGCCGCGATGGAGCCGTAGAACCCGAATCGTTTGCCGATGTCCCAGAGTGCGACGTCCTCGAGAGTCATCTCTCGGGCGGAGTCGACGAGGCTCATACTAGCGCACCTCCGGTTCGTAGAGAGTAGCAACGTAAATCAGCGCGATCACCAGTGCGATCATAGTGATGACGGTGGCTGCTGCCGAACCGAGAGCGAACCCGCCGTTGGTTGGTCCGGGATTGTTGTACGCGGCCTGCTGGGTGTAGAGGACGAGCGTCGTCGTCGCCTCTCCTGGTCCACCGCCTGTGAGCCCGTAGGGCAACCCGAACGCCTGGAACGCGGGCAACGTTCGAAAAATAAGTGCCACGAGGATGGTCGGTTTGAGCAATGGCAGCGTAATGTCCCGGAACTGGCGCCATCTCGACGCCCCGTCCATCCGTGCGGACTCGTACAGGTGATCCGGGATACTCGAGAGTCCGGCGAGCAAGATGAGCGCCATAAACGAGGTCGTCTTCCAGATCGTAATCGCCGTCATCGAGTACAGTGCGACGTCGGGACTGGAGAGAAACGGGTACGGCTGGCTGAGGATACCCACCCGCACGAGAATGTCGCTTATGACACCGTAGTCGGGATTCAGCAGCCATGCCCAGATTTTCGCATTGATTACCGTTGGCAATGCCCATGGGAAGAGGATCGCAGCCTGTGCGAAGTACTTCCACTTGAAATCGGCCTTGAGGAGCAAAGCCAGTCCGAGCCCGAAGACCAGTTCGACCGGGACGCTCACGAACGTATAAAAGAGGCTCACCCCCAGCGCGTTCCAGAAGCTCCCGTCGGTAAAGAGTGCCCGGTAGTTTTCGATTCCGACGAATTCAGTGGTCTGTGTGGGAAGTTGAACGACGTATCCCGTATGCAGGCTCGCCCAGACCGTGTCCACGATAGGATAAAACGAGACTGCGAGTAAGAAGGCCAGCACCGGCATCAACAACACGACTGCAAGCTCCTCTTCGGTGATCCTGAGTTCGCGATAGCGTTCGAGCCGCCCGCGTAAACCCTCCTCACCGATTCGGGTGATATCCTGTTTTCCCGTGGTCGAATCTACCATCACTTCTCGTTGTGGTCTCATGAGCCATAAATGTGTCTGACGATACCACAAGTCACGAAAAGGCGAACGTCCGGCTATCCGATAGACTGTGGTCGGACTCCCGAGTCGAAACAGCGAATCGGGCCCGGCAAAGAGCCGATCTCAGGCGTTGTTGATGTCGCTATCGATCTGCTCTTGAGCGTCGTCGAGCGCCTCCTGTACACTTTTCTGTTGAGTCAGTGCGTTATTGCACTCGGTGTACACGATGTTAGACCACTGGGAATAGTTTGAAATTGCCGGGCGGGCGCTCGTCTGATCGAGGATCTCGCTAAATCGGTCGAGGAATGCGGGTTTGTCGGTATCACTGTCCTCCCAGTACGCGTCCTCGTAGAGTTCAGCACGGACCGGAAGCCGGCTCCGGTCGACGGCTAGTTTTTCCTGCGCTTCGGCCGTGCCGACGTAGGTCGCCAGCTCCTGGGCGGCGGCCTTGTTCTGCGAGAAGCTGTTGATGAACAGGCTCCAGCCGCCGATACACGAGTTGCTTGCGTCCTCGTGTCCCTCGGCTTTCGGCATCGTCGTCACGGCGAAGTTGTCTGTAACGGGGGTGTCGTCCTGAAAGAGTGCGTACGCGTACGGCCAGTTGCGCATGAAGATCGTGTTCCCCTGTTGGAAGGTTTGCCGATTCCCGTCGGTCCCACTCGAGGGGATGGATTCGGGCGTAATCTCGTACTCGTGGATGAGATCGACGGCGTGCTGGAGCGCCTGGACACCCTCTTCGGTGTTGACGACCAGGTTGCCGTCTCCGTCTCTCACCGAACCGCCCATCCCCCACAGCCAGTTGAGCCACATGATCGTCAGCCCCTCGTTGGCACCCCCCTGCCAGATGTAGCCGTTGAGGTCCTCGTCGGACTGGCCCATGATATCCTGTGCCATATCGACGAGTTCCATATACGTCGATGGCGGTTCGTCGTATCCGGCTTCCTCGAGTAGGTCCGTCCGATAGTAGAGCCCGTTCGCATCTGTGAACATGGGCATCCCGTACAGAGAACCGTCGATAGTGACGGTTTCGACCGGGGTCGGGAGCATCTCGTCGGTGTGGTTCTCCGGATCGTCGACTTCCGACGCCCAGCCCGCACTGACGAACTCCGCCGGCCAGACCACGTCCATCATTCCGACGTCGAATTCCGAGGACTGCGCGGCAAACTGGTTGACGTAGTATTCCCGGCTCGAACTCGATTCGGCGGGCGTCGACTGAACCTCGAGGGTGGCGTCGCTCTGACTGCCGTAGGCTTCCTTGAAGTCGTTCGCCGACGGCTCGAACGAAGAGATGTGGACGAAGTTGATCGATCCCGAAGAGGATCCGCCGTCATCGTCGCCGTCGCCGCCGAGACAGCCCGCAACGAACGCGCTCCCCCCTGCAGCAACCCCTTTGATGATCTGACGCCGTCTAATAGCACTACTATCCCATGCCATGTGAATGTCATACATTCATGTTAAATATATACTTTTTTATTGTGGACCTGATACGAGAGCACCGGCTGGCCGGTTAGATAGGCACAGAAGCGAAGTAGCGAGTACCAAGCGTAGTGGGTAGACGAGCGCTGAAATAGCTATAGACGCGGGTGCATCCACGAGCAGATTACCGATCTTCCCCAGAGAGACGACTCACTGGTCTACTCGAGTGTCGGGAAAATTCGACCGGCGTACGTCTAGACGATGAGTTCCGAGTCGTCGGCCAGGAACTCTCGGCACAGGTCACGGTCGAGCCGCACACCGAGTCCGGGGCCTTCAGGAAGGTCGATGTAGCCGTCTTCGAGAATCGGACCGCTTCCCTCGACGCGTTCGACCATGTCGTTCCACCAGGGGACGTCCCGGGAGTGGTATTCCATCATGAGGAAGTTCGGAATCGACGCCGAGGCGTGGACACCGGCAACGGTTCCGAGCGGGCTCGAGATGTTGTGAGATGCGACAGGAACGCCGTACAGATCACAGATCGTAGCGATCTTGCGATACTCTCCGAGACCGCCACACTTGTTCACGTCCGGTGCGGCGATATCGAAGATCCCCTTCCGGGCGGCCTTGTTGAACTGGTGTGGCTTGACGAGGTTTTCACCGGTCAAAACCGGGATATCGAGCGCATCGGTGACGCGTTTTTGGGCTTCGAACTTCTCCGGTGGCACGGGGTCTTCGAGGAATGCCAGGTCGAACGGCTCGAGTTTCTTGCCGAGGCGGGCCGCCGTCTCGACGGTAAAGTTCCAGTGGAGGTCCATCCCGAGGTCGATGTCGTAGCCGATCTCGTCCCGAACGGCCTCGACGAGACTCACTTTGTGTTCGATGGCCTCGTTGTCCATCCGCCGGTTAGCCTCGTCGTACGAACTGTGGGTCGGGACGTCGAGATCGAGTTTCAGCGCCTCGAAGCCCTCGTCGACGACCTCGCGAGCGGCCCGTGCGTACGACTCCGGTGTGTAGACCTCCATCGGGTCGTAGGCTGCGGCCTCGCCGAGGGATTCCCCGCCGTGGGTATCACAGTATATTTTGATTTCGTCGCGGTACTTCCCGCCGAGCAGTTCATAGACGGGAACGTCGAACACTTTCCCCTTGATGTCGTAGCAGGCTGTCTCGATGGCGGTGAATGCGGCCTGCCCGATGCGGCCCGTCGCGGTGTAGCGCTGCTCGAGGAGTTCGACGATCCGGTCGGTGTCGAGTGGATTCTCTCCCTCGAGGTCGATCGACATCCTGTCGGCCATATCCAGAGCGGCCTCGGCACGGAAGGTTTCACCCAGCCCGTAAACGTCCGAGTCGGTTTCGACCTTGACGATGCCCCAGGTGAAGTTTCCGGCGATAGCCATCGTCTTCACGTCGGTGATCTCGATGTCTCGATCCGCGGGGCGATGCGATTCCTCCATCCCCATGCTCCGCCAGGGAACGCCGCCACCCTGTGGGATACGGTAGTCCGGTTCGTCCTCGTGCATCGTCTAACCGATCCGTGAACGCTCGAATAAAGCTTGTGGTACGTTTACACTGCCGACCGGAATGGACGGTCGTCCGTCGATCGCGGCCGCCGAAAACGGGCCGTCACCGGTCGACGGTGCTATCCGAAAACGCGACTGGTGACGATGGCGGTGTCGGAGCGCCCGTCACTGCGATCGTCTCACGCAGCCGGATATCCGCCGCAGAGCGCCCGACCTGTACCTCGAACGACCCCGGTTCGATCGTCCACTCGGCGTCCCGATCGACGAGTGCAAGTGCGTCGACCGGCAGCGAGAACGAGACTCGTCGACGCTCGCCAGGCGACAGGGAGAGCCGACAGAAGCCACGGAGTTCACGATCTGGACGCGTCACGCTGGCCTCGCGATCTCGAACGTAGAGCTGGACGACCTCGATACCGGGTCGGTTCCCGACATTTTCGACCTCGAGAGCGAGATCGATCGACCCGGCCATCGAAACCGTCTTCGCGTCGACCTCGAGTTCGCCGTACTCGAAAGTCGCGTAGCTTTCCCCGTGGCCAAACGAATACCACGGATCGGCGGCCTCGTCGACGTAGTGCTGGTTGGTCGAAAGCGCCGTCCGACGGTAGTGGGCGGGAAGCTGACCGACCGACCGCGGAATCGACACGGGGAGTCGTCCGACGGCATCCACGTCCCCGAACAGCACGTCCGCAATCGCTAGCCCGCCAGCCTGTCCCGGAAGCCAGGCCTCGAGGATCGCACCGGGCGCGTCGAAACGACCATCGAGCGAGAGCGGACGGCCGCTGACGAGCACGACGACGACTGGCGTTCCGGTTTCGGTAACCGCCTCGAGCAGCGCGTGCTGATGCCCCGGCAGCCCAAGTGTCGCCCGGTCGAGTCCTTCCCCAGCGGTGCCGGTCGCGTCGCGTTCGACGTCGATACCGGATCGACCACCGACGCAGGCAACGACGACGTCGGCTGTGTCGGCGATGGTCCTGGCCGCATCGAACTCCTGCGACTCGAGGTCGGCCTGCCCGCCCTCGGCCAAGATACCACAGCCCCGTTCGTATCGGACCGATGCCCGTCCAAGTCGGTCACGGATGGCCTCGAGTGGCGTGGTGACCTCGAGACCGTCGTCGTCGGACTCCGCCGCCGCGTAGGTGTAGTTGCCGAGTAGATGGCGCGGTTCGTCCGCGTTGGGCCCCACGACCGCGACGGACGCCTCGTCCGAAATGGGGAGAGTCCCGTCGTTTTCCAGCAGAACGAGCGATTCTCGAGCAGCTTGTCGAGCGAGGAGGCGCTGATCGTCGGTACCGAAGGCCGCGCTGGCTCGTTCCGGGTCCGGAGCCGCCGAGTCGAACAGGCCGAGACGGGACTTTTGCTCGAGGTGGCGACAAACTGCCCGGTCGACGAATTTCTCGTCGATCCGTTCCTCACGGACGGCCTCGAGAAGTGACGCGCCGAAACACTCGATCTCGGGAAGTTCGACGTCGATACCCGCACGGAGTGCGGTCGTTCCAGCACTCGCGTGGTCGGACACCACGTGATGATCGTCACAGAGAAGTTCGATCCCACGGCCGTCCGAGACGACCGTGCCGTCGAACCCCCACTCTTCGCGGAGTATCCCCGTGAGGAGGCGATCGTCAGCGTGGCAGGGTACGCCGTCGACGGCCTGGTAGGCAGCCATGACAGATTCGACCCCGCCTCGTTCGACTGCCGCCCGAAACGGCCAGAGGTCGTTCTGTTTGAGCGTGCGAAACGAGTGGGTCACCGGGGCGCGGTTCCGTCCGCCTTCGGGGCGACCGTGGCCGACGAAGTGCTTGGCGGTTGCGAGGACCGATTCTCGATCTCCGGCCTGAAATCCCTCGATTGCGGCGAGCCCCATAGAGGCCACGAGGTACGGGTCCTCGCCGTAGGTCTCCTCGACCCGCCCCCACCGTGGATCGATCCCGATATCGAGTACCGGTGCGAGCGTCGCCTGACAGCCGACGGCCCGGAGCTGTCCCGATATCTCGTCTGCCACCTGCTCGAGCAGAGGCGGATTCCACGTACTCGCCATCCCGATACTCTGTGGGAACGCGGTACCGCGCCGGCCGGCGTAGCCACAGAGGGCCTCCTCCCGGCAAATAGCCGGAATCCCGGGACGCGTTTCTCCCTCGAGAAACCGCTGTATATCGTGGACGACGCGCGAGAGGGCTTCCGGATCGAGACGACTCTCCCGGCCAACGCGCGTGACGCGGCCGATCCCGTGTGGAATCGTCTCGAACGCGCGTTCTCGAGAGAACTCTCCATCCTCGAGCAGCGAGCCGATCCGAACCGTGCCGAGCTGGGCCACTTTCTCTTCGAGAGAGAGGTCCGCGAGAATCGTAGCAGCTATCTCTCTGTCTGTCGCTTGCATAGTCAGCCGATGAAACGCTTCGGGGAATACGCATATATATCCCGTGGCAAGTGACGGAGACGGGTCCAAAACCGGCCGATACCTCGACGGAGACTTTATTACCCAGAGACACACCACTCCAGGTACCGATGAAGCGTGAGCGACTGACGGTTTCGGCGGTCGAATCATACGATATCGAGGACGGCACGGTTCGACTGGAGTGTGCGGTCGAGGGCCCCCCCGAGGCCACTGAACGGACGTGGCCCGTAACGCTTCGGTTCTACGACGATCGGACGTTTCACTTCGAACTCGAGACGAATCCCGAGGTATCTGCCGATCGGCCGTATCCGGAGTACGACGAGTCGGCTCTGGAGGAGCCTGTCGACCTCACGACTGCGGAACACGACGGTGAACTGCATCTCGACACGGGCGTACTCACAGTCATCGTCGGTCTCGAGGAGTGGCGTTTCCGCGTCGAGGACGAAAACGGGGTCGTCTTCGAAGAACAACGCGAGGACCAGGACGTCTTCGGGGTCGACCGCGTCGAACCACTCGGCGGCGTCCAGGAGCAGATCAACCACAACCCACGACGGATGGCGGAAACGGGAACGGGATTCCGACTGACGCCCGACGAGAAACTCTACGGCGTCGGCGAGCAGTTCGTGGAGTTCGACCGTCGAGGCCGCACGATCGAGGCCTGGCACAAGGAACCCCTCGGCACCGAGACCGAACGTGCGTACAAGAACATCCCGTTTCACCTCTCGATCAACGGGTACGGGCTCCTCGTCGATACGACCGCCAGAGTCACCTACGATTTCGGCACTGAATCGACCGCCAGCGGTACCATCACCGTCGACGATGATCGCTTCGCGTTCGTCTTCTTCTACGGGCCGTCGTTGAAAGAGATCGTCCGCCAGTACACCGCCTTCACCGGTCGACCCGATCGGCCGCCTAAGTGGAGTTTCGGAACGTGGATGTCCCGGCTTGGCTACGAATCGAGGGCCGAACTCGAGGAGATCGCCGATCGACTTCGCGAGGAGGAGATCCCCTGTGACGTCTTGCATCTGGACCCGTTCTGGATGCCACCCGGCGAGTCCTGCACCCTCGAGTGGGACACCGACCAGTTCCCCGACCCCGAGGGGATGATCGCGGGGTTGCGCGATCGGAACTTCCGACTCTCCCTGTGGGAACATCCTCACGTCCCCGTCGGCACGGACGCGTTCGGCGAGGGCGTCCGGAACGGGTATTTCGTCACCGACGGGGCCGGAAAGCCGTACGTGATGGACGACACCTGCCAGGGGGAGTATCGTGGCGCCCTGGTCGATTTCACGAACCCCGAAGCCGTGGAGTGGTGGAAAGATAAACACCGGCGGCTTCTCGAGATGGGCGTTGCCGTCTTCAAGACGGACTACGGCGAGTACGTTCCCGAGGATGCGATCTTCGACAACGGGAAGAGCGGTCGGATCATGCACAACCTCTATCCGTACCTGTACAACCGGGCGGTCTACGAGACGGTCGGCGAGGTCAACGGCGACGAGGAGGCCCTCGTCTGGGGTCGAGCCGCCTGGACGGGCAGCCAGCAGTTCCCGATGCACTGGGGTGGCGACCCACAGACTTCCTGGAATGGAATGGCCGCGGCACTCCGCGGTGGACTGTCGGCTTCCCTCTCGGGAATCGCCTTCTGGAGCCACGACATCGGCGGCTTCCGTGGCTCCCCGAGCGACGACCTGTACGTCAGGTGGGCGCAGTTCGGCCTGCTCTCGAGCAACAGCCGATGTCACGGCACGACGCCGCGAGAGCCCTGGGCCTTCGGCGAAGAAGCCCTCGACATTTTCCGCACGTACGCACAGCTTCGCTATCGGCTGCTCCCCTATCTGTACACGTATGCCGAGATCGCTGCTCGAACCGGTCTCCCCGAGGTTCGTCCACTCGTCCTCGAGTACCAGGACGACCCGCAGACCCACCGACTCGACACCCAGTACCTCATCGGCAAAGACCTGCTCGTGGCACCTGTCTTCCAGTCCAAGACGACCCGCGACGTCTACCTTCCACGAGGTGAGTGGCGCCACCTCTGGGACGGCGAGCGATACGACGGCGGACAAGCCGTCGCGATCGACGCTCCACTCGAGACGATGCCGATTTTCGTCCGTGCGGGAAGCGTCCTCCCCCAGCAGGAACCGACCCAGTTCGTCCAGCCGGGAACGCCGGACGACCTCATCCTGCAGGTCACCCTCGCGGACGGGACGGCAAACGGACGCTATTACGACGAGACCGCGGATCGACTCGTGACCGTTTCGGCCGAGACGAACGACCAGGTTCTCAACGTGGAGGTTCCGTCGCTCTCGGCCACCCAGCTTCGACTCGAGGTGGTCGATACCGACGACGTCTCCAGTGTCGTTATTAACGGAGAATCGCTCTCGCATACCGGGGACGACCCGAACCCCGGTGAGTGGACGCTCTCGTCAGATTCACTTATCGCCGTGGTATAAAGACCCATCGATGCGCCTCGTTGTCTCGGAGCAAGGAATTTAATATCGTGGCCTGAAACGCTATAGACACGACTCAGGATCATGGGAAAACTCGAGCTGAACGATCTGACGAAGGTGTTCGACGAAGGCGGCAACGACATCGTCGCCGTCGACGAATTGAACGTAACCATCGAAAACGGGGATTTTCTGGTCCTCGTCGGGCCGTCTGGATGTGGAAAATCGACGACACTTCGGTGTATCGCTGGGCTGGAGCGTGCGACCAGCGGCGAAATACGGCTCGACGGGCGGAACATCACCGACGCCAAACCGAAAGACCGGGATATGGCGATGGTGTTCCAGAATTACGCACTGTATCCCCACATGACGGTCCGAAAGAACATTGGCTACGGGCTAAAGATGACTACGGACCTTTCGGACGACGAAATCGCCGAACGGGTGGAGTCGACGGCGGAACTGCTCGAGATCAGTGCTCTTCTCGAGAAGAAGCCCAAGGAACTTTCGGGTGGACAGCAACAACGCGTCGCGCTGGGGCGGGCCATTATCCGTGAGCCAGAAGTATTCCTGATGGACGAACCCCTCTCGAATCTCGACGCGAAGCTCCGAACGGCGATGCGAACGGAGATCCAGCAACTCCAGCAGGACATGGACGTCACCACGATCTACGTCACCCACGACCAGACGGAGGCGATGACCATGGGTGACCGAATCGCCATTCTCAACAACGGACGACTGCAGCAGATCGGCACACCGCTCGAGTGTTACCACCAGCCCAGTAATCGGTTCGTCGCTGGCTTCATCGGCTCACCGTCGATGAACTTTTTCCCGACGACTCGCGAACAGGACCGGTTGCTCAACGACTCGTTCGAATACGAACTCTCGGAGGAGACGGTATCCACGCTCGAGGGGGCACCGGATCAGTTGATACTCGGAATTCGTCCGGAGCACATCGAACTGAGCGACGGATCCCAACCGAACGCTATCGTAACGCAGGTAGACGTCGTCGAACCGATGGGGGAAGTGACCTATGCCTATATCCAGATCGGTGACGAAACGTATACTCTCAGCGTCGACGGTGAAACCCGTATCGACGCAGGTGACGACGTTACCGTACATTTCCCGGAAGAGAAGATCCATCTGTTCGATAGCCGATCTGGTGACGCAATCAAAAACAGCACGTCGACCGATCTCGTCGAGCCGACACAGCAGTTGTAGTGTAGCTGTTTGGTCATTGCGAACAGTTAAGTCACTTCTCTAGGTATGGCTAGCCATGAGCAACCCATCGACATCGTCCGAAGGCGGACGACGGATACAGGCGGTGGAAACGACGTGTGAACTGCTGAATGCGCTTCGGGAGCGAGGCGGTGCGGGCGTCTCCGAGCTCACTCGAGAGACCGGCTACTCGAAGGCAACCGTTCACGCCCACCTGGCGACGCTCCTGGAAAACGAATTCGTGGTCAAGCGTGGAAAGAGATACGAGATAAGCCTCAAGTTCGTCGACTTTGGCGAGTTCGCAAAAAATAGCGTTGCCATTCACGACATCGCCAAACAGGAAGTCGATAAACTGGCCGAGCAGACGGGAGAGGTCGCCCAGTTCATGGTCGAGGAACACGGTCGTGGTGTGTACCTGCACAAGGCCCGTGGGGAAAATGCAATTCGAACCGCCTCATACACGGGAGAACGAAAGGACCTCCATTGCACCGCACTTGGGAAGGCGATTCTGGCGCAGTTTCCCCGCGAACGCGTCGAGGAAATCATCGACGAACACGGAATGCCTGCACATACCGAGAACACGATCACGACTCGAGAGGAACTGTTCGACAATTTAGAAACGATTCGTCAGGAAAACGTCGCCTACGACGACGAAGAGGCGTTATCCGGGCTTCGGTGTGTTGCGGCACCGATCGTCTATAAGAACGGCGATATTCAGGGTGCAATCAGTATTTCGGGGCCTACCAGTCGATTCAAAGATGAACGGTTTCGTGATGAGTTAGCGGAGGTCGTTCGGGGTGCAGCAAATGTGATCGAAGTAAATTCGACACAGGTCTGACCTTTCGTCTCTCGCGAACGATTTCGTACCCTGGATACAACGATATAATCAGAAATTCCTCAGGTAGAGTTCATTTCCACGACTATCTCTGGCGTATGGGTATATCGATCTGGTATTTCGCTGTGGTTCACCGTGTTTGTAGTCGCCAAACGCATGATCGGGGCGAACAAACGGAAGCACGACGAGTAGTGAGGGGTCGCGATATCGTCGATACGGTTCGGGTATGGCCATCTCCGTTACACGCATAGAACCGTAATATCGTTCAGAACAGGCGGTGTTCAGCTAGTATCCGTAGTAACACGATCGTGAGGGAACGGCGATAGCCATCGGGATATTCTCTGTTCAGCTTCACGTAAATCAGTTATTCGCTCCGAGAGGCAAGAGCCATTCTCCGTCTGAGTAGCGTTTAACACTCTTATCAAGCGGTCTGACAGCACACATATTTGATATCTGACAATAAACTAGACCCGACGACGGCCGCACCGTCGCAGATCGAAATTGATAAAAATAATACTAACCCGAACGATAGCTAGTCTTGAGTATCTATTTCAATATACCCTGATTCACGGCTCACTCTTGATATCGTAATCTTGTGACGACGAGACACCGAGCTAGCCACTGGAGTTCTGCACAGATCGATCGAGACACGATCTCTTCAAACCGATATTTTTCGTCGGAGCTACGACTATCTGATACTCTTTTGATTAGAATTACGAAGTTCAATTGGCTATGACAAGATCGATTTCGGCGAAAAATGGTCACACGCCTCCAAGTCCGGATTAGCTGCTTCGATCATTCGTGTATCAGCAGTCGGTTGGTCGTCAGAAATATATTGATTAATTCATACACTACTGTGATGAACAGCAGTTGAACTAATCACATAACAAATATATACTGTCGGGGTGCATTAGACGGCGCTATCAATTGAATGATATCATATATCTGGGACTAATCGATGGCACTCAACGAGTGCGGAGAAGTAGACGACGTAGCGCTCCCCATCGACGATCGAGCCGACTACGTCGAACGACCGAAGCTGATCGACGAACTCCGGCCGAATCGAGGGTGAGGCCAACTGCTGGTTGATTCCGTACTCTCGTCCAGAGTTCAACCGATTCAGCTACCAGTGTCGGTGGAAAAGGGCGCTCTCAGGCGTTCACTCGATCGCGTAACTCAGAGCACCGGTCGCCTTGTTTCCGGCTCCGGTGTTGATGATGAGGACCTCGTCGTCTTCGTCCAGTTTGCCTTCTTCGGCCATCTGCATGGCCGCAGCCAGGGCGGCACCGGGTTCGACACACATCTCGACGCCGGCGTGTCGTGCGCTCGCCAGGGCACCCTCGAGTGCCTCGTCGTCGGAGACGGCGACACCGGTGCCGCCGGTCTCGTAGACGGCCTCGAGCATCCAGGGAGAGGCACCTGGATCGGGGACCTCGATCCCGCGACCGATGGACTCGGGACACTCCCAGGCGTCGTGTTCCTCGCGGTGGTCTTCGATCGCCTCGACGACCGGAGCACAGCCGCTCGACTGGGCAACGTGCAGGCTAGGTGGTGTCTCGTCCTCGAGCCAGCCTAGTTTCGCCAGCTCTTGGTAGGCTTTCCAGATGCCGATCAGGCCGACGCCGCCACCGGTGGGATAGAAGATTTCGTCGGGGCCGTCCCAGTCGAACTGCTCGAAAATCTCGAGTCCCATCGTCTTTTTGCCCTCGTGTCTAAAGGGCGTCTGGAACGTTGCGACGGTGTACCAGCCGTGTTCGTCTCGCAACTCGCCGAACGCTCCGCCGGCCTTGTCGAGTTTGCCGTCGACGAGGTGAAGGTCCGCGCCGTGAGCTTCGACCATCGTCTTCTGGATGTCGTTCGACTGGTAGTTGAGAACGACGTGGCAGTCGATCCCGGCTCGAGCGGTGTAGGCTGAGGCTGCTTGACCGGCGTTTCCGGCCGAGGGGATCGCGACCTCCGCGATGTTCTGCTGGGACGCTCCGGAGATGGATGCGGAGGCGCCGCGATCTTTGAACGTGTTCGTCGGGTTCTGTCCCTCGTCTTTGATCGCGACGCGGGCGACGCCCATCTCCTCGGCGAGTTCGGGACAGTCGACGATCGGCGTATTCCCTTCGCCCATCGAGACGATGTCGTCGGTATCGAGGATGGGAAGGAGTTCACGATATTTCCACATCGACCCGCTTCGGGATTCGACTTCCTCGCGGGAGACGTCGATGTCGTCGTAGTCGTACTTCGGATCAAGAATGCCCCCACACTCGGGACAGGGGAATTCGGTGTGCTCTAAGTTGTAGGTCGCGCCACAGTCGTAACACTCGAAGTGGCTAACGAGGCTCTCTGTTTGGGTCACGGTAACGTGGGGTGGTCCGTCGCACCAGATAAAAAACGTACTGCTTGTAGACATTCTTGCCGGAGAGGTTTTAGCAGGTCACGAACGTTCGCTACGATGGGTTCTCCGACGAAAATGACCCGCTTCGCTCGACGTCTATAAGTGTCTCTGTAACGGTGATACTTGCGCGGTTAACGCTCATAATCGCCAAAGTCGGGTACCCAAGCGGAACCGAATCCTAAATGGGTCTTCCCACCTGGTGGTGACGGTTCAGATGGAGAATTCCAGACAGCGCGACGAAAGCCAGCCCCAGAATGATGAGAGTAAAGAACTCTATCGGAACCAACGACGCTGGCAGGATCAAGAGGATCGCTCCGACGACCGCCAACGATCGCGCAATCTGTCCCTTGACTGGCCATCCCCAGATACCAGCCTGGATCGCGATCACTGCGATCAAGAGGATACCTAGGTCGAGCAATACGTACTCCCACGACATCTGGATCAGAATGGCTGGATGCAAGACGTAGCGAACCGGGATGATGAACGTCGGGAGCACCATCTTGATCGATTTGAATGCGATCCGGATCGGGTCCGCGTCGGCGACCTGGCCAGCTGCGAACGCCGCAAGTGCGACTGGCGGCGTCAGTGTGGAGTAGACGGCGAACGTGAAGATAAAGAAGTGACCTGGGAGACCAGAGAGTTCGACTGCCGATAGCGCCGGCGCCAGCAGCGACGCGGCAAGAATGTACGCTGCGGTGGTTGGCATTCCGAATCCGAGGATGATCGAGAACGCTGCGACGGCGATTAGCAAGAGTGCGACGCTACCTCCTGCAAGCGATACGATAAACTGACCAAAGACGACGCCCAGCCCAGAGATGTTCAGCGAACCGAGGACAATCGACGCGGCGGCACACGCCATGGCGATCTGCGTGGCGTTTCGCGCTCCTTTGTCCAGAGCGACGACTAGGTGTTTGACTCCGACTCGAGAGTCAGCCTGAACTGAACTGACGATCATTAGGATACTGGCTGCGAGGAATACTGAGCGGTAAATCGTGTATCCACGAACGAGCATGTAAATCAACACGGAGAGCGTTAGCAGCAACGTAAGGGCCTGTCCGGGGGCGTCGCGCAATACAGCCAGCGCATTTTTCTGCTCCTCGCGGGGAAGCGGGTCAACGTTCTGAACGATCGATTCGGCATGCACGGAAAAGTACACAGAGATATAGTAGAGAAATGATGGAATGATCGCTGCCAGAGCGATAACGGTGTACTCCACACCGAGGAACTGCGCCATGATAAACGCGCCTGCACCCATGATCGGCGGCATAAGTTGCCCGCCGCAGGAGGCAGTTACTTCCGTTGACCCTGAGAAGATACGGTCAAGACCGCTGTTTTTCATCATCGGAATCGTGAATATTCCGGTCCCGTATACGTTTGCAGCTGCGCTCCCCGAGAGGCTCCCAAAGATCGAACTAGCGACAACCGCGACCTTCGCCGCGCCGCCCTGTAGATGACCGACGAGCGAATTTGCTAGATCGATCAGGAACCGACCCGCTCCCGTACTCTCGAGAAATGCCGCAAGAATCACGAACAGGAATATGAAGGTCGCGGAAACGCGCGTTGGGATTCCCCACAGTCCCTGTGTGGTGACGAACATCCCGTCGACCCAGTTCGAGGGGGGCGCCGTGGGTGTCGTCATCGGCTGTGGTAGCGTGTTCGAGAAAAATCCACCCATGAGGAAGAGGACGACGACGGCGGCGAGCAACCGACCAACAATTCGCCTCGTCGCTTCCACCACGAGTACGATCGAAATGACTGCGAAGATCCAGTCGTAATACTCTGGCGGGGTGACGTATGGTGTCGCGTTGAGGAGTCGTGAATAATTTACTAGTACGTAACTCATCGAAACGAGTGCCAGTACGATCAACCCGACGTCGACGAAACGGTATCGGATTTTCTTCCCATCGATAAACGGTACGATCGCGAACGTCAGTGCAGTCAGGAGATACACGTGTACCGAGCGCTGGACGAGTCCACCAAAGATCCCAAACGCGCCCGTGTACAAGTGAAACAACGACGTAGTAATTGCGATCATCGATATCGCGTACGCGCCCACCAATCGTACACGTGACTCCCGTACAACCGTTACCATGATGGTAGATATCATTACTCACTAATATTAATGTTTCCCTGGCTGATCGTGAGACACTATACCATCGAGCCGATGGATGATTGGGGATTAACCTGAACGTATCTTCTAGACTCGAAATTACAGATTTTTAAAACGAAAGCCCACGGCTGTAACTGGTGGGGATGTCAGAAAATATTATCACTCTATAACTGGAGTACCTGGATATGTACCGAGTGCTACTGGCTGTCGACGAGGATGAACAGCACGCGGTTGACATGGCGAATGCGGCTACGGAACTTCCCGACACGTCACAATCAGTAGAAGCGACGGTTCTCCACGTTTTCCAGAACGTGGAGGCGCCACCAGCTGCTGCCGTACAGGAACCACCACGTCGAGAATCCCCCGAAAGCAACGATACGGGGGATCGGAATCGTTTTCCCACCAGCGTTGAGCGTGTGTGCGACGTATTCGATACTGCCGGTATATCATATACTGTTCGGGGAGAAACCGGCAGTCCGGATGAGGAGATTCTTGCTGTTGCGGACGAACTATCCGTGGACGCAATCTACATCGGCGGAAAGAATAGGTCCCCCACGGGAAAGGTATTGTTCGGTAGCGTCACGCAAGATGTGTTATTCAACACTGAACTCCCAGTCACGATCATCGGTGCGATCGAATCGTAGATGGAGGGGATATATTCGCCGAATATTCCTAATTAAAAACAGTAACATATATACCTCTGGTTTGTATTATCGATAACGATGCATGAGTGAGATTGACATCCTCGAGCTGGTTCCGCTCGAGTTGTTGTTCGTCGTGGCGTTTGCAGTCATACCGATCGTCAACACGATTTACGAAGAAGGGTGGGACTCGATAAGCCTTCGAGAACGCCTAGCGTTCGGCGTTATTCTGGCAGGGGCAGTTATGCTGGCGGTCCTGTCGATGTCCGTTGGCCGGAACCAGTTCAACGTGTGGCCCCCCTTGTTGGTTATGGCCGGTGGATTCCTGTGGTATCTCAAACTCATGCGTGATCGTGATCAGCTCCACGAAGAACCCGAAATGGGTGGTACGAGCTACGAGTGAAAACAATGACGGGTAACGACTCACACAATGGTGCTCGGCGACGTAGAGTTCTCAAGACGATTGGCGTAACTGGCCTCGCCTCCTTCGCTGGCTGTATGGGTGGCGATGGTGGCAATGGCAACAGTAGCGATGGTGGTGGCGGCGGTGGCACTCAAGGACAATTAACGACCGCTGGCGGGACGCCCGGTGGGACCGGCTATGCGATCATGAACGCGGCGCTATCGACTGCGTCTGCGGAGTTCCCTGAACTCGGGTACAACATCCTGCCGGGTGGTTGGGTCGGAAACAATACCCGGCTCCAGAACAAGGAACTGGACATCGCTCACACGACGATCGTCGCCGCCACCCTGGCGGCCAACGGACAAGATCCATACAACGACAAAGACTGGGAGCAGCCGCCAGCGAACCTGCGAGCAGTGATGGCAGACCAGACCGAATTGTTCTACTACGTCGTAGCCCAACCAGATTTCCAGTACGATACCCTCGCTGGGGCCGCCGAAGACGAGGCCGCCCTCACGGTGATGAACCAACCCGAGGGCACATTTGGCGGGTTCGTCTGGGATACGGCCCTCGAAGAGCTAGGGTACGGGCAGGACCAGATTGAGGAGTATGGTGGCGAGTACCGCCGGACGACGTGGGACGACGCTGCGCAGATGTTCGTCGACGAGGATCTCGACCTGATCCTCGCAGTGAGCGGGAGGTCGGTCGGGTGGCTGTCGACGATTACGGCCACTAGAGACGTCAACTATCTCGATTGGACCGAGGAGAACCGCGACTACTTCAGCGAGGAATACGGCCTGCAAAAGGCCGATCTGGAAGCTGAGACGCTCCCGCAACAGAGCGATACGCTCAACACGATGCAGGATAGCGGTCTCATCGCTGGTCAGGTCGACGCACCGGACGAGGCAGTTCGGAAGGTCGTGCAGGGTGTTATCACGAATGCGGATCAGTTCCGTCAGTCGACGGATATCCTCGCGCCCTTCGAGGCGAGCGAGGCCATGTTCGACTCGCTCCCATACGAGCTTCACCAGGGTGCTCAGCAGGCTTACGAAGAGGAAGGGATGATGTAGATGACAGACCTGAGTGACTGGGACTTTCCGATCCCAGACTCCCTGATCGCACTCTGGCTCTCGGTGCTCGAGAGCATTATCGTGATAGGGATGCTCACGTTCGTAGTTGCGCTTTTCGAACGTGGAGGGATCGTCCCGCCGTTACCACTTCCCGGCGGAATGACAATCTTCCTTGGCGCGATGCTCCTCGTCACTGTCGTTCTCACGTTGTTTCGGTTGGAGCGCTTCCCAGGCCAGTAATCCTGTTTCGATGAGCCTTTGATCCCTCGTTTTCGGGTGCACCGGTTACCCTCTCAGGTAATTCAATCCGTCGTCTATCGGCCGACCACGACGGCCAGTGGTTCACTGTTCTGCGCCGCTAGACGATAGCACAGCCGTGTTCGAAGATCAGCAACCCAGGTAGTCAGTCTAGGGCGTTCCAACTGGGGATGACCTGGAGATAGAGATACCACATACCGAAGTAGATCACGAAGAACGACCAGATCGGCCAGTCGAGCTGATCGATCATGTATGCGACGGCACCGGTCCACAGCAGCGCGACGCTCACGTCTCGGAGGACGTGTTTACGATTGAGACGATAGTAGGCATACGTTCTCTCGAGCGGGTCGTCCCTGTCTGTCATGGAATGTGGATGTCGGTGACGCGATAAGTATGTTCGGTAGCAACTAATTCGCAACCCAGCTACGGCGGCGCTGACGAGTACTCGTCACCGCGTCTACGAACTATACTGCGACGATCGGTGTTCTGGGTTCTGCTAGCCAACGAGTCGATAAACGAACAGTGAGAGGACGAAAAGGCCGACGAGCCAGATTATGACCGTCTTCAAGCGGGACGACAGACGCGTCTCGAGTGTCGTCGCTCGCACTCCGAGAAACGCATGCAACAGGACGATTCCGAGTGTGAGGCTGAGAAGGGGCTGATAGATATTATACTGGTATATCGCGTCGAATCCGTACTGCGGGTACACCTGGACGCCGACGTGAATCGCTAGCAGTGGAACGAGCGCGAGCGCGCTCAGTCGGTGGAGAAGCCACGACAGATATCCGACCCTCGCAGGATCTCGCGTCGGTGGGGTGTACTCTGTACTCATAGTACCACCCCCAGCAAACTAATCAGGATTGCAGATAGTATGATGGAGAGAAAGAACGCGACCCGGTTGTGGTCGGCTGTCGTTCCCCCCAGTTCAGCCAGTATTAGACGGATTCCGTTGAACCCGTGAAAGACGAGAATCGCAAGTAGGGAGACGATCACCGCATTCGACCCTGGAATGTGAACTGCATCCGGCGATGTTCGGACTGCAGGCACGACGAGGTGGATCAGAATCCAACCGAGTAGTAGCCACCCAGTCAAGCGATGCAGAACGAACGCCGCGTGTCCAGTCGAGAAATCCGTCCAACTACCGAACTCGAGCAGCTTCCGCCGGTAGATCACACGATCTTCTTTCATCGAAGCGACCTCTGGTGCCGTGTCATTGTATGCCATATTATTTGTGGTTTTTGGATGATTGATGACATATTGTGTTTCTCAGGGCAGTGTTCAGCGGGATAGCTGGCGGCTCATGCGGGAGTGTCCTCGAGTAATCGCTGACGCGTACTCATCTCGAGGTTGGACGGTGGGTTGGTTGGGAGGCTGCTCGCGATGCAACGCCGAGGCCGCTTCGCCCGGTATCCTCGATTGGCTGTGACAAGGCATCCTCCTTCGGTAGAGATACTAGGGCGTCGGACGACCGCCGAGACGTGCCGGTGTTCTCCAGGGGCGCTCAGGTTGAGGGACCGATACGGTGGATCGCGAACTGGCTTTCACCGAGCACTTCACTCAACGTCTGTTTACCATTCACCACATCTATGATCTCGTTCCAGAGCTGGTCGGTCGCCCACTCGATCGTCTGGTCGCCGACCAGCGCCTCGCTGACGTCGACGTCGGTCTCCTCGGGCACGCGTTCGGCGCTGCCAGGATTACCTGTGATCTTGATCGTCGGCATGATGGCGTTCGAAAGCGTGTGTCCCTGGCCCGTCGAGATGATCATAAAGTGTGCCCCGCCTGCGCCGATCCCCGTCACCGATTCGGCGCCGTGGCCTGGCGTGTCCATGATGTACATGCCACTGTCGTCGGGGATCTTCTCACCGTAGTCGACCAGATCCTGGATCGGCCCGTCGCCGGATTTGACGAGTGCTCCGAGCGCTTTTTCCTCGATTGTCGTGAGACCGCCGTCCATGTTGTCCGGTGTCGGCTGGGCACCCCGCACGTCGTAGCCCGTCTCCTGCAAACGCTGTTCCCAGCGGTCGACGTAATCGAGGATTTTCTGTGCGACTTCGTCGTTGACGGCGCGATCCGCTAGCCCCTGTTCACCACCGAAAAACTCCGGCGTTTCCGCGAAGACAGCACGGCCCCCCTCGTCGATTAGTCGCCACGCTGCCCCTGCAGTCGCCTTGTGCTGACAGAGCCCGCTCGTGGTGTCCGACGTCGCGCAGTTGATACCGAACGTCAGGTTCGAAACGTCGTGGGGTTGGCGTCGCTGAGCGCTGGCGTCCTGTACCATCTCCTGTGTAGCCTCGACGGTCGCTTTCAGTCCGTTCATCACACCGTTCTCGTCGTGAATGTTGATGCTCGCGCTGGGGCGACCGGTCTCTGCGATATCCTCGGCCAGCTCGTCACCGTCGACGATCTCGCCAGCGTGAGCGACCACGACTGCTCCGTACGTGTTCGGATGCGTACCGTAGCCCAGTAGCGTTCGGTACGTCTGGAACACGTCGGGTTTGGTCTGACACCGACCGAGGGGATGTGTGATCGGAATCGCGTCGTCGACGATTCCCGCAGCGCGCTCGACCGTGTCGTTGGCGTACGGTGCAGTCGCGATGATGGGGACGAAGTTTCGAATGCCGATACTGCCGTCGGGTCGTTCGTATCCCAGGAAGTCTGTCATGGTCCTCTCTGGATCGTAATTCTACGCGGTAGCGCTTTCGTCTGCCAGGTCGCCACGGCCGTAGTTGCTCTCGACGTTGTGGACGTGTACCCACTCGCCGGCCTCGACGTCTTCCGAGGCAGTTCCGATGCTGAGCCCGTACTTGTACACTGTCTCGCCCTCGGGGATCTCCTCGAGTGCGATCTTGTGCCCAAATTGGACGTCCTCTGCGACTTCGACCGTGACTTCGTAGTCGCCGACATCGACGGTCACCGTCTCACCGCTCGTTATCTCACGGATAGCCGTCGCAACATTATCGTCTGGTTCGACTGCGACGATGTGGGTGTCACCCATAGAAAGTAGATACGACTCGTGGATGATATAACTTACCACGCCAATCACATCATGATTCTTGAATTTTATCTTGTGCCCGGGGCAATCAACCTGGCGAGTATCGAGGGAATCGTCGGCGCTGATTCAGCGTATCGGCCACTCGACGCGGATCGTCCGGCCACGAGTCGTTTTTGGCTGCCCCGCGAGTCTGGGTGTTGTCTAGAGCCCCCTCGAAACGAGTGCCCACAAAAACCAGCCCCCTTTCCGGAATCCGCGCCTTTGTGTCAGAATAGATAACAGACACCGAAAAACACATGGAATAATCAGAGTAATCTATCAAAAGACCAATGGAGTTGGGTGCACTCGCCTTCGCTGGCGTCGAAGTCACCGCAGTCGGTGTACTAATTGCGATCGCTGTCCTGTTACTTGGCGGGTTCGTCAAAGGAACGGTCGGGTTCGCAGTCGGCCTCATCACTATCGCCGGAATCGTGCAGGTGTTTCCGCCGCAACTCGCTCTCGTAGCGCTCTCGATTCCGTTTCTCGTGTCCAACGTAGTTGTCTTAGTTAATGACGGTCTCCCCATCGAGTTTCTCCGGACGCAGATCGGGTTTTTGATCACGCTCACGGTTGGATTGTTCGTCGGCGTGTGGCTCCTCGAGGCCCTCTCAGCGCAGTTACTCTATCTCTTCATTGCCGCCTACGTGGGCCTGTTTCTCGTGTTTCAGCACGTCGAAGAGAAAATATACGAGTACGCTGAGCGTCCCAGTGTGAGCGTCTTCGCCGGCACACTAAGCGGATTACTCGGTGGTGCGGTGGGCGCTCCGGGACCGCCGCTCGTCATTCACTCGTATCTCAATACGATCGACGAAAATCGAACTGTGTTCGTCACGGGGACGTCTGCTCTATTTCTGGTCGCACACGTCGTCCGGGTGGTCTTTCTCGCGAACGCTAATCTACTGCAAACGACAGAGTTCGTCCTGGGTGCCCTCTTTACGGTGCCCGTCTTCGTCGGCGTGTATCTCGGGACGGTATTCCGCCCGTATCTCGACGAACGCTTATTTGCGCTGTTCATCAAACTGCTACTCGTACTGATCGGGATTCGACTCTTTCTGAACGGCATCGGTTGGTGAGACACGACGAGTCCACGTCGGCTGCAGTCCACCGATCGCGGCCTCACTGCAAATCTGCCTGTGAACGCGAATAGAGCGTCCAAAAACGAACGAGGCGGATATCGAGCGGTCAGGCGTAGATCGATTCGACGCGATCGGCGAGTTCCCGACTCGCGTCCTCGATCTTCTCGTGACGATTCGCGACGTCGACCCTATCCTCGTCGAGGGTTGCTCGGCGATCCTGGATCATGCGCCGTACTTCTCGCGGTGCCGGGCCGCCAGGTACGTCGTGGGCTTCGACGAATGCTTTGGGATCGAGCGCAGACTGGACGAAATCGTCGTCGATGTCGAGCGACTCTCCGGTAATCTCGCGTGCCGACTCGTTGACGAGTTCGGCGTCGACCGCTGTCGCGTCTAGATCTCGACTCAGCGCACGCTGGACCAGATCGCCGACGATCCGGTGTGCAGTTCGGTAGGTTAGATCGGTCTGTCGGTCGATCTTCGCTGCGAGTTCGCTGCACGAGGCGAACCCTTCTGCGGCACGTTCGAGCATGGTGTCCGCCTTGAACTCCGCACTTGCGACCGTTCCATCGAGCAGCCGTAGCGCTCGATCGACCTCCTCGAACGCCTCGAACAGCGGGTGGACCGCGTCTTCCTCGACGTCTTTGATGTCCTGGAAGTTCGTGTTGTGCAAGGTTTCGTGGACCGAGCACATGTAACCCGTCGCATGAGCAGCCCTGGCACGGACGTATTCGAACGGATAGGGGTTCTTCTTTTGAGGCATCATACTGCTGGAGCCCGAGAACTCATCACCGATCTCGACGAAGTCGAACTCCCAGGTGTGCCAGGTGTACAGGTCCTGGCACAATCGACTTAGCGTCACCATCATGTTCGCCATCGCGGCTGCAGGCTCCATGTGGTGATCACCACCGCCGACACAGTCGATCGTGTTCTCTTTGAATCCGTCGAAACCGAGTAAATCCGCGACGAGCTGGCGATCGAGGTCGTAGGACGCGCCAGCCAACGCGCCACACCCGAGGGTACACTCGTTTACCGTCTCGTAAGCGTTGAGCAATCGTCGTGTATCGCGCTCGAGCGAATCGACGATCGCCAATAGGTAATGGCCGACGGTCGAAACCTGTGCGTGCTGGTAGTGCGTCCACTGTGGCATGACCGTCTCGAGTTCCCGTTCGGCGAGATCGAGGAGCGTTCCCCGAAGCGACAGCGCCTGCTCGAGGATGTCTAGCAGCTGTTCGCGGGTGACCATCCTGGCGAGCGGCTCGGGCCGCGTGCGCCCGATATTAATATTTCCAGCTACGTCTTCCCCGATTCGCTCGTTGAGCTGGTGTTCCATGTGCGAATAGAAGTACTCCAGTTGCGGATTGTACTCGCCGAGCACCTCGGGCCCCGTCGCCTCGAGATCAGCTATCGCGTCGAGGAGTTGGGTACCGTCCGATTCGTCGATCAGTCCCGTCTCGACTAGCATCACCGTCCAGGCCTTGTTCGTTTCGATGAGGTGATAGAAGTAATGCTCACGTTTGAACTCGTACGTCGGCTCTTGGATCGTCTCGGTGTACACGTCACCGGGCGCTGCCCCTAGTCGCTCTCGAGAGATATTCTCGTCTGCGGGCATCACTAGAAATTTCTATTTCGTTTGTTATAAAACCGTGGGTGGAAGACACACAGGAGGTCAACGGAATAGATGGGAACGTTATTTGATTCCGATAGCAACACAGTGACCGGTGCGATCTTGGCCAGGGACCGGGTACTGGTGATCGGGGAGGTGGGGGAGTAAACTGAAATACTTCTAACGAAATGCATAATGTGAGATGCCAGCTCGAAGAGTACGAGAGACGGATGTGCTAGTCGTCGGCGCCGGCGGTGCAGGGCTATTCGCCGCGATGTATGCCGACGAAGAGAGTCCTGACGACCTCGATATCACGATCGTCGTGAAGAAGTTGGCGGGAAAGAGCGGCTGCACGCGGATGGTGCAGGGTGGGTACAACGCCGTCCTTCATCCCGACGACTCACTCGAGGCACACTACCGCGACACGGTAGAAGGCGGAAAGTGGATCAACGATCAGGAACTCGCGTGGACGCTGATCGAGAACGCTCCAACGGTGATCCGAAAACTGGAGAACGATCTGGGCGTGTTCTTCGACCGCGACGAGGACGGATACGTACACCAGAAGCCATTCGCGGGTCAATCGTTCGATCGAACGGTTCACAAGGGCGACCTGACTGGCATCGAAATTATGACGAAGATCCGGGACGAACTGTTGACCCGCGACGTGACGTTCCTCGAGGAGACGAGAGCGGTCGATCTCCTCACGCACGACGACGAGGTGGTCGGCTGTGTGGTTCTCGACATGCGTTCGGGCGAGTTCGAGGTGATTACCGCGAATGCGGTCGTCCTCGCGACCGGTGCAGGTGCGACGATGTACCGGATTTCGACACCCGCACTCGAGAAGTCTGCGGACGGCCAGGCGATGGCGTTCCGTCGGGGAGTGCGACTCCAGGACATGGAGATGATGCAGTTCCACCCGACCGGGCTCTTGGCCGGAGATACGAAACTCACCGGCGGCGTCATCGAGGAGGGAATCCGTGGTGCCGGCGCACACCTGTACAACACGGAGGACGAGCGGTTCATGAGCCGGTACGCACCCGAGGAGATGGAACGCGCCACTCGAGATATCGTCTCTCGAGCGAGTTACCAGGAGATCATGGACGGGCGCGGGACCGACCGCGACGGCGTACTGCTCGATGCGACCCATCTCGGTACCGACTTCGTCGAAGAAACGTTCCCCGGGATGACCGACCGAACACGCAACGTCGGACAGGACCTCTCGGAGCAACCCGTCGAGGTCTCGCCGACGTCTCATTATCACATGGGTGGTGTGACGATCGACGGCAACTGCCGAACTGAACTTCCTGGACTGTACGTGGCTGGTGAAGACGCTGGCGGGGCTCACGGAGCAAATCGACTCGGTGGAAACGGCGTGGTCGATTCGACGGTACTAGGCAAGCAAGCGGGCCAAGCGATCGCGAGTGAGGTCCGCGACCGAGAGCCCGCCCCGTACGATCCCGAGCAAGTCGAAGCGATAATTACGCGCGTGACCGCGCCATTGGATCGATCTGACGGAGCCGACATCTACGAACTGCGTGAATTGCTGGAGGAAACGATGTGGGAACACGTTGGCGTCGTACGGACCGAAGAGAAACTGATCGAGGGCATCGACGAGATACGGCGAGTGCGGGAGCGCCTCGACGAGGTTTCTGTCTCCGGTAGTTGTCAGTACAACCTGGAGTGGAACGAGTACATGGACGTAGAAAACCTCTCGCTCGCGGCCGAAATGGTCGCTCGAAGCGCCCTCTATCGAACCGAAAGTCGCGGCGCTCACTACCGTGAAGACTACCCGACGCGAAACGACGACCGCTGGTTAGCGAACGTGTACGTACAACGAGCCGAAGACGGAATGCACATTTGGGACGAAGCAGTAGAATTCTCACGGTTGACACCCGACGAAGAAGAGGGAGTTGCTGCCGCTCCTCCAGAGCGTGAGCACGCAGACGAGGGCTGATCTACCCGCTGACGTTCGACCTCACTCACGAAAGTTCACACGTGTGAAACGCAACAACATCAACGCACCAGACCATGACTAAGACGACGTTTACCGTTCACCGGTACAACCCAGAAACCGACTCCGAACCAACCTTCGAATCGTACGACGTCCCGACGAGCGAATCGACGTCGGTGCTCGACGGACTCTTCCATATCCAAGAGACGATCAAAGAGAACCTCTCGATGCGGTTCTCTTGCAGACAGGGCGTCTGCGGCAGTTGTTCTATGGAGATCAACGGACAGGCACGACTCGCTTGCCAGACGCCAGTCTCCGAGTTGGAAGGTGAGATCACCGTTCGCCCGATGTACAATCTTCCAGTGATAAAAGATCTGGTTGTCGATATGGAACCCTTCTTCGATAGCTTCGCCGAGATCGAACCCTCGTTCGAATCAGACGAACTGGACGAGGAGACCGACCCTGCGGTCGTAAAACCTGATTCTGACGAACGGCAAGTGATCGATCCCCGAACGGATTGCGTCGGCTGTGGTGCCTGTTACTCGAGTTGTAGCATCGCAGACGAGAACTATCTCGGTCCTGCGGCGATCAACAAGGCGCTGACGCTAGTGAAAGATTCTCGAGAGTCGAGAACCGAAGAACGGCTCGAACGCCTCATGGACGCTGACGGCGTCTGGAGCTGTCACGTTCAGGGCGAATGTACGCAGTCGTGTCCGAAAGATCTCCCGATTTCAGAAGGAATTCAACTCCTGAAGCGAGAGGCAGTAAAGCACGGAGTCAAACAGCGATTGTTTCCCTCTGACTGAGTGCATCCACAGCTGTGGTCGCGACTCTTGTAGATCGATTTTCGTTTTGCCGTTCCACCGGAAATTCGACCTGATCGAACGAAGTTTTTTGCGTGATTAAGTTGTATGGTGTCACATGTCACAGAAAGACGGTCAAGGAAGGACGATCAAATCGGACGAAAAACTGTTCGACATCGTCGAATTCATTCGCGAGAACGAGGACGTAGGTGTAACCGAGATCGCAGAGGGTGTCGGAATGGCCAAGAGTACCGCACACGGGCACCTCACAGCGTTGCAGCGGCGTGGATACGTAGTCAAAGAGGGCAGAAAGTATCGACTGGGATTAGAGTTTCTGAATCACGGTAAGCACGTGCAGACCTCGTACGATCTCTACTCGATTGCCCCGAAGAAAGTGAAGCAACTGGCTCACGAAACCGGGGAACGAGTCTGGTGCATCGTCGAGGAAAACGGACTCGGGTACTATCTGACTGGCGCTGAGGGTGAACATCCGGTCAACCCTCCCGTCCGGATTGGTGAGGGGGTGCACTTGCATACGATCTCTGCTGGTAAGGCGATCCTCGCAAACCTCCCGCGTAGTCGCGTCGAAGAGATTATCGAGCGCCACGGACTGCCCGAACAGACGCAGAATACGACTACACGAGAAGATGAATTATTCCAAGAACTTGAAACCTCACGAGATCGAGGGTACGCAATAAACGACGGGGAGTCCCTCTCGGGTCTGTACGCCATCGGTGCGCCCATCGTCGGTGAAAACGACGAAGTCAGAGGAGCATTGAGTATCTCCGGACCCGCAAACCGACTTCGCCGCGAGGAGATTAGCGGTGAGCTTGTCGATCTCCTGTTGGGAGCGACGAACGAATTAGAGATCAATCTCACTACTCTCTGAGACGACGATTCGATGCTGTCGAACGATACACGTGAAAACCGCGAACTGTCTCGTGTACTTCTAGCCGACACTTCAGCCAGTTCCGGGAGTGGTGTAACACATACGATGAATTCTGCTCGCGGTCGAAGCGAGCAGGACAGCACCTCTAACGTCCTGATAACTGGGTCCGCCCTCGTGAATTACACGCATACATCTGTAATGAGTGCTATTTCCTTTAAGAATTCATAACTGTGACGTCCTACTACATTCAGTAATAGCTTGACTGTAATATTTCTACAGCCACATTCGATAACAAAGAACAACTGTTACTGACTGGACAATCATGCCCTCAAATGTCGTCTTTGGAATTTTCGAATTCCGGTCCTAATAGCCGAGTTCAGTAAACACTGAAACATAGATGATGTTCGAAATAATCAATGTGTGACCGCTATTCCCTGATGTTTATTAATAACTGCAGTCACACGTAATTCTCTCAGCCGCGCCTATCTATCGTAGACAGACAAGAATTAGTGTTGGTGCCACCAGTTGTTAAGTATGGACGACTCAAATACGGGGAATTCGCCCGGGAGACGAAGCAAGGTTGTGCGACTCATCGACGAGTACGAACTCGAGGGCATCGGCGCTGAGATGGAGCGACTATGGACGACGTCGGGCGACGACCGGATGAGTCTTCGGTCGCTGGCGGATTACTTCAATCAGCAATTGCTCGCAGAAGCGATGGCCGCAGCCGGCATGCAGCCGCTGACGGGGGAAGTTGAAAATGTATATGAGTTGTTAACAAGTGAAGACACGAACAGCGCAGATCGAACCCGAGCACAGCGCCGACTGGAACGCGAGGGCGTCGACGTCGAAAAACTCACGAGCGATTTCGTCACGTATCAGGCTATCCGGACGTATCTCAAGGAGTACCGTGATGCAGAGTACGCCACAGACAATCGTGATCGGACTGTTATCGAAGCCGAAAACGTTCGGCGGTTTCGGAGTCGACTGGCGACGATCACGGAGAGTAAACTCGAGCAGCTCGAGAACAGTGACGATCTTATACTCGGAGAATTTAGACTTTTCGTTGATATTAACGTCCTTTGTGAGGACTGCGGTCAACAGTACGAGATCGAGGAGCTTTTGGAACGGGGCGGCTGTGACTGCCCGGAACTCGATAACGAGTAGATGGATCACAGGTGTAGGGACGTTCGATAGCTCGAAACGGGGTCGATTCAGAGTAGGCGATACTCAGACCGTCATACAATATAAAGCGTTATAACCAACGGAGTCTAACGAACGGACATGGAACTGCAACAGTCCAGTCAGCCAGACGGGACGATTCACGCCGAGAATATCGGCGGAATTCAGGAAACGACCGTCGAGTTCTCGCCGGGAATCACGATCCTCGTCGGCCGGAACGCGACAAACCGGACGTCGTTTTTGCAGGCAGTAATGGCGGCACTCGGCAGCGAAAACGTCTCTCTCAAAGGCGACGCCGACGAGGCGTCCGTCGAACTCACCCTCGGCGACGAGACGTACACACGACGGTTGAGCCGGCGTGCCGGCGGCGTCGTCACCGATGGTGATCCCTATCTGGAGGACCCAACCCTGGCAGACCTCTTTGCGTTTCTCCTCGAGTCGAACGAGGCACGCCGGGCAGTCGCGGCCAACGACGATCTGCGTGAGCTCATCATGCGACCGGTCGACACTGAGGCGATCCAGAACGAAATCGACCAACTCGTTCAGGAGCGCCAGTCCCTCCAGCGCAAACTCGAGGAGATCGACGACAAGAAAGGTAAACTTCCCCAATTAGAGGCGCAACAGACGCAACTGAAAGACGACATCGCCGAGAAGAAAGCCGAACTCGAGGCCAAAGAGGAGGAACTCGAGGCAGCAGATGCGGACGTCGAAGAAACGCGTGAAGAGAAATCGGAACTCGAAGACAAACTCGCCGACCTCCGTTCGAAACGGTCCGATCTCGACGACATCCGGTTCGATCTCGAGACCGAACGCGAGAGCCTCGAGGCACTCACGAGCGAGCAGCGAGAACTCGAGAACGAACTGGACGAGCTTCCAGAGACGCCGCTCGGCGAACTCGAGGAGATCGACTCCGAACTCGAGCGGCTCCGTAACCGGAAGCGGGCACTCGAGACCGAAGTGAACGAACTCCAGAGCGTCATCGGCTTCAACGAGGAGATGCTCGAAGAGGCAGACTCGGACGCGTTCGAGGCGCTCACCGAGGATTCGTCGGGAGACGTCACCGACCAGTTGCTGCCAGACGAGACCGTCACGTGCTGGACGTGCGGGAGCGAAGTCGAAACCGCACAGATCGAGTCGACGCTCGACCAGTTGCGCCAGCTCAGCCAGACGAAGCTCGGGGACGTAAACGACATCGACGACGAGATTTCGGAGGTGAGTGATCGAAAGCGCGAACTCGAGCAATCCCAGCGAGAGCGCGACCGCCTCGAACGCCGACTGTCTGACATCGAGACCGAAATCGACCGCGGTGAGGACACGATCGACCGTCTCCAGACGCGCCGCGAGGAGCTAACGGACGAAATCGAGACGATCGAAGCGGCAGTCGAAGAGCGAGAAGACGAGAACTACAGCGCCGTGCTGGATCTGCACAAGGAGGCAAACCAGCTCGAGTACGAACTCGGACGGCTCGAAAACGACCTCGAGCGCGTCGAAGGAGAGATCGCCGACATCGAGAGTCAGATCGACGAACAGGACGACATCGAAGCGCAACTCGAGGAGGTCAAAGCCGAAATCGAGGACCGTCGGACGGCGATCGATCGAATCGAGGCGAACGCCGTCGAGGAGTTCAACGAGCACATGGACACCGTCCTCGAGATGCTCGACTACGCGAACATCGAGCGCATCTGGATCGAACGCGTCGAGCGCGACGTACGTGAAGGCCGGCGTAAGGTCACCAAGAGCATCTTCGAACTGCACGTCATCCGGACGGCGGAGTCGGGGGCGGCGTACGAGGACACGGTCGACCACCTCTCCGAGAGCGAACGGGAGGTGACGGGGCTGGTGTTCGCGCTCGCTGGCTACCTCGCTCACGAAGTGTACGAGAAGGTCCCGTTCATGCTGCTGGACTCGCTGGAAGCGATCGATGCAGACCGGATTGCCACGCTCATCGACTACCTCAACGAGTACACCGGTTACTTGCTCGTCGCGCTGCTCCCCGAGGACGCTGCTGCCCTTCCCGATGAGTACGAACGTGTGACCGAAATCTAATCCAGAATGGCCTAGTAGTCTTCTTCAAAGCAGTACAGTGAATCACGGCGTACTTCACATATTTGCGCTCCACCGCTGACGAGTAATATTGGCTGTATATTACTGTGAATTTGATTTAGATATCCACTAGATAGAACGCTTGAAGCGGCCAGAAACAAGGTCATAGCAAGTTAGTTCCTGGGTGAATTATACGAGAAAAACGACGTCGGCGATATCGTGTTTCCCGTTGATGGTAACAAATCACCAAACTACATTTATCAGCGACAGATCTCGATGCAAATACGGACGGCATAGTGATCAAAGCCATCTCGAATAGGTCCTTGAGAGACGTACAGTTAAATACTCTAATTCCAAACTATTCTATATAATCCACTCATCTGGACTCAACTATCCGAATTAGACATTACATGCCTATTGTCGTAATGAGAATGGGTCGTCATCATAGAGAGAGAGACTGTGTTCGAGTACATCCGAACTGGCCTGTGACACCTCCTTCACTCGTGATATTCGAGTCTCACGTCCAGATCTAGTCCTCGTCTGTAGCTAGTAGCAGATGTTCCCTGATACCGAACACAAAACGGGAATTTAATCAATTAAGGAACAAATTATCGGATTGTTATATATTTAATAGTTGTATTTGGTGTAATTTGGCTTAATTTAGAAATTATCTCGGGAGAAACACCAATCAGCCAATAGTCGATCTGCGATGAGAGAGGTATTACAATCGTGAACAGGGCAGATGTTCGGTGACGCTGAACACGTCCTCGAGCGATTCTCCATCGAGAGGAGAATCACGGAGCTCGATCGCGTGTATCGGGTCTTACCTTCCTTTCTTTCGCGACGGATTCAGTGTTGGTCGTCTCAGTGGCATCCAGTATCGACTGTTCGCCAGTAGGGAACTCCTCTAAATGAGACCCGTCTCGGTCGACTGGTGAGAGCATACGGGGGAGATGGGCATCGTCAAGGGCCTCAAACGGACCTGTATCCCTAGTGGTCGAGTGCTGTGTTTGATGTTTGCCATAAACCGGTACTGACAAATGGCCGTCGGTAGCCTCTCGCGCAGGCCGGTACGGCGCACCAGTACACAGCTCGCCGATGTGTTCCCTCATGGCGAACAAGTGACCGGATAGTACGGACAAAGGGATAGCCAGCTACGAAGATGGGTACAGACCGATTGAGTAGCGAGACTGGACAGAAGTTAGTCCTTTGTCGTCGCATTTCCGTTCATGTCTACCCCAAGATTTGAATACTGTATCTCCGAAGCCGTACGTATGCCTCGTAACTACCTTCGGACACGCAGTGCAGTCAACTGTAATACTTGGATGCCGACGAGTACCGTAGAGCGTGCTGTGAGGGAGCGGACCGGTTTCTATTACCTTGGAGGGATGGACCGATGAGCGCACTCGAAGGAAAGGTCTGTCTCGTCGGCGGCGGTGGAAACGGGCTGGGGGCAGCAACTGCCCAGACGCTAGCCGACCACGGTGCCCGTGTCGTCGTCAACGATCTCGGCACGTCCGTCCACGGGGAAGGATCGGACCCGTCCGTTGCCGGGGAAGTTGCAGCGACTATCCGGGAGAACGGCGGAGAGGCCGTCGCGCACGCGGGCGACCTGACAAACGCCGAGTACGCTGCCGATCTCGTGACCGCCACTGTCGAGGAGTACGGTCGGCTGGATGCCGTCCTCAACTTCGTCGGCATTCTCCGGGACAGTATCGTCTACAAACTTGACCCAGATGACTGGACCGCTGTCCTCGAGACGAATCTCACGGGCCAGTTCACACTTCTTCAGGCAGCCTGCCAACACTGGCGACAGGAAGCTGGCGATGACGGGTTGGACACACAACGTTCCTATTTGGCGGCCAGTTCGTATGCGGCTCGTGGGAACGTTGGTCAGGCCAACTACGCAGCCTCGAAGGCCGGCGTCCTCGGGCTGGTCAGGACGGTCTCGTCCGAGATGTACCGTTCGAACGTCCGGGTCAATGCAATGATCGCCAACGCGTTCACACGAATGACCGAGACCGTCCCTGAAGAGCACCGCCCGTACACACGCGAGGAGATGCCGCCGGAGCGCGTCGCCACCTTCGCTACGTACCTCGCCAGCGACGACGCGACCGACGTGACTGGCTGTACCCTCTATGCCGGCGGTGACCGAGTCGGCGTCTTCTCTCCTCCGTCCCTGGACCACGTCGGCGTCAGGCCCGGGGGCTGGTCACTCGACTCGCTGGCCGAACACTTCAGGGCAGACGTCGCCGGAGATCTCGACCTCACCAGAACGGAGAGTTATTTCTGACGAACCGGCTACCGATCAGCGAACCGCTGCGCGCGACTTCTCGAGGCCGCGACGTCATTACAACCAGCCCAGTGGAGGGCGTCAGTTCCCTCTCGGACGGCGATGCGATCGACGTAGCGATCGAGTTCGTCAGTTCGATGGTAGTTCGGTTACGACGGTTTGGCCTCGGCGTAGAAGTTGAACGCTTCGAACACCGGACGGTCGGTGATTCCGAGAAGGATCGCCTCGTCGTCGGGTTCGTGGTGGTGAGTCTCGTCTGGCGGCACGAGGAAGATATCTCGCTTACTCCACTCCAGCGCCTCGTCACCGACGTGAGTCACACCGTCACCCTCGATGACGAAGTACGCCTCGGTGGCGTTGTGGAAGTGCGGGTCTGTCGCGTCCTGCAGCAACTGTGCGCGGAACGACATCGTCGGGAATAGCGGTGGCTCGCCCGTCGCCGGGTTGACGTAGGAAAGGCTGTACCCGTCGTGGGGGTCCGGCTCGTCGTTCTCGGCTCGCTGTCGAAGTGCTTCCTGCGTGTCCGACCACTGGAAACGGTACGGGGGTGTCGCTTCACGATTACCCTGGAACGGTCCCGGAATATCGTCTTCCTTCTTGTCCTCGAAGGGGCGGGCCCGACCGTACTGTGACTCCCAGTAGCCCCGGGACTTCGTGACAGGTTGGCGTTCGAGTTCGTGGTTCTCGAAGGTGTTTCGGGCGTTCAACGAGTCCAGCACGAGTGGCAGGTCGAGCACGTCGAGCCACGCCGCTGTTTCGCTGGAGTCGTTGACGTGATCGTGCCACTCCCACTGTGGCGTCGTGATGAGATCGTTGTCTAGCATGGGGAACTCCTCGCCTGCAACGACCGTCTTCATGTCCTCGTTTCCGTCGATGGTGAATCGAAGAGCGTTCGCCCCGTGTCGGTGTGACGGCGCAGTCTCACCGGGTGAGACTGTCTGAATGCCGAGATAGATAGTATTCGAGACCGCGTTTCGGTAGCCAGTATTGACCGGAACCGCAACGCGGCGCTGGAATCCAGGGGGGAGATCGGCTATCGGAACGTCATCCTCGATGCTATCGATCGCGTTCTGAATGTCCTCCCACTTCCAGATGTCCGGGTCGATGTCGCCGACGAGGTTCCCTAGGTCCTCTTCGACTTCCCAGAGTGGCCGGAGGTCGTTGTCCTCGAGGATACTCCGCGTATCTGCACTCAGCTCTAGGAGGTCCTCTGGCTCTTGCTGTGCCATACATGGACACTATGTATGATTCTATATAAGTGTACTGGACGTATCAACTAAACTTATGACGGACCGAACAGTGCGTCGATGGTACGTGGATTAGAGCGAAGAAACGCGCTGCACTGGTTACGGTTTCACCTGTGCCTCGAAAACCTCGTCAGCGGAGAAGACCGATCGACAGTCTTCACAGACCATCTGTCGCTGAATCGCGTACTCCCAGAGTTTCCCCCCACAGTTCAGGCAATCGAAGTGCGCTTCGACGAACGGATCCTCCTCTGCGTACGGGTTCGTGAACTCCGCCATACCAGGGTCTGTGTGTGGCACTCATAAAAGCGTACCGTCCGCTGACGTACATTACACTACGCCCGTCTTTGAAAGACAACACCGGGCGGTTTTCATACATGTTCGACACTCGGAACACAGGCCCACGTCGACATTCATCTGCTAGAGTGTCCGACGAGGGAACGAGATGGCGTTTCGACCTGTGATCTTCGACTCGCTCGCCGCTCCAACTGGAACACCTCGCTCCTTGCGGAGTCAACAGTAACGAACAACGTCAGAGACGTCTCCGCGATCGCGTTCTGAACAACGGACTTTTGTTTTCAGCTGCCGTCGCGGATTTCCTCAACCGAAGTGTTCCTCGACAACACGTTCCCGCTCTATCGTTCCGGTCTCCGTCCGTGGGAGGGGTTCGGTGCGCGTTGCGTACTCACGAGGTCGCTTGAAATCCGCGAGAGAAGGGTGTTCCCTGCAGAAATCGTCCAACTTTTTAGGGCCAGCCTGTCCATCAACGACGACGACGGCAGCCACCTTGTTTCCCCAGTGATCGTCGTCGAGGCCGACCACGAGTGCCTCGCTGACATCCTCGTGTGATTCGAGAGCGTTCTCGACCTCGGTTGGATAGATGTTCTCACCACCACTGGTGAACATGTTATCAACCCGATCGACAATGTAGAGAAAGCCGTCTGTGTCGACCTTCGCGACATCTCGAGTTCGGAGCCAACCGTCGAAGAAGTTTCGCGCCTCCGCTTTCGGGTTGTCGACGTAGCCGTCGGGGAGACCGGGACCGCGAGCGATAATTTCGCCTCGTTCACCCGGTTCGACTGTCGCCTGGGGGTCAGGACGTTCGTCCAATCCGACCTGTTCGACGACGCGTAACTCCCAAGAAAATGACTTCTTGCCGATCGTTCCGGGGTGGTCATCTTGCACTGATGGGTGTGCGAATGTCAGATTCGGACCCGCCTCGGTCATTCCGTAGGTGTTGTACACCGCTTCCGTGAACTGATTTCTCACGCGGTCGATGAGCGTCTCCGGAACGATTGCCCCACCAGTCCGGACGTACGAGAGCGAGTCGACGTCGTAGTTCGCGTCGGCTTGTGATTTACAGAGTTCGTCTAGCTGTGCCGGCACTGCGAGCAGCCCTGTCGCATCGTGTCGCTCGAGGAGGGAGAGCGTATCGTCGGGCTCGTACTGTGACTGCAACACCGTCGTCGCCCCGGCGGCCCAGTGTGGGTAGAGCCACGAGGCGGACGTGACCATGTGGTACCAGGGCGTTATTACGACTGCGACGTCCGTTTGATCGATGCCGTGTTCCATGACGGCCTGGTACGCCCCGATCCACATCTGCTCGCCGTCGAACCTCACTGCTTTGGGTAAGGTCGTGGTTCCGCTTGTGTAGAAGACGTTCGTCTTCCCGTCGGCCGGGAGGTGTTCGGGGAGGTCCCGCGGTGCCTTCGCAAGTACGGATTCGTAGGATTCAGCCCAGTCCACGCCGAGATCCCTCCTCCCAGCGTGAATTCCTGCATCGAAATCGCCTAACTCGAACAGACGACGAGCCGTTTCGGCGTTCGCATCGTCGAAGACGAGCGCCGTGGCACCGGCCGTCTCCGCCATCTGGACTAGTTCTGCAGGTTCGTCGCGAAATGGCAGTTGGACCGTCGGTGACCCCCGTTTGTGGCTTGCAATCATCGACTCGGCTGCTTGGAGGCCGTTGCAAGCAAGGACGGCACACGGACTGTTTCCAACGCGTTCGTCGAGTGCGTTCGCGAGTTGTGTACTTCGATTGTCGAACTCGGTGTATGTATACGTGTCACCATCCATGGTGACTATCGCTGTGTCTGACCCGTGAACGTGCACTGTTCGATCGAACGCTCTGAGATAGTCCATGTGTTTCGTGTCCCGAAAAGCTCACTAGTAGGTAATAATCTTAACGATCAACCCGGTAAGATGGTACAGAAAACAGTGCGAACGAGCCGACGGTGCTCTCGCCAGAACGACGGTCCGCTGGCGGGTCTTTCGACCATAAGACCGAATACTGTCCGACTTCTGACCGGAGTGTCCGAGGTAGCTCTCATCTGGTGGTCGATACTGCCCCGTCGACGCGGACGCCCGTTCGTGGCCCCATCGCTCCTGCGTCGAAAGCCGATCGCTCGTATACGGTCTCCGAACGGATCAGTTGATAGGGGCGGACAGTCGCCACATCGAACGGCGAGACAGGTCAGTGTTACAGCGACTCAGGTGTACGCGAGATTGAGTTCGATGTCGTTTCTGGCTGCGAACAGCATCTCCGCGAGTTCGTTCTCACAACGGTCGAGATCGACGCGATGTGCCGGACCGGCGATGGAGAGCGCACCCTTCACCTCACCCTCGAATACGAGCGGCACCCCGACCGCGTGGATCCCCTCGAGGTCTTCGCCGAGGTTCAAAGCGTAGCCTTGCTCTCGAATCCGTTCTAGTTCGGTAAAGAGCTCGTCGGAGTCAGTGATAGTGTTCGATGTTTGAGCTGGGAGGCCGTGATTGTCGATTATCGCCTCTACCTCGGAGTCGGGAAGCTGTGAGAGAATGGCTTTCCCGGATGAATTGCAATGCATGTATGCCCACGAACCGATGAGGGAGTTGGCGTCGATGTTCGTATTCCCGGCGAACCCATCGATACACATAACGCGGCCGTTCTCGTGGGTGAACAGCCACACCATTTCTTCCGTCTGATCGTACAAGGAGTCGATGACGGGTTCTGTGGCCCTGTAGATGTCGAATCGATTACGAACCGATTGGCCGACATTAAAAAACTCCAGCCCCAGCTGATACTCGTGGTCGCGTTTCACAATGAACCCGTGCTCGCCCATCGACGTCAGGTGGTCGTGGACTGTGCTCTTTGCCAGGTTGAGATGCGCTGCGATCTCGGTTACACCAGCACCGTCGACGTCCCCCAGGTAGTCGATGATAGACAGTAGCGTCTCGTCCGATTTCACCCCCGGCCGCGTCGTACGTTCGTTGGGCATTCCTACCAAATACCGTGGGACCTAGATCCTTAGTCTACTCGGTTCGAAAATGCGCCATGTCACACGTCACTAGAACTCCGCGTCTTCCACACGACGGCTGACGGACGGCTGACGTTGTCTTTTGCTACTGGGCCGTTCGCCGTCCGGAGACGATGTTCGATAATCGAACTGTTCTAGGCTCCTGAACAATGCCCGTTCACTAACTCAGTAGATGCCAACAGCTTAGCTGCATAATCCGGCCGAGATATCAGCTCTCATTGCGTCCGGCAGGAGTGAGAACTCTGCCACCTGACGGAATTTTGTGACTTCTGGACAGATACGTTCCGAAAACCACAGGTAGGTGTTGTTCCAAACGGGAAATAGTAGATGAGTTCAGATTACGACGAGAGCGAATCCCGGCTAGATCCGTCTCCCGCTGCGCACGACGACCGATCCGACTACGAGTTCGTTTCTGGAGACGTCGCACGTTCTGACCTCGTACGCGACCTGCAACGACGGGTCGATGGTGACGTTCGGTTCGACACCTACACGCGCCAGCTATACGCAACGGACGCCTCCGCTTACGAGGTGACTCCCATCGGTGTCGTGTTCCCCGTCGCCACGGCTGATGTCGTCAGCGTCGTTGAGTACTGTGCCGACCGAGAAATTCCAGTCTTACCTCGCGGTGGCGGGACGAGCCTCGCCGGTCAAACCGTCAACGAGGCAGTCGTCCTCGATTTCATGCGATACATGGACGACGTGCTCGACATCGATCCATCAGCTCGCGAAGCCCGCGTCCAGGCAGGGACGGTGCTAGCAGACCTGAACGCGACGATCTCCTCTCATAACCTGAAGTTCGCTCCTGACCCTGCAGCCGGCGACCGAAGCACTGTTGGCGGGGCCATCGGCAACAACTCGACGGGCGCACACTCGTTAAAATACGGCAAGACCGAGGCATACATCGAGGAGTGTGAGGTCGTCCTTGCGGACGGGACCGTTACGACGCTTGGCGAGATCGAAGTCGAGGAGCTCCGGACGAAAGCCGACGCCGATGCCAGCGAGTTGCTCCCGCGTATCTATGCCGGCGTCGTCTCGATAATCGACGACCACGGCGATGAAGTCGACGAGCGCTATCCGGATCTCAAGCGGAACGTTTCGGGGTACAACCTCGATCGGCTGGTCAAGGAAGCCGAGACGGGGACTGTCAACCTCGCCCGACTGCTCGCGGGCAGCGAGGGAACGCTGGCGATCGTAACGGAGGCAACGGTATCACTGGAACCGATTCCGGAGACGAAATCGGTCGTCCTCCTCACCTACAACGGCACGGTCGACGCAGTCGCGGACGTCCAGCACGTTCTCGACCACGATCCTGCGGCTGTCGAACTCATCGATGATACGCTCATCGATCTAGCCGGTAATACTGCAGAGTTCGAGAACGTCGTCGCGTTGCTCCCGGATGGCACTGAAGCGGCGCTGCTCGTGGAGTTCTATGCCGAGAACGAGGAGGACGGACGCGAGAAGACCGCCGACCTGATCGCCGACCGAGTGAGTGATAGCGACGAGCAGCACGCGTTCGACGGGTTGGAGGCTCACGATGCCGAAACGCGCACCAAGTTCTGGAAACTTCGGAAATCAGGGCTCCCTATCCTCCTCTCGCGCACCAGCGACGCTAAACACATCAGTTTCATCGAGGACGCCGCGATTCCGCCCGAACACCTCCCAGCGTTCGTTACCCGGTTCAGAGAGATCCTCGACGAGAACGATACGTTCGCTTCCTTCTACGCTCATGCTGGCCCGGGCGTCTTGCACGTCCGCCCGCTGGTCGATCCGAAGTCCGAGACCGACCGCAAAGCGATGGAGAACATCGCGGACGCAGTCACGGACATGGTCGTCGAGTTCGGTGGGTCGGTGTCGGGTGAACACGGCGACGGCCGTGCACGGACCCAGTGGAACCGGAAACTGTACGGCGATGAACTCTGGGAGGTGTTTCGCAACCTGAAGACGGCGTTCGACCCCGACTGGCTGTTGAATCCCGGGCAGGTCTGTGGCGACGTCTCGATGACAGAGAATCTCCGGTTCGGTCCCGGATACGAGTTCGACGCCGGATTCGAACCGACGCTCGAGTGGGACATCGAGAACGGCTTCCAGGGAATGGTCGAACTCTGTCACGGCTGTGGTGGCTGTCGCACCCAGAAGGACACAGGTGGTGGCGTAATGTGTCCGACGTTCCGGGCGGCGGACGAAGAAATCACGAGCACTCGTGGACGGGCGAACATGCTCCGCCAGGCGATGAGCGGGGACCTTCCCGACGATCCGACCGACGAGGAGTTCGTCAGCGAGGTGCTCGATCTCTGTATCGGCTGCAAGGGATGTGCGAGAGACTGTCCCAGCGAAGTCGATATGGCGAAACTGAAAGCCGAGGTGATCCACGAGTATCACCAGCAAGAGGGAGCAAGTCCCCGGGATCGACTGTTCGCAAACGTCGACACGCTCGCACGTCTCGGAAGCACACTCGCACCGCTGTCGAACGCAGCATCGAAACTGCCAGGTGCGCGGACGCTCCTCGAGCGGACGGTCGGCATCGCCCGTGAGCGTTCCCTGCCGACCTTCGAGCGAGAGACGCTTCAAGATTGGTTTGCGGCTCGTGGGGGATCGCGAGTCGCTGCAGCAGCGGCGGAGCGACGGGCCGTACTGTTCCCGGATACGTACACCAACTATAGCCACCCCGAGATCGGAAAGGCGGCCGTCCGGGTCCTGGAGACTGCAGGGGTTCACGTCGACCTTGCTACCAACACGGATAGTGGTCGACCCGCTCACTCCAAGGGATTCCTGGATGCGTCACGAAAGACTGCCCGGGAGAACGTCGGTTCGCTCGCACCGCGCGTCCGCGATGGGTGGGACGTCGTTCTCGTCGAACCGTCGGACGCGGTGATGTTCCAGTCGGACTATCGGGACCTGCTCTCGGGCGACGCGGTCGAGGCCGTTGCCACGAACACGTACGGTGTCTGTGAATATCTCGACATTTTCGGACTCGCGGAGAATATCGATTTCGAGCCGCCGTCGCTTTCGCTGGCCTACCACGGCCACTGTCACCAGAAGGCGACCAAAAAAGACCACCACGCCGTCGGCGTTCTCCGGCGAGCGGGCTACGAGGTCGATCCGCTCGACTCGGGCTGTTGTGGTATGGCCGGGTCGTTCGGCTACGAGGCTGAACACCACGCCATGAGCACTGCCATCGGCGATGCCCTCGTCGAGCAGGTCGACGATAGCTTCGCTGAGGTACCCGTCGCTCCCGGTGCATCTTGTCGGACACAGCTCGAGGACATGCTCACGGACGCCGACACCCATCCAGCACTCCCAGACCGCGAGAGCCCCCCGACCCCGGTCGAGATGCTGGCAGCTGGGCTGACGGAGTAGCCTCTCGGTTTGTCGACCACTGCTGGCCTTCCCCCTTCCCCCTTCCCGGCGGATTTGTCTCTAAGATTTCGTCTGGACGATTGAGGCATTGAATTTTGGTCGTTGACGGTAGATTTTCAAGATGCCGCTTCCGACAGTGACAGGATAGCCGAAGTTATCAGCAATCACGGAATTACCCGCATTCTACGTAGCTGTGACGACACACTGACAGCCAGGCAGGTTCCGATGCCAATCTGTGGAAACCTATAGCATTTATATTGTCGGAATGAGTGTTCTCTGCCACCGAATGGTACACACTGATTACGAACTTGTCGTCTTCGACGGTGACGAAACGCTCGTTGACGGGGACATCATCCATGCTCTCGGGGCTCACGCAGGAGTCGGTGACGAAATCGAGCGTATTCAGGAGCGCGTCTGGCAGGACGATCTTGAACCGATGGAAGCGCTATCCGAACATATCTTCCCGCTTTTTGAGGGGCTTACGATCCAGGAAATCGAGGACGTCGTCCAGTCGCTTCCGTTCGCGCCCGGAGCGACAGACGTGGGACGTCACGTCAGTTGCCAGACGGCGATTTTTACTGCCCTCACACCGCTCGCCCGTCACGTCGCGGCGGAACTAGACATGGAGTACTACCGTGCGAATGAGCCGGTCATCGACGACGGAGCACTGACTGGCGAACTCAGGGGAGACATCGTCGAGCGGGGCAAAGGCCCAGTACTCGACGATCTCGTAGCGTCGCTAGGTATCGACCACGATCAGGTAATCGCTGTCGGTGATGGCCCCCAGGATCGCCCGCTTTTCACCCGTGCTGGCTTCTCCATCGGTATCGATCCGAAACCAGCCGTCCGCGACGTTCCTGATGTCGTCGTCTCGGAACGAAATCTCTACTCTGCCGCACCACATCTGGCGGAAAAGGGTGTTCTCGATCTCGGTGAATTGAACGAGTAACTTAGCGGCTGAACCTGAGTCGCTGCTTCGATCGCCGAGCATGACGCCGTCTGACTGTAGCTGAACAGCCCTACAGGCAATCGAGAATCCGATCTGCCGTACTTTGACTTCCGGAACTCGGTTTGCTCTGTTGCTCGTCCGACTTCGCCTCTTTCTCCTTGTTCCACGTCGTCTCGGGGCGACTCTGAAGCACGTAGAATCGCTTGTCGTCCCCGTTCTCTTCGATGGCCCACTCGATGTCCTGTGGCGCACTGTAATGTCGTTCCACCATCTTGGCGATGTCCGTCAGTTCGACGATTTCGTCGGCAGTGAGCGATGGGACGTCTCGTCTATCGTCGTCGACCGGGATTTCCTCGGTCCCCGCATCAGTGGGCGCCGTCATGATGTTCTTCTCTTTGATGTCCCGGTCGACGATCTTGTACACTGGTTTGTCGACGAGGAAGCTATCGGGCGTAACCGTCCCGCTCACGACCGCTTCGCCGAGTCCCCAGTTCGATTCGATGCGGACCTTCGACCGGTCGCCGTTCGCGGGGTTCACGGTGAACATCACGCCGGAGGTGCGTGCCTCGACCATTTTCTGGATGCCGACACTGATGAGGACCTCGTCGTGGTCGAAGCCGTGCTCCTCGCGGTACGTGATCGCCCGTGCGGTAAACAGACTTGCCATGCACATCTTCGTGCGCTCTTTCACTTCCTCGAAGTCACGCACGTTGAGGTAAGTGTCCTGCTGGCCGGCGAAGCTGGCATCTGGCAGGTCTTCGGCGGTAGCCGACGAACGAACCGCGACTTGGAGGTCGTCCGATGGGTCGTCTGCTTGGAGTTGTTCCCACGCATCCTCGAGTGCTGCCTCGAGAAACGACGGGAACTGTGCGTTCTCGATGTGATCTCTGATGTCGTCACTCGCTGCTGCGACCGCGTTGTCGTCGCTGTAGTCGACGTCGGCGAGACGGTCGGTGATGAAGTCCGTCAGATCTTCTTCTTCGAGGAACGCCTCGTAAAAGTCAGTCGTCACTGCGAACCCAGGTGGCACTTGCACGGACTCACCCGCGTCCATCAGTTCACCGAGCGAGGCGTTCTTTCCACCGACGAGTTCGACATTGTCCTTGTGACACTCCTCGGCTTCGAAGTGAAGCGTGTACGTTGGTTCAGTCATGGACTAGTATATCAGTATCAATAGTGAAGATTGGTATATATCTGACGATTACGCTGCCTTTTCGAGAATTTCTACTTCACCCGTCTCGCCGTCGAGTCGGACTTTGTCACCCGTCTCGATGAGCGAGGTCGCGTGTCCGGTTCCGGTTACGGCGGGGAGGCCGTATTCGCGACAGACGATGGCCGCGTGACTCGTGATCCCGCCGTCGTCGGTGACGGCACCCTCGGCGCGCGGGAAGACCGGTGCCCACGCGGGATTCGTGAGCGGGGCGACGAGAATCTCGCCTTCCTCGAGATCGTCGATGTTCTCCGAGTTCTCCACGACGCGTGCTCTCCCTTCGACCTGTCCGGACGACGACCCGAAGCCTTCGAGGACAGTTTCGTCGCCGGTCTCGGACTCGATATTGAGCCAGTTGTTGACCTTCTCGGTGGTGATGCCCCATAGCATCTGCATGAGCGGGTCGGTGACCTCCTCTGGGGGTTCACCCAGCGCAGGCGATGGGTCCCACTCCTTGGCAGCCTCGAAGACCTCACGGCGGTCGGCTGCACGGTCCTTCCAGCGACTCGAGACGAACGCGCCCTTCCCGAGTGCCCAGCTTTCACAGGCCTCCTCGAGGAGTTCGGCGACCTCGAACCGGTTGAACAGGAAGACGTCCTCGGGGTCGTCCAGCAGGTCGTGGTTGACCAGGAACTGGCCGAACTCACGCATCTTGCCGAAGATGATCGTGTGGAGCCAGTTTTCGATCCAGAACTGGTGGTTCTCCGCGTACTCGTAGACCGTCATGCAGGTCTCGTAGGCGTGGTCGAACTCCTCGCGCTCGTCCGGGCCGAGGTACCGCCGATACTCGTCGACGACCTCGTCGCGCTCGGCTTGCAGTTTGTCGAAGTCACGTCCGAGTTCTTCGCCGGATTCCAGCCGATCGATCTTCGACTCGAGGTGGTCGAACGGCGCCTCGAGGTCTTCGATCCACGAGCCCTTGTAGCTATGAAACCCGTCTCCGTAGGTCATGTAGAACCAGGGATCTTTGACCTCGTCGAACAGGTCCATGAACTCACGTCCCTGCTCGTCGTTCCGAAGCGTCTCTATTTTCTCCTCGGGCGTCCGGTCGGACGTCAGAATCTCGGGAACGTCCCCCCCGAGCTCGAGGGCCTTCTCCGCCAGCCGGTTCAGCTCCTGGTCGGGGCGGAAGACGTCGGCTTCGACCGCGGAAACCATCTTCCCGATTGCGTCGTCGGAGATGTCTGGGAACAGCTGGCGACTCGTCTCTGTGAACTGCATGTACGCGAGGTACGCGAGATACAGGAACTCGAAGTGGCGCTGCCACCCTTCCAGCGCGAGTTCGGTAAGTCGGTTGTAACTCCGGATCACGTCCACCGTTTGATCGCTCTGCCCTTTCCCCTCCGTAATTACAGCGCCAGGAACGTACTCGGGAAGCTGGTCGGGAACCTCGAGCGAGCGGATCTCCGTCCCGATGTCCTTGACGGCTGGCAGCCAGACGCCGTTGTACAGCGCGTCGTAGTTGTCGTAGTAGTATTCGCTTCGCTCCTTGAAGATCTGGCTGCGTTCTTTCAGCAGTTCCTCGTCCTCGACTTTGATGCCGCTGAAGTACGCATACCCTGCCACGACGCGGATATCGACCGACATCGACGGCGGGATCGCAAACACGCGACTCGTGTTCTGTGCCATCGCAATCTGCCACGCCTGGGCGCTTATCGTCATATCCCACGGCATCAGTGGCTCCGTCGTGTCCTTCTTGTCCCAGAACCAGAACCGGTCGCGTTCGTACTCGGCTCGGTCTTCGGACAACTCGAACTGGAAGTATTCCGGGTACATTTCCTCCCACCCCTCCAGTTCGTCGGGTAGCTCCAGTTCCCCTGCAAATGGGAATCGTTCTCTTACCTCACTCCGTTCTTCTGCTTCTGTGGACACTTTCTCCTCTGTCCCCATGGCAACAAGGATCGTACTAGTGGTATTTATACTTGACGGGGCATCGATTATTTTGGAATACTTGAGGGAGGTTTCGGCATTTTTTGTCTTATGAAACTGGCTAGGTCTCCTCCAATATTCGATCCAAGAGGAAACGTTGATTGTAATACGCTAATAACGGTCATACATGAAAATTGGATTGCTAAGCGACGTACACGCCAACCGACCAGCACTCGAAGCCGTCCTCGAGGATATGCCCGATGTCGACAACTACGTCCATGCAGGCGATGTTATCGGTTACGGCCCGTATCCTCGAGACGTGATCGAGCTATTCCAGGAGTACGACATCACCTCGATACAGGGCAATCACGACCGGGCCGCGCTCGGTGAGTTTCACGACAATTTTCACGAAATCCCGAAAACGGTTGCCCTCTGGACGAGTGACCGCCTCGGCGCCGACGAGAAGGAGTACGTCGACTCGCTGCCGCTCGAACTCGAGTTGTACGACGGCCGCGTACACGTCGCACATGGAGCACCCGAAAAGCCGAACACGTACACGTATCCGGAGGATTTCTCGGCCGATCTTCTTGGCGAGGAATCTATCCTCGTCCTCGGCCACACGCACATGCAAGCCAAGTCCGAATTCGACGAGGGAATCGTCGTCAATCCGGGAAGTGTCGGACTTCCGCGGGACGGAGACTGGCGCGCGGCCTACGCCATCCTCGACCTCGATGCTGAGACCGTCGACCTCCACCGCGTCGAGTACCCGAAAGCGGAGGTGCAAGCACGCCTCGACGAATACGATCTGCCCGAGGCACTAATCGAAGGGCTCGAATACGGGGAACTGGTGTTTGGTCGCGCAAAACGGTCCGTCGACGATGCTGTCGAGTAACGCCACATCACACGTTGGCTTCGTCTCCTTTCTGGCGTCTTCTGAGTGAGTTGTCCTGCTATATTCCGTTTCACCCACGTTCGGAGGGGACTGCGACGATCGCCCGCCGTTCGATCCGCCTAGAAGGAATAATCCCGCGGCTCGTGCTGGATCGAGGTCCACTTCGGCTCCGTAAGCTCGTCGATAATCCACTCTCCGTTGTACCGGCCCATCCCGGACGCCTTGGTCCCGCCGAACGGGACGTGTGGTTCATTGTTGATGGGCTGATCGTTGATGTGGACCATTCCGGCTTCTATCTCGTCGGCGACGTCGCGGGCACGAGAGATCGTCGTCGAGTGCACCGATGCAGCAAGCCCGTACTCGGTCGCGTTCGCGAGCTCGATCGCTTCTTCGTCGGTTTCGAACGGAATGATGGGCGCGACGGGGCCGAAGTGTTCGTTACACGCGGCGGCCATGTCGTTGTCCATCTCCGACAGCACCGTCGGTTCGACGAATAGGCCGTCGGCCGATCCGCCAAGTTCGAGTGTCGCACCCTGTTCGACCGACTTCTCGACGTATTCGAGGATGTTGTCCCGTTCAGTTTCGTTGATTATGGGCCCGACGATTGTATCCTCGTCGAGCGGGTCACCGACTGGAAGTTCTGACGCTCGCTCGACGAACCGCTCGACGTACTCGTCGTATAGCGATTCGTGGACGAGATGTCGATTGATGGAGATGCAGATCTGCCCCTGGTGCATGAACGACCCAAAGATGCCCGCGTCGACGGCTTCGCCGACGTTTGCGTCCTCGAGTACGACGTGCGGATTGTTTCCTCCAAGTTCCATCGCAGGAAGTGCCAGCTGCTCGGCCGCGTTTTTGGCGACCCGCTGGCCGATCTCCGTCGAGCCAGTGAACGCCACGGCCGACAGCTCCGGGTGGGAAGCCACGCGGTCACCGATCTCCGAACCGTGCCCCGTGACGACGTTCAAGACGCCATCGGGCAAACCTGCCATCTCGAAGAGACGTGCGATAAGCAGGCCGCCGCTGATCGGCGTCTCGGAGGCGGGCTTCAGAACGACGGCATTGCCGAGCGCGATGGCCGGAGCAACTGCCCGCAGCGAGAGCTGAAACGGAAAGTTCCACGGCGAGATGACACTCACTACTCCGACTGGTTCGCGCTTGACGATGTTTTCCTTGCTCGCGATCTTCGACTGGCTGTGACTTCCCGTCATCCGGAAGGGGTAGGTCACCACGTCGTGCATCATCTCGCCCGTCGAAGTGAACTCGCGGGACGCCTTCGGGCGTGCGCTCCCGGACTCTATTGCCAGCAGTTCGGTCAGTTCGTCGTGGTGTTCCTCAACGAGGTCCTGCACCTCCTGGATTATTTCACCGCGTTCTTGCGGCAGGACGTCCTGCCACTCCTCCTGGGCGGCAGCAGCCACCTCGAATGCCTCGTCTACGTCGTCGACGGTCCCTGCTGGGACCTCGTTTACCGTCTCTCGAGTGGCCGGATTCTCGACTGCGATCGTCTCGCGATCGCCCGGTGAGCGCCACTCACCGTCGATGTAGAGGCCATTCCAGTCTGCGTCTATCGTCAGTTCTGTCGTTTCAATCTGATCGCTTCGTGCCATGGTTGCTGTAGCTGTCGAATCGTGTCGCGGTGGTCAGTCTCTCAATGCGCATGTCCGCCGGGGCCGTGGGGCGTCTCCAGGAACTCGGAGAAGATGGTGGTGTCCTGCTGGGCCAGGGCCTCGAGCCCTTTCGCATCTACCCGCATACTAAAGTGTTTTTTCGGCGCCTCGATGACGAGGCGGTCTCCGTTGGGCGTCCGGAGACCCCGGACGACGATGTCGGCGTACTCGTTACTGAGGGTAAACTCACAGATGACTTCGTCGCTCTCCTCGCTCTCTGACCGCCCGGCGAGGTCGTACTCGTGTCCGAGGAAGTCGGCGAAGACATCCAGGTCTTGCCACGAGAGGCTCTCCAGACCCAGTGCGTCGGCGCGGATTGCGTCGTCTGCCGATCGCACTTCCACTCGTTCGCCCTTGGGCGTCTTTATTCGACGGACGGTCACCGTTGTCTCGTTGCCCTCGATTTCTATCTCTTCGGCGACGTCAATGTAGTGTTCCGTCGGTGTGGTGTCTGTCATAAGAATATCGAGACGTTGTCCGTGCTCAGGACGGTCTGGTTCAACAGGATCTCACGGTCGACGAGCTCGAACGTGTCGTCGCGTCGCCTGAGCCGGTCGTGTCGTTTGGCCGAGTAGAACGAGTGGTCTTCACTGTCGCCACGACTCAGGTACACGAGAAGATTGTTCGTGACCTGTACCTCGTCGTCGTCGTACTCGTCGACCACCACGTTCGTCACGTACCGTTCGGTTCGGGTCGGCGGTCGTTCCGCCCAGGCGTACTCCGAATCGAATCGTTTCACGCGAGCTTCGAGCGAGCCGTAATCCTCGTTGAAGTAGTACCCTTTCTCGCTAAACGACGCGGCCGTGTTCTCGTGCATCAGTCGCCGCGGCATACGATAGCTGATATCGTCGGCGACGTGATCGAACCACTCGTGAAGGTTTCGTTCGTCGAGCAGTTCGGCCTCGTAGTTCAGGAACTGTCTGACCTCTCGCTCGACGAGCAGTTGCTCGAGTTCGTCTTCGCGTTCGCTCAGTTTCATCGTTCCTCCTTGATGTTCATCGGGACGCCGATGGCGTCTTCGCGAGCGTTCCCCGCAAGCATCTCGTACCACTGTTCGTGGAACAACCGCATACCACCTTCCTCTAGGTTCTCCGAGTACGCAAATCCAGGGCCGTCCCACTCCTCGTCGAGGTCCATCTCGCTCATCCAGTCGAGACCCATCTGGTAGTTAAGCTGGTAGCCCTGCTTGCTCGCGAACTGCCCGCCAGCGACGTCGGTAATACCCTTCCAGATAGGAACGTCGTCCTGCTCGAAGTTGCCCGTCGGTCCGAAGTTCGACGTGTACATCTTGTACATGCGCTCTTTGAACTCCTCGGGCGCGTTCTTTGGGGCGAGACCCCAGCTCCACAGTTCCATCTGGTCGGGACCGAGTGGCCGCCACTTCCGGATGGTGAAAAACGGCGCGACGTCCTTGTTCGGGTCGTCTGTCGTGTCCCCGAAGTGCAAAAACCCGAAGTTCGGGAAGATGCCTCCTGTAAAGGAAAGCGCCTGTCTCGCCACTTGCCACTGCCCCTCGGAGAGCCCCTCCTTGGTGAACAGGTCCGCTACGACCTCCTCGGGGTAGGTCAAGAACACGTCCTCGTCTTCGAACCCACGAATACTCGTCGTGTGACCGTCGCAGTGGATGTGGCGGTCCATACTCTCGCCGGTTCCGGCGTGGCCGACCGTCTCCTCGCCGCCGAGTTCGAGGTCGAGCACCGACCCGTGTGCCCAGGCCGTGTGGTAGCTGTCGCCGTTGAAGTTATCGGCGATGGTTTTCCAGTTCGCGTCGATAACCCATCGGTGGGGCTCCCCGATGACTTCCATCCCGCCCTCCGGGAGTTTCATGTGGATGTCGAAGTACCACTTGAAGTCGCCGAGCCACTCCTCGAGTGTCGGACCCTCCTCGGCGAGGGAAGCAAACACGAGCCCTTCATACGTTTCCAGCCGCGGGACGTGCGCGAGTCCGTACTCTTCCCGATCGAGTTCCTTGAATGCCTTGGACTTCTGGGGAATGCCTGCGGCCTCGCCGTTGTTCTTGTACGTCCACCCATGGTAGGGACAACGGAAGTGAGACGTGTTGCCCTGTTCAGCCCGACAGACCTTCGCACCCCGGTGACGGCAGCTGTCGAACAACAGATTTACTTCGCCACTCTCGTCACGGACGAAAATAAATGTGTCATCACCGATGTAGCGACGTGCGTAGTCACCCGGTTCGGGAATTTCGGACTCGTGGCCGACAAATACCCATGCCTGGCCGAAGATCCGCTCCATCTCCAGTTCGTGCAGGTCGTCGTCGTTGAAAAACTCCAGTGGAAAGAACCCCTCGTCGAGTGCCTCTCTGGCATCTTGTACCGCTTGTTCCGGTACTTTTGGCTTGTCATCAGCTGCCATGCTCGCTCGAGTATTTGTCACCACCGTACTTAAAGATGGCGGGAATAGGCACAATTGTAATGTGAATCTCCGTTTTGTAGGTATACTGTATTCTAATATTACAAATATGAATCCAAATTATGGGTGAATTATAGTAGGGCGAGTTCGTCCAGTCTGGGTGGACTACGCCACGAGAGTACGACTGCACAGCCACAGCAGGCGAAATTGGCGAAAATGGAGCAGCGATGTGCGAACCGGTAGACAGCGGCGTCTAGGTCGTAGGACTATGTGACTACTCCGACGGCTTCAGTCGTGGGCGCGTTGGTGAGAAGAGGTGGAAATCGTTTCAGCCGTCTGTAGCCATACGTCGCCATGAGAGACCAACTAATGTACATTAGTGAAAGGCAAAACTTCACCCGCTCGTGACTTCTCCCACGACTAAACAGGTCGTGGGCTTCCCTCACTGAGGGTTAGGCCCACGTCGTCTGGGGAGTTCGCAGGTTCCATCTCACCGGTGGTTCCTTCGAGTACGACCTGCGTTTCGGGCTGAGCCACAACAGCCCCCACCGTCGATAGCGGACTCTGAATGTTCTTACCGACGGCTCGTTTGCCAATGTTCGTCGCACCATTCTTGTCGCCGTTGTCGTCCAGTCCACAGTCGTGGCACTCGACACGCCCCTGCACTTCCCGCGATGTGTTCTGCGACCCACACCGCCAACACGTCACAGACGTGTCGTACTCGTTCACGGGGAGGCACTCTCGCCCGTCGAGATGGGCTTTGTACGTGAGGATGTTCGCCATCTTCGCGTATGGCATCTTGTGGGTCTTGTCGTTCACGTACCGACCCTTGTCGTTGTCGAAGCGCAACCCAGTCATCTCACCGAACACGATGACGGCGTTGCGCTCCCGAGCGCGAGCGACGAGTTCGTTCGCCACTTGGTGCAGTTCGTGTTCGACCGTTCTGGATTCCTTGTCCCCGAGGCGTTCGATGACCTGCGCTCCCGAACGCACCTTCGCCTTCCCGATGCTCTTGCGGAGTTGCTTGTAGTGTTCACGGACGCGACGGACTTCCGCTCCGTGGAACTGCGTGTTTCGGTCGGAGATGAACGTGCTGACGGCTATCCACTTCGCACCCATATCGACGGCGAGAACGTCATCGTATTCGTCTGCGACGGCCACAGACCGCTTGCAGACGAGGTGAACGTACCACTCGCCGTCCCGGTGGACGAGTTCCGAGTCGCGGATGGACTCGTCTTCGTCTTCGAGGAGGTGCGTGTCCTTCTCGGGGACGCGGACGGGTACCCAGATGCTATCCCCGCGTTCCGTCTCGGGATTGTAGACGGGGAGTTTGAACCACCACGACGAGAGAACGGTGTCCTCGTCGTGTTCGATGGTGATGCAGTCGTTGCGGAGAACGACAGGTTGCTCGGTGTCCTCTCGCGGGTTCTGGTTCGACCGGACTTTGCCCGCCTGTTGTTTGGTGGCGGAGTAGAGGTTCGCTTTGTCGTCACCGTGAACGGCATCTTGGAACGCGCCGTACTCGCGTTCGATGAGTCGGGCTTTACGTTCGGTGAGCGAGTGGAGTTTGACCCGTACCGTGGTGGTGACGTCTCGATGCATCGTTATCGTCCGGTCTGTGCTTCGATGTACTCCTCGATGGTCTGACTCGACACCTCTCCTGCCGAGGAGACGAAGTACGAGCGTGTCCACAGCGAGGGGAGGCCGAAGTCGAACTCGTCGCGGAGATTCCGCGAGGTGTAGCCCTTGACCTGCTGGATGATTTTGCTCGGGGCAAGTTTCGGGTCGCCAGTGATGAACAGGTGTACGTGGTCGGGCTGGATTGCCAGTCGGAGAATGTCGAGGTCGAGTTCGTCGGCTTTCTCCTCGATGAGTTGTTCGAGACGGTCGGCAACCTCGTCGGTCAGCACCGGCTTGCGGTACTTCGGGCACCACACGAAGTGGGAGTGGAGGTTGTGAACCGACGTTCGCTCTCGACTGTACCCGCGTGGCATACGAGTAGATAGAAGTCAATCTATATTACATGTTACGACTCCATCAACCCTCGGTCGGCTATCGAGGATGGTTTGTGTCGTGTGTGGTCGGATTCATCCCACGACTGAACAGTAGTTGCTGAAGTGGCCAAGCGACGATTGTCGTCGCGGTCGTTGTCTCGATATGGTCGAGACAACCGAAGCAACGCAGGTGACTCGAGCAGCGTCGTCGCTACTATTTCCGGAGATCAACTTCGAGATTGCTGCTAACGGCACCTATCCGAGCGAGGAGTTCCAACAAGTCCTCGCTCGGATTGCCTTCGACAACGAGTTCGCCAACACTGGCGCGAAAGCCTATCAGCTCGCTCGTGGCGACGATATTTCCATTGACGCAACCGCTCGAAATCCGCTCGCACGGGCACTCCTCTACCATTTGCGTGGGCTTGATGCGGATGCGGTCGACGATCAGTTCGACCGCGTCCGCGACGCAATCCTCGACGAAGCGGCTCGCAACCGTGTGTTTACTCGGCCAGTCGACGTCGCAATCGACGTTCACGACTGGCTCTATTACGGAGACGAAGAGACTCCTCACGTCTGCACAACGAATCCAGCGCAGGGTACCGATCGCGCGTACAAGTTCGCTACCGTCTGTATTGTCGATCCGAGCGTCCGATTCACGCTCGGATCGGTAGCGGTGGAGGGGAGCGATACCGACGAGTTGGCGGAGGCGATCCGCCAACTCGTCTCAGACGCCCGCGAGTACGTCGACATCAACCGGCTCTACCTCGATCGTGGCTTCTATCGTGTTCACCTCGCATTGACGCTCGAAAATCTCGACGTTGAGTTCCTAATGCGTGCGCCGCAAACACGAAAGGTACAGCAGTTCATCGATGAGCACGACAGCGACACGTTCATCGCAGAGTACGAGATGGCTCGATCGAATCCGCCGACGGGCCGGACGACAGTCCGGCTCGTCGTCGTTCCGCACCGAACACGAGACGACGATCACTTCTGTCTGGTCACCAACTGCGATCTCGACGTCGGCACTGACGTCGAGATCGCTCGGCCTCTGGCCGAAGCGTATCGCCGTCGCTGGGGCATCGAGACGTCCTATCGAAAGATCACGGAGTTTCTCCCGAGAACGTCGTCACCGACGTTCTCGGTACGGCTGTTCTACTTCCTGTTCGCCGTTGCACTGTACAATCTGTGGGTGTTGACGAATCTGCTCGTAACTCCACATCGGGCGGTCGGGACTGAGCCAGTCGTCCCGACCGCCCTGTTTCGCGCGTTTCTCGGGCAAATACCGTACGGATAACGGTTGTCTCGGCGACTGACTCGGGCTGAGAAGCCCGAGTCAGTACGCCGTTCAGTACTGGCAAGACTGGAAAAACAACGGCTGACGAAAAGCTTCGGCAGCTGTTCCACTCTCTGGACAGCACTGAGCACGATTTCACGAAGTCGGAGTTGAGTCTGAGACTTCAATCCTTGCGGCTTTCCTGATCGAATCAGCAACTACTGTGAAGCCGTGGGCTTTCTCCTCGATTTCGTGTAACGGGCGAATATCAATTATCCGAGGTAAGTTCCTCGAAATACGAGTAGTAGAGGAGAGCTAATGCAGTTTTCATGTCCGTGATGTCCCCATCGCGTACCATCCCTCGTGCAGTTTCGAGCGACAGACATCGGATCCGAATGCTCTCGTCTGCATCCGGATTCCTGTCTCCGGTCGGCCGGCACTCTTCTGCCACAAAGTAGTGGATCGACGCGTCGATGAGGCTGTTAAGAGGTTCGAACGACCCCAGTGACACGAGTCGACCGACCTCGTAACCCGTCTCTTCACGGAGTTCCCGTCGAGCGGCGTCGGCAGGAGTGTCGTCGACCGGCTCGATCTGTCCACTCGGGAGCCCGACGTCGGTGCGTTTTACGCTGTGTCGCCATTCTTCGGCCAGTATCACTCGTCCATCTCGCCTGAAAGGGAGGACCGTGACGGCGTCTGCCGTCTCGAGATACTCGACCGATAGCTCCCGTTCCAGGCCGGTTACGACGTCGCGACGAACGTCGAAGTCGCCGCTCGAGTATGCGACGTCGGTGGACTCTACTTCCCAGTTTGTGATGTCGTCAGTCATTACAGTTCGTCCTTTCTATGGCGTTATCGAACCCAGCGTATGAATTTTGTGACGAAGAGGTGGATAATCGTCCCAGCAGTTCACGTTGTCTTTCGGCGTGACCGTTTATCGGCGATCGGCGGCTGCTGGACATACTCTGCCGCCCCCTGTCGAGGTCGACATACGTCGAGGTTTGGCGCTGTTCGGACGAGATATCGAAGCCGATCGATGATCGCGCGCCCGTTTTCTGTGTCGACAGAGGCATATTCTTCCGTCGAGGTGACTCGAGAATCGGGCTCGATCCTCGAGCGTGAAACCGTTCGGGCGTAATCCTTACCCGGGTTGCACCTGATAGAACCGGTACCGACTATGGATGACGACACACTAAACGACGTCGAGCCCCGGGATATTGCGCTGCTACAGGCACGGATCGCGAATCCCACCGCATCGAGCCGTGAACTTAGCGACATTCTCAAGGAGGAATACGACATCTCGCTCTCTCACAACCACGTGAACACCCTACTCCGAGAGATGGAAGACGACGATCTGTTTCGGCGGACGGTAGTCCCGCGACGGACGCTCTTCCAACATTACCAGTTCCGAATCGGGTTCCACTATCCGAACTTCAAGGATAACTGGGAGGAGTGTCACCAAACGCTCGTAGAGGATCCCCACGTCCTGATGTTCTTCAACGCCGACAGCAAGTATCGCTGGCAGCTCATCACTCAGTTCCGCGCAACGGAACAGATGGACGAATGGGTGACCGAGTTCTTCGAAGAGCACGGCGATATCATCGACGAGTTCGAGACAACGTCCCTTCACAACCTTCACAAGTTCAAAACCGACGCCGCGATCTTCGACGATATGCTTTCCGAGACCGAAGAGGGGAGACAGTACTTGGAGAACCGCGGCGAACTCGAAACGGAACTCGACTCCGAGACCGATTCCGCGTCGCCGTGAGGTAGTCCCACACGTTTCTCTTCGAATATTCACGACTATCTGTGTCAGCCGATGGTGCGATAGAGAGCCACTTCGATAATTGAGAATAGACAGACTGGCTACGCAGTACTGGCTGCCAACTCAACATCACTGGAGCCGCAATTCGGACAGTCGATCTCTCCTATAGGCTTGCTTTCGCGTCTCGAACCACTTGACCCCGAGGCAGTTGACCACAGGCCAAAATAGTTAATGTATTCTGATGAGAATGTGATTACCAACCAATGGCAGAAGTGAAAGGAAAGTTCATTACGATGGTCGGGGAGAAAATGCGGCAGGGAACATCAGACAATCTGGATGATGCGAATGCGATGCTCGAATCTCATATCGGTCTCACATACGACGAACTCGATCCTGAGGGGTGGTACGACACGGAATTGTTCGGGAAGTTTATGAAGATGTATGCGGAGGGGAGTATCGCCGGTCGAGAGGCCATTCGAATCGCTGGCAAGCAGGTATACCCTACAATCAAGTACACGACTGGCCTCCCGGATCACGTAACCAGCGTCTACGATCTGATTCTGTTTGAGGCCGACGGATTCGAGCAAAATCATAGAGGGTCTGATGTTGTCCCTCGGAATTTTCTACGAAAGAAAGAGGGCGATGTAATAGTCGAGGCGGACGCACCCGGATACGACTGCAAACTCTTCGAGGGCGTTTACGAAGGCCTGTTCGTACTCTTCGACGAGAGCGGGGACGTAGAACACAGCGAATGCACTAAGCACGGAGCCGACCGTTGCAAGTTTCGAATTACATGGTGATCGCACGAGACGACGATCAGAGTCGTGTTTCGGCCTGGTATCGGAACGATGGCGGTACGCCCAAAACATCAAAAGCTGTAACGAAGCTATGATCCGCCGCCGTATCACATTTTCAATAGGGGAAATCACGAATATATGAGGGGTGTTCGTCTGATCGACTCGCGCCGATTTTCTTGTGCTACGGAACTAAGGATGAGAAACATTGTAGATACATTCTCATGAGAGATGATTGTAATGGATACCACCTCTATCGTTGTATCATAGACTATTTGGCACCGTAAACGTATTACAACAGTGCATCCAAGATGGGTTCGATGAAAGCAGTAGTTACTGGACAGATCACGCACAGAAACACCAATCCAAAAACCTGTTCCATCCTCACCGAGGCGAAATAGAATGCGTGAAATCGAGGCAGCAGTCGTTCGCGGGTCCGAAGAACACACGATAGAACAATTGCAACTTGATGACCCCGAGCCAGGTGAAGTTCTCGTCGATATTCGCGCAACAGGGGTTTGTCATACGGATTTCCACGCCTACACCAGTGACGATACTGATTTTCCAATCGTGCTGGGCCACGAGGGCGCAGGTATCGTTGAAGCAGTTGGAGAAGACGTTTCTACCGTCGAGCCGGGCGATTCGGTCGTCCTGTGGGTTCTTCCATCGTGTGGTGAGTGCCAGTACTGCCGTAGCGGTCGACCGTATCTTTGTCAGCGTCGTCGTGACGTCCGGGGGCGGATGATGGACGGGACGCACCGCCTTCACCGCGGCAATGAATCGATCAACCACTTTTACGCCCAGTCCTCGTTCGCGACGATGTCCGTCGTTCCCGAACGCCAGGTAGTCCCGATCGAAAGCGACGTGCCTCATGAAATCGCCGCGCTGCTTGGGTGTGGAGTGACGACGGGTATCGGAAGCGTGTTAAACATCGCCGAAGTCGAAAGTGGGTCTACCGTCGCCGTCTTCGGCTGTGGGGGCGTGGGTGCCGGGACAATTCTTGCCGCCAGCGCGGTGAGCGCAGGGACGATAGTCGCTGTCGATCTGGACACGGAAACGCTGGACACAATGGAAGATATTGGCGCAACTCACACCGTCGACGCGTCTTCGAACGACCCCGTCGAGCGCGTGCGCGAGCTCACAAGCGGTGTCGATTACGCGTTCGAATGTATCGGTAATCCAGCGACGATCAGACAGGCCGTCGATACGCTTGGACCCGGAGGAACCACTGTGATCACCGGAACGAGTGCTTCGAAATCGATCGAGCTAGACCTGGGTGCATTTACAAAGGGCATAAGTGTGATCGGAAACATCGTCGGATTCACACAACCACAGATCGACATTCCTCGATACATTTCGATGTACAAGAACGGCGATCTGCCGCTCGAGGAAATCCTAAGCAACTCGTTCAGACTCGATGAACTCGACGACGCGTTTGCAGCTCTTGGAGAAGGAGGAGATATCAAGAACGTAATCGAGTTCGAACCAGGGCCATAACGGGGTCGATCCGTAGGCAGCAAGCGAATCGTACCCTCGAGGTCGGGGTTGTTGACGGTGGATAGTACATTGCGATCGACTGACTTCCACCAGCTGAATTTAAGGGCAATACATGTGGGGGCGATTAGTAATATTCCTACAACTGGTAGATTAGTAGTACGATGGACAGTTGTTCTTACTGGAATCCCGAGTCCTGTGAAGGAAGCCCACATTGTCCACCGCGGTGTCCACGGTTTCTCGACAAACTCGGTGAACCGACTCTAATATCGCCATTCACGTCACGATACTACGAGGATCTCGTCGCCATGTACCTGCGGTACGACTCCGAAAACCGTTCGATGGGGCTCCCGCCGGCGCGACGAGAGCTCGTCGAAGCGTGGCTCGACGCGCTGCTCGATCGGGGAGTCCACTTCGTTGCTCGCCAGGCTGGCCAGCTCGTTGGCCACGGGGCATACGTCCGCTCCGCAACTTCGGAACCGAAGGTCCTCGTCTTCGTCGATACGGATCACTACGATCGCGGAATCGGTAGCGAACTGTGCCGGCATGTGGTTGCACATGCTGCCGAGGCTGGACACGAATCCCTCGAACTCGACGTCGGAAGTACGAACGAACGAGCCATCCACGTTTATCGCCGGATGGGGTTCGAAATCGTAGAACGACGCGATACGACGCTTCGAATGCGACTTCCGTTTGATTCGACCGTTGTCGAAACGGTACGACTCCCTCCAGCGAAACGGTGAATAGAGCGCACGCTATGTCGAATCATCTTTCGCTTCGAAGAAGCCGTCTCCTGACGCTACGCTCTTTCTGACCCGGACTTTGGGCCAGGAATTTCCCACCCTGAGATCGATCCATGATGTCTTTGTTCAACGAGGAATGGAAACTCTTGATTTGCAGATACGGCGAGAATAGCGAGAGCGTTCTGGAGGGGCCCACTGTCTCCTACGACGAGACGCGGAAAGGGTTCGTAGTACTGGATCTCGAGGGTAGAGTTATTCTGTTTCTGTGACCGAGTCGATTAGTGCTGCAACCGCGTTTGCACCGCGCTCTGGCGTATCGAACGTTGGAATTCCAACTTCCTCCATTTGCATTCGTTCATCGGCAAGTGCCTCGTTCGGTCCAGCGACCGTGAACAGAACTGGTTTATCCACCTCTTGGGCGAGCGTCTCGAGTTCGTCGACGGGATACCCGAGCGAATCCTCGTAGATCTCGTAGACGAGTACGATGTCGATGTTCTCATCACGAGCAACGGCATCGACGACGTCCCCGAACTCGGGCATCGGGCGGCCTGTGTCCACGGGGTTTTCCTTGTACGTTATACCAGCTAGAATCTCGTCGACTTTCTCCTGGGTTTGTGCCGTCAACTTGGGAAATTCAGCCCCGGCCTGTTTGAGATAGTCGGTGATCATGATGCCGGGCCCAGCCTGTGCTGTAACGAGGCCAACGTTCGGTCCGTTCGGCGTTGGCGAATCCGCCAGAGAGCGACCCGCATCAATTAGTTCAGTTACTGAAGTGGCCGTCGAGAGACCCTGCGTCGAAAATGCTGTCTCGTATCGTTCGTTGCCCTGATCCGGTGCTCCGGTGTGAGACTGCACGAAGTCGCCGACCTCTTCTTCTCCGACTTTGAACGCGACGATCGGTGTTTCAGTGTTCTGGCATACCTCCAGTACATTGTCGACGTCGTCGGTGCCTTCGATATGGAGGGCGATCACATCCGTTCGGGGATCGTCGTCGAGCATCGGGATGATCTCTGCGAACCCGGTATTCGCACGGTTCCCGAGACCGAACATCGCCGAGACCCCATATCCTTCACGCTGGAGCTGGAACGCTGCAGTGACGCCGACGCCACCACTTTGAGCGACGATCCCAACGTTCCCGGTTTCGATTTCGTTGATCCGGGGGACGAACGAGCCATAAAAGTCGAGATGCGGAATAATGTATCCTGCCGTATTCGGACCGAGGAGTGTAATTTCGTATTTATTTGCAATCTCGGTGATCGTATTTTCTAACTGTGCACCGTCCTCGTCGACCTCGGAGAAACCGCCGGCGAAAATCACAGCAGCGCCGATGCCAGCCTCACCGCACTCCTCGAGGACGTCTGGTAAGGCAGGACCCGGAACACAGCAGAGAGCCAGGTCAGCATTCGTCTTAGAGACGGAATCGACAAACTCGTACCCAAAGACACTCCCGGAACTCGAAGGGTTCACTGGATAAATTTGACCCTCGTACGATTGAATGTTCGTCATCGCATCATTACCGAGTTTTCCGGGCGTTTTCGATGCGCCAACAACTGCGATACCGTCAGGTTCGAAGAGGTCGGAGAGACCCATACTGGAAAAATGACGACTCATGTGATATAAATTTCCCTTCATAATTACAGTAGGCATACTTCCACGAGAAAACACAATCTCTGTAATATAGATGGCCAGAGATAGTTTACATCATCTCGAACCCCTCTGGTCAGAAAGCCGATAACGTCACGCACATCATCGTTGGCCATCTCGAGTACGGTAGTTCCTAGTGCGCTGCTGCTGGCCACAACTGGCTCCAGTCGAGACACCCACGCGCCTGCGCTATGAGCCCCGAGCCGGACTGATCACCTCCACGTTCGGCACGCTTCGTATCGTTGACCTGAATACTACAACCGGGACTGGCCACATCAAGCGCTCGGTATCCCGTACACCCATCAGGGTCGTGAACTAGACAGCGCTGAAGCTCCTGCATTCATCGGAAGAACTTCCGGAAGGACGAATTCAATTTTTCATCATAATGAGAAGGATATTAACTAAGGCCCGACAAGAGGTCTGTAAAATCGCATCTTATATGCTATCGAACGATACCCGGTAAAGTTATGGTATAGTCGAACAACGGAGTGGATGCATGAAGTTCGTTAGATTCGACAGTGATCATCTGGGAGTGGTTGTAGACGAGGGTATCGTTGATCTCACCGAACGACTCGAACTCACGTCAAACGATCCACTCCGTGAGTACGCTCGGAGTGATCTTGATGCAAGCGAGTATACGAACGTGACTCCGGATTACGATCTGGACGACGTTCGAATTGAGTCGCCCATTCGTCGCCCGGGTAAGGTGATCGCAGCGCCACTTAACTACGAAAAGCACGTCGAAGAGGCACTATCGGACAAAGACATCGTCACTGACGACTGGTTCACGATCGAGGACAAGGGATACTTTTTGAAAGCCCCATCGAGCGTCGTCGGTCCCGAAGACGGTATCGAGATTCCGTTCTCGGATCGGCGTATCGATCACGAGATCGAGCTCGCATTCGTCATTGGTGAAGATACGAAAGACGTTACCGCAGACGAGGCGTGGGACCGGATCCTCGGATACACGATCTTGCTCGACATTTCCGTTCGTGGTGATCAGGATCGCTCTAACCGTAAGTCGTACGATACGTTCACCGTCGTAGGTCCCTACGTCGTTACACCTGACGAGATCGACGATCCACATGACCTCGAGATGGAGTTGCAGGTTAACGGCAACACGCGCCAACAGGAAAATACTAGTGACATGATTTATTCGTGTGCGGACATCGTCCAGTACGCTTCGATCGGCGCGACGCTCGAGGCGGGCGACCTCATCACTACTGGAACTCCCGAGGGCGTTGGGCCGCTTACCGATGGTGATGTCGTCGACGCTGAGATCGAAAACATCGGATCGATGACTGTTGACGTCACTGAACGTGATATCGCGTTTTCGGATGTCGACGTCGAGAAGAGCCAGCAAAATAACTGATCAACCCGACCAGCGCGTTTCGACTGGCAGTTAACGGGATTTCTAACGGACTCCCGGTGAGGACCTCCGTTTTGGATGTCTGGACTGAAGGATAGTTTCCAAATGGTACTTGCGATTCGCTACATCATCTCTCCGCCTCGACCTGTTCTGTTTCCTTCTCCTGTTTTCGAGAGAGGTACTGCCGACCTTCCTCAGTTTCTCGAAGAATATCGTCAAATATCTCGGCATCAGTTTGGAACTTGTGAACATTATGCAACATTGTGTTGTGGAACTGACTAATTAGTTGCCCGTGTTCCTTGAAGAAGTTGTGGACCCACCGTTGCATTTGTTCGTTAGTCCGGAATTGAGCGATAGCATGCCACTGATAGTTACTGTCTGCATTGAAGAACATGAGAATGTTTGGATCGTTCACGAGGTCCCAGTAACAGTCCTCCCAGTACTCTTCGAAGTTCGGGTAGTAGAACCCGATCCGAAACAGATAATGTCGAAATAGATTCTCGTGGGGAAGGATGGTTTTTTTGAAGATGTCCTTTTCGGACATCTCCCGCAGGATCTCGTTGATCCGGTTGTGTGATAGTGATATCCCGTATTCGTCTTCCAGGATTTTGCTCAGTTCTCGTGTCGACGCTGTCGGATTTGCTACGCGAGCTTTGAGGATTACGATATCACGCGCAGAAATCGAATCAGATGGAACATCGGGTTTTGCCATGCATGAGGGGTTACTTTCGAACAATAATAATGCTCCCGGTCAACAGAGCCGAAAGTTGTAATCAATCGTGTGGAACAGAGTGATTATCGGGAGTGAGTTCCAGAATATCTGAATATCTATCCGTCGCCCCTCGTTCGTGACGGTAGCGGGAGAGACGGGATTCCAAATTTTGATGGGGTTGATCAGTCGACATCGAACCAAGTTATCGCCGTATCAGCCTTTCAAACTGCGGTGCCCACCGACGGACAAACAGTTAATCACGACCAGAAACCGATTTCAGGCGGAAAATGTATTACAATCAAATCCGCACTTATAAGTACATAGTTCTATAGCACGAAGTATTTATGTAGGATGAACACAGTTGTGAGAACATGGAGTTGGAAGAAAGAATTGCACACGGAGACACCATCGAATCCGGCGACGAACTCACTGACGAGTATCGTAATTTGGTGACCGGGATGATCCAATTCACGGCGAACAGCGAATTGGTCGGTGCGTTCACTGAGCGGAAGTGGATCCCGAAGGCCCCCAGTTACCACCGGAAGCTGGCCCTGACTGCGAAGGTTCAGGACGAGATTGGGCACGCTCAGATGCAGTATCGGCTAGCTGAGAATTTAGGTAACGACCGGGAAGAGATGCTTATCGACCTCCTCGAGGGGAGATCCGGGTTCGGTAATGCCTTTCATTACCACGCAGACGAGTGGATCGACATCGCACTAATTGCCTGGCTCATCGATGGAGCGGCGATGAAACTGCAGGGATCACTCCTCAAGACGAGCTACGGACCCTATCAGCGGGTTATGCGACGGATCTGTCGCGAAGAAGAGTTCCACGTGCGCCATGGTGAACACATCATTCGGGAGTACGCGACCGGATCGCGTGCAAAACAAGAGCGGTTACAGGAGGGAATCAACCGCTGGTGGCCCCGTGGCATGATGTTCTTTGGCCTCTCGGATCAACAAAGTGAGAAAACCCGTCGGATGGTCGAGCTGGGGATCAAACCCAAAACGAACGACGAACTTCGGCAAGAGTACCTTGCCGACTACGTGCCGAAGATCAGAGAACTCGGCTTCGAAATACCCGATGACCAGATCGAGTACGATGACGAAGCCGATCGGTGGCTATACACGGACCCCGACTGGGAGGAGTTCAAGATGATCACCACAAAAGGTGGACCAGCGATTCCAGACCGACTCGATCGTAGACAGGCAGCGTTCGACGACACCGCCTGGGTTCGCGATGCCTTAGCTGCATACCACGGACAGGCGTCCTCGAGCAGGCTTACGAACAATCCCGGTATGACAGCCAGTGATTGATAGGAGGGTGATAAGAGATGGACGAACACGACGATACAACCAACACGGAAAACAGACTCGAGCCGTATGAAGTATTCGTTCAGTGGGAGCGAGGAAAGGCCCACGAACATGCCGAAGTGGTATCCGCATCTGACCACGAGATGGCGTTGACTCTCGCAAAACGAAATATCGACGTCCGGAGCGATCCGGTCAGCGTCTGGGTCGTTCCGCGTCGAGAGATCACCGCCTCTCAGGACGATACCGAACTCACTCCAAGCACTGATCGGGCGTATCGCAATGTGAGTTGGTATGCACAAAACACTGCTGGAGGATCACACTAACCCATGACACTCGACGACCTCAGTACTGACGACCGCACAGACGTACTCGAGTTCCTGCTCGCACTCGCCGATGACGACTTCGTTGCGGGGCACCGCTACACAGACTGGACTGCAGTCGGACCGACGCTAGAGGAAGACAATGCCATCTCTAGCATGGCCCAGGACGAACTCGGCCACGCCCGCCTCTGGTACGACCTGATCGAGCAGTACCGTGGGGACGACACCGACGATCTTGCACTCAACAGACCGGCCGAGGAACGTCGAAATTCGGTTTTGCTCGAGGTGGACCACGAAGACTTCGCGTACGCGATCGCTCACAACTACCTGTATGATACCGCCGAGAAGCGCTTGCTCGAGACGTTGCTGGATGGCGAGGTCGATGCACTGGCCGATCGCGCCGAGCAAATCCTCGAGGAAGAGACCTATCACCGAGAGCACGCCGAGGCCTGGCTCGATCGACTCGTCGCGACCGAAGAAGGTCGCGACCGCCTCGAATCTGCCTTCCGAGATGCACTCCCGCGGGCAGCAGACGTGTTTGCCTTCGACGACCGACGAGTTACACGGCTGATGGATGCTGAAATCTTGGCCGAGAGTCCCGCTTCCCTTCGTCAGGAGTGGAACTCGGACGTTTGCCAGCGAATAGCCGGTCTGCCGCTCGGAATCACTGCCGCGGAAGCCGACGAGTTGTTGTCCCAGCCACCTGAACAAAATGGTCGTGCTGGCGAGCACACAGACCACTTGGCGTCGATGATCGATGAGATGCACTCCGACAACCTCGCAGGCGAGCATCCCGTCTCCCGAACTACCCCACCATGAGTTCGACGTCAGGGCCTGACGACCCTGCAACACAAATCGCGGCTGCCGGTCCGGTCGAAAAAGCAGTCTGGGAGGCGTTACGAACGGTCGAAGATCCCGAACTTCCGGTCAGTATCGTCGACCTGGGACTGGTGTATGATGTTTCCGCCGAAGATGGGGAAGTGACGATCGACATTACGTTGACGTATTCAGGTTGCCCAGCGCGCGATCTGATCGTGATGGACGTCGAGAAAGCAGTCCAAGCGGTGCCGGAAGTGAAAACTATTGATACAAATATAGTTCATTCACCACCGTGGTCGTTCGAGCGTGTTACGGACCGTGGCCGTCGACATCTTAACCAACACGGTCTAGCAGTGCCTGGTGACGAAGCCGCGCATGAACCTGATTGCCACTGACGACGATGACTAACGCTTCGACACCATCGACTGGGAAGGGATCGTCTGGCGGAAGCGCCGACACGCCACAGGACGATATCGTCTGTCCGTTCTGCGGATCGGCTGACACTCACGTCGAGCAACAGAGGGGACCGGCACTGTGTCGGACAGTCCACTACTGTAACACTTGTCAACAACCCTTTGAGGAATTTAGCTAACTCCCCGAGCCCGGTGGTGGAAAAGAGTCCATCTCGAGGCCTGACGAAACCGATCTCGGGTGCTCTCATTCATGCTCGTGGGAGAGCGGTATACGGCGTTGAATTTCGATAGTCCACGATGTAACTGATATTGTATATCTCTCCTATCAAAACATCCCGTGAAATACTCGACACCATCGACGAATCCCAGTACGACGTGACCGTCGACGACTCACTGGTTGCTCGGACGTCGACGAGGCGGTTGAACTCGCCAACGACACGGCGTATGGCCTCTCGAGTTCGGTCCACGTCGGCACGAACAACGTACGCGAGAGCAACGAAAAGAAGTGGATCTCGCTCCAGCACGAGCCCCACGAGTTCCCGTTCTGCACAGCCCATCATTGAAGCCGTCGAACGACGGGGACCACGTTCGTTTGCCGGCCCCGCCGTCTCGTCGATCCGCCGATCGCGAATGGGATGGATTTACAAGGTATCGACATCGAATGGAACCATGGCGCTAGAGATGGATATCAGAGCAGCTGCAGAGCAGCGTGACGACCTCCCGGACGCCGAAAACGTACACGACTGCGACGATGAGATTCCCATCACCGACCTGTTCGACACGGCGTTCGTTCAGGCCAACACCGAGTTCGAATCGTTTGACGACCTGGTCGCGGCCAGTCCCAGCGACGCCGATTCCGCCGCCAAACTCGAGACAGTCTCCCACGGCGAGTGGGACGAGTTCGTCGCCGAAACGACCGACTTCGAGGACGAGAAGGAACTCGTGATGGCTGCCCGGGACCATTGGATCGCCGAGAAACTAGACCTGAACTGACCCTTCTTTTCGTCGCGTTTCCGCCGACAGCGCTATCGATTCGCCGCCGATAGCGTAAGAACTGTCCGTCGCGAAATGCGGTTCAGTAATTTCCAGTCGAGACGATCGGTGGCGTCCCGTGCGGGCCGTAAGGTGCGTCGTCGAGCCACTCGCCGGCGATCTCGAAGTGATCGGCCAGCGAAGCCGCGGCTTCCTTTCGCAGGACTGTCACCGGATCCTCACCCTGGAGATACTCCAGTGCCTGGCCTGCCGCGTCGAGGTTGTACTCTGCAGCCTTCTCACGTCGTGCGGCGTACAGTTCGACTTCCTCGCGGACGACCGCGTCGGTCCTGGCGTCGATCGCAGCCGCGATTGCCGAAGCCGCCTCGTCCGCGTCGGCGACACCGGAGTTCATACCGCGAGCACCGAAGGGAGCCAGCAGGTGGGCCGCCTCACCGGCGAGTAACACTCGTCGATGTTCGTCCACGAAGGTGTCCGCCATCACTTGCAAGAAGTAGTAACTAGAGACCCACTTGAGGTCGTCCTCGTACTCGTTGCCCATGATGTCGCAGACGAACTCGCGCATCCGGTCTTCACTGCTGAGCTCTTCGGGGTCGTCACCCTCGATACACTGGATATCGAGCCGCCAGCCGCCGGTGAATGGAACTAGCAACACGTTCCGGCCGTCAGCTTCCGGAGCGTCGTAGTGGAATATCCGCTCAAGGTCTGGCTGATCGCCGTCGATCTGTTCGTCCTCGATGTCGGCAATGATGAAGGCGTTCTCGGACTGGTCTCCTTCGAAGTTCGCACCGATCTCCTTGCGGACGGTCGAGCCGCCGCCATCGGCGCCGACCAGGAACTCGCCGTCCCACTCGCGGCCGTCACTCGTTTCGACGTGGACGCCGTCGGGCGAGGAGTCGACGATCTCGACCTCGGCGTTCCAGTGGATGTCGATTCCAGCGCCCTCGAGCGCGTCGTGCATGTACGCCTCGGTCACGACCTGCGGGACGCTAGTAAAGTGGGGGATGTCTCCGGATCCGCCGGGCGAATCGTACGTCCGGCTGAATACTTCCTTCCCCTGGTAGAGCGTCCGTCGCGTCGGCCAGACGAGTCCCTCGTCGACGAGGTCGGTGCCCAGTCCCGGGTGAATCCGTTCGAGCGTTCGCAGCGTCGAGCCGTGAACGTAGATCGCCCGGCTGCCAGACCGGTCTCGGTCTTCTGACTCGGCTTCGAGGATCGTCGCTTCGACGCCCCGTGCGTGCAGTGCGAGGGCTGTCGTCATTCCAACCGGTCCAGCGCCAGCTATCAGTACAGGAGCCGCTGTCGTATCACCGCTCATAAACGGTAGTGTTGGAGTAAACCATGATAACAGTTGTGGTCACCGTATTGCTCTTCGTGTGAGGATCGCTCCGTCGTCACGCGGCGAACGCTTACGTGTTCACGTCTGCACACGCCCTCGTCGGGCCCCGTTCGATCGACCACTCCTTGTTACGTTACACGGCTATGAACGTAATATCTGACCATATGTTGTCTAGTAGTGCCATCTATCGCAGATCCAGGGACAGAACACTGGATAGATTACACATTCATCATAATATCCTATTTAGCAAGCCAATATAATGTATATCCAAGAAAGGTCGTGGTTTGTAACACCTATTGCTCGAATGAAAGGGCTCGGCAAGCGGGAGCGGGGGGACGACACGTGGTCCTCGAGTCCTGACGGAATTGATGTGTGATCGAATCACGAGCCGTCGCGGGACGAGAATGAAGAAGACAGTGTTCGACATATCAGTCACATCGATGTGTGCTGGTAAGAATTGCCCAAATATAGCCAGTATTTTTATTATCCATGATCGATGTGGTCGAACTATGTTCGGTAGGTAGTTGGATAGCGTGACCAGGATTCACCGATCAGTGATACCTCTCATCCTGAACTGAGTTCTTTCCCACCGAGGATGGACTGGAGCTGTTCAGGCGGATCTAGTCCTCGCCGTTTCCACGTGGCTAACATGGTCGTGATCGTCTCGTGAATCTGGACCCCTTCGGCTGAGCGGAGGGTCCGGAACATCTTCCGCAGCACAACTTGCTCGCGCAGAGCGCGCTCTGCGCGATTATTCGTCGAATCGACGTCTGGCTCTGTGACGAACGTCAGCCAGTGGCCTAACCCGTTCCTGATCTTCTCGATCAGCTTCTGGACCTCCTGTGCCTCATAGTCTTCCCTGATCAGGCCTTCCAGATGTAACGACGCCTCCGCCCGCTTCTGCTCGCGGGCGGAGGCGGATGGATCCTCCTTGTCGAACGCCGTTAAATCGTCATGGAGAGCGTGTAACTCCGCAGATAACTTCTCTGCTTCCTCGTACCGTTCAGCAACGTACTCCGCCTCCCGCAACAGATGTGCCCAGCACCGCTGGAGCTTCGTGTGATAGCTCGGATACGCTGACCAACCGTCACAGCTGAGCGTCGAGTCCTCGGCGAATTCCTCGCCGAGGACGTCCTCTAACACCTGGCTTCCACGACTCTCATCAACCCAGAACAGCACCTCTTCGTCAGTAACGAACGTCCACGCCCAGTGTTGCTCTCCGTCAACAGGAAATCCCGTTTCATCGCAGTAGACGACGTCACTTTCCTGAATACGGGCTTTGACATCGTCATACGCGGGTCGCAGCCGGTCTGCGACCCGCTTGGTCAGGTTGTAGATCGTCCGATGAGAGATGGGAATATCGAGTTCCCAATCAAACAGCTCCGCCTGTTTACGGTTCGGAAGTCGCTGATGGAACCTACCGAGGGCGGTTTGGGCCATGATATTCGGCCCAAACCGCCCGGTTTCCGGGCAGTCAGGATGTTCAGCAACGACCTCGTTTCCACAGGAACAGCGGTGTTTGCCGAGTTTGTACTCGATGACAGTGGTTGGAATGGGAAGAGGAATGTCGATAACAGTTCGTGAGACGTAGCTGTCCGGGTTAGAGAGGCTTTGCTCACAATCTGGACAATATCCCTGATCGACTCGAATAGTCTCCTCTGGTTCAGGTGGCGGTCGAGTTGTTCCTTCGTGACCTTCGCTACGTCCTGGGGATGAGTCGCTGGCGGCGTCAGCGTCGCCGCCAGCGTCGTCTTCCTGGTTTTCGTCCTTTTCCTCGTCGCTGTCGTCGTTGCCAGGTGATCCAGCCGCACCACCCTGCTTACTGGGTGGTGTGTTTGGGTTTTCGTACCTCTTGAGGCGAGTCTCAAGTTGTTCGATCTGTTGTTGCTGTGCAGCGAGTTGGCGACGGAGAAGACGGTTCTCAAGCTTCTGGACTACGAGTTGCTGGCGGAGATGCGTACTGTTCTCGGTGCGGATCGCGGAATCTATCGATTCCGGCGATCCGCCAATCCCCAGCGACACACTTGGTTCACCATTGAGAGACCATTCATGAGACTGCTACGAAATCGGTCTGACGGCAAATCGCTATCCAACTACTTCGGTAGAACTGCGTGGGAGAATGACGAACATGTGTCCGGTGATTCTGCAGCGCCGGACAGCAAGACGATCGACGATGTTGATCTGAGAAAAAAACGACCTCGGCCGTTGCTGAAATTCATCCTCGCGTTCAGTATCGGCTCATTTTTCTTCCTGTTCCCGATCGGGTGGAACGGGCAGACGACGATTCCACTCGACGTAGTCGTCGGGCTCATACAGGAAGCGTTCCCGACCCTTCTCGAGTATTTCACGTTCGGCCTGATAGTCGCCGGGGGTCTGCTGACGACCGTCTCGATGGCCAACTATCACGGTATCGTGACGATCGACGACGAGCTCGTCGGCCGATTCCAGCTGGATTACTGGCAGACGTCGAAGATCTTCTGGCTGTTCCGCGTCGTGGGGATCGCCATCGCGGTCCCAATTCTTCTGGACACCGGCCCGGACTGGCTGCTCAGCGGGAGTACGTCAGGGGTCGTCTGGGACGGGCTGCTGTTGACGATCGCACTCGTAATTCCGATTGGTGCCGTGTTCGTCAATCTACTGGCCGAACTCGGCGGACTCCAGTTCGTCGGTACGCTCTCACAGCCGATGATGCGGCCGCTGTTTAAGTTGCCCGGCCGCGCGGCCCTCGATAGTGCGGCGTCGTGGCTCGGTTCGTTCAGCATCGGATACTACCTTACGCGAAACGTGTTTGACCGTGGTGGGTACAACAAACGGGAGGTCTTCGCTATCTGCACCTGTTTCGCTACCGGAAATCTGGGGACGGTCGGAGCGATTGCTGCCGTCCTCGGGATTCTTCACGTCTTCCCGATCGTCGTTTTCCTGTACCTGATCAGCGTGATCCTAACGGCGGTTATCCTTGTTCGGATTCCACCGCTCTCGACTGTTCCGAACGAATTCGTCGCAGAGCCGGATCCTGAACCGGAGTTCAGCGGCTCGTTTAGCGACTACGTCCGGTTCGCGTTCAACGAGGCTATCAGAACCGCCGAAGTGGGGGCCTCGATCCCGCGCTCTGCGGTCGAGGGACTCATCGACGGCATGAAACTGACCGGAATGATGCTCGGCACCATTCTCACGATCGGAATGTCCGCCGTGATACTCAACCAGTACACGCCGGTGTTCGCGATTCTCTCGACGCCACTCGTCCCCATCCTGTCGGCGTTTGGTATTCCGGACCCGCAGATGGCCGCGACGTCCGTGATCCTCGGCGGCGCGGAGATGTTCATCGGCGCGACGTTCGCCGTCGGAACCGATCTGATCACGAAGGTATTCGTCGTGATCGTGGTGAGTTCGCAGGCGATCTTCTTTGCCGCGTCGGCCCCGATGATGGTCGACATGTTCGACGACATTCCCATCCGATTTCGGGACCTCTTCGTGCTGTTTCTGATGCGGACCGCTCTTCTCATTCCGATCACCGCAGCCCTGGTCCACGGCGCGCTGTTCGTCGGCCTCCTGTAAACATACTGATAGTGTGTCGTGGTTCGGTCGCCTCGAGACAACTGCACGAACGATTCCATCGGACGATGGATCTCGACCCGGTCACTTCCGGCGCGATCGGAGCGACCAGACGATACGCTGCGGTGCGTCTCGATTCGACGGCGAAAATCGGCCCTGGATCTATTCGTCTGCGGAACAGAGCAGCACCGGCCGATTCGATCGGAGACTCACCTGCTGTGTAACGCTACCGAAAAGTGCTTTTCCGGTCGGAGACCGTTTTCGGCCAGCGATACTGATCACGTCGGCATCGACGTCTGTTGCCGTCTCGCGGATGTTTCGAACCGCATCGCCGCTCGACTGCCTGACGTCCACGTCGAAGCCCGCGTCCTCGAGCGCGTCGGTCGTGTAGGCGACGGATTTGAGATCGCTTGCGTTTGCGCCGTCGTCGTCGGTACGGAAGACGTGATAAACGACGACTCGGACGGCGTCCGTTTCCAGCGGCAGCGTCGTGATCGACGCGACATGGTTCGCTACTCGTTCGGTGTCGGTGTCGGCACACAGTAGTATAGTTGCCATCGGTTATAACTATTTGCATTGTATACAGTCACGTCGTCTGAACAATCCATCAACAGGACGTTCGTCGGGATGTTCGACGAGAAACGCCTCGAGCGCCGACGACGGACCGTCGAGAGTTCGACACATCCACAGCGGGCACAGGTCCTCGTGACGTTGATCGGCTCGATTTCTGTCGAGGAGGAAGCGGATCCAAGCGGGTCTCGTCACGATCCGTATTCGCGTTAGGATCACCGCGATAAACGGCCAGAAATCACGACAGCTTTATTGTCTCGCTATTGAGAATGGATCGATGACACGTTCCGGTGCCCTCGAGACGCTCCGCTCGCCAGTAGTGGCCTTTCCCCTGGCCGCGATCGTCGCTATCGTGGCGTGGCTGGCCGCATCGGGAGCAACGGCGATAATGCTCGCGATTACGCTCTTCTCGATCGTCCTCTGGATGCTGACGCCGGTTCCACCTTCGTATACCGGGCTGATCGGTCTCGGGCTGATCGCCGTCACCTTTTCGACGGAACTTGCCCTCGTCGGCTTTCAGAAACCGGCGACGTGGCTCATCGGCTTCGGGCTGCTGATGGGCGAGGCGACACGCCAGAGTGGCCTCGCGACCAGGATTGGGCGGTGGATCGCGACCAGAAGTCTCGGTGACCCAACCGACGCCAGTTCGATTCGTACCTATCGTCGGTTGTTGCTCGCGCTATCGATCGGGGCCCACACACTCGCGTTTCTCGTTCCCTCGGCGCTCGTCCGTATCCTCGCGATCGCACCGATCCTTCGAGAACTCGGCTCACTTTTCGACGCTCGAGAGGCGCGAGTGGGACTCTATCTCGGCCCGCTGTTTGCGACGTTCTACGGCTCTGCGGGGATACTGACTGCGGACCTCCCAAATATCATCATTTCGAGTTTTAGTCAGTCGATCGCGGGTCACACTATCTCGTGGTCAGAGTGGTGGCTCCATATGTATCCCATTATGGGCTTTGTTCGTGTGTTGCTGGTCATCGGTATCGTCTATGTCCTCTTTCGGCCGCCGTCCAACTCGGGTTTCGAGGTACCCGAGAACGGAAGCCAAGACGATAGCAGGACCGAAAAACGGATGTTGGCGTTCCTGCTTGTAGGGACGCTGATCTGGGCAACGGACTTCGTTCACGGGTTCCACCCGGTGATCGGTGCAGTCACCGTCGTTGTCCTCTCGTTCCTGCCGACGATTGGCGTCGCTGACTTCGAAACCGTCGGGAGCGACGTCGACTTTTCGATCCTCTTTTTTATTGCGGCGGTGTTTGCGATCGGTGACGGACTGACTCAGACCGGATTTACCGATAGCGCGGCAACCTATCTCCTCGAGTTGATTCCGACAGACGGCCCGCTTGCAGTAGTACTTATCTCCATTTTTGCAATTACGTTCGCGCTCACCTTACTAATGGAGGGGCTGGCCGTCGCTAGCGTCCTGACGCCGATTCTGATTCCCTACATCAGCGCGGCGGGGCTCCCGTTCACGCCTGTTTTGTTGGCAGAAACGATGGCGCTCAGTTCATACTTCTTTCCCTACCAGTCAGCGGTTCTCATTGTCATCCTGAACGAGGGCAATCTCGAGACGCGGGAACTGATCGTCACGACGATCTCGTGTTCAGTCGCGACGATCCTGCTGTTACTCCCGGTCCAGTTTGGACTATTCAGTCTGTTCTATTGACTGCGGTTCGGCTTCCCACCTTGGATGCAGGCAGACGATTCGGACTGAAATGTAGGTGACTGCCGGATATCGCTTCCGGGCAGCTGACTGCATCTGGTTGGCTCTCGACAGTGACACTCATCCCGATACATTCTAAGACACTACGAGAGTACCCATTAGAACTATTTGCTCGTATCGTCCCAGACTGGATCACCCCGACAGCTCTGTCGAAGAGCTGCAAGATGCTCTCGACAACGTTGACAGAAAGAAGCAACACAACGGCTCTTAGCCGCGATAGCGTACAAAAACGGCGTCACGAAGACTGAACTCGCCGAATGGGACGACGTGCAGCGATGGACGATCGATAGCTGGCTCAAGCGACTCGATACTGATGAGTCGCTTGAGCAGGCCGTTACTGATGCTCGTCGATCTGGGAGAAAGCGACCGCTCTCAGATAACGAGCAAGAAGAATTCGAAGAAGCTGTCTACGGATCTCCCGAGCAAATTGGCCTTGACGCGCCGGCGCTCGTCCAGCGATATCTTGCCGAAACCTACGATGTTGACAAGATATCCGTGCAAGTCGAGCAGCGTGCCGCGTGGTTTCCGCGTAGCACACGACTGTCTGTCGAATTATCCGGTCAACGCGACTGGCCGTGTCTCTTCGGCGCGATCACCGAGATGGTGATCGCTTTTTTCTCGATTTGAAGGGTATGTTACTGCCATTCACGCAAAAACTGTATTTATCCAGTCATGAATGACTTTGAAGATGGTCTGCTCGTTGTGCTGGATTGATTGCCGTATTTCCAGGCATCGGCCGTCACGGACCTGGCGGCCCGTGACGACCTCGCCTTCGTCACGTCATCAGCGTACTCGCCAGAGCGAAATCCTGTTGAGGAGTGCTGGAAACAACTCCAAGCCGCTCTTCGCAACCGCTTCTTTGCGTCACTCGACGATCTTACAACGGCGATTGATACAGCTCTCGATCATCTCTCTGTACCAGAAGTGAGTAATTATTTCTAATTTTTACTATAGCTGTGTACCGTGTTTTCGCGTGGTTGTCACGCGCATTTCGAGAACCACGCTACAGCACGGCGAGCCAGGTGAATTCGCTGCCTCGAGGAGTACTGGAGCAGACTCGTACGGACCGCTGTACGTCCGTCTCGCAGCGACCGCGTCCCGTCGGGCGGTCGCTGCGGAAACTCGGGACAGCAGACCGTCTCAGTCCGTGGCGTCTCGACTCCCTCGCTCGAAAAACGTCGGCGGTCGAATGGCGTGACTGATGCCCGTCGATTCTTCGATCTGAAACTCGTATACTCGAGTTTCACCAGTCTCGCTCGCCGTCGCGATCAGTTCCGGCTGCCACGCCGGAGTCTGGGCCTCCGTCATCTTCGATCGTTCGTCCTCGGGAAGCCGTCGAATCGGTCCCTGGAGGAGGACGCTTCGCCAGTGAAACATCGTCTCGGCGTTGTAGACGAGGAAACTGCCGACGTCGGCCTGGTCGGCGAGTTCCGCTTTCCGACTCTGTCCCTCGACGAGAAACGCGAAGTAGAGGTGTGATCCTCCGTCGAACCCGTACGACATCGGGAGCAGATACGGTGCACCCGACGTGGGGAGTCCGAGAATCCCCGTGTGCTGGATCGAGAGGAAGTTCTCGATCGCCTCGTCGTCCATCTGCTGGATCCCGTAGTCGCGGAGTTCGTCGACTGTCATTCTCGTCTCGAGATACGGCTCCGAGATCCATAAAGCGAACACCGACGTGCAAGAAAAACCGAACGTAGCCAGAATTCGTTCCCTCTCGAGGAGAAAACAGCGATACCAGCGCTTCGGGAGGATGGTCCCGCAGACTGTAACGCGGCGAAGCAACGGACCCGCCGTTCGATCCCGTTTTCTTGGCTCCGTCGAAATCTCAAAACGCGACAGGAACGGCATGCTGGATTCAGCAGATCGGAACGTCTAGAGGTGGTGTCTTGTCGGTCGACGTTCGACACTGTTCTCTGCCGTCGAGAGGCATCCTACCAAGTTACGCTGGAGTCCAGCGTAGACAGTAGTACTATGACTGGATTAACTCCACAAGTAGATGTGAAGGAGAGAGTAAAAGACACCTCTGACGTTGTCGGTAGCTGGTGGGTGTACCTCGCCGTGGCGGTGGGGGGGACGTGGGCCTTCTGGCTTCCAGCGATTGTTCTCGGCGTGAGATTCGACAGTGCCGCAGGACTCGCGTTGCTCCTCGTCGGCCTTGCTGTCCCTGGCCTCTCGGGTATCGTTTTCGTATACCTTCACTATGACGAGCGTGGGCGGACTGACTTCTGGAATCGCGTCACCCAATCTCGACGCTTTGGAATCCGCTGGCTCACCGTGATTCTGCTGGTACCCCTGGGTATTGGCGTTCTCGCTGGCGTCGTGGACCTGCTCCTCGGTGGAACTGGACCAGTGTGGGGCGGAGGCGTGACCCAATTCGGCGTGAACCCCCTCGCCTTACTCCCCACGTTGTTCTTTGCGACTCTTCCACCGATCCTCGAAGAGTTAGGATGGCGAGGGTATGCGTTAGACCGGCTGCAGCTGAAGTGGTCGGCGTTGAGTGCGAGCGTGATTCTGGGCGTCGTCTGGGCGCTCTGGCACCTCCCCCTGTTCTTTATCCAGGGGTCGTATCAACACGACGCGGTCGGGTTTGGGACCACGGGATTCTGGCTGTTCATGGCCGGCATCGTAGCGCTCTCAGTCGCGTTCACGTGGATCTACAACAGTACGGAGCGTAGCATCCTCGGCATCATCATCTTACACGGGTGGGTGAATTTCACTGCCGAAATCATCGTCGTGCCGGACCTCGTGTATTACGCCCTCTGGTTCGTGCTCGCCGGCGCGATCGTCGCAATCTGGGGGGCAGAGACCATGACGGCTGCCGACGAGGTGCCTCACCCACCGGAGCCGGCCACCAGGTAGAGCCGTCTAGTGGTCCAGAGTACTCATCGATCAATTCGAACTGAACGTCGTTGCGAGAGACGCGGCCTGTATTCAGCAGCACCTAGCCATACGATCTCGTCACTGTCAGAAACTGTGTGCTGACTCGATGGAAATTCTGCTATATCCCATGAGAGCGTGAAACAAGTATGGGACGCAAGAGACCGTGCTGTATGCCGTGCCCGAGAGCACGTGGTGCTGACTGGTCCGAGTGCGTAGGAAGCCGAGTCATGGGCATCACAGCCCGACTGCCGCCAGGAGCGGCAGTCGGGAAAGCCCGTATAGGTGCATCTCTGTTTCACGCACCGGCGTTCCAAGGTGAATCCAATGTTCATTGGAATCGACGTACACAAGCGGTACTCACAGATCGCAGTACTGGACGAAAACGGTGAGATCGTCGAAGAGGTTCGCGTCGAAAACGCGAACCTCGACGACTTTGCCCAGCGGTACGCTGGGGCCAAAGCCGCGCTTGAAGCGACCAGCAACTACTACCACATCCATGATACTCTTTCAGAGTATCTGGATGTTAGTGTCGCTAATCCAGGCGAACTGAAGTTGATCTCCGACTCGGATAAGAAAACTGACCGCGTTGACGCGAAACAACTCGCTCGGATGGTTCGGTTGGAATCGATTCCTGAGAGCTACGTTCCAACCGACGAGGTTCGGCAAGCCCGCGCACTTGTGCGCGGGCGACAGAAACTCGTGGAGAACCGGACCGAGTACGCGAACAAGATCCACGGCTTGTTGAGTGATCACGGCATCACTCGGGAGGTAAAGCCGTTGAGTGTGGAGGGACGAGAGTTCCTGGCGGAACTCTCGCTCCCGGAACCGTGGGATGCGTTGCTGGAGTCATACCTGGAACTCATTCAGGTACTCACTGAGCAGATCGAGTCGTTGGAAGCGGAGATCGAGGAACGAGCTGGGTCTCTGAAGGAGACCCAGCTCCTGATGACGATTCCTGGTGTGAGTTACTTTACGGCGTTGACGATTTACGCGGAGTTGGGCGAGGTCAACCGGTTTGACCGGGCCAAAGAGGTCGTAAGTTACGTCGGGCTGAACCCGATAATCCGCGAGTCTGGCGACTCGCGGTTTGAGGGAGGCATCTCGAAGCGAGGATCAGGACGGGTCCGGTGGCTGCTCGTTCAAGCGTCGTACACGGCGGTTCATACATGCGAAGACGAGTACCTCAGCCGGTTTTACAACCGGTTAGCTCGGAAGAAGAACTCGAAAACAGCGATTGTGGCAACCGCTCGGAAGTTGCTGGTTTCAATGTATCACATGCTTGACCGTGAGGAGGTGTACGATCCACCAGGGGTGAGTGCCTGAGCGCCGCCCCGGCGGCGCTCATTGGCCGGCCGGTGGTAACGTTAGCGACTGCTCTCGCTAACAAGAAGTCCCCCGCCTGATGGTTGTTACAGTAGCCATCGGTTCGCCGGTTGTCGATTCTTTGCTCAACGAGTAGAGCAAGTCTTCGTACCCCGAAAAATTATCTTGGCAAACGTGGTTTGCTCAGCCAGCAGAATTTCCATAGGTGCATACAGAGGGTGTATCTCGTGACTACTCGACGATCACCCGAACTGCTGTCAGTAGCGAGGTGCGAGCCCCGTCCAGACGCGAGAAATCGCAACCGTCGGGCCCGTCTCCGACTGGGCGGGTACCAAGGGCAGACCGCGATGAGCACCTTCTTGAGACGGGCGGTCCATCTCCTGCTCATGTACCAGGTCGGAATCGTCGGCTGTGGCGTCATCGGGACACGCCTCGCGGAGGCGTTCCACGAACACGAACGAACTACGATCCGGGCAGTCTGTGACCGCGTCGCCGAGAAAGCGGAGTCGATGGCGGCAACGTACGACTGCGAGGCGGTCACCGTGGTCGAGGACCTCGTCGAGATCGACGCGGTCGATATCGTCTACGTGGGCGTCCCGCCGAAGCACCACGCGGCCGTCGTCCGGTCCGCACTCGATGCGGAAAAGCACGTCATCTGTGAGAAGCCCATCGCGGAGAACGCAGCGGTCGGCCACGAACTGACCGACCGGGCACGCGAGAGCGACCGGACGACCGCTATCAACTTCCCGTTTCGCTACACGCCGGGGTTCGTCGAGATGCGCGAGCGGATCGCAGCCGGCGAAATCGGCACGCCGAAACGCGTCACCCTCCGGTTTCGCTTCCCGCAGTGGCCACGCGAGTGGCAGGACGTCGACTGGCTTGCCGACCGCGAGCAGGGCGGCCCGCTCCGGGAGGTCGGGAGCCACTTCGTGTTCGGTACGCAGGAATTATTCGGCGGTCTCGTCGACGTCACTGCGGGCGTCCGGTACACGGCCCCAGAGAAGTACGAGGAGTCCATCGTCGGCACGTTCCTCGCCGGTGGCGATGTCGCGGGTGCCGACGCGAGCGAGGCGGATCGAGCGGCTGTCGAGGCCGTCACCGACGCCGGCGGCGCTGTCGCTCTCGACGAGAGTGTTCACGGGACTATCGACCTCCTCTGTGACTGTGCCGGCGGCGAGGAAAACAGCATCACCGTCGAGGGGACCGAGGGATCGCTGTCGCTCCAGGCGTGGCGCCGTCTCGTCGCCAGCCCCGGTGAATCGGACGAGCGCGTGATCACCGAGGACCCGGGCAAGACGACGCTCACACTGGTCGACGAGTTTGTGACCGATCTCGAGGGCGGCGACGGCGACCTCGTCTCCTTCGCGGAGGCGACGCGCGTGCAGGCGGTTGTCGACGACGTCCTCGGCGTCGACAGCGTCTGAGAGATCTGATCCTCGAACACGCGTGAATATGCGATTTGTAGCCTGCAGCCGGTCCAAGATACACATATTTCCTTTCAGAAAATTGCACGCAAGAGGTAGAGGGCGTATGAATCACTTCCGTCCTAGTCTGCTGGCTTCACGTTTTGATTCAGCCGGAAGCGGTTATCCGGGTCGTACTCGTTTTTCGACTCGACGAGTCGGTCGTAGTTCTCTCCGTATGCGTTCCGCTCGCGGCCTTCGCGGTCGCCCTCGAAGTTGACGTACGTCCCGCCCGTCGCACCTTCAGCGAGCGCGTCGTGACACGCTCGCACCCACGCGATGCACTCGTCGTCTTTCGCCGGATCCTCCCAGCGTGCGCCGACGGTTACGATGTACTCCGTGTCCCGGTGTGGGTATGCGGTCGCATCCGACGCGACATCGTTGACGGCCCCACCGACCTGATGGATGAGCACCTCGGACTGTGGGGTCGGGGACTGTTCGGCGTACTCGACGACGGTGTCGATCGTCTCCTCGGAAAGCGCCGTAAAATTCGGCGCCTTCCAGTAGTTTCGGGCGCCCTCGGTGTACAGCTCGTCAAGCAGGCTCTGGATCTCGGTATAGCGCATCGGTTCGACGGCGTCGGCGATGGGGTCACCGAACTCGCGGAGCGGTTCGAGCACCGCCTTGCCCTCATCGAGATCGCCGGCGTAGAATCCCATCAGTATGAGAACCGTCGTTCCGTGGATCGCTTCGGGAAGGAACGGGAGCGGCGGTGCCGCGACGCTGTTCGCCCAGACGGCACACTCCCGCGGTGCGCCTCGAGTGAACTCCTCGTAGCGGGCGAGCACGTCGGGTGCGTCCTCGTACGGGTAGACGATCGGCCCGAACAGCACTTCCGGGCCGACTTCGTGGAGATCGAATTCGAACGACGTGATGATCCCGAAGTTGCCGCTCCCCCCGCGAATCGCCCAGAAGAGGTCCGGGTTCTCGTCTTCATTTGCGGTTACAAGCTCCCCGTCCGCGGTGACGACATCGACCGACCGAAGGTTGTCGATCGAGAGGCCGTATTTGCGGCTGAGCCAGCCGATCCCGCCGCCGAGCGTGACCCCGGCGACGCCGGTCGTCGAGATGACGCCGCCGGGCGTCGCGAGGCCGAACGCCTGCGTCTCGTGGTCGAGGTCGGCCATCGTCGCACCGGGCCCGACGCGAGCGGTTTGTGATGTGGGATCGACCCGCACCGACGACATCGAAGACAGGTCGATGGTGAGACCGTCGTCACAGATGGCGTTACCGGCGACGTTATGGCCGCCGCCTTTGACGGAGAGCGGGAGGTCGCGATCGCGGGCAAACTCCACCGCGGTCATCACGTCGGCTGCCCCGGCGGGGCGGACGACGACGGCCGGTTCTCGGTCGATCATCGCGTTCCAGATCGATCGGGCCTCGTCGTAGCCGTCGTCTCCGGGCCGGAACGCCTTGCCGTGGATCTCTTGAGCAAGCGATTCGTATTCGGGTTCGTCGATCGGAGCGTTGATCGTCATTAGTCACGTCCCCTGGCTAAGACACGATCACGACGAATAGATAGGCATCTAGTGACAATCCGGCAGCTACTGCTGATCGTGCAACCGCTGCAAGGGCACACTGCGGTGCACGATAAGGGGATTCTTCGAATCGACGTTTCACTCGAGTGAATTCCCAGCACCAACTGACGGCGAGACGGCAGTTCTCCGTCCCGACCGGCCAGCCTTACTCACCGAGTGATCATCGGCATCCGCTGGATACGCGCGTTGAGGCTTGTTCAGACGGGTAACCGCAACGCGACGCTGTACATCCGACCGACTGATTCCTCACCGATCTCCGTCGTGAGGCGATCGGCCGCTGCCGTCAGGTACTCCCCCAGTTTGCCCGACACCTCGGAAGCCGCAGTCCGCGCCACCTCGGCGTGGGCCTCGACGTGGCCTGCAGTCCACGGAACCGGGTCCAGCAAGGTCTGCTCCCGGTCGAACTCCCACCCGTAGCCGACGAACAGTCGGCAGAGCACCGCTGCCGGATAGAACGTCAGTGCAGGCCGCCCCTCGGCCAGCTCGGTTGCGGCGTTCTCGAGTGCGAAGAGTTCGCTCACGGCAGCGTCGGCGGGGAGCGGTGCGTAGTCGTCGACGACGAGATGGCAGCCAGGAGTGGCAACGCGCGTTAGCTCAACTGCGATCGACTCGAGCGACGCCGGCGGGAGCACGTTGAACAGACCGTGAGCAGTGATGAGACCGACCGAATCCGATGCCAGCGGGAGAGTTCGCAGGTCAGCCTCCAGAACGGCGGTCCGTTCGGTGTCGGTACCATCGATCCGCTCGCGAACGAGGTTCGCGTGCTCATTATCGTTGGTGACGGCGTAGACACGGCTCGCACCAGCCTCGAGCAGCCCGGCGGTCGTGTTGCCGACGCCTGCGCCGGCTTCGAGGCAAACCCTCCCCGCCACGGGACGGTCTGCGAGCGCGGCTGTGACTGTTTCGGGGACGTCCATTGGAGATTTCGTGACTCTGTACCCTCGTCTCAGTGGTGGAGCTGCTCGGGAACGGGACTCTGCTCGTGGCGCAGTCGTTCGACGAGCGACCGCTGGACTTCCTCGAGCATCCCGTCGTAGCGGTCGGCCGCATCGAGTACCATCGCGACGAGCTTGGGGTCGCCCGGGCTGACGACGCTCGTCAGGCCCTGCGAGGCCGCGAAGTCGAACCGCTCCTGGATCTCGTCGGGTGTATCGACCGGCTCGTACCAGTTCGCGTACGGGCGGTCACGCTCGGGCAGTTCGTCGGTCGATGGCCACGGCCCCTTCGCGAAAGCCTTGATGCCGAGCGTCCCCACGTCCAGTTCAGCCGCCCGCTCGAGTACGGCCTCGTAGTCGTACTCGTCGTCGTCCTTGCCGACGACGACCGGGTTCAGTGGGAACATCACGGTTGCCAGATCGTCGATGCGGTCGAGGGCATCGAGGATGAGCTGGGGATCGCCGTGGCTGGTCAGTCCGATATGGTCGACGAGCCCCTCCGCTTTGGCTTCGCGGAAGGCCTCGAGGGCACCACCCTCGTCCGTGATCGTATCGAGTTCGTGTTCGTACTCGAGACCATGGATCTGGTAGAGATCGATGTGTTCGACGCCGAGGCGAGTGAGTGACTGCTCGAGCGTTTGCTTTGCCTCCTCGTACTCTCGCTCCTGAGTCTTGCAGCCAAGAAAGATCTCCTCGCGATGCTGGCGGAGTTTGGGGCCGAGCTTGAGTTCCGCGTCCCCGTAGGTCGGGGCGACGTCGAAGTGGTTGACGCCGTGGTCGAGCACGAGTTCGACCAGCTGGTCGGCGCCGTCTTGCTCGAGCCAGTTGAGCGCGATCGCGCCGAAGGTCATCACAGTGCTGTCGTGGCCAGTTTTGCCAAGCGAACGCGTCTCCATATGCGGCCGTCAGCGTCGACATACATAAATTGTGCATCCCGCCGTCCCAACGAGGTGACGCGCTCGAGGTGCCCGCTTATCGTCGGGCAGTTCCGACGGCAATGGTCTACATCTCGGCCGGTCACGGCGAACGGTAGTGGGCCTCGGTATCGTCTCGGACTCCGATCCGGATCACGGTTTCGTCGATTCCTCGAGACGCTCGCATACGTTCTCCCGATGGTGACTGTCGTCCACTTTCGTATTGGCCGTTTTTGCGGCTGGCTCGTGTACGTTCGAGCGAACGATGATCGCTCGTTTTCGCTTCGGGGTGACCCGATGACGTACACCGCAACGCTCGTCGACACGTACCGACTCACGCCACGAGTCAGGGGATTCCGGATTCGCGTTCCCGACCACGACCTCGACTACGACCCCGGCCAGCACACGACCGTCCAGTTCGAGACTGACGGAAAGGAGGTCGTTCGCCCCTACACGCCGACGACTCTCCCTGACACCGACGAGTTCGCGCTCGCGATCAAACGGTACGACGACGGACTCGCCTCGTCGTACATGCACACCCGTTTGCCGGGCGACGAGCTCACCATCGGAGAGTTCGAGGGAAATCTCACCCTCGCAGATCCGGACCGCGACGTTGCCTTGCTCGCGAGTGGCACTGGCCTCACGCCGCTACTCGCGATCCTGAGACACTACCTTCGAGTCGGAGACGGCGACGCACACCTCGTGTTCGGCGAGCAGACCGCAGAGTCGATCACCCATCGGAGCACGCTCGACGAGTTGGCGGTGATGCACGCGAACTGCGAGGTGACCTACACCCTGTCGGATCCCGACTGGGACTGGCTCGGCCGGATCGGGTACGTCCAGGAGCACCTCGACGAGCTTTTCGACGAGTTCGAAACGCGGGACTTCTACGTCTGCGGCGTCCCGGAGATGGTCGTCGAGACGACCGAGCGGCTTCGCGACCTCGGCACGCCAGAGGAACGGATCCACAGCGAAGGCTGGGAGAACGACGCAGTTTCAGACGGGGACGGAGACGACGAGTAGTCGGTCGAAGACCGAGTATCACCGACGTGAGAACTCGAGGTCGTCTGGTCGAGAGCGCCACTCTTGCCGAACACACTCTGCGGACGAAAGATGGATAGGCGAGACGATTCTCTGCCACCCCAATGCTTTTCGGGATCACAGGACTGGTCAGGGTATGGCAGATCAGACGGTCGAGTATGCAGACGACATGGCGTATACGACCCTAGGAGAGACAGGACTCGAGGTGTCCCGTTTCTGCCTTGGATGTATGAACTTCGGGAACAGCGAACCCTGGATGATCGGCGACGAGACGCAGTCCCACGAGATCATCGCCCGCGCGCTGGAGATGGGGATCAACTTCTTCGATACCGCCAACGTCTACTCGCACGGCGAGAGCGAGGAGATCGTCGGTCAGGCACTCGAACCGTACGATCGCGACAACCTCGTGATCGCGACGAAGGTGTTCGGTCGCATGGGCGACGGACCGAACAAGCAGGGCCTCTCCAGGAAACACGTCTTCGATCAGTGCCAGGCGAGCCTCGATCGGCTGAGAACAGACTACATCGACCTCTACCAGATCCATCGCTGGGACGAGTCGACGCCGATCGAGGAGACATTGCACGCCCTCGACGACCTGATCGAAGAAGGGAAAATCCGGTACGTCGGCGCCAGTACGATGTCGGCCTATCAGTTTACCAAGGGGCTGTACACAGCCGACGTCGAAAACGTCGAGCGGTTCGTCTGTATGCAACCGGAGTACAACGCTGTTGATCGTCACGAGGAGGCGAATATTCTCCCAGTCTGTACCGAAGAGGGAATCGGCGTCATTCCGTGGTCACCGCTTGCCGGCGGCTTCCTAACCGGAAAGTACGACAGGGACGCCGACCCTGAGGGGGACCTCCGCGCAGCCGCAGACGAGTACACGAAACAGCGATTCACCGACGAGAACTGGGCCGTCCTGGACGTCATCGAGGAGCTTGCCGAAGCGAAGGACGCATCGCCAGCGCAGGTATCGCTCGCCTGGCTCCTCCAGAAGGACGTCGTCGACGCCCCGATCATCGGCCCGCGGTCGATCGAGCACCTGGAAGAGAACGTGGCTGCGATCGGCGTCGAACTCTCTGTTGACGAACTCGAGCGTATCGAGGACCCGATCGACCCTCGGTGGCCCGCCCCGAGGAAGGACTGATACAGACGATACGCTCCAGTATCGGCTACGGAGTTTGACTGGTGATCATAAAAAGCGCAACGAGCGTTTCCGTGTCTCGCTGTAGTTCGCCGTGAACCAGGCCAAGATGCAGGGCGGACGAGAATACTCGAGTGGAAAACTGTGCGGGTCATCGGCCATCACGAATCCTCGAGACGTACAATATTGTAAATACTTCACAAAACAATAGGTCGGTGAAACTGATTGTGGCCCCGAGACGTGTGGTTTTAGATTGGGACGAATGGCGAGTAGAGACGACGAACGCACGTCTCACACACGCGAAATTATCGGCCATACAGCGATCAGGATGCGATTCAAAAGAATCGGGCCACTGGAATACCGGCGATAATGTACACAACTGGCCTCGAAACGGTGAATCGACAGTCTTAAACACATATTGCGCATTTACTACAATACAGCCCAATACTATGGCAGTCACTTGGGCAGGATAACTCACTATGAATCGCAGAACGCTGCTCTCGAAACTCGGTACCGCCGCCGTCGCTGGTGGAGCCGCCGTCGCCGCCACGAACACCGCCAGCGCCGAGACCACGGACGACTCCTACGAACTCGAACTCGAACCGGGAACGACGTTCTCGTACGCCGAGACGTACTTGGGCGAATCGTTCATCTACGCACCGCTCCCGGACGGGAGTACCTTCTACCTGTTCCAGGAGCCGAACGGCTGCTGTCAGATCGACGAGGTCGTCATGGTGCTCGCCGAGACCGGCGAAGTGCTGTACCTCGAAAGCCTCGACGGTGTTCTCTACACCGAAGACCAGATCGGCGAGATGGCAGATCGCATCGGCGAGATGGCTGACCGGATCCTCTATACCGAGGAACTCATCGTCGAGACCGAGTACCTCATCGTCGACGTCATCAAGTACACGCAAGATAGCGTCCTCGAGTTCGTCGACATGCTGAACCCGCTCAATCTCCTGTAGGTAGTGTAGTTCACTCGTCGATCGACGTATTGAGAAGATTCAGCTCCGAACTGAACATCGATGCATCGGCGGAAGTCGATGCAGTATCACCGCTGTCTAAGGTCTGATTCTGCAAGAATAGGAAGGTAGTGATGCCCGCTGCATCCGATCCGCCATCCACGTCGTATCGGATGACGTGACCGTTCCACTCGTCGGGCTGGGAGATTTCGTCGACCATTTCTCCGTCGACCTCGAGCAAGTCGACAGTGAGACTCTTCCTGAGCCGACCGACGACGGTAAAGTCCGCTTCTGGAAGGTAGTTGTACGAGAATACCAGCGCACGCTCGTTTTGCTGTGCAGTCGCGGTACCTGTGGCCGTGACCCCGAGTGCGAGTGCACTCGCTGTGAGGCCCCCTTTCTGTATGAATTCGCGGCGTGAGTTGCTATCGTCGTATTTTCTCATCGTCTCTCAGTCCCCCTGGGGACGGCTAGTCCCTCGAGTGTGTCATCCGTAAAAGGGATATATTGTTACGTGTATTAATATCAATAGTATAAATTATATTAGAAGTAAATTGCAGGTTCTCAGAGGATACGAGTACGAAACGTCGATATCAACATGATTTTGACGGCGGTCTCTGTGGCCCAGACGTGGAAGTGCACTCGACGAAAGACGTGATTATCAGTCAGGACACGTCGTATTCCATTCGGTCGATAACGGTCGTCAGGAACCAACCGACGCCCAAGCGCGTTTTGGAGGGAGCCACCGGACGGAACAACTCTGGTCACGTCCTGCTCGCGCTGCTGGCGAGAGCCGTGGAGGGCATCGATGGACGACGCTAGGTGTCGACCGACGTCGGTATCGAGGAGTGCAACGGCTTCGAACGACGTGAGGACAGTTCGAACGAACGGTCGGGTGATCACCTTGCCGACGACTAGCATCGCCGCTACGACCTCGTCGAACTGCCGTTGTGGACTGAATCGACTGTCAGTGCGCATTCGTCGATTTCCGCGCCACTACAGGCGAATCACGTCGAAACTGTGCTCGCGCTCGAGTGGAAACGCGTCTGGATCTGCTCGCCCCTATCCCCCCATGCATACGTGATATATGACCCTGTTTCCCTATAACTGAATTGAGGTCGTGCATGACGGACACACGAACGTTTTGCAAACTACGTTGCGAAGGTCACTGACAAGCCCCGCGCCACCGTGCGCGGGGCAGTTGACTTGCCCTGATGGCAGGGACTGTGACGCTGAGTCGAGGATTGGTCTCGGACTCCGAGCAGGTGTCTGAAGTGAACCGCCTCGGGAGAACGTAGCTCGATAGAGCGAGTTCTCTCGTCAGTACCGTCCAGGACGCAGGATACGAGGTCACGACCTGACACGTCCTCGAGTACTGTGACTGTGACCGCAGTCACACGTGCTACGCCAGACACGCGGTACGTGACGAGTCGCGACCACCGTGCTCGAGTGACTACTCCCACGACTTCATAACGATAGCTGTGAGTCTGTACCGCCGCAACCGCGAACCGTCGTGCGGTTGCGTCGGTACCCAGTCACAGCCATCATTATCAGTCTGGATGGATGTCAACACAGGTCGGGTGATCCGTGGAACTCTACTCGACACTGTTAAACTAGTAATTAGTTTTCTAGTTAGGATAGTGAATAACTTTGCTTGTTGAGAAATCGTCTAACAATCCAGTTCGAATATATTTATAATAGGTTGGAATTGCTGCCGTTGACGAGCGTCGTTCGGCGACTCGTCGACGAGCAATACGCGTTCGCAAGATATGAACGATCTCCGAGAGCTACGTGTCGTTCGGGCAGCGTCGTTCCGTATCAATCCGAGTGGAGCATCCTGAGCTAGCTCGTCTCTAGCGGGTTCGTATGACGCAAATCGTCCAGTCGCAATCGATAGCGGCTTACACGAACTACAGGAGAACGCCCACGGCTTCAGTCGTGTGGAGGATGTCAAGCCTCCAGTCAACCGATTCACACACACACCTCACATCGAAGTGATCAGAATCGACGATGTATCGCCGATCGCGGCCGCTGTATCGCGAGGAAGTGTACAATGACGTTCAGTGGTTGCTATAACACTCAGTAAATTTAGTAGTGTCTAAAAGAGATAGATATTGGGAGTTGAATCGGATACAGAGATAATAAACTCACAGATGGTTATTATATTTTCACGATGGAGAACGTATACTGCTGGACAAAACGGTTCAGCCATCGATCGCACTCGAGACGCTGTCGTCAGCGACGACAGCCGTCGAGACGCGATCGAGTATTCACTGACTGTTGTCCAGTAGTATTACACGGGGTCAAGGAGAACGCCCACGACTTCAGTCGTGAGTGGATGTCAATCCGCGTGGCGGACGATGTGAACGTCGTATCGAGGATCTTCCGACACCGGCGCGCCGACGCTCGTGACCGGCGTCGAGACGCGGCCGGCGTTCTCGCTTCCGACGAACACGACGTCGGCATCGATGTCGCCAGCGACTTCACGGATCGCACGTACGACGTTTATCGTCGCGTCGGCGTAGGGCTCGTCTTCGGGATCGGTCGGCCGTTCTACCCGAAAGGTCGCCTCTGGAACGAGTTCGTGGGCACGACTTCGAAGTCGCTCGACGACTAGCTCCGGATCGGTTTCACCCCACCGATCTTCGAGATATCGTTCGTCTTCTGGAACGACCGCCAGGACGACGACGTTCCGATCGAGACACTCGCCGAACTCGACTGCACGCTCGAGTGCCGCTTGCGATAGCGTCGATCCATCGAATGGTACCAGTAACGGCATACCGAAACAAACGAAACGACGGTATATCAGTTTTCGGCCGGTAGGGGAGTAGTTGGATAGCGTGACCAGGATTCACCGGCCAGTGATGCCTCTCATCCTAATCTGAGTTCTTGCCCACCGAGGATGGACTGGAGCTGTTCAGGCGGATCAAGTCCTCGTCGTTTCCACGTGGCTAACATGGTCGTAATCGTCTCGTGAATCTGGACCCCTTCGGCTGAGCGGAGGGTCCGGAACATCTTCCGCAGCACAACTTGCTCGCGCAGAGCGCGCTCTGCGCGATTATTCGTCGAATCGACGTCTGGCTCTGTAACGAACGTCAGCCAGTGCCCTAACCCGTTCCTGATCTTCTCGATCAGCTTCTTGACCTCCTGTGCCTCGTAGTCTTCCCTGATCAGGCCTTCCAGATGTAACGACGCCTCCGCCCGCTTTTGCTCGCGGGCGGAGGCGGACGGATCCTCCTCGTCGAACGCCGTTAAATCGTCATGGAGAGCGTGTAACTCCTCAGACAACCTCTCTGCTTCCTCGTACCGTTCAGCAACGTACTCCGCCTCCCGCAACAGATGTGCCCAGCACCGCTGGAGCTTCGTGTGATAGCTCGGATACGCTGACCAACCGTCACAGCTGAGCGTTGAGTCCTCGGCGAAGTCCTCGCCGAGGACGTCCTCTAACACCTGACTTCCACGACTCTCATCAACCCAGAACAGCACTTCTTCGTCAGTAACGAACGTCCACGCCCAGTGTTGCTCTCCGTCAACAGGAAATCCCGTTTCATCGCAGTAGACGACGTCACTTTCCTGAATACGGGCTTTGACATCGTCATACGCGGGTCGCAGCCGGTCTGCGACCCGCTTGGTCAGGTTGTAGATCGTCCGATGAGAGATGGGTGTATCGAGTTCCCAGTCAAACAGCTCCGCCTGTTTACGGTTTGGAAGTCGCTGATGGAACCTACCGAGGGCGGTTTGGGCCATGATATTTGGCCCAAACCGCCCGGTTTCCGGGCAGTCTGGATGTTCAGCAACGACTTCGTTTCCACAGGAACAGCGGTGTTTGCCGAGTTCGTACTCGACGACAGTGGTTGGAATAGGGAGAGGTATGTCGATAATCGTCCGTGAGATGTAGCTGTCCGGGTTAGAGAGGATTTGCTCACAGTCTGGGCAATATCCCTGATCGACTCGAATAGTCTCCTCTGGTTCCGGAGGCGGTCGAGTTGTTCCTTCGTGACCTTCGTCACGTCCTGGAGAGGAGCCGCTGGCGGCGTCAGCGTCGCCGCCAGCGTCGTCCCCTTGGTCTTCGTTCTCTTCCTCGTCGCTGTCATCGTTGCCAGGTGATCCAGCCACGCCACCCTGCTTACTGGGAGGTGTGTTTGGGTTTTCGTACCGCTTGAGGCGAGCCTCAAGTTGTTCGATCTGCTGTTGTTTTGCAGTGATCTGACGACGAAGAAGTCGGTTCTCAAGCTCTTTGACGACGAGTTGCTGGCGGAGATGCGTACTGTTCTCGGTGCGGATCGTGGAATCTATCGATTCCAGCGATCCGCTAACCCCCAGCGACACACTTGATTCACCATTGAGAGACCATTCATGAGACTGCTACGAAATCGGTCTGACGGCAAATCGCTATCCAACTACGTAGGGGACAGTACGGAAACGGGGGCGGCGTTTGCCAAACGAGTTCTCGAGCGGACTCCATCGACGCGAAATGCTGAACACAAGTATTTAATAGTTCAACGACGGGTATGGTACCATATGACATGAAAGGACGCCTCGAGTTTACCCACGACGATCGAAGACGAATCTACGACTGTGTCAAACGGCGGGGAGAGACGAACAGAGAAGAGGTCCGAACGCAACTGGGGATCGATCCGCGCGGATTTCGCCACCACGTCGCGATCCTTCGAGGCGATGGCCACATCGAAACCGACGGCGAGAAGTTACGCGTGTCGATCGACGACGGCGTCCGAGATGAGTTTGGCAGCGATCGGCTCGAGTTCGACATCCGACTGGCCGGACGAGAAGACCGGTCCGGTATCCTCGGTGCGATTCGGCGCGTGACCGATGAGGCCGATTGCGTCGTTGCGGAGAGCGTCACAGCCGAGATTGTCTTTCGCGACGCCTTGCTCTGGACCAACGAACTCGAGTTGCGAGTGTTCTTCGTCGCGACGGTTCAGGGCGAGGTGGTGGGTTGGGCCCACATCGACGCATCCAACGTGGACAAACGGGATCACGTCGCCGAACTCACCGTCGGCGTCCTCGAGGAGTATCGCGACCACGGAATCGGCTCGCGGCTTCTCTCGTGTAGCCTCGAGTGGGCAGCCGACAACGGCTACGAGAAAGTCTACAGCAGCGTTCCATCGAGCAACGAGGACGCGAGATCGTTCCTCGAACAGCGCGGCTGGAGAGTCGAAGCCGTCCGCGAAGATCACTACAAACTGGCCGACGAGTACCTCGACGAGGTGATGATGGCATACGAGCTTTGACGGCCGTGGACGGTTCCGTCGGATCGCGACGTACAAATCGACGTCGGATTTGTCGCTCTCGTGCGTGATCGATTCGACCGCTCCGTGAAGCTCCCGCAACGGTTCGCCGGCGTTTCTGGCGGCTTCGTTTGCAACTTTGAGGGCTCGGTCGTGGAGGTCACCGTGTTTGCCCGCCACAGTGTGGGACAAGCACAGGTTGGCCGGACCACCGTCGGCGTCGCGGATTCCCCAGCCGAGCTTGTCGGCAATCGCAGGGAAGTACTCGTCGTCGTAGCTCGTGCGCACGACGGGGGCGGGCTGGTCCGCACCGGTGACACGGATCTCCTCGTCGTCGGAGAGGATCGTGTGTGCGCCCGCCGTCGACCTGGTGACTCGACGACCCCCTGGTAACGATTCGAAGGGTCGACGATGGCGGGCGAGGACGTCATTCCGCTCCGGTGTACTCCGGGTCTCGGTTCTCGACGAACGCAGATGCGCCTTCGTGTGCGTCCGGACCCGCATAGAGGTAGCCGAACCCGCTTCGCATGGCGTCGTCTTCACCGGGGAACCGCAGACTCGCGTTCAGCCACGATTTCGTGACGTCGATCGCGCCGGGAGATCCGTCGTGGACGCCGTCGAGCAACTCGTCGACCGTGTCGCTCACCTCGTCTTCGGGAACCGCACGGGCGAACACTCCCCAGTCGGCGGCCATCGTTCCGGAGATCTCCCGGCCGGCGATAGACAGCTCCATCGCGCGTTGCTTTCCGATGAGACGTGCGAGACGCTTGGTCGCGTAGAACGGATACGCACCGATCTGCACCTCCGGGAGCGCGAACGTAGCGTCCTCCGGAACGACCGTCATGTCACAGGAGAGCAGGAGCTCGAATCCGCCACCGTACGCCGATCCGTTCGCCATGCCGATCACCGGGATCGGTGCCCGTTCGATCGTTCGGAAGCATTCGAAGGCCGTCTCGGTCAACTCGCGGACGTCCCACTCGGATTCGATCTCGTCGAGCGTACCGATGTCGTCGCCAGCACAGAAGGCTCGTCCCGTTCCGGTGAGGACGACCGCACGTGCACCGTCTCGGCGCGCCCGCCGAATGTACGCGGGAATCGCGTCCCACATCTCGAGTGAGAGTGAATTCAGTTTGTCGGGTCGGTTCAGTTGAACGGTACTCACATCGCCCTCCTGTTCGTAGATGACGTGCTCCGTCATGAGCGGGTAAGAGTCGGACGTCTGTCAGTATAAACCCCCCCGTCAGTTTGACTGCCGTCGCCGTCGATACATCGGCCGCGGCAGAATTATAACGTGGCGGCCCATATCGTATTCCGTGGTGAATGAGATGTCCGACTCCGGTGACGGTAGTGATCAATCTGGCGACAAAAGTGAGCACGATACCTCAAGAACGGACGGGACGGTCGAGTCGTACACGACGGACAAACGTGTCGTGATCTACGACTCGGAAAATCCGCTCGCGTGGATCGAAACGACACAGTCGGTGCAGCTCGCCGAATTCGCTTGATCATCTGTCGTCGTTTCGGTCGGGGGTGTGGACGGTCTCCCTTTCGGTCGCCAGCGTTGCGCGTTCCGAAAAACTAACGTGGGATCCGATCGAGAGATTTAACAGGAACAATCAGAAAGGTTTCGGTGGAAACCGCGAACCGAGCACGAGTCAACCGAGACGAGTGCGACGAGAAACACGATACTACCCCATACCAATGGCTTCCAAAGAACTCTCCACACCCGGTGACGACAAGCTACCAGCACCCGAACTCGACGATGACACCCTTTCTGCGGACGTGACACTCGACGTGCCCGACACCGCGACGGACGAGGAGGTCGCTGCCATCGTCGCAGCCATCGGGGCTCACCTGCACGACTGCGAGCGGGCGGCTGCCGCCACGGCGACGGACGAAGAGACCTGGAACGACAAGCGGTGGCCGTTCGCCGGGCGCGTGCGCGGGGACCGTGCCTGGACCGGCCGGATACCGGCGAATGCGCCACCCGATCCGTGGGCTGCAGCGAGTCGAGCCAGTCACTTTTAATCGATTTCGAATTTTCGGCGTATCGGGCATCTCGAGGTCGAGGTCCAGATCATCGCCGACAGGCATGGCAACGTCCGCCACCTCGGCGAGCGCGACTGCTCGCTCCAGCGCCGCCATCAGAAGATCATCGAGGACGGGGCCTCGTCCGCCCCGAACGACGATCCCCAAGAGAAGATCGGTGTGGCCACATGGTTGGGTGTCGCCGCTGCTGACTATGCGAACGCTGACATCGTCGAGTCTGGCGTTGGAGCGGACCCGCGTCGTTCCGTCGGAACGCTAATCCGACCCGTGTGGCGGTGCGTACCCGCACTCCGGGCACACGTACGGTTCGTCCGCTTTCGCGATGGTCGTCGCACACTGGGGGCAATCGAATCTGAACATCTACACCACTAGTGGCTTTTCTGTCACTTAAAAGTATGCACAGATACTCTAGCTTGGATGGCGAGGAAACAGCCGGCAAGTGGCCGCGGCAGTATCGAACACCCACGCCAACAATTATGTGTGATCTTCACATGGTTCTGGACGAGCCATGTCGACAGACACTGCTGGCGATTACGAGACGGGATTCGAGGACTTCGAGTGGGACGTGCCGACGGACTACTCGTTGACCGATACGATCGAATCACATGCGAGGTCGTTCGGCGGTAGAGCCGCAGTTCGGTTCCGCGACGAGGACGGTTCACGGGCTGAACGAACGTACGACGACCTCCGGACAGACATGAACCGGTTCGCGAACGCACTCGCCGAGTTAGGCGTCGGGAAGGGGGATCGCGTGATGCACCTGTTGCCACGTCATCCGGACGCCTTTGCCGTTCAGCTCGGTACACTGAAACGAGGCGGGCTGGTCGTCCCGTGCTCGTCGATGCTCGCGCCCAAGGACATCCGCTTCCGGGCGAACGACTGCGATGCGACGACGATCGTCGCTCACGAATCGTTGACCGACATGGTCGAGCCGGTCCTCGAGGAGACGCCGCTCGAGCGGACGATCGTCCTCGACGGCGCTCGGGACGGCTGGAAGTCGTTCGCCGACCTCCTCGAGGGACAGGACTCGAGTCACGACGGGCCGGAGCTGGGTGCTGCGGACCCGATGTCGATCAACTACACCAGCGGGACGACGGGACGGCCAAAGCCCGTGATGCACCGACACCGGTGGATGCGATGTTTCGAATCGATCAACGCCCCCTACTGGTGGGGTATACGGCGTGACGGCGACCTCGAGGACGAACTGCTGTGGGCGACGACCGGCACCGGATGGGCCAAGTGGTTCTGGAGTCCGGTCGGTGTCGGCCTGACGACGGGGGCGACGCAGTTCATCTACGACGGCGAGTTCGAACCAGTTCGGTTCCTCGAGTTGATGGAACAGGAGGGAGTGACCAAACTCTGTGCAGTCCCGACGCAGTACCGGATGTGGGCCCAGGAAGACCTCTCCGAGTACGATCTCGCGCTTACAGACGCGCTGTCGGCGGGCGAGCCGCTCAATCGTGAACCGATAGAGACGTTCGAGGAGGCCCTCGGCGTGACACCGCGCGGAGCGTACGGACAGACGGAGACCACCGCGATCGTCGGAAACTATCCCGGTATCGACGTCAAGCCCGGCAGTATGGGAAAACCGCTTCCCGGTTGTGAGACGACGATCATCGACACCGAGACGGAGGAGGAGGTCGACGTCGGTGAGATCGGCGAGATCGCCGCGCCCGTCGACTGCCCGGCGATCTTCGACGGCTACTACGAGAAACCCCACCTGGACGAGCGGACGTTCAGTGGCGAGTACTACCGCACTGGCGACCTCGCCCGGCGGGACGAGGACGGCTACTTCTTCTTCGAAGGGCGGGCCGACGACGTCATCATCTCGTCGGGCTACCGCATCGGTCCGTTCGAAGTCGAAGACGCCCTCGTGTCTCACTCGGCTGTCTCCGAAGCAGCAGCCGTCGGCAGCCCCCACGAGGAACGCGGCAACGTCGTCAAGGCCTACCTCGTGCTCGCCGAGGGATACGAGAAAAGCGACAACCTCGTCGAAGCAATTCAGGAGCACGTGAAGTCGGAGACGGCACCGTACAAGTATCCTCGTCGGGTCGAGTTCGTCGACGACCTCCCGAAAACCTCGAGCGGGAAGATTCGTCGAGTCGAACTCAGGGAGCGAGAGCAGGCGACGTACGGAGAGCAGTGACCGTCACGGGTCAGTTCGATCGCCGATCGAGACGTACCTGGAGTCGCTGACCATCGCGAGATTCGCAGCGATCTCGGCGTTTCGGAGCGAATACTCGGCGATCTGCCGCAATCGAACGAGTACATCTCGAGCGTAAGCGACCGCCTCTGCGTTCGTTCCCTCGAGGTCCTCGAGGATCGCGTTTTTGTGGTCCATGATCGTTTCGAAGCGTTCGCGCGGCGTCATCGCGAGGTCGTAATCACGCTCGATGGCCGCTGTAACGCTTTCCGTTGCGATCTCGTCGATTCGGTCGACCAGGCGATGGATCTCTCGCATCGTAGCCTGGTCGATGTCGACCCCACGCTGGTCTATCTCGACGGCGATTTCGGCGAGACCCTGGGAACTGTCCGCAGTGAGCTCGAGGTTTTTGGCGAGCGAGCGATAGGCGATCAGTGAAAGGTCGTCCTCGAGGCAGATTTTCTGAGCAACGAGCGGGTTCTGGTATCCGGTGTAGATAAGTCGCAACAGGAGCACGAAGATGCGGTTCGCCTGGCGCTCCCGGCTGGCTACGTTCTGGACCAGGTCCGCGTTGCTGTACGCGAGCGCCTTCATCGCGTCGTCGCGCATCGCCCGCCCGATGGATTCGAGATGCTCGAGTAACTCACCGAGGGTGAAGTCGGCAGGGTCGACCGAGCAGCGGACGACGATGTTGTCGGTCGCCTCTTCGACGATCCCGAGCCCCATGAGCTGTGATTCGGCATTGTAGACGCCGTTGATGTGGCCGTCCGTGAGCGTACCGTCTGTGTGGGTGATCTGGATCGTCCGCTGGCCGAGGACGTACTGTGCGATGATCGCACGCTCGACGGCGTCCTCGCCGAGGTCCTTCGCGTGAATCGTTGCCGTCGTCTGATCCTGTAGTCCTGACTTGGCGACCACGCGCAGGCTACCGCGGTTGACCGGGATGTACACCTCGTCGCCTTTTTCGACGCCGTTCTCCTCGACCCACTCCCGCGGCAGACTTACTGCCAGCGTCGATCCTCCGAGTTGCTGCACTTTACGCCGCTCCATAGCATGACGTCACCCTGCTCGTCCTTAGTCTCTCCGCCGCCTATCGGACGACGCGATCGTCTTTACACGCTCGTTCAGTGTTACCCTCGAGACGAAAGCCGTAGGCTTTCGCCGTGGGACGATGTCAGGACGGCGTCTCGTCACGTCGTGTGACGTCGACGCTGCCTTCCGTTCGTGTGTTGCCTCGATGGTCACGAAAGCGGCCGTACAGGATCAACGAATCGGTGGCGACGGTTTCGGGGCCGACTCGCGCGTCGAAGTCGTACACCCGGCCGTTCCATCGGACCGTGTCGCCGACGGCCTCCAACCGCCGACGAAGCCGTTCTTCCATACCCCAGTGATCGTAAATCGTCTTGACCTCGAGCAGGAGTTCGCCGTTCTCGAGGTACTGGTGGCCGGACTCGTCTTCGACGACGATACCGATTCGTTCGGCGCCGGCGGTCCGGAGTCCGTCGATGATAGCGGCCAGCGCTCGTGGCTGGTCGTCTCCGGCAATCTCCGAGGAGTCGATCACGTCCGCGTGTTCGCTGTGTGGAATCGCTGGTATGCTTCGGGACTCGTGCCCGAAGTCTACCTCTGAGTTTCGTTTCATACGTGTCGTGTGGTGGTTTCGTCGTGCTGTTTTCGCGCGTCCGTGCCGTTACTCGCGTTCGATTACGATCTCGGTCTCGGTCACGTCCGTTACCGTCCCGTCTATCGACGCGTGCTGTGCGATGCTGATACCGTTGGCGGTCGGATCCGCGATCCGCTCGCCGACCGAGACGGACTCGCCTTCCCGAACGATCGGCGTGCTCGGCCGGACGAGCCCCTCGTACGCCGGATTGGTGATCAGCGGGATTCGGACGCGATCGGGGCGGACCGTCGACGGTTCTGTCTCGTGTCGCCGCTCGTCCCAGTCGTCGACGCCGAGGAGGTCGACGCGATCCTCGCCGCGTTTGTTCGCTTCGACGGTCTCGGGGTTTGCCAGCAACAGGCCGTTCGTCGCTTTGGTCACGGAGAATTCGTCGAGATCGTCATCGTTCTCGAAACACCACCCCGGTCCACCCTCGAGCGCTACCTTGTCGGCGCTGGCCTCCTCGAGCGACGTCCCCGCCGCCTCGAGTAACGTCGACGCTGGAGTCCCGATGGGGGCCAGAAGGAACCGGTGTTGGGGCACGTCGATCCCGACGTGAACGAGTTTGTGAGTGACCGGATCGTCGTCCACGAGGGCTCGAGACACGTTGTACAGAGACTCGGTATTGTGGACGATCCAGCCGTGGTCGGTTGGCACGTTATCGCCGCCGACCGTCGTCCCCGTCGTCGTGGGAAGCAGTACCTGCTCCATCCCGTACTGGAATTTGTCGTCCGTGTACGCGATTACGATGCCGGATTCCTGCTCGACGTCGATCGGAAGTTCGTCCGGGCCGTACGTCGTCGCGTTCGTCGTCGCCTCGAACTCGGTCATCCACGCGTCTCGATCCTTCGCTTTCGCCCCGACGACGACGGCATCGACGAATTGCTCCTGGAGTGCCTCGAGGAACGTTGCCAGCTTCTCGGCTCGGTTCTGAAGCAACCACTTGTCTCCGTAGAAGTTGGGCTCGCTCTCCTGATGGTTCACCATCAGGTACTGGACGTCGTCCAGCGCTTCCCACTTCACGTACGATGGGAACCCGGCTCCGCCAGCGCCGCTGATACCTGCGTTCCGGACCGACTCCGCGATCTCGTCCGATTCGGGCGAGTCGGCTGATTCGGTCAGTGTTGTCTGTTCGACGTTCTGCATACCTGTTCTCCACAATTGCCGACAGCCAGCGTTAAAAAGCTAATTGGGGTATCGTCGGTAATCCTTAATGATGATTGTATCATCAATACAGGCAAGTACAGTTAATGGAGATGCAACCACGAGGTATAACACGGAGGTTGTCCAGAGTCCGACTATGAGCGAGGTACGAGTAGCTGGTGTTGGACTCACGCCGTTCGGCGAGTATGCCGAGCGAACGACCCGAGAGCTCTTTGCAGAGGCGAGCGCTAGCGCGATCGACGACGCCGACGTTGCCCGGACGGACGTCGAAGAAGTGCTTTACGGCAACTTCCTGGGAGAGTTGTCGGAACGACAGGGACATCAAGGACCGCTGATGGCGGAGGCTGCGGGCGTACAGGCACCGGCAGCGAGATACGAGGCGGCGTGCGCCTCGGGAAGCGCTCCCGTTCGAGAGGCTGTCAAACGGATCCGAAGCGGTGAATCCGACGTGTTGCTGGTCGGCGGTGCCGAACGAATGACGAACCTGACGACGGGCGACGCGACGGAGGCACTCGCAACGGCGGCGGACGATCTCTGGGAAGTGCGCGCTGGCGTAACGTTCCCCGGTGCGTACGCCCTGATGGCTCGAGCGTACTTCGATACCTACGGCGGCAGTCGGGAAGCACTCGCCCACGTCGCGGTGAAAAATCACGAACACGCGCTCTCGAACGAGCGCGCTCACCACCAGCAGGCGATCGCCGTTTCGGACGTCCTCGAGGCGCCACAGATCTCCTCGCCGCTGGGTCTGTACGACTCCTGTCCGATCTCGGACGGTGCGGCCGCGCTCGTACTCACGAGCGAGTCCTACGCCGAGGAACACGACCTCGATGCGTCGGTCGCGATCACCGGCACCGGACAGGGCGGCGATCGACTCGCGTTACACGATCGGGAGTTTCTCGCGCGCTCTCCTGCCACACGACGGGCGGGCGAACGGGCCTACGACGATGCCGGCATCTCGGCGGACGAGGTCGACGTCGCGGAAGTCCACGACTGCTTTACGATCGCAGAGGTCCTCGCGATCGAAGCGCTCGACCTCGAGCCGATCGGTGAGGGGATCTCGGCTGCACGCGACGGCCGGACGACGATAGACGGTGACCGGCCGGTCAACCTCTCGGGTGGGCTCAAAGCGAAGGGTCATCCCGTGGGTGCGACGGGAACGGCACAGATCGCAGAAATCGCTGCCCTCCTGCGGGGAGACCACCCAAACAGCGAGTACGTCGAGGACGCCACGACGGCGCTGACGCACAACGCGGGTGGAACCGTCGCTACCGCGATCGTTCACGTGCTGGAGGTGGTCGCATGAGCGAGCGTTGCGAGCGAATGCGGGTACGCCGGAGCCCTGCTCCGGAGGTGGTCGCATGAGCGAACAGCGCGATCACGTCAGAGACGACGGGTTCGACGACTGGCTCGACGCTATCGAGAACGGCGAACCGTACTATCTCACGTGTTCCGAAGAACACGGCTTCCTGCCGCCACGGCACGTTTGTCCAGCGTGTGGGTCGGCAGACGTAGAACCGGCTCCGCTGCCGGCGACTGGCACCCTCGAGACGTTTACCGTTACTAGCGTGTCGACACCGACGTTCGAAGACGATGCACCGTACGTGGTAGCGATCGCGGACTTCGGTCCGGTCCGGTTCACCGGGCTTGTCGTCGAACGCGACGCCGACGACGTCGAGATCGGGATGACGGTCGAACCCGACGTGGTCTCCTCGGAGACGACCGGCGAGCGCGTGCTCGCATTCCGGTGGTGTAGTACGAGCTGGTGTTGCTGACGCACGGGCCGGTCCGAGCGCGACGCCACCGTTCAGGTGAATTCTACCATTAACATTCATTATGGATGGGGTGCCACTAACGGACGTGATCGAACCGAAACTCGTCGGCCGTTCACTCCGAAGTGCGTGCCGAATCAGCCGAACCGACCACTAACGACTACTGCGCCTGCCGAGACCTCAGATAGCAATCCATGACCGACGATACGACCGAAACGGCCGTTACTGTGGAACCGACAGCCTCGCTACGCCCTCCGCGGCGTGGCGGCGATCGAACGAGCGACGACGGCGATCGCCGTCGACGGGGACCTCGAGGTGAGCGACGATGACCGAGGACGATCCGATCGAGGAACTGCGGGAGCGCCGCGAGGAGGCCCACAGGGGCGGCGGCGAGGACCGCATCGACGCCCAACACGAGAAGGGGAAGATGACTGCTCGCGAGCGGATCGAGCACTTCCTCGACGACGACACGTTCAACGAGCTAGATACGTTCGTCGAACACCGCTCGACGAACTTCGGCATCGACGAGAAGCGCTTCCCCGGAGACGCGGTCGTCGCCGGATACGGCGAGGTCGACGGACGGAAACTGTTCGTCTTCGCCCACGATTTCACCGTGCTCGGCGGCTCCGTTAGCGAGGTCGTCGCCGACAAGATCACGAAAGCGATGGATCAGGCCGTAAACGCTGGCGTTCCGATCGTGGGGTTGAACGACTCGGGCGGTGCCCGCATCCAGGAGGGCGTCACCTCGCTCGTCGGTTTCGCACGCATCTTCAAACGAAACACCGACGCCTCCGGGCTGGTACCCCAGATCTCGGCGATCATGGGACCGTGTGCCGGCGGTGCAACCTACTCGCCGGCGCTCACCGACTTTACGTTCATGGTGACGGACACGTCACACGCGTTCATCACCGGCCCGGACGTGATCGAGACGGTCACCGGCGAACAGGTGACGATGAACGAACTCGGCGGGGCACGGACGCACGCTGACACGTCCGGCGTCGCACACGTGGCTTGCGACACCGAAGAGGAGACGCTCGACTCCATCCGGGCACTGCTTTCGTATCTTCCACAGAACAATCTGGAAGATCCACCGCGGGTCGAGCCGTGGGACGACCCGACTCGAGACTCACACGTCGGCGACATCGTTCCCCGGGAGCCCAAAAAGCCGTACGACGTCACCAACGTCGTCGACGAACTGGTCGACGAGGGCTCGTTCTACGAGGTCCACGAGGGCTACGCGCGCAACGTCGTCGTTGGCTTTGCCCGCATGGACGGCCGCTCGGTCGGTATCGTCGCCAACCAGCCACGCGTCAACGCCGGAACGCTCGACATCGACGCCTCACAGAAGGCCGCACGGTTCGTCCGGACGTGTGATTCGTTCAACGTTCCGATCGTGACGCTCGTCGACGTGCCCGGATTCATGCCCGGCACCGATCAGGAGCACAACGGTATCATTCGACACGGCGCGAAACTCATCTACGCCTACGCCGAAGCGACGGTACCGCTTTTGACGGTGATCACGCGGAAAGCCTACGGCGGCGCCTACATCGTCATGGCCTCGAAGGAACTCGAGGCCGACGTCAACTACGCCTGGCCGAACGCCGAGATGGCGGTGATGGGTCCCCGAGGTGCCGTGAACATCCTCTATCGCAAGGAACTCACAGAGGCTGACGATACCGAGGCACGTCGGGAGCAGTTGATCGACGAGTATCGAGAGGAGTTTACGAACCCCTACAAGCCGGCGAAACGCGGCTACATCGACGACGTCATCGAACCCAGGGACACGAGACGACGGCTGATCGACGACCTCGAGTTACTCGAGCGAAAGCGCGTCGAGGGGCCGCCGAAAGATCACGGAAACGTCCCGCTGTAGGATGGACACGCGACGAATCGGCCAGCGAAACACTCGAGGAAACACGCACTCGTCCGCTCCGTATCGGCCACACGACTGCCGACGAAGCCGCGTTCGCTTCTGATCCAGTGTACCTCGACTAGCTGCAGGACCGGATCGTCGGAGACAGGAGACGAGCCGCCCGCCCACCGTGTTGGCACCGAGAACCCGCCATTCCGAAACGACGTACTGAGCGCAGCAAAAACGTTATACTCCGGGCGGTATAGTTGAGAAAGCGTATGTACGACGAGGACGACCTCGAGCAGATTCACCAGCAGCGAACGCAGTGGGAGAGCGAACGGCTCGAGCCCGCGCTGGACCGCCACGGCGAACGGAAAGACGAGTTCGTTACTGTCTCGAACCACGAGGTAGACCGGCTCTACACGCCCGAAGACGTCGCGGACATCGATTACCTCGAGGACCTCGGCTTCCCCGGCGAGGAGCCGTACACTCGCGGACCGTATCCGACGATGCACCGCGGTCGAACCTGGACGATGCGCCAGTTCGCCGGATTCGGGACGGCAGAGGAGACGAACGACCGCTTTCACTACCTGATCGAGAACGGACAGACGGGGCTGTCGACGGCGTTCGACATGCCGTCGCTGATGGGGATCGATTCGGACCACCGGATGAGCGAGGGCGAGGTCGGCAAGGAGGGCGTCGCCGTCGACACCCTGCGGGACATGGAGATCCTCTTCGAGGGTATCGACGTCGGCGAGGTCTCGACCTCGTTTACGATCAACCCCTCCGCACCGGTCATCTACGCGATGTACGTCGCGCTCGCCGACCAGCAGGGCGTCCCGCGCGAGGAGATCCGGGCGACGTTCCAAAACGACATGCTCAAGGAGTTCATCGCACAGAAGGAGTGGGTCGTTCCGCCCGAACCATCTCTGGACGCCGTCACCGATACGATCGAGTTCGCCGTCGAAGAGACGCCGAACGTGTACCCGGTCTCGATCTCGGGCTATCACATCCGTGAGGCGGGATCGACGGCGATCCAGGAACTTGCCTTCACGCTCGCGGACGGCTTCGCGTACGTCGACGATGCGCTCGAGCGCGGACTGGACGTCGACGCGTTTGCCCCGCGACTCTCCTTTTTCTTCAACGCCCACAACTCGATCTTCGAGGAGGTCGCCAAGTTCCGTGCCGGACGGCGGATCTACGCCCGCGTGATGGACGAGTGGTACGGCGCGGACGAGTCCGAGTCCAGGCGGCTGAAGTTCCACACGCAGACGGCTGGCCAGTCGCTGACCGCCCAGCAGCCGCTCAACAACGTCGCCCGGGTGACGATCCAGGCGCTCGCGGGCATCCTCGGCGGGACCCAGAGCCTGCATACCAACAGCTTCGACGAGGCACTCGCCCTGCCGAGCGAGAAGGCAGTACGGGTCGCCCTGCGCACCCAGCAGATTATCGCCGAGGAGTCCGGCGTGGCCGACATCGTCGACCCGCTGGGCGGCTCGTTCGCAGTGGAAGCGCTCACAGACGAGGTCGAGCGCGAGACGATGGACTACCTCGAGGAGATTCGCGAGATGGGCGGCGGTTCGATGCGCGACGGCGTTCTCACGGGTCTCGGCGAGGGGTACTTCCACCGGGAGATCCAGGAAGCCTCCTACGAGTACCAGAACCGGGTCGACGCCGGCGAGGAAGTCGTCGTCGGCGTCAACGAGTACACGATCGAGGAGGACACGAACCCGGAGATTCTCGAGGTCGACGACAGCGTCCGAGACCAGCAACTCGAGCGCCTGGCGCGGGTCAAAGACGATCGCGACGACGAGGCGGTCGAGGCGTCCCTCGAGGGAATCTCGGAGGCCATCGCGAACGACGAGAACGTCATGCCCCCGATCATCGACGCGGTGAAGGCGTACGCGACGATGGGCGAGATTATGGACGTGTTCAAGAAACACCACGGGGCCTACGACGAACGGATCGGGCTGGCCTGATAATGATGGCTGTGACTGGGCACCGACGCAACAGCAAGACGGTTCGCGGTTGCGGCGGTAACGACTCACAGCTATCGTGATGACGCGATCGAACTCGATTGCGTACGGAATGGGCTCGAACTCGAGAGGCTCCCGCTTCCGACCGAACGAGCGCTGGAACGAGACACCCTGACCAGCGCGGGCTTTCTCACGGCCCGACGAACCAGTTCAGGATCAAAGATTTCGGACGCCACAGCGTCGGCAATCACCGACTCGACGACGGTGGGGACGCGAGGTGTCGCGCGGGAGAAACTGGTGGGAAAGACTACGCCATTCGTAACCAATTTAACTCGTGGAATTGAACCGGTTCGAACATCGGTACCATGTCAGACTCAGACGTACTAGCAGACAGACCGAGCATAGAAACGGACGTCCGATCGAATCCGATACGCACTGCCGAGGATTGGAAGGCGATGCGCGAGCGGGCACGCGAGGATCCGGGTGCGTTCCACGGGTCGATCGCGAAACGGGAACTGCACTGGTATCACGAATCGGACGACGAGTGGTTGTCCTGGAGCGACGACTCGGAGTCCTGGACCGGCTTCCAGTTCGACGACGGGAGCCCGATCGAACGAGACTACGCGGCGTCTCACGAACCCTGGGACGTGGCGTTCGACGATTCGGAGGCACCCCTGTACGAGTGGTTCTCCGGAGGGCAGACGAACGCCTGTTTCAACGAGATCGATCGAAACGTCCTCGCGGGCCACGGCGCGGAGACGGCGTTTCACTTCGAGGGCGACCGGTGGGACCAGTCGAAAAACGGCGGGCGCGGCGGTCCGGTCGTCTCGGAGGACATCTCGCGACGCGAACTGCTCGTCCGCGTCGTGTCCGCGGCGCAGGTGCTACAAAACCTCGGCCTCGAGAAAGGCGACCGGATCGCACTGAACATGCCGAACGTCATGGAACAGATCTACTACACCGAGGCGGCAAAGCGTCTCGGGATCGTGTACACCCCGGTGTTCGGCGGATTCAGCGACAAGACGCTCTCCGACCGCATCGCACGGCTCGGTGCCGACGTGCTCGTCACGAGTGACGGCGGCTACCGCAACGCGGAGGTCGTCCCGTACAAAGAGCAGTACGGCGATCCGGCACTCGACGACTACCTGCCCGTCGACATCGTGACCGAGATCGTCGACGGCACGCTCGCCGACCTCGAGGTCGACGATCACCACACAGACGCGATGATGTCGGCAGTCGAACGGGCGATCGAAGGCGAGATAACCGTCGAACGGGCCCAGGCCATGCGCGGCGTGGGGAACGCGCTCGCCGAGTTCGACGACCTCTCGGGCGAAGAGAAATCCGAGATCAGGACGGAGATCGCCCAGGCGCTGGTCGACTCCGACGAACGAGTCGAGCAGGTGATCGTCGTCGAGCATACGGGCCAGGAGATCCAGATGCACGATCGGGACGCCTGGTCCGCGGACCTGCTCGCCGAGGCCCGCGAGGACGTCCTCGAGAACGCCAGGGCGGCCGGATTCGACCTCGAGAGCTTCGAGGACCTGTACGACCTCTCCGACCGGGACCTGGTCCGGGCGCTGTGGGCGAGTTCGCAGCCCGAACCGGTCGACGCGGAGTATCCGCTCTTCGTCATCTTCACGAGCGGTTCGACGGGCAAACCCAAAGGCGTCGTCCACGTCCACGGCGGCTACACTGCGGGCATCGCACACACGATGAAGACGTCGTTCGACGTCGTCCCCGGGGAGGACACGATGTTCGTCATCGCCGATCCCGGCTGGATTACGGGACAGTCGTATCTCATCAGCGCGTCGCTGTCGACCCGGACGACGAGCATCCTGCTCGAGGGCGCGCCCGTCTACCCCGACGCCGGCCGGTTCAGTTCGGTCATCGAGCGCTACGGTGCGACGGTGTTCAAGGCGGGCGTGACCTTCCTCAAGGGGATCATGGAGGACGACGAGAGCGTAAGCGACATGCGCGAGTGGAGCACCGACTCGCTTCGCGTCGCGACGTTCTGTGCCGAGCCCGTAAGTCCCGCGGTTCAGCAGTTCGGCATGGAGGAAGTCTGCGAGTGGTATATCAACTCCTACTGGGCGACCGAACACGGCGGGATCGTCTGGACGCACTTCTTCGGGAACGAGGACTTCGAGTTGCGCCCGGACGCCCACACCTACCCGCTCCCGTGGGTGTTCGGCGACGTCTGGGTCAAAGCGGAAGAACGCGAGGACGGGTCGGTCGCGTGGCGCGAGGCCGACGACGAGGAACGAGGTGAGATCATCATCCGCGAGCCCTACCCGTACCTGATGCGGTACGTCTGGGGGGACCTCGAGAACTGGGGGCCCGAACGGTGGAAAGACGGCTGGAAGGGCAACGCCGAGCGCTTCGAGGACGTCTACTGGGTCGAGAAGGACGGCGAGTACGCGTACCTGCAGGGTGACTTCGCCAAGAAGTACGAGGACCGCTCTTTTAGCCTCCACGGGCGTTCCGACGAGGTCATCAACGTCTCCGGCCACCGGATGGGAACCGAGGAGATCGAGGGTGCGATCCTCCAGGACAAACAGATCAACCCCGACTCGCCGGTGGCAAACGCGGTCGTCGTCGGTGCCGACCACCACGAGAAGGGTCTGACGCCGGTCGCGTTCGTCCAGACGAAGCCCAACGAGCGACTGACGACCGAGGTCGAAGATCGGCTGTCCCGACTGGTCCGAGAGGAGAAAGGCGTCACCGCGATCCCGGAGGAGTTCGTCGAGGTCGACGAATTCCCCGAGACGCGCTCCGGGAAGTACATGCGTCGCATGCTCACTGCGATGTTAAACGGCGAGGAGATCGGCGATACGACGACGCTGAAAAATCCCGAGACGATCGACGACATCCGCCCGAAGTGCGAACGGTGGCGACGGCGACAGCAACTCGCCGCCGAACAGGAGATCCTCGAGGAGTATCGAAACGTCACGGTCCAGTACAATGCAGTCCGCGGGGCCGACACGGACGAGCAAGTCGCGACGGTGACGATCGACAGCCCGCCAGTGAACGCGCTCAACGAACGCGCGCTCGACGAACTGAACACCGTCCTCGAGCACCTCGGCCGCCGCGAGGACGTCGGCGCGGTCGTGATCACCGGCGGCGGTCCGAGCAACTTCGTCGCCGGTGCCGACATCGAGCAGTTTCTCGAGGAGGTCCACGAGTTCGAGGAGGCGATCTCGTTCCCGAACAAGGCTCACGAGGCGTTCCGCCGGATCGAGGAGCTATCCGTGCCGGTCGTCGCCGCAGTCAACGGCGCGGCCCTCGGCGGCGGCAACGAGTTACAGCTCGCGGCCCACTACTCGGTCGCCGACCGGGGAGCCGAGTTCGGCCAGCCCGAACTCAACCTGAACCTCATCCCGGGGTACGGCGGCACCCAGCGGCTCCCGCGGCTTCTCGCCGAGAAACGCGGTCTCGAGGGGATCCGGGACGCCGTGAAGATCGTCACGAACGGCCGAAACGTCGACGCCGACGAGGCTCTCGAGATGGGGCTGATCGACGAACTCGAGACCGACCGGACGGCTCGAGCGCGGGCGTCAGAACTCGCCCGCGAACACATCGCAGGCGGTTCGGACGTGCTGGCCGAGGCTCGCGAGCAACGCCTCGAGAACCGCGAGACGTGGAGCGAGCCCGGCGAGTTCCCCGAGGACGTCCTCGAAGACCCGATCGTCGAGCGCAACAGAAACCAGTGTGAATACACGAGCGAGGGCCGGACGAAGGCCTTCGACCGCGCGATCGACGCGATCCGGACCGGCTTCGAGGACGGTATCGACGTCGGTCTCGAAGCTGAGGCGACGCACTTCGCGGAGGCGGTCGTCGACCCAGTCGGCGGGAAAGCGGGAATCGAGAAGTTCCTCGATCGTGCGAGCGAGCCCCTCCCGACGCGAGAGCGGTTCGATCCCTCGCCCGAACAGGAGCAGGAACTCATCGACGAGGGTCGGCTCCTCGAGCCCGGCACGCCGTTCTACCCGGGCGTCGACGAGGTGCCGGAGTACCAGTACGCCCAGGCGGTCGTCAAAGACGACGACACTGGCGAGGCTGCCCACGGCGATCCGGAAGAGGCGGAGGTCGAGGAGATCGTCCCGGTCGAGGATCCCGGGCCGAACGAGGTGTTGCTGTACGTCCTCGCGAGCGAGGTCAACTTCAACGACATCTGGGCGATCACCGGGATCCCGGTGAGCCAGTTCGACTCCCACGATCAGGACTACCACACCACTGGCAGCGGCGGAGTCGCGGTCGTCGTCGACGCAGGCGAGGCCGTCACGCGCGAAGGCCGCGTCGCGGTCGGGGACCTGGTGACGATCTACTCCGGACAGAGCGACTTGCTCTCGCCGACGATGGGACTGGATCCGATGTACGCCGACTTCTCGATCCAGGGGTACGAGGGACCGAACGGGAGCCACCAGCAGTTCATGCTCGCCCAGGGGCCCCAGGTCCTGCCGATCCCCCAGGAAGCGACGCTCGAGCAGGCGGGCGCGTACGTCCTCGCGACCGGCACCGTCTGGCGGGCGCTGTTCACGACGCTCGACGTCGATCCCCGGACGACGATGTTCGTCGAGGGGGCCTCGACGGGGACCGGCTGGGAGACGACCAAGCTAGCGACCCGCAACGACGTCGAGGTCACGGGACTGTGTTCCAGCGAGGAACGAGCCGAACGCATCGAGACGCTCGGTGCCGACGCGATCGACCGAACCGACGATCCCTACGACGACATCTGGGGACGCATCCCGCGAGAGCCCGAGAAGTGGGACGAGTGGAAAGAGGCGGGCCGCGAGTTCGTCGAAGCCTTCGAGGACCACCACGACGGCCGCCGCGCCGACTACGCCGTGAGCCACGCCGGCGAACTCTCGTTCCCGCGGACGTTCCAGATGCTCGAGGAGGGCGGCAAACTCACGTTCTACGGTGCCTCGACCGGCTACTACCTGACCTTCCTCGGCAAGCCCGGCACGTCGACGCCGGCGGTGATGTACGAGCGAGCCGACGTCCGCGCCGGTGACGGCGTGCTCGTCTACTACGGAACCGACACCGGCCCCGACGGCGTCGTCGACGAGGTCGGCCTGCGCGCTATCGAGGACGCCCGCGAGGCCGGCGGGCGGATCGCGGTCGTCACCTACACCGACGAACAGCAGGAGTTCGTCGAGTCGCTCGGCTACGGGGACGCCGTCGAGGGGACGGTCAGTCTCGAGGACCTGAAACGTCGCGAGGAGGAGTTCCGCTGGCCGGAGACGCTTCCAGATCTGCCGAACGCACAGGACGATCCCGAGAAGTTCCGCCGCGTGGTCCAGCAGTTCACCGACGAAGTGTTCAAGCCGCTCGGCAGGGCCGTCGGCGAACACCTCCGAACCCCGAAGAACCCGCGTGGTTACCCCGACGTCGTCTTCGACCGGGCCGACCACGACGCGCTCTTCGTGAGTACCATGCTCACCAAGCCACACACCGGCAACGTGGTCTACAGCGAGAACCTCGAGGACAACCGCTACTCGATGTACGCACCGCAGGTCTGGATGCGCCAGCGTGACGTCCTGATGCCGACTGCGGAGATCCTCGGGACGCATCTGAGCAACGCCTACGAGGTCGAACAGCTCAACGAGGCGATCGACGCCGGAGAGGTCGACCTCACCGACCCGGCGGTCGTCGACTGGGAGGACCTCCCGGACGCCCACCAGGCAATGTGGGACAACGAACACGAGGCGAGTAGCTACGTCGTCGAGCACGCGCTCCCGGACGAGGGGTTGACCTCGAAAGAGGAACTGTTCCTCGCGTGGGCCGATCAGGACGAGTAATCTGACGCCGCGCCAGTACCGGTCTTTTTCTTCCGATTTTGATTCGAACGGACTCGATGGCCACCGTGTTCGGGACGGACTCGATGGTTACCGTGCCCAGAGCGCACGACATGCGCCGTCGAAACGACGAACGAATCTGTGAGAACGAATCCCCGGCGAGAATCAGGCACGACGCGGACTGTCGGGTGCGAGGGCGTTGTCGTACACCGTGACGAACAGCTCCTCGAGTTCCTCGCGCGTTGGCTTTCGGGGGTTGTTGTCGGGCGACCCCGAGTCGATCGCGTCCTGAGCCATCTTTCCAACGACGTCGAGGTACTCCTCCCGGGACGGGATCTCGCCGTAGTCGTCCAGGTACGACGTGAGGCCGACGTCCGCACACAGCTGGTGGACGGCCTCGCTCGCCCTGTCCGCAGCCTCGCGATCGGTGTCGCCGGGTTCTGCGGCCTCGAGTAACCGGGCGATTTCGGCGTACTCCTCTGGCGCGGCCATCGCCGAGAACTCCATCACGTACGGGAGAAGGATGGCGTTCGCGAGCCCGTGGGGGAGGTGCAACTGTGCGCCGAGGGGTCGTGCCATCCCGTGGACGAGCGCGACCGAGGAGTTCGTGAACGCCTGGCCGGCCTGTAACTGGCCGATCATCATCTCCGTTCGCGCCTCGATATCGTCGCCGTTCGCCCACGCGACGGGTAACCAGCGGCCGATTCGGCGGATCGCACCCCGTGCGAAGTCCTGTGGAACGCCGTAGGACTTGACCGAGACGTAGGCTTCGATCGCGTGAGTGAGCGCGTCGATACCGGTGAACGCCGTGTGACTCTGTGGTAACGAACGCGTCAGCTCCGGGTCCTCGACTGCCACGTCCGGCACGACGTTCTTCGAGACGATGAGGAACTTCGTGTCGGTGCTCTCGTCGGAGACGACGACAGAACGGGTCGCTTCACTGCCAGTGCCAGCAGTGGTGTTGACTGCGATGAGCGGCGGCGTCGGATTCGGGACGCCCTCGTAGCCCGCCCTGTCGACGCCGAAGTCGCGGATGTGGCCGTCGTTTGTGGCGAGAATGCCGACGCCTTTTCCGGCGTCGATCGACGACCCGCCGCCGAGGGTGACGATCACGTCACACTCGTCTCGTTGCCAGACGTCGTAGGCGGCCTCGATGTTCTCGACCGTCGGATCGGGCCGAACGTCCGTGTACGAGACGGTCTCGATACCCGCTGCCGATAGCTGTTCTCGAACTCGATCACCGTGGATCTCGTCGATCTGTTCGGTCGCGACCAGCAGCGCCCGGTTTCCGTACAGATCGGCGTACTCGCCGACCTCCTCGATTGCGCCCGTTCCGAGCACGACCTGTCCAGGTGAAACGACGAGTCTGGTTCCATTCGCTGGCGTTGGGTGTGCCATGCACCTGCAAATCACCAACCATCACTAAAAATGTTGGTAGTAGCGCAAAAATAGCGAGAGGAGAGACGAGGCCTCACTTCGGAGTCGATCCGATCGTCGATTCGATGCATTGTCAGGTCATCAGGCTAAATTTTTTAACGGCTTCCGGTGAGTGTGGGTACGCATGAGTTCGAAACGGAGAATCGGCTTTATCGGACTTGGAATCATGGGTAAACCGGCCGCAAAAAATCTCGTCGACGCCGGGTACGACGTCGTCGTCAGCGACATCCAGTCGGATCCAGTCGTCGAACTCGAGGAGTACGGTGCCGAGTCGAGAGAGACGCCGGCCGACGTCGCCGAGGCGAGCGACGCCGTCATCACGTTCTTGCCGAGGGGAGAACACGTCCGAGAGGTCGCACTCGGACCGGACGGACTGGTCGAGGGCGCAGCGGAAGGACTGGTGCTGATCGACATGAGTACGATCGGCCCCGGTGCGATCCGTGACGTCGCTGCCGACCTCGCCGAGGAGGGGATTCGAACCATCGACGCGCCGGTCAGCGGGTCCGAACAGGGCGCGCGAGAGGCGTGGATGCGGATCATGATCGGTGGCGACGAACACCTCGTCGAGGAGTACCGGGAGTTGTTCGAGACGATCGGCGGGCAGGTAACACGGGTCGGAGAGACGGGAGCGGGACAGGTCGCGAAGATCTGTAACAACATGATCGCTGCAGCGGAAGTGACGAGTCTCTCGGAAGCACTCGTGTTCGCCGAGAAAGCCGGTATCTCACAGGAGAAACTCGTCGACGCGATCGAAGGCGGTGCAGCGCAGACGTGGGCGCTCGAGACCCGCGCCGAGGGGATGATCGACCGCGACATGGAGCCGGGCTTTTTCGGCTCGTACATGTACAAGGATCTTCGCATCGCGGTCGACGATGGCGAAGAGTATGGAGCACCGATCCCGCTTTCCTCGCTCAACCACGAACTGTTCAAATCGCTCGAGGAGAAAGACCGCGGCGACCTGGACTTCTCCGCCGTCGTTACCGTATACGAGGATATGGCTGGGATCGACGAGTAGTCGCCGACGATACGGGAGACGAGTTACGACTCGCACCTCGTGGTATAGTACCGACTGAAACGATTTATCCGCTCTCCGCATCGAAGCGGTCGAAATCGGCGATGTCCCGCCGATTCGGCCGTCGTGGGGAGGCGTACAACGACTCCCGGCGGCGACTATAGCAGGCTATCCGTCGTCCAGTACCAGGGATGGTGACCGATCGTCTCTACCGGTCGGCCTCGCTTTTTCCTGACGGGGATTCCAACCACATTATATTCATTATACTGACTCGAACTCCCTATCCATTACCATTATATGCTACGATACGGACGTGAGGAACACTATGGGAGTCGACGCGCAGTCATCCCCAGTCGAATCAGATGCCAGTGGTATCGTCGCCGATCTGATCGACCGTGGCCGTGACGCCATGGCGGAGATCAGTGATTACAGCCAAAAAGAGGTCGACGAGCTCGTTCGGGCCGTCGGCTGGGCGATCTACCAGGAAGACCACGCCGTCCACCTGTCGGAGGTCGCTGTCGAGGAGAGCGAGCTCGGCAAGGTCGAGGACAAGATCCAGAAGAAACGACGCAAAATTCTCGGCGTACTCGAGGACACCCTCGGCGAGCCGTCGGTCGGCGTCATCGACGTCGACGAGGAGCAAAAGCTCACGGAGATCGCCAAACCGGTCGGCGTCGTCGGCGCCGTCGTTCCCTCGACCCATCCAGGGACGACCCCGACCGCTCTCGCGATGATGGCGCTGAAAGGACGTAACGCGATCATCCTGTCTCCGTCGCCCCGCGGCGAGAAAGTCTGCGAGTTGGTCGTCGAGTACATTCACGACGAACTGGAGAAGGTCGGAGCGCCCACAGACCTCGTCCAGATGGTCCCCCGGCCGGCCACCAAGAGCAAAGCCTACGAGTTGATGGATCAGGTCGACCTCCTCCAGGTCACCGGCTCCTCTGCGAACGTGGCGAGAGGCGAGTCCTCTGGCACTCCGAACTACTGCGTCGGTGAAGGCAACGCAGTGGCGATCGTCGACAGCACCGCCGACGTCGAAACGGTCGCGAAACGGCTCCACAAGAGCAAGACAGTCGATCACGCGACCAGTTGCTCGTCCGACAACAACGCAGCGATCGTCGAGGAAGTCTACGACGATCTCGTCGACGCCCTGCAGAACGAGGGCGGATACGTGTGCAACGAGACCGAACGTCGGAAGATCCGGGACGCGCTGTTTCCCGAGGGACACGGCTCGCTCGACACCGACCTCGTCGCACAACCGGCGGACGTGATCGCCGAGGCCGCCGGACTCGAGAACCCCGAGGCGAAAGCGGCGGATTTCTTCATCACCGAAGGAACCGGTATCGGACCGGAGTACCCGCTGTCGGGCGAAAAACTCGCCGTCGTCCTGAACGTCTTCGAGGTCCCCGACCTCGAGGAGGCGATCGAGACGACCAAACGGATCCTCTCGTTCGAGGGTGCCGGCCACTCGTGTGGGATCCACACCGAAAACGACGATCACGTACGGAAAGTCGGCGACGAGGTGAACGTCGCCCGCGTCATCGTCAACCAGCCCCACGCGTTCGCGAACGGCGGCTGGCACAAAAACGGCCTCCCGAACACACTCTCTGAGGGAGGTGGCACGTGGGCTGGAAACCAGCTCGACGGAAACGTAAACTACGAACACTTCATCCAGACGACGACGATCTCCCGCGTCATCGAGGATGCAAAGCGGCCGGACGAACAGGAACTCTTCGGCTCTTACCTCGAAACGCACGCGTAACGGCATTCGACGTCGTGCCCGCTTACGGGCACGTCCAGCCACAGCTCTCGCCGATCCTCAGTGGACCGTCACGCCGAAGGCGGGGGTCCCGGGGCTAAGATTTACATATGTTGCCATCGCACACGATAGCGCATGGAGATCCGTGAAGCGAACGCCACCGATCAGGATGAGATCACGGAAGTAGCACGGCAATCGCTGCAGGCGTCGTATGCGCTCAGTCCGGCGATAATCGACGAAGCAGTTACACAGTGGCACGGCGACGAAGCGTCCACGGCCGCACTCGAGCGGTCGGACCGCCTCGTTCTGGTCGCCGTTCGAGACGACGACGTCGTCGGGTTCACCGAGAGCACAGTCGGCACCTACGGCGACATCCACTGGCTTCACGTCGCACCCGCTGACCGCGGTCGTGGGATCGGCTCGGAGTTGTTCGAACGAACGCTGACGGCGCTCCAAGAACGGGGCGCAAAACGTCTCCGAGGACGCGTCCTTAACGTCAACGCGGAAGGAAACGCGTTCTACGAACGCCACGGACTCCGGCGAGTCGACGCCAGACAGGTCAACGTCGGAGGGCGGTCGTTCGTCGAGAACATCTACGCCAAGATGGCGGATGCGAAGCGAGAGACGGTAACGACACAAGCGGGAGAGCAACTGTACGTCGCTCCCGATCACGATCTGGGATCGAACGGGGTGTTCCAGGCCGTGTACACTGATCCCGAACGGACCGAGCAGTACGGCTACTACTGCGCTCGCTGTGATGGGCTCGCGACTGCGATGGACGCGATGGGCCGACTCGAGTGTGCCGACTGTGGAAACGTCAGCAAACCGGCTCGGTGGGATGCCGCGTACCTCTGACCGACGCCCGATCGGAGCCAGCTAGCTGACATAGACAAATGTTATGGTGAAGCACACGACTAAGTACCATGGTATATACTCGATGTAGTAATGGACGACGACAGGACGCACAGCCCGGCGGTGAAAGCGGACGGAGAGTTCGAGAGTTCGTCACAGAGTACGGCAGTGAAGTCCAACCGGACGTTGTTTGCGATCATCGAGGCACTGCAATCGCGGAACGAGGCCGGTGTGACGGAACTGGCTAACGAGACCGGCTTCTCCAAAGGGACGGTACACAAGCACCTCCAATCGTTAGAACAGGAGGGGTTCGTCGTCAACGGCGACGGAAAGTACCGCCTCGGATTCAAGTTTCTGACCATGGGTGGCGCGCTCCGGGACGAAATCGACCTCTGTCACCAGGCCAACGTGAAAGCCAGCGAGCTCGGCAAGGAGACGGGCCAGATGGTCCTCGTCTCGGTCAAAGAGCGGGACTACGGCATCTTCACGTACATCGACCGGAGCCGGTACAACATCAAAAACTTCCTCCTCGGAGAACGGTTCCAGCTACACGCGACTGCGTCCGGAAAAGCGATGCTCGCAGCCCACTCGGACGAGGAGATCAAGGAAATCGTCGACACGCAAGGACTGTCCCAGCTGACGTCGAATACGGTCACCGACGTAGACGAGTTGCTCGAGAAGATCGACGTCATCCGGGAGCGCGGCTACGCGCTCAACATGGAGGAGCGCCAGCGGGGGATACGAGCCGTAAGCGCCTCCGTTATCCACCCGAACACCGGGATGGCCTGTGCGATGACCGTAGCCGGGCCGGCCCACCGACTCCCGAGAGAAGAACTCGAAGGTACCTACGCGAACGCAGTTCTCGGTGCGGTAAACGAACTGGAACTCGAAATCCGGTACTGACGAGCATCCCGTAGCCGCGATTCTTGGAATGCAGATGCCGCGAGCGGCTGTTCGATCGAGCATCGACTTCCGAGAGGGAATCGTTCGCAGACTGCCGATGGATGCGAAACGCCGTGTCGTTTCTTTACGCGAAACGCATCGTCTCCTCGTCGGCGGACGGATCACGATCGGCGAAAATCGACGGATTGCACGGTCCTCCGCACTCGAGACGAGCGAGACACTCCGTCTCGAGCAGGTCTCTCTCGATGAAGCGATCGAGAGTCGTCTGCCCCACCACTGCCAGCGTCGGTGCTGAGCGAAATCCACCTCCCGTCTACTGCGTTGGCTATCGCGCGAACGAATCCACTCTCGGGCCGACGACCCCGCTTTCCGAGAGACTCGTGTGACCCGTTTCGTGTCGACAAACGCGTTTCTCCGCGAGGAAATCCGGCGAATATTGAAAACGGGAAAATTTGCGCGGCAACGCTCTTCTGAGGCCGTTTTTCCCGATCCTATCACAGATACGAGGGTTTCGGGAACAGAAACAGTTGAGAAGACCGACCTCGAGCGATTTCGCCAGCATGGTGCCGAATAGACGTCGTTGCCGTTCTATCGACGGGCTTTCGCCTGGTCGGACCCGTCGCTTCCGTTTCTTCTCGGTGAACGGTGCCGGCGAGGCCTGATACCGATCGCTGTGAGTCTGTCCCGGCGCAACCGCGACCCGGCTTGCGGTTGCGTCGGCAACCAGTCACAGCAATCGTTATGAATTGTCGATCGAGCGTACCGACCTCCTATCCCTGACAGCCATAGGAGTGTTATCGTTTACCGCTCGCTGGCCTTACGAACATATGGGTGTAATGTTTCAGATCCGTTTTAGCAGTCACGGGTGCAGTTCTCTAGATCGACGGAGAACTGGGTGTCACAGTCGGTACAATACACAGTGACGAAGACGTCGAAATCGCCGAGGTCGACACGGTCTCGTTTCTCCAACTCATCGAGTTCGTTCGCGGAAACCGTCTGCGTTTGGCCTCGAAGTCTGCGGATGCGGTTACGGATACCTGACTGTTGTCTGGTAGTATCAGCGTCGGTCCGCTCGTTCGAGTCGTCGCCGGGTCTCGATACGCGTTCTACTGTTGCGTCCTCGATCAGTAGCTGGTACCTGTTGTCCAGTTCGCCCTCGAGCGTGTTCACATCCGCATCGTCCAGAGCCGACTCGAGTACTCGCTTGTTGAAGTGCTCGGCGAGCTCACGAAGACTCGATCGATTCTCGTCTCTCGTCTACCGATCGGCCAGTTCCCGGCCGATGTCGTCGAGTCCGTCCGAACCGAGGACACGACCGACCTTCGATCGACTCCGAGAACGATTCGTGGCGTCGGCCACATCCATCTCGTGGTGAACGGAAGTGAAAGCCGTTCTGCTCGAGTGGACCCAACGAAGGGAAGTGGTTACTGCGCTGGCCGCGATCGATACGCTCGAAATCGACGTTGCAAACCTTCGTGAAGCAGACTACGACGCCGCCTCGGACTCGAGTCGAAGACCCCTCGGTTGGAATTCGACGTTCAAAACGAAGATGCTCGAATCCATCGAAACTGAAAACACACTCGAAACAGACGATCTCGAGACCACGACGAGAGACAGTCGGGGATCCGTTCATCGAGATCGAGTTTCGTATCGGTTAGCCAGATATCATATTAACAACTTAGAAAAAGTTTCTACTTACCTGTTCTCAAAATGGTATGTGATATGTTATGTATGGCGAATAGAATGATGGCGTATGAACTGACTGCCAGCTCGGCTTCCGCGTGGTTCGAGATCGAGATCGTGACAGGAACTCGCACCGCTCAGCAGTGTCGAACCGTGACAGGAACTGCAGCGTTCGCGAGGCGAGAATCGACGGCAGCGTGCACGTTGCGCTTCTCGTCTCCAGAGGAACTGCACACTATCCGTGAAAGAGCATTGGCCGATTATCATGGTCTTTCACGAGGAGACGTCAGCGGTAGTGTATCGGCTGTCTCAGGAGCCATCTTGGCGGCCGAAATCGGCGGCAGCGTACTATCCATACACCTCTCGGCGAGCTACGTTATCGTTTCGTCGATCGTGACTGGGTTTGAATTGTGCACCAGTTCAGGTCAGGGCTCGGCCTCGCGGCCTAATTATCGATGATTGATCGCGTCTGTTCACACCGGACATATCGAGGCAGGATTTATATTTAAATTGAGAGTAAAGTGTAGTTGCCTCGATCACGGGTGGGTAAAAACTCTACCCCAGTTTTCTTTCCCGAATCATGTAGCCGGAGATGGTGAATCGAACGACGCTCTCCCTGCACTCGACAGTGGTCGACGTGGTATGCACTGCGGCGCGCTGTGGGGCCTCAGAGAGACCAACGTCGCTCCGTCGCGCTAGCGAGGCGAACTCCCGGTCACGATTTAGTGACCTCGAGCGTCCAGTCGCCGTCGGCCTCGACGTTGATCCAGACGACACCGCTTGCAGCGTACGACCTCGAGTTGTCGAACGCGCCGGTCTTGTTGACGATCTGTTCCCAGCTGCCGTCTGCGCCGTATCCGTCGACGACGAACTCCCCGGTGCCGTCGTGCGTCACCGAGAGGCGAAGTTCACTGTCGGTCCACAGCGGGCCAACGACCGCCGATCCCGTCCCGGACGTTTCGACCGGGACGTCGGTCAGGTCGTCGCTGTGGACCTCGGGCTGGTCGATCGTGAGCGACCACGACCCGTCCGCATCGACGGTGGCCTGGTACGTCCCGTCGCCGATCGTCACGATCGACTCGCCCGTGGTCGCGCCACTGGTGGTCGTCAGGAGGTCGTTGCCGAGGTCGCCGTCGACTTCCGTCAACTCGACGACGAACTCCGAGTCACCGTCGTGAGTAAACTGTCCCGTGAGGATGCCCTGGCTGAGGTCGAATTCGTCGGTTTCGGTCTGTCCCGATCCCTCGAGCGAGTGCGTTTTGCCCGCCTCGAGGATGACCCCGTTCGGCTGCTCTACGTTCTCGCTTTGGTTCCCGCCGTCTCCACCAATCGTTCCGTCGACCAGGTCGGAGGGCGTGATCACGTCGAGACCCCGATGCTCGATGTGGTGGAGCAGACTCTCGAAGGCCTCGAGCGACATGCTATTCGAGCCAGCGGCCCCGTCGACGATCCGAGGAATTCGGATCACGGTGAGTTGCTGGTACTGATCACAGAGGTTGACGTGGCGACGAACGCCGTTGTGGAGCGTGGGTCCCCAGATGACCGGTGTCATGTGGATGCCAGTCGGTGGTGCGCCGGTCGGACAGGACCCGAACATGAAGCCCGACTCGTGGAGATTGCGGACGATCCCGTGGGTCGTCGGATCCATCCATCTCCACTCGGGGGCGAAGAAGTGGCGCGAGCCGTCCGGAAAGCCGTTGTCTGCGAGGAAGTCCCGGCTACTCTCGATGACCGTCCGCCGTCGGTCCTCGGACTGTTCGGCGAAGTTGCCGTCCGTCCGCGGGTACGAGCAGACGTCCCAGCCACGGTCTCTGAGCTGGTGTAACTCGTCGAACCCCATTCGATCCCGATCGCCGATGCGCCTCGGATCGACCGGGACCGCACCAGCCCACCCCCGTTCCTCGAGCAGGTCCGCCGCGAGTTCGAAGTGTGACTGGTGCCCACCGTAAAACGCGAGGATCGCCTTACCGTTGTCGACCGCCTCGGTTCGCCGGAGGTCGTCGACCAGCATCCGGGCCGGGCCACCTTCGGGGCCGTCCGCGACGACGTTCAGCCGGGTGACGTTCGACAGATCTGGTTCGCCTGCAGGCTTGTGTTCGTACCCGCAGTCGATCCGGAACCAGTCGTCGTAGTCGTCGGGCACCGTTCGGACGCTGGTGAGACGTTCGTCGCGAGTCGGGGCGATGAATTCGACGATGACTCGGTTTACGGATTCTGGCTTGACCGCCATCGACGTGTCCCACCCCTCGAAATCGAGGCCGTCGGGGAAGAACATACTCATGCTGGCCGATCCCTCGTCGCTCTCGATGATCGCCGCCTGTGATCCAGTCTGTGCCTCGTCTGGGGCTGCGCTGACCTCGCTCGTCTCGTGGGGCTCCCACCGATCGAGGTCTTCGAAGTCCGAGAGCACCTCGCCGGCGTCGATCGCAGGCCAGTCCGGACTGGTTCCGGGCGTCCCGTCCCCACCAGTGTCGCCCCCGTCCCCGCCGGTCTTGCTTTCGGAGGGGGTGTCGGTCTCACCGCCGGGAAGGAACTCGAGACAGCCGGCGAACGCGGTCGAAGTCACACCGAGTGCAGCCAGCGCGCGTCGTCTGGAGAGGTTCTGATCCATGCTGTTCGTTCGTCCCGATTCGAGCCATTTGGTGATGGACTTCTTAAACGATATTCGCCCGTCGGAATCCTCGAGATCTCGATCTCGGCCGATCGAGAGAGCGTTTATCGGTGTGTTAAACACCGTTTCGAGGGGGAAACAGGGGTCCAGACCTGGCGAGTTCTCGACGCTCGACCGGTCGCAATCCGACACCTCGTTTGCACACTCGCCGAACGCGGTCGGGGTGTTTTACTCGATATTAAATATATCCCTCCGACACCACTCCCGACGTATCTGAATGAAACGTAGTAGCGAAAGCGAACCGACGACTGGTCGAAATCAGATGGACGTACTGCTCGTTGGCATCGACGCCGGTTGTCTCTCGGTGTTCGACCGGCTATCCGAGGAGAACGTGATTCCGAACCTCCGCGCCCTGCTCGAGACGGGCGTCACCGCACCGCTCGAGTCGCAGATTCCGCCGTGGACACCCAGCGCGTGGCCGTCGCTGTTTACCGGCGTCAATCCGGGGAAACACGGCGTCTACGGGTTTACCGGGTTCGACGGATACGACTTTCACGTCGTGAAAGGCGACGACGTCCACGCACACCGACTCTGGACGTTGCTCGACCACCACGGTCGCTCGAGCGTCGTCGTCAACGTTCCCGTCACGCACCCGCCGGACGAGATCGACGGGGCGATTATCCCGGGATTCATCGGTCCGGAAGATCCGCCGTGTCACCCCAAAGGCATCCTCGACGACGTCCGCGAGGCCATCGGTGCGTACCGCGTCTACCCCCGGTATGCGAGAGGTGACGACTCGCTCTCGGACGCCGAGAAGATAGACGAGTACTGCACGCTCGTCGAGATGCGCGGCGACGCGTTTCGCTATCTTGCCGACCGGTTCGAACCGGACTTCGGCTTCCTCCAGTTTCAGAAAACCGACACCGTCTTCCACGAGTTCGACGGCGAGTGGGAGAAGGTCAAGCGAGTCTACGCTGCCGCCGACGAGCAGATCGGCGCAGTCCTCGAGGCGTGTACGCCACGGCAGGTGTTCGTCGCGAGCGATCACGGGATGGGTCGCTACGAGAAACCCGAGTTCCGAGTCAACGCCTTCCTCGAGGACGCTGGCTATCTCGAGACCACCCTCGGCGGGAAGGGGATGCCGACGTGGAACGCGATGCGAGACGACCTCCGGGACGGCGAGCAGGCCGACGAGTGGGAGCCGAGCACCGTCGAACGGATCGCCGCGGCGCTGGCGAGCGTCGGAATTACGGCCCACCGGACAGGGCTCGTCCTGGAACGCCTCGGACTCGGGGAGTTCGCGAAAGCACACGTCCCGGACGGTGTCGTCCGCACCGGGAACGAACAGGTCGACTTCCCGAATTCGAAAGCGTACGTCCGCGCACGGACCGAACTCGGTGTTCGGATGAACGTCGAGGGACGAGACCCCGACGGGACGATACCACAGGACGAGTACGAGGCCGTCAGAGCGGATCTCGTTCGGGAACTCGAGTCGGTGACCGCACCCGACGGCGAGCCCGTCTTCCAGGAGGTCGCACCCCGCGAGGCGTTCTTCGAGGGCCCGTACACGGATCGAGCAGTCGATATCGTCACCGTCCCGACCGACTTCCAGCACTTCCTCTCGGCACAGCCGTGCGAGGAGTACTTCGTCGAGACGACGGAACCCTGGAACCACAAGCTCGATGGGATATTCGTCGCGAGCGGCGAGGGAATCGACCAGTCGCGATCCATCGATGACGCGCACCTGTTCGACGTCGCTCCGACGATCCTCGCCGCACTCGGGGTACCGTACAGCGACAGGATGGACGGGCGCGTCCTTCCGATCGTCGAGGAGACCGAGCCGATGTCCTATCCCGAGTATACGGATTCGAACCGAGCGACCGTCGATTCCGTGGTCGAGAACCGACTCGAGACCCTCGGCTACATCGAGTGATCGTTTCGCTCGGATCGAATAATCGCCAGTCGATCGACCCACCTGTTCCACGAGAGCCACCCAGACGAAAAACCACCGAACTCATGAGCTACGTCCTGTCATTCAAACCCGCAATCGGCCTCTACGGCCAGCACGATCCGAGCGCAGCGATCTTCGACGACGGTGAACTTCGATTCGCGATCGAGGAAGAGCGCCTGACTCGAGAGAAACACGCGGTCGACACCTTCCCGGAGCGGGCGATTCGCGCCTGCCTCGAGTACGAAGGGATCGACCTCGGCGAGCTCGAGAAGATCGTCCTCCCGTACGAACCGACCCTCCGGACGAAGATCCTCGATCACTACCTGAAAAATACCGTCCGGCTCGACGGAACGCTCGAGAAGTTATCACACCTCCGGAACGTCGGCAGAGATCAGTTTAAATCGCGGTACGTGCCGACGCGTCTCGTCGAGTCCCGTCTCGAGGAGATCGGAACGCCCCTCCCGCCGATCGAGCGCCGCTCGCACCACGCGTGTCACGCGGTGAGCGCGTTCCACCCGTCGACGTTCGACGAGGCGCTGGTTCTGACGATCGACGCGAAAGGCGAGTACGACTCGACCGTCGTCTGGCACGCCACCGCCGACGGGCTCACGCGTCTCCGGACGTACGAACACCCGAACAGCTGGGGATTGTTCTACGCCGCGGTCACGAACTACCTCGGCTACCGGATGTTCAACGGCGAGGGGAAAGTGATGGGACTCGCACCGTTCCTATTTTCAGCAGTGTTCAGCAGTAACCCGTTGGAATTGGGTGTACTGACGGGTGGCTGGGCCACACCCATCACCGCCATCCGCATTCGACTCTGACAGGGCGACAGCGGGCGTTATGACAGCCGACCCACCACCAGCGGTCGCCCCTGTCTGTTCGGGCTCGTAGGCAACAACGCCACGCCCGAACGCGAGCCGCGTGCCAACGGAACGGCGAGCTGGCACGGTTTCCGAATCCCCCGTATAGGAGGACATGAAACCGTGATCCAGTCCATCCATCTCGCTGAAGAACACGCGAGCCACGTTCACCGCCGCGATGTAATCTCGATCACCTTCAAACCCGCACCGAGCGTTGTCGCAGCGGAAGTGCCCACCCCACCACACCTCCTCCGTGTGGTCGGGAGACTTGCACGTATGGCCAGTCGAACCACAACGCGGACACGACCGACTCGTCCCCTGCGGGTACACCCGATCCACGTCCACGCCAACGTACTCGCAGCGGTACTCGATCTTCTCGACGATCTCGCGCCGCGCCCAACTCGACAGCTCCCACGACAACCCACCTTCACCAGACGGTGGGGACAGCGACCGCAAATCCTCGTGAACCACGGCGTCCACGTCGTACACCAAGGCGAGCGCGACGACCTGATTCGCCACATCATGTGTCAACTGCTCGCGCTTGTGCTGGATTTTGGTGTTCACTCGTTCGTACTCTGCCTGCACCGTTTTGAACGCTGCCGTGTGATCCCGCCCACTCCGGCGAAGTTCCGCCAACTGATCGTTTAACCGCTGTCGCTCCCGGTGCCGTCGGCGCATCCCGTCACGATCAGTAACTCGAACGAAATGCGGCCGCGACACCTGTTTGCCAGTCTCCTCAACGACGACCGCGGTCACGTCCTTCCGTATCCCGGCGTCGAGCGCCAACACGCGTTCCGCATCACCGTCTGTGTCGGCATTATCGACTTCGACGGGAAACGAGAGTTCGTGGATGTGGTCGCCGTTCTTGCGCCACGTGGATTGGAACTCTGGGGCTGACAGAGAGCCGTGCTGGGTGAGCGTGTAGAAGGCGTCGTACCCGGCGAGGTCGTGTTCGTGCCACGACCAGTCCCCACGACTTTCGGGAGTCACAGTGTCAGGGGTTTTCACCTTCACCTTCACCGTCACCGACTGCTCGTTTTCGTCGTAGTGGTAGTTGACGGCTTGGCCGCTCGTGGGGCCGTCGTCCGCCGAGTACGGCAACGCGCCGTTGCTGTACTCCGGCGGGTCTTGCAACTCGAAATACGTGTCCGGATACCTTCCGTGGCGGTCGTAGTACGTGTTGAGTTGGTCGATGAGAACATCAACGTAGCCCCCGGAGAGGTACTCGCCGTCCTCCCACAGTTCTTCTTTGATGCGGCGACGGTGTATTCGGCGGATTTTGTGCGTGGGGAGGACGCGCTGGATGGCGTAGAAGGCGTCGCGGCGATCGGCGTGGCTCCGCAGGGTTTCTCCGACTTTCTGTAGGATGCATCGCCGGATACGTGACGGTACGTACAGTTCGAAATCCGCCGGCGGATCTTCACCGTGGTGGATGGAGTGGTAGAGGGCGTGGTCGTCGAGTTCTTCGAATGGTTGGTGTTCGTCGAAGTACGTCCACGCCTGATAGTCGGCGTCGTGGATGTCGTCGAGGTATTCCGGCGTCCAGCGGAGGTGGAGGATGCGGGTGGCGACGTGTTGGACGAACTCGTCTAACCGTTCGTGTGCGTCGTGGTGTGTCTCCGGCAGTCGGAGGGGCAGCGAGAGGTGGTCAGTCATCGGGGTTCACCTCGGATTCGACGGCGTTGACGACCTGTTGTTTTTTGCTGGATCGCATTCCGTAGAGCTTGCTGGAGAAGCTGGCGACGAGCTTGATGAGGTCGTCGACGAGTTCTTCCTGTGCGGTTTTGTCCGTCTCGTCTTCGATGACGGTGATGGTGACGCCGTGGTGGTCGAGAAGGCGTTCGAGGTAGGAGAAGCCAAAGCGGGTGAGTCTGTCCTCGTAGGTGACGAGGACGCGGCCGTAGTCGCTGTCTTGTACGTCGTCGAGGAGTTGGTCGAGACCGCTGCCGACGTCTGTGTAGGTGGTTTCGACCGTCCATCCGTTGTCGTGAGCGTGGTCTCGAAGACGGTCGAGTTGCCGATCAAGGTCGCCGTTGTCTTTCTGTCCGTGACTGGAGACGCGGGCGTAGAGCGCGACGTGGTCGCGGGGGCGAGCATCACCAGCGAGGCGGAGGAGTTCACGGTGTGGGATGCGTCGGTCGCCGCCGGGCGTGCGTGTGTAGTCAAGGTCGCCGTTTCGACACCACCGTTTGACAGTTTCGGGGTGGACGCCAAGTTCCTCCGCGAACTCGCCGATGGCGTACGACCGTGGCATCGTGTTGTTGCTAATCACCATTTATTACTGCTTAAAGATTCGGAATTCAGAAACAGTTACGAACCCTACGGCGAGGACAACCCCGGGATCGAGCGTCGGCTCCGACGCAGTATCGACACCGGCGTCGACTACGACGTGACGCCGATCACCGGCCGCTGGGGAACCGAACACGGCGTGAAGGCACTCGAGGACCTGTTCGATCGACCGCGTTCGACGACGACCGAGGAGTTCGACCAGTTCGAGAAGGACCTCGCGCACACGGCACAGAAACTCCTCGAGGAGTCCGTCACGGCCATCGTCGACGAGTACGTCGATCGAATCGGGACCGGCAACGTCGGTCTCGCGGGCGGGGTCGCGCTCAACTGCAAATTGAACAAGTGTGTCCGGGAATCGCCGGCCGTCGACGACGTGTTCGTCCAGCCCGTCGCCCACGACGCCGGACTCGCACTCGGCGGGGGGTGGATCGACTACCGTCCGGACGAGGTCGACCCGCTGACGAACGTCTACTGGGGGCCCGAGTACGAGACCGACGACGTCCGGGAACTGCTCGAGACGAACAAGGTCGACTACGCCGAACCTGCCAACCTCGAGCGACGGGTCGCCGAACTGCTCGCGGACGGCGCGCTCGTCGGCTGGTTCCAGGGCCGACTCGAGCTGGGGCCGCGAGCGCTCGGCAACCGGAGCATCCTCGCCGATCCGCGAACCGAGACGTCCCGCGACCGGGTGAATCGCTTCGTCAAACACCGCGAGGAGTGGCGACCGTTCGCGCCGTCGATGGTCGAATCGGCGGCCGACGAGTACCTCGAGAACGCGATAGCGAGCCCATATATGATCGACACGTTCGACGTGGCGCCCGAGAAACGCGACGAGCTAGGTGCGGTTCTCCACCCCGCAGACGACACCACCCGACCCCAGACCGTTCGCGAGGAACAGAATCCCAGATACTACCGGTTACTCCGCGAGTTCGAGACCGTGACCGGCGTTCCCGTCCTCCTCAACACGTCGTTCAACGACCACGCCGAACCGATCGTCACCACGCCGACCGGGGCGCTCAAGGACTTCTTCGGGATGGGTCTCGACGTGCTCGTCCTCGAGGACGTCGTCGTGACGAAACGCGACTCGAAGTTCGAGCTTCCGTGAGGAGCTCTCGAGTGTGAGACGGATCGCCGACCGACTTCGTTCGATCGCCGTGAAAATGGACGTTCACGTTCCGTCCGCACTGCTTTTCGGACGAATGCAGGCGTGAAGACGCGGATACCGCTGCGGAAGCGCTATCTCTCGTCGAGTCGAAGACGTGGCATGGACAGGGTACGGGGACTTTCCGACGACGGCATTCTCGAGGTGTTCGAACGACGCACGGACCAGTACGAACCGCTCACGGCGACCGAGGTCGCAGACGCGGCGGGATGTGCCCGCCGAACTGCGTACAACAGGCTCGAGGCGCTCGCCACCGAGGGCGAACTACGTACGAAGAAAGTCGGCGCGTGTGCTCGAGTGTGGTGGCGTCCCCCGGCCGCTCGCACTGCTGTCGGCCGCGCCTCGATCACCGACGGAGAGACAGACGAGACGGACGCACGCAACGGGGATACCCGGAACAGCGACCTCCTCGATCGAATCCTCGAAACGAGTCCCGTCGGAATCGTCGTGGTCGAACCGTCGGGCACAATTGCGCTTGCGAACGGACGGGCAGAAAACATGCTCGGGCTCACGCGCGACGAGATCACGAGCCGGACGTACACTCAGCCCGAGTGGCACATCACGTACGACGACGGCACACCGATTCTTCCCGACGAACACCCCGTCACACAGGTTCTGGCGACGGGGAAACCAGTTTACGGGTTCGAACACTGGCTCGAACTCCCGGACGGAACGGAGCGGTGGCTGTCGAGCAATTCGGCACCGGTGCTCGACGCCGAGGGCGAGGTCGATTGCGTCGTCGTCGGTCTCGAAGACGCGACGGCCCTGAAACGCCGCGAGGAGAAGCTGACGAGCGAGCACGTCCGATCGCTCATCCTCACTTCCAGACGAGTCGTCCCGTCGGGGTTCGACGCCGCCGACCGAGATATTCGCATCACCGTGGACTCGGTCGTCGGCCGTCCCGACGGGAGTGCTCTGCAGTACGTGACGATCGTCGGTCTCCCTGCGAAGTCGGCCGTCGACGTCCTCGAACAGCACGACCGGGTTCGTAGCGTCCGACTGCTCAGTTCCGTCGACGACCGCTGTCGAGTCGAGATGCACACCGATTCCGACACCGTCCCCATCGCATTCGACGTGCTCGGAGGGCGGGTTAGAGCGATCGTCCTGGACGGCGACGCCGTTCGATTCCTCGGTGAACTCCCGGGGGACGTCGACCCCCGAGATGCGGTCGCGGCCGCTCGTCGCATCTATCCGGACGTCGAACTGCTTTCCGAGGAGTTCGTCTACTCGCCGCGTCTCCTGTACGATATCGTCGAGGACGCGCTCACGGACCGACAGTTCGCGGCGCTGCAGGCGGCGTACTACGGCGGTTACTTCGACATTCCGAGAGCAAGTACGGGCGACGTGCTGGCAGACCGGATCGGGGTGACGCGACAGACGTTCAACCAGCACCTTCGCAAGGCCGAGCGGATCGTGTTCTCTCGTCTCTTCGAAAAATCTGGCAACGAGGCACGCTGACCAGTCACTGTGTGTTCTTAGGCCGTTCGAACACCACCCTCATCTATGTGTCCGACGACGACTCGAGAGACGCCACCGTCCACGGACTTCGACGCTACAGCTCGCGTAAAGTACGATCCACAGACGAACACCTATCACGCTCGCCACGAGTGGGAGACCGGCGATCCGCTCCACGTCACGGTCGTCGAGAGCGTCGCAGTAGTGACCGAAACCGAACTGACCGAACTACAAGCGTTGTACTCGACCATCGATCCGGAGGCGCTGGACGCAGTGGTGGACCCGAATCGCAGAGCGGACGTACAGATCGAGTTCCAGTTCGAAGGGTGTCTGGTGAGGATCGAAAGCAGCGGTGAAATCACGATCGAAATCGACGGTGACCGGTGAGGGCGCGAACCGAACCGCCGTTTTCTGATCTCCTCCTCGCGAAGCGAACCGTCACGGCGTGACCCGGGGGCCGATCGATACACACCGCTGGAAAACCGCTCGGTGGACGAACGATCGACGAAACGCCTCGATCGATGGTACGTAGCCGGGAATATTCGGGCGACGATTCGGAGCGACGACGGCCGCTACGGTCGACATGTTGACACTCACTCTTACAGTCTTCGCGCCCTACACGTCGGTATGGAAGGAACCGCGATCCAGCTGTACACGCTGCGCGATCTCGAGGAGTCAGTGCCGGCGCTGCTCAGCCGCGTCGCCGAGACGACGTTCGACGGCGTCGAATTCGCAGGACTCGGCGAGACCGATCCGGAGACCGCCGCCGACGTGCTCGACGACGCCGGTCTCGAAGCGGCCGGCGTTCACGTCGGGATCGAGAGCCTCGAGGACGATCCGGACGGCGTACGCGAAACCTGTACAGCCCTCGACTGCGAGCACGTCGTCGTCCCGTACCTGGACGTCCGTCACTTCGCGACCGCGGAGGCCGTCCGGGAGACGGCGGCGCGACTCGAGGGTCTCGCCGACCGGCTCGAGGAGGACGGACTCACGCTCGGGTATCACAACCACGATCACGAGTTCGTCGACGTCCCCGGCGACGACCGGACCGCATTCGAGGTTCTGGTCGACGAAACGGGCGACGACGTGACGATCGAACTCGACGTGGGGTGGGTGACCGCCGCGGGCCACGACCCCGTCGCGTTGCTCGAACGACTCGAGGGACGAGTCCCACTCGTCCACCTGAAAGACGTCGCCGACGGAGTACCGGTCGAACTCGGCGACGGCGAGGTGGACGTCGTGGCGTGCGCGCAGGCCGCTCGCAGTTCCGGCACCGAGTGGCTCATCTACGAACACGACGATCCCGCGGATCCCGCGTCGTCGCTCGCCCGCGGGGCGGCGACGCTTACCGAACTCCGCGACTAGCCCCTCCGTTCTCCGGTGCGAAGTACGGTCGAGCGCCTTCGATTGTCGCCCTGCGGATTCGCGCCTGGCTACGTCTGTCACGGGCAGACGACGCGAGTTCCCACCGCGTACCCCGACGGGTGGCCGTCGGGCTGTGTAAATCAGCCGGCTGTGGCCTATCCCACCGCTCGAAGCCACCACGCTGGTGGTAGGGTGGGCGTGTCGGAGGAATCCACGGGAAGCCACGGGACACCGCGCCCGTGGCGGTTCACGCCGTGTCAGGATCTGTCCATCAGCGTCGACGCCGGCCGTCACTCGGAAAGGAACGCGCTCGCGAGAGCAGGAAAAACCTCGTGTGCGAAATGGACCGCGAAGACGACGACGATCGGACCGAGAAACAGACCATACCAGCCGAACGCAAGCGTACCGAGGAAGTACCCGAGGAGGACGAGTCCCATGTGGACACCGCTCCGTGAGGAAAGGAACGATCGGGCGAAGAAATCGGGAACGGTGTCGACCACGGTAAACGAGAGGGCGAAGAACGCGATCGCTTGCCACAGCGGCGTCGACGTCGCGACCGCGAGGACGAGGAGGTACAGCCCGTACGGAACGTAGACGATCTTCATCCCGACGGCCGGGATCAGCGTCCCGATGCCGATCAGGAAGGCAAGCAACACTGGCGTCCCGACGACGGGGCCGCCCGAGGCAAGCAGGTTCAAACCCACGTACGTGCCGGCAGCGATGACTGTCGCGACCCCGACGACGGCGAGGTTACCGACGAAGACCGTCTCGAGATCGTCGTCGACCGCCTCGAGGAACGAGACGATCTCCTCGTCGTGGTCGACGCTCCGGGTGAACCATCGTCGAAGTTTCCAGTCGTCGCGAAGCAGATAGAAGAGCAGCGTAACCATGAGGAAGAATCGCGCGAGGACTGCGAAGACGAACCCCGCGACCGACGACAGCCGCTCGATGACGCTCGGAAGTCCCTGGCGGAGCACCGAGGTGATCGATCGGCCCGTGTCGGACGTGAGTGCTGCTCGGAATCGGTCCACGTTTCCTTCGCGAGCCATCGTGAGGTACGGATCGAGTGCCGACCGATAGGACTCGAGACCGCTCGAGGCGAGAACCTGGTCGAGTTCGCGAAGCGCCACGATCCCCGTGTAGCCGACGACAACCACCATCGGGAGGACGACGAGCAGGATCGTGACCACCGCCGTCACGTTCGGGTGATCGACGTGACGATCGAGCAGGCCATAGAGCGACCGGGTGGCGTAGTAGAGGAAAATCGCAAAGAGCAGGGTCCCGACGTAGGTGAAGAGGGCGAGGCCGATCGCGGCCGCGATGACGACGCCGAGTCCGATCCAGACAGTTCGGCGGCCGTCCCACTCGTGGAACGCGCACATATCTTAACCACGAGAGTCGTCGCCAAAAGTGACCGGCGTGACAATGCCAGAGCCACCAGTACGCGAGCCATGGTACCAGTCTGGCGGTGTGCCGCCGGCCCACGACCTGGACCGCGAGCGACTGGAGGGTATGTCTCGGGCGGCCATGAAGCTCACTCTCCGGACTGGCGGGCACCCGTTGCCTGGGCGACGTGACTGAACGTGACCAGTCCGAGTCCTCCCACGAGGTTTCCGGCTGTCGAAACGACGGTCGTCACGATCAGCACACCGACGCCGACGTCCGCCCCGAATCGCATGCCGAAGAGCACGTGCAGTACGGTGACGATGACGTGATCGAACGGCCCGAGGGCCAACAGGAATCCAACGATGTAAGCGACGGCGATACGGCTCCCGACGCTATTGACGGACAGAAGGAGGTGAGAAAGCAGCGACACGAGAACGCCCCCTGCAATGGCGTCGGCGAACATTCCCATGTTCTCTCGGTGGGCGATCTCCTCGGCGGTCTTGCTCAGTGCCTCCCCCGATCCGGGAGGCAGCGCACCGTCCACAGACAGGACGAACACGAAGAGGGTGCCGCCGACGAGGTTGAACGCGAAAGTGAGCGTCCACAGGCGAAGCAGTCGCGAAATCAACCACGAGTCGGATCGTTCGACCGCCGTTGCGACCGGATCGAAGAAGTTCTCGTTGAACAACTCTGCGCGACCGACGATCAGCAACACGACGCCGACGCCGAAGGCGAGCGCGCCTGCGAGCTTGGCCACGCCGCCGAACTGCGGTTCGACCACCGAGTGAACGATGCCGAGGGCCGCGATTCCGAAGACGATCGTGAACCCGGCGATGAAGCTGGTCGAGGCCAGCTCGAGCAGCGGCTGGTCGAGGCGACGCTTTCCCTCTTGGGCTGCACGATGGAAGATCTCGGAGGGGTCCGGGGCGACGGACATACATAAAGACCTGTTCGGTCCACGGCGGGAAAATCCCGTGCTTGCCTGTACGACGTCGAGTCGAGGACGATCTGCCACTCCGGACGATCTCTCGCCACGACGGTGTGAGGCGGGGGTTCACGACGCCGGTCGGGGAGAGATCAGCGCGCGGAAATCTCGAGGAGACTCCCTTCTCCCTCCTCTTCCCTTCTCTTCTCGTCCGGAATCGCCTCGGGGTCGAGCCCGGGCATTCGCCTCGACCGCCTGTAAACTGCTGCACGTCGACGGCTAGCAGCAGATGCTCTACTTAACCAACGAATCGGCGAGGTCGACTATTGTGTTGGTTAAACGCGCGACAAGGACAGTTCGCAGCAGTTTGGAGCCCAGAGGGAGCCGATTCGTGGCAGTTTGGAGCCCGAAGGGAGTCGAAAGGGCGGATCAGAACGCCCTGCGATTCGCCTCATCAGGCGATATTTTCGAAATTGAAGGTCGAAATTGAAGGAAAAATACTAGCAGTGGCGAGACGATACGCGCGGAACAATGACGTCTGAAGAAGAAATACACCAGTCAGCAGTTCCGAAGAGGGGACTTTCGAACGCAGGTGGCCCGTCTCAAGATGACACCGGATTTCCGGTGAACGGCGATCGCTGTGGCTGGTTGGCTACTGCTTCGAGCAAAGGGAGATTCTGCAGACAAAACGGGGGCAGAACCACACCGGATTTCCAGTGAAATGGTAAGGACGGTAGGAGAGAGAACGCCTAGTACTGTTCTCAGCTCGAAATCTCGCTTCTGGTGAACTGCCTCGGGGCAAATCCCCGTGGCATTCGCCCCTAACAGCCTGTAAAACGGCAAAGAGCCCGAGGAGTCACACACCAGATTTCCGGTGAAACGACCTCCAGTGAAACGACCGGCCGCCTGGCGAACGAGTGAGAGTACGAAAGAGTGAACGGAACGTACGGGATCCGCGAGGACCCCCCGTGATCGTCGGCGTTCGAGCGATCGATCGAACTCGAGAAACGGACCTGAACGGAAACGAACCTGAACGACGAGTCGGCGAGCGGAAATTCGCTGGGTCTCGAGAAAGCCGCTGGACATACACACCGGGTTTCCGATGAAACGCGACGAAGCACTGGAGAGTCATACAGGGGAACCGCGCCGGCGAGAATCATCCTCGAAGTGCTGGAACTGTCGAAGGGATGCAACTGAGAAAGATGCAATTGAGGAAGATGCGACTGGTAAGTCGCTATCGGTACTTGTCTAGCATAGTTTTATTATGTTGTGGAGAGTATAGCCCACTGATTGAATCACGACGTATAATAAGAAGCGACGCTCGTCGCTTCATCGAATCGTAATTTCCAGTAGAACAGACGTTCTCTCCTCGAAATTCTATCTCTTGGAATAGCTCCCCGATCCCCTCAAATCGATGTCGTACCGGGTTAGTGCGACTAGATACCTTCTTTCCGATGAGTACAATCCCCCATTTCTTCTGGGGCCTAGACCCCTTCGAGCCATATTTCACCGGAAACACGGTGTGTGTGTCTCGGCGAAAACCTCAATACCTTTCACCGGAAATACGGTGTCCAGGTACATGTCCGACGATTTGTTCATTCGGGAGGATCCAATTTTCGTCAACAAAGAACTTCTCGAGATCAGTCACGTGCCGGACGAGGGACGAATCGTCGGTCGCGACGAGGAGATCGGCCAGCTCGCCAACGCGGTCAACCCCGCTATCTTCGGTCAGAGTCCGAGCAACGTCTTGATCTACGGGAAAACCGGCACTGGAAAGTCGCTTTGTGCGAAGTACGTCTCGAGTCGGCTCGTCGATACCGCCGACGAGGAAGGAATCACGGCGGCGTACGTCTACGTCGACTGCGCCCAGGACACCACCGAAACGCAGGCAGTGCAGACGATCGCCAGTACGGTCAACACCGAGGAAAGCGACGTGTACATCCCCGACAAAGGGATCAGCACGGCCACCTACTACAAACGACTCTGGCGCGTCCTCGATCGGACGTACGACGTCGTCCTGATTATCCTCGACGAGATCGACAAACTCGAGGACGACGCGATCCTCATGCAACTCTCTCGTGCCGGGGAGGCTGGGAAGCTCACCAACTGCAAGATCGGCGTCATCGGGATCAGCAACAAGATCAAGTACAAAGATCGGATGGACGAACGGGTCAAGTCGAGTCTCTGCGAACGCGAGTTCGTCTTCCCGCCGTACAACGCGAGCCAGCTCAACAGCATCATGGAGGCGCGCAGCGACGCGTTCCGCGAGGGCGTCCTCGAGGAAGCGGTCATCCCACGCGCAGCAGCACTCGCGGCTCGCGAACACGGCGACGCGCGGAAGGCCATCGACATTCTGCGGTACGCGGGCGAAATCGCGCAGTCGACGGACGCCGACACGGTTCGCGAGGAGTTCGTCGTCCAGGCCAGAGAGCGAGCGGAAGTCGACCGCTTTCGGGAACTCATCCGCGGGTCGACGCCTCACTCCCGGTACGTCTTGCAGGCGCTTACCGTTCTCTCTCTCGAGCACGGCGCTGGCGAGTCGGCCACCCCCGAGGAGGGATTCCGGACGACCCGGATCTACGACGTGTACGAACAGATTTGCCGCCAGGAGGGGATGGATACGCTCTCGCTCCGTCGCGTTCGTGACCTCCTGAAAGAACACGCGTTTCTCGACGTGATCGAACAGTCCCGCCACAGCGGCGGCAGCGCCGAAGGGAGCTACACCGAACACACGCTCCTCGAGGACCCATCGGTCGTCAAGAACGTGCTCGTGGAGACGCTCGAGTGAGATCAATGGAGCCGTCGGGTGAGCTCTTCGGAGTCGTCTGGTGAGATCTCCGGAGTCGTCTGGTGAGATCTCCGGAGTCGTCGAGTTTGATTTGCGGGGTTGACGGGTGAGATTTCCAGAATCCTCGAGTGAATTCACCGGAAACGCGGTGTCTCTCGAGGCGAATACCACCATTTGTAACACACCGGGTTTCCGGTGAAATAGAGCGTGACAGCGATCGGTTTCCTCATTCGGTATGAGAGATGGACACTGGTTCATCGGAAATGCGGTGTCAATCGGGATCAGATCGTGCAGTGTCCATCAGAATCTGATCGGAACGACGGTCGTCAGCGGACCCGAATCGATGGGTACGACGTCAGCGACGTCGTTTGCACTCCCGGCCGCTCGAGAACGGTCGAGTCAACAGAATTATTGCCGTCGACTACGGGTCATCTCGTATGTCCCCGGATAAAACGTGTCCCGACTGTGACGTCGCAATGGAGCGGATGAAACTCCAGGGAACAGACTTCGGAAATATTAGCATCGTCTCGGAGGGGCCGAAAGAGGGGTTTCTCAGTAGTATCCGTGCAGACGAGATACTGACGCCGGTTCCGTACGTCTGTCCCGACTGTCACCGAACCCTGTTTTACGCGGAGGGCTGATGGGGAGTCGTCCGCCGCGGTAAGATACTGGTACCGAGTGTCAAGTACCGAGTACCGCGGGCTACCGCGACCGTGCAGCCCGCTTTACAGGAGTACTTTTGTAATCTCTGGTCCTGCAGTAACGAATTTTTGCGGAGGTACACGAAAACGTAACCACATCATAATCGCAATCGCAGGGGTCGTCTGAGGTTCGGAACCACCGTAGACCACTGCTACGGTCGTCAACTGCTTGGGGTCGAGCCCCGAAGCATCCGCCTCGCACCGCCTGTGAACGACGCCAAGTCAGCACCGGTATCGGTCGTACTGACACAATTTCTATCGTGAGAGATGCGTGAAAGTGTTCTTCGATTACGGAGACGATTTTGACCCGTCGTTCACAATACTTTACTCTTCTATAGAGATTAACATATGTAATTTTTAATAGTGTATCTGTGGACTCTCACCCCGGGCCTGCTGGCCCGGAGATACCAATGCCGGAAGTTCATTTCGAGGTGGACGTGGAACGTCCACCCGACGACCAGCCGGGTGACAATCCGTTCAATCGGTGGCATCCGGAGATCGAGCCGGTGATAAGCGTCGAACCTGGCGAGACGGCGCGCCTCGAGTGTCTCGACTGGACGGGCGGTCAGATACGGGACAACGACGACGCAAACGAGGTTCGCGACGTGGATCTCAACCAGGTCCACTACCTGAGCGGACCGGTCGAAGTCGAAGGCGCACAGCCGGGCGACCTGCTGAAAGTAACGCTGCTCGACATCGGGCCGCTGAACGACCGCTGGGAGTACGGATTCACGGGAATCTTCTCACAGCAAAACGGCGGCGGGTTCCTGACCGATCACTTCCCCGACGCGGCGAAAGCGATCTGGGATCTCGACGGCACGTACGTCTCTTCGAGACACATTCCCGACGTGTACTACGAGGGGAAGATCCATCCGGGATTGATCGGGACGGCACCGTCCCAGGAACTGCTCGAGGAGTGGAACGAACGGGAACAGGAACTGATCGACAAACACGAGGAGGATCCGGAGTCGATTCACAACCATCCGACAGGTGAGTCGGAACCGCCGGTCGCGTCACCGCCGACGGAAGACGGCGCGCTACCTGGCGAAGCGACAGGCGACAGCGCCGACCGGATCGCGACGGAGGGAGCCAGGACCGTTCCACCGCGGGAACACGGCGGCAACTGTGACATCAAGGACCTCTCGCTCGGGTCGAAGATCTACTTCCCCGTCTTCGTCGAGGGGGCGAAGTTCGGTATCGGCGACCTGCACGCCTCCCAGGGCGACGGCGAGATCACCTTCTGTGGGGCCATCGAGATGGCCGGCTACGTCGACGTGAAGTTCGAACTCGTCGAAGGCGGAATGAACAAGTTCGGCGTCGACCACCCCATCTTCGAACCCGGCCACCGCGGTCCAAACTTCTCGGATTACGTCGTCTTCGAGGGCTACTCCGTCACCGAGGACGGCGAACAACACTACATGGACCCGCACGTGGCGTACCGTCGGGCGGCACTCGACGCGATCGACTACCTGACGAAGTTCGGGTACACGCGCGAGCAGGCGTACATGATCCTCGGGACAGTCCCCATCGAAGGAAGACAGAGCGGCATCGTCGACATCCCGAACGCGTGTTCGACGCTCGCCCTTCCGAAAGCGGTCTTCGAGTTCGACGTCAGCCCGGACGCCCTCGACGAACACGGTGGTCAAGGTCAAGTTCCCATCACTGACGACCCGCTGAGTTGAGTCGTCACCATCCATTTTCTTTCCAGTCACTTCGGTCGACGCATCGTCACCTCGAGCGGCGACGAGCGCGGTCGTACTCTCCCGCACCCTCCGCGACACTGATCACTCTCGATCCGTCGCCACCGACTCGAACAGTGCCTCGTCTTCGTCCTCGAGGACCTGCCGCACCACGGACGTGAGCGGGAGCAGGTATTCTTCGTCGATCGTCTCCAGTTCCGGGACGTCTCCGGTCGCCACGGCGTGGTATCTGGCAGCAGCGAGCAGTGCGACGCTCATGACGTCGTTCGTCGTGACCACGCGCTCGCCAATCGCCTGGTCGAGTTCCTCTTTGACGGCTCGGAGCCGCTCTCGCGTCTCCATCGACATCGTCAGCGAAACCTGGAACTGGTGTGGGACATCCTCGTGGAACTGGGCCGCTGCGGACGCGATTTCCTCGTCCGTCATGGGATAGTGAGTGGTGAGACAGCGACGTAAGTGTTCGGTGCGTTCGCAGGTCTCGAGTGTCTCCGTCCCGTTCGTCGCCCGCCACGAAAACCGCCAGTACCTTTTTGGTAACACGTAGCAAGAGAGATACCCGAACGAGCTATGGTGCACAATGGTGGGTACCAGTCAGTGCTGTCGGGCGGCGACGACGTCCAGCGCCTCGAGGGGCGAGATGCACAGAGTGCAAATTTCGCGGCGGGGAAGGCGCTCTCGGAGACGATCAAGACGACGCTCGGGCCGAACGGGCTCGACAAACTCCTGGTGACGTCGGACGGGCACGTCGTCGTGACCAACGACGGGGCGAGCATCGTCGATCGGATGGAAATCACTCATCCGGCCGCACAGTCGATCGTCGACGTCGCGGAGAGACAGCAGTCGCGGGTCGGCGACGGAACGACCTCCGCGATCGTGCTGGCCGGCGAACTGCTCGCGAACGCAGAAGGGCTCCTCGAGGACGGCGTCCACCAGACGACCATCACGCGGGGGTACGCCCGCGCGGCCGAACGGGCGCTGGACGCGCTCGACGAACAGACGACGACGGTCGACCCGACCGACGAAGACCAGCTGCGAGACGTCGCGAAGACGGTGATCACGGGCAAGTGGGACGAGCGGGCGAGCACGTTCCTCGCCGCGAAGGCGGTCGACGTCGTCCTCGCGATCGAGCAGGACGGAGCGATCGACGCCGCGAAGATCACGCGCAAGGCGATTCCGGGCAGTTCGTACTACGACTCGGAGGTCGTCGACGGACTCGTCATCGACATGGACACCTCGTCGACGACGTCGGTCTCGCCGGAACCGGGGCCACCCGACGCGATAGCAGACGCTACCGTCGCGCTGATCGACGGTCAACTCACGATCGAGACGGCCACCGGGCAGGGTGCGGTCAGCGTCGAGTCGCCCGAGGACCTGCACGCGTTCAGGGAGTACGAAGAGGACGTCTACGAGACTCACGTCCGGCGAATCGTCGACGCCGGCGCGGACGTCGTGTTCTGTCAGAAGTCGATCGACGACCGCGTCCGGTACCTGCTGGCCAGAGAGGGGATCCTCGCCGTCGAACGGACGCGACAGGACGAACTCGAGAAACTCGGCCGCGCGACGGGGGCGCGGCCGGTCGGAACGATCGACGACCTGACGCCCGAGGCGACCGGGCGAGCGCGACGCGTCGAACGACGTGACGTCGGTGCGACGGAACTGGCCGTCGTCGAGGGACGGGACGACGTCGAACAGGTGTCGTTGGTCCTGCGAGGCGGGACACAGCACGTCGCCGACGAGACGAAACGAGTAATCGACGACTGCCTGCGGGTGCTCACTCGTGCGATCGAAGACGGCGTCGTCGTCCCCGGTGGCGGCGCAGCCGAGATACACGTCGCACGGGATCTCCGGGAGTTCGCCTCGAGCGTGTCCGACCGGGAGCAACTCGCCGTCGAGGCGTTCGCGGACGCGATCGAGGTGATTCCCCGTATTCTGGCCGAATCTTCCGGACTGAATCCGATCGACGCCGTCGTCGAGTTACGCGCCCGCCACTACGACGGCGATCGGACGGCGGGACTGGCACTCGAGTCGGGGACGATCGCCGACGCGGTCGCTCGCGGCGTCGTCGAACCGCTCGCGGTGAAAAAACAGGCGATAGCCAGCGCGACCGAGGCGGCGAACACCCTCGTCCGCGTCGACGAGGTCGTCTCGGTCACGCGTGACGGGGCTGCCCACGCCGACGACGAGCACGACCACGATCACGGTCCGGGTGGCATCGTCGAGAGTACCGAGGGCTATCCGTGGGCGGTCGGTCACTCGATGGGACACTAGTCCGCCTCGTCGTCTTCTCTCTACGGATCGCTGATCGCTCTCTACGGAACGCTGATCGTGTCGTCTTCCGTGTGGGAACGGACCAAAGCGGGGTGTGAATCGACGTTCAGGACGGTTTCGCGACGTCGCCTCTGTTGCTGACGGTAGCGCCCTCTTCGAACGTGTCCGGATCGATGTCGATGTCGAACGCCTCGTTGGGGACCGACACCGTCACACAGGTGTTCGGCAGGTCGACGATGCCGGCGATGCGGCTCTCGACCGGAATCGTACTCAGGAGGACGTACGCCTGTTCTTCGGTGTACCCGAAGTTCGTCAGATAGTCGATCGCGTCCAGACAGGCCCGCCGCATACCGACGTTGGCGTTCTTGTAGTGCTGGGTGCCGTCCTCGTCCACGGAGTAGCCCTCGAAAACGACGTAGTCCGAGAAGTCGGGATCCTGGTATCCCGGCTTGAACATCGCGTAGTCGGTTCCCAGCTGCTCCATCCCGTTTTTCATCACGTCCACCTTCATGTCGATCCACCCGGCCATCTCGATGGCCCCGCAGAAGGTGATCTCGCCGTCGCCCTGGGAGAAGTGGAGGTCGCCGGTGATGAAGTTCGCCCCCTCGACGAAGACCGGGAGGTAGACTCGAGATCCGCGACCGAGGTTCTTGATGTCGCAGTTGCCAGCGTTCTCGCGGGGCGGGATCGTTCTGGCGGCCTCCTCCGCTGCCTCCTCGACGTCCTCTTCGTCCATGTCGCCGAGGAACACCTCGTTGGGCTCCGGTGGCAACGCGAGCGGCGGCTCGTCCTCGCGCGTCTCGTGGTTGACCGCCGTTTCGGCCTCCGCTCCCCGATCGATGAGCGCCTGTTCGCGCTCGTTCCACTCCTCGAGCAGTTCGTGTGACGGTGCGGTGCCGACGATACCGGGGTGGGTACAGCCCGGGAACCTGACGTCCTCGATGTGCCGCGAGTGGGTCATCACGCCGTCGAGTTCCCAGATCGCTTTCCGGGCTTCGGGGAAGTGATCGGTCAGGAACCCGCCACCGTTGTCCAGTTCGAAGATGCCGGTAAAGCCCCACTCGTTTTCCGGAAACGGCCCGAGGTCCAGGATGTCGATGACGAGCATGTCGCCGGGTTCGGCACCCTCGACCTCGAACGGACCGCTCAGGTGGTGGTTCGGATCGAGTCGCATGTCCCGGATGTCGTTTGCGCTGTCGTCGTTTACGACCTGGTTGCCCGTCCAGTCGAGACACTCGATCCGGACCTTCTCACCGGGTTCGATCGTCGCCGCCGGTGGGACGTCCGGATGCCAGCGGTTCACGATCGGATCTGGCTGTTCCTCTATCGATGCGTCGACGTCGACCTCGAAGATCGTCTCTGGCATGTCGCGTGTTGCCTATCAACGTACCTCTATTTATGGCTAATTCAGCCAGAACACTAGTTCAAAACGGGCAATAGATCTCGAGCAGCCCGATCTCGGGGCTCACGGTGGGGGCGAGCGGTCGGAACGATCGACTCGTATCGACGCGTGCGACGTCGGGGCCAGTGGACCCGCCACTCCGACACGGATCCAATCGACGAAACTGGCCGGTAACGTTTTTTACCCGGTCGTCGGTACTCCAGATACTCCTATGGCGACGTCCAGTTCGCTCCCAGCAATCGATCGCTGTATCGATCTGTACCTCACCGCGTACGGGCGCTTCGGCGACGACCCGTTCTCGAGTGCCAGCATCGCCGACTACTGGACGTCGTCGTCGGAATCGTCAGACGCCAACCTCGAGCAACTGCTCTCCTTGCTCGTCGCCTACGGACTCGTCGAACGAACCGACGACGACCAGTACCGAGTTCGATGTTCACCTGACGACGACGTCTCGAGATGGAACGAACGAGCCAAATTACGCGCCGAAACGTTACGCCGCGCGGTGACAGCGGCGAGAGACGACGGCCGAGCAGCAACCGAGTCCGAGGCGGAGCCCCTCGAGTACGACGGGGCGTCGTTCGCGAGCGTCTTCGTCACAGAGGGGGACGACGTCGACGCCGTCGCCACGACGGTCGCGAACGTGTTCGACTCGAGCGAGCGCGTCGCCGGCGTCGTTCTCCGTTCGTCGGGCGACGCCGCGGGTCACGTCCAGCAGCTCGCCGATTCGCTGTGTGACCGAGCCGATCCGCCCGGACGGTCGGGGTCGCTCGAAAAGGAGTCCTCCGACCTCGTCGGCGAGCACAAAGACGACCTCGAGTTCCGACTCTTCTTGCGTACCACTCGAGCCTGATCGCCAGTCCGTCGCGCGGACAGTCCCCGCGTCGAGGCCGGGAGCGGAACTCGACCGCTCGAGAGCGATAGCTACTCCAGCGAGTCGCTCGACACCCACCAGATCTCCTCGTGAACGACCCACCCGCCCGTCTGGAGGTTCTGCGAGAGCGTGATGTGATTGCCGTCCGGATCGGCGACAGTGACCGAGTACGTGTCCGTGTCGACGACTTCGTACGCCGTCTCTCGATTGTTGACCACCAGTCTGTCTCCGACGTCGACGTCCTCGAGTCGGTCGGTGATCGTTTTCGGGGGGAGGCCCGACCGCTCTTTGGCAGTTCCCGTTTCGTCCCGTGACATACTGGGTCAGTTCGAGATCCGTCGACAAAAATCGTAGCTCCCGTCGGGAGACGAACGAGTCGACGGACTACGCTCGCACCGGTTTCCTGGGCGTGTACGTACTTCGAACGGTGACATTCCGAATCTACAGGGATCAGGGTTATTGTTTCCCATACCGAATCAGACATTTGCGTGTATCTATCACGCAATGGAGGCACGACCATCAATGACGCTGTACGCAATCCTCGGCATGGGGCTGGTCTTCGTTGGAGCGGTACTGATCGTAAACGGGATCTGGCTACTCGGCAAGGGATCGGACAGGGACGTCGCGATACTGAACTTCTTCGTCGGAGTTCTGACCTTCCTGATCGCGATGTGGTGGGCATTCGGAGAGCTGTGGGCGTTCGGGGAGTACCAGTTCGGCGACGCGTTCACGGCGTCGGGCACCCTGCTCTTCTCGTTTACCTATCTGTGGATCGGCGCGAACGCCATCCGGGGGATCGGCGACCAGCGGTCGTTCGGCTGGTACTGCATCTTCGTCACCGTCGTCGCGATCCCGACCGGCTATCTGGTGTTCACCGGCGGTGACGTGGGACTGGCCGCACTCTGGTGGATCTGGGCCGTCCTCTGGGCGACGTTCTGGATCCTCCTCGGACTGGAACGGACGGAGTACACGGAGTCGATCGCCTGGTTTACGACGGCCGTCGGCGTCGTAACCGGTGCAGCCGGGTATCTGATGGCGGCGGGATTCTGGCCGTGGGCATGAAATGACGCGACTGCTCGAGGCTCACGGATCGCCGGTCACGCGATCAGTACCCACGCGATCCCGATCGCGGTCGCCGAGAGAGCGATGTTACCGAGTGCGTAGCCGGTAGCGAGCATCGACTCCCCCTCTTCGGCGAGCTGGACGGTGTCGACGCAGAACGTCGAGAACGTGGTGAAACCACCACAGACGCCGACGCCGACGAACAGTCGAGTCGCCTCCGACGGGCCAGAGAACATGACGAGACCCAGGACGAAACTCCCCAGCACGTTCACCAGAAGCGTCGCGAGCGGAAACCGACTCGTCTCGACGATCCGTCCGACCGTGTATCGGAGCACGGCCCCGACCGCACCGCCCAGACCGACGTAGACGGGATCGATCACGGCCGTCATCGCGAGTCACCTCGCAGCCGTAACGCCAGCGCACGTCCAGCGACGACCCCTGCGAAGCCAAAGCCGTAACTCACGCCGACGTTCAGCAGACCCACCAGCGGTCCCGCCGACACCGACTCGAAGGCGAACGTACTGTAGGTCGTGTACGACGAGACGAAACCAGTCGAGAGGAGGAGTCGTCCTCGCTCCGTGAGGTAGTCGGTGTACATCGCCTCGTAGACGACGAATCCGAGGACGAAACTTCCCGTCACGTTCGCGACGAACGTGCCGGTCAGTCCAGGAGCGGCGAGCCCGACGGCGTACCGCGCGTTCGCCCCGAAAAAGCCACCGACGGCGACGAGTAACGGAACCTCGAGGTCAGCGAACCGGGACTGGATTGCCATCTCCTGATACGGGACGCTTCTCTTCCAAAGAATTTCTGGAACGGTCACAGCTCGTATCAGCCACGCTTCGGAGTCGACGCCGGGCGTCGGACGTGACCGCCGCTCGCTGTCTGGCAGCGGCGAGACGGCACCGCCACCGATCGAAGGTGGATGGCTCCGGCCTGCGCCTCCCCGTCGTCACTGGTCGACCTCAGATCGGTCGAACGGGTACTCCAGCCCACTCGGATACGGACTCTCGTCGGTCGTGTCGAGCGTGAGGGCGATCGAGAATCGATCGAGACCGACCTCGATGCTCGCGAACAGCGCCAGTTCGACGATCTCTTCCTCGCTGAACACTGTCCGGAGTTCGTCGAAGAACTCGTCCGTAATTCGGTGGGGGTCTTCGGACATCTGGTCGGCCAGTCGGACGGCCAGCTCCTCGCGTCGACTCAGTTCGTCGGCGTCGAGTTCCTCGCCGAACACTGCCTCCTCTCTCGGTGCGACGTCCTCGGCGACGGCCTGGGTCCTGACCGTCGCACAGTAGGCACACCTGTGGACCTCCGCGACGCGAAGTCGCATCAACTCGAGCAGTTCCGTATCTATCGTCTCACTCGCTGGAAACGCGTCGAACGTGTCCATCAACTGCGTGAGAAGCCCTGGCTGGTGTGCCATCGCCCCGAAGAACGCCGAATCGCCGTACCACCCCTCTCTGGCTTCCTCGAGCCGTCGATTGGCCTCTTCGTCGTCCGTTTCACCTGGCTCGAGGACGTCAATCCTGGACGTCATATCGTGGCGTATGATAACATGAACAATAACGATGGCGGTGATCGCCGTCGAAACAGCGTTCGTCACGTCGTGGTGTCACGCCTCGTCCGATGCCGGCGGTTGGAGTCGGGCGTCGGTAATCCGAACCCGTCCCCAGGTCCCGGACCACTCCCGTTCGAACTCGAGTGTGATGGGACGTGACATGTGCGGGCCGTCGGTGACGATCGTCTCGAACTCCCCGCCCTCGCCCAGGAGGTGGACGCCGTATTCGCGGTGGAGGTCGTCCAGGTCGGCCAGCGCGTCGCGATCCAGTCGCCGACCGAGCCACGACTCGTCGAATCCGGGTGCCGTCACCTCGACGACGAGTATCTCGAGGCCGCCGTCGATCATCGTTTCCGCGAGTTCGCGCGGGTCTGCCTGCCACAGCGGCGCGAAGAAGTCACAGCCGAGCAGGTCGCACATCGATCGGAGGCGATCGGCCTGGTGCTCGCTCTCGACGGTCCCGGCGACGACACCACCCAGCCCATCGTCGAATTCGGCGTCGAGCGTCCGGAGGGCGGACTCGAGCGGTTCGATCTCTGTGTCACGCTCTGCGCTCGAGTCGTGGTCGGCCTCCCGTGCGACGTTGGGAGGTTCGACGTCGGTGATGGGGATGCCGACGTCGACGACGGGAATCCCGATGCTCTGTGCGGCCAGTCGGGCGACCGACGTCGCGGGCGCGTGGTACCTGTGCGATCCCGCCGGTGGGTGAACGATCGCGAGTCTGCGGACGTCGTGCCCGGCCTCGAGAGCCCGATAGAGCGCCCACGAGGACTCCTTGCCGCCGGAGAAGAGCGCGACCCATCCGCCGTCGGATCCGGACATACGCCTTCTTTTCTATCGGAGAGTAAACACCTTTGGTCGGTCGGCAACGGACGCTCACGTATTTCTGTCTCTGTCGCGAAAGACGACCGATGTACGAGCGCATTCTTCTTCCGACCGACGGGAGCGACGAAGCGAAGCAGGCGGCCGACCACGCGATCGACCTCGCCGAGAAGTACGACGCGACGCTCGACGTCCTCTCCGTCGTCGACACGAGAGCGTACGACACCGAGGGGATCACGTCGGTGGTCATCGACGGCCTCGAGGAACGAGGACGACGGGCGGTCGACGAATTCGCGGAGATGGCGTCGGATCACGGCCTGGAGCGGGTCGAGACGGCCGTCGAGCGCGGGATTCCGTCCGAGACGATCCTCGAGTACGTCGACGAACACGACGTCGATCTGATCGTGATGGCGACGCACGGTCGGACGGGGTTCAGACGGTACGTACTGGGGAGCGTCACGGAAAAGGTGGTCCGAACGTCGTCCGTTCCGGTGCACACGGTGCGCGTGAATCCATCTCTTGCCGATTGAGGGGCCTTTCCACGTTCGACGCAGGCGGCGTAGGGCGCCGTCGAAATCCCGCTCTCCGGGCGCACCGTGGCGCGAAACGCCTGCTCGCGCCGGATGCGAACTCAGCGGAAGCGGCGGTACGCTCGCAGGAGAAGCGAAGCGACCGTCCCGGCGCCGGGAAGACGCGAGGAAAGCGCAGCGGCACCGATCAACAGGAATCCGCTCAATCGCCGCCCGTTCGCAAATTCCAGCATCGCATCGATCAGCGTCGTCACGGTACTTGCGTTCTTGAGCATCTCGGACCGATCACTCGTTACTGTCATTGCTATCGGATTGGACAACGACCCCGACCGAAAAAACACGGCAGGCTTGCGCTCGCCGGGTGCGATACGGCGATTTTCGTTCCAATTGCGTTCCCCTGTGCTCACCGCCGAGCTGCCAGCCACCACCTCGGAGGAACTCGACGGAGCCGGAGAACGGATTCGACGGCGGCGACGCCGCCTCGGCCGGCCCTCGACGATCGGGGCGGGCGTTCTCGAGTCGTCGTCGACGTCGGGACGACCTCGCGTCACCCGAAGTACTCCTCGTCTGTCGGCTTTTCTCGCTTGTAGATCTCGTCGCGCTCGGCCTGGAACGTGTTGATCAGTTCCGCGACGGCGGTCGTGATCGTCTCGAAGTACTCCTCGCCCCGTTCGGGAGTCGCCTCGCTCGGATCGCCCCACGTTCCGGATTCGCTCACCCGGTAGAACGACGATTTCCCGATCAGGAGGTGGTCCAGGAGTGCGCCCGGATTCGAGATATCTCGTGGCATCTCCGGATCGTCGTGTTCGGCGGCGTCGAGGTCGACGAGGTCTTCGTCTATCGCCATCACCGCCGCCGTTTCGCCGACGTTCGCGTGCCATCCCGTGTCGAACGAGAGGTATTCGGCCATGTCCTCTGGATCGAGAGCGTCCCAGTACGGGAACGCGTAGACGTACTTTTCGGGCGGGAGATCGTGGCTCGCTTTGTTCGCGCCGACCTTGGCCGCGTAGTCGTTCGTGAGGTGGCCCGAAATGAGGACGACGTCCGTAAAGCCGTTCTCACAGAACGAGTAGGCGACGTCTCGAAGCGTCGTCGCCAGCGTCTCGTAGTTGACGTACGTCACCGCATTGTAGCCCGCGTGCATGTCCGAGGCCCCGTAACTCATCCGGGGGGCGACGAGTGCGTCCACCTCCGACGCGATGCGCCGGCAGATCTCCTCGGGAATGAACGCGTCGGTGCCAAGCGCCAGGTGCTGGCCGTGCTGTTCGGTCGTTCCGACGGGGACGAGTACGGTCGGCACGTCGGTTTCGTCGATGTACGATTCTACTTCTGGTAGTCGCATCTGCTCGAGTTCTCGCTGCGGCATAGCCGCGTGCTACCACACGTGGTGGCAAATATTTATTTAATGATATTATGGGATAACAAGTAAAATATCGGATGAGGTAGATTCTAGAGAAAGGAACTGGCAAATCGCCAGCGTTTCGCAACGGCGGGTGGCTGGGGGAGTGTCGGGTACGCGTCGCCGTCGAACGACTCGCACGCGCGATCGGGCCCCGTCGGGAGCGCACCTCACCCGTCGACGGCGAGTTCGGCATCGAGTGGCGGAACGTCCGCCCCCACGCTGCGTGCCACGTCGTCGGCGGCTTTCATCTCGAAGACGAAGTACGCTGCTGGCACCGTCTCGAGGATCTCCCGGTACTCCGTCAGCGGGTCGTGCTGGTCTGCAGTCCCGTCGTTGTCGTGGAGGTGGCAGACGCGGATGCGGTCGCCGAACCGGTCTACGAACTCGCGCCAGTCGTACCCGTTGACCTTCGCGTGGCCCACGTCCAGCGTGACGCCGAGGTGTTCGCCGTCGACTGGGACGGCCGCGAGCGCGTCGGCGAGGTCGTCCGGGGTGGTCGTGTAGCGGCGTTTGTCGCCGCTCCGGGGCTGGTTCTCCAGACAGAGCGCCACGCCGACCTCCCGGGCGTACTCGGCGCACTCGAGGAGCGACTGTCGGGCGTTCTCGGCCGCCTTCTCGCGAACCCACTCGGGGTAGCGGTGGGGAACGGACCCCCCGTGAACGACGACGGCACCGGCCCCGGCGGTCACCGCGTCGTCGAGACTCGCCTTGACCTGGTCGACGCTCGCCCGCCGGACGTCGTCGTTGAAACTGCCCATGTTCCAGTCGCGAAACGGGGCGTGGTACGTGATCGAGACGTCGTACCTGTCGGCCAGCTCGCCGAGATCGTCGGGCGTCGGCGCGTCGGGGTGTCCCTCGAGGTACTCGCGCTTGAGTTCGACGTGATCGAGGCCGAGGTCGGTGAGGTAGGCGAGAAACTCCTCGACGGAAGCACCAAAGCGGACGTCCATGGCCGCACCGAGTCGGCTCACGGCGATCCCTCCGCGCGATAGATCGGCTCGCCCGCGACGAACGCCCGCGTGACCGTCGGCGTCGGCTCCTCGTCGATCACGACCAGGTCGGCCCGACAGCCCTCGACGATCCGACCGCGCTCCGTGAGCCCGACGGCGTCGGCCGGCCGTTTCGTGACGCGGGCCACCCGCTCCGGCAGGGGTTCGCCGGTGTCGACGAACGGCGCGGCGAGCAGCGACGTGGGGTGGTAGTCGGCGACCAGGGCGTCGACGACGCCGGCGTCGATGGCGTCCGCCGTCCGCAGATTGCCCCACTGGCTGCCGCCGCGGACGAGGTTGGGCGCGCCCATCGTGACGGTCATTCCCAGGTCGTGTGCGCGCGCGGCCGTCTCGAGGGTGATCGGGTACTCGCTGATGTCCACGCCGACGTCGGAGAGCCGTTCGACCTCCGTCACCTCCTCGTCGTCGTGCGAGGCCGTCGGAACGCCGTGGGCGTGGGCCGTTTCCACGACGCGGTTTACTCGCTCGCGAATCGTAGACAGGTCGAGGTCGCCTCGCTCTTCGATCAGCCTGTGGGCTTCCTCGACGGTGTGATTCTGGGAGTTGCGGTAGTACTCGAGGAACGCCTCCTGATCCCGGAACTGGCCCTTGCCCGGAACGTGGCTCATCACGGAGACGAGGTCGGCGTCGCCGGCCGCGACGACCTCCTCGACGGCATCGACGCACCGTGCCTGTGTCACCTCACAGCGGGCGTGGATGCGGTGGTCGGCCATGAGGTCGTCGGCGCACTCGACGGCGTCGGCGATCTCCGCACCCAGTTCCGGCGAGCGGTTCTCGTCGGGGTCGACCTCGAAGGAGATGGCGTGGAACTTCGTCGTGATACCGGCGGCGACGTTCGCCCGGTCGGCAGACGCAAGCGCCATGTGCGTATCGACGCGCGCGCCCGACCGTGGGTGGAGATGCGACTCGATGTCGTCGCCGTGGAGGTCGATCAGCCCGGGGCAGACGAGCCGTCCTCGAGCGTCGACGGTTTCGTCCGCGCTCCGCCCGACGTCGCCGACGCCGACGATCCGATCGCCCTCGATACGCAGCGCCCCCTCGACGACCGCCTCGGGAGTGACGATGCGGGCGTTCTCGAGGACCGTCGTCGCCTCGCCGGCCGCGCGTTGATGGCTCATACGACGACCTCCCCTGCGTACTCCTCGATCGGAACGATCCGCTCGACGCGCGCGTCCTCGAGGACGACGACGCGATCTGCGACCGCCTCGACGACGTCGCGGTCGTGGAAGACGCCAACGATGGTCGTCTCCTCGTCGAGGTACTCGTGGAGCAGGTCGATCGCAGCCGCTCGCGTCTCCGGATCGAGCGCGCTGGTCGGTTCGTCCAGCAATAGCAGTCGCGGCTTCGGCGCGATCGCCTGGGCGAGGTTGATCCGCTGACGCTCACCGCCGGAGAAGGTGGCGGGATAGGCGTCCCACAGTTCCTCGGGCAGGCCGAGCCGCGAGAGCAGCGTCTCTGCCGTCTTCCGTGCCTGCTCGATCGGAATCCCACTCTCGCGTAGCGGTCGGGCGACGACGTCCACGGCCGGAACGCGGGGAATCTCGTCCAGGAACTGCGACGTGTAGCCGATGGCGTCGTCGCGCAGGGCGATGACGTCGCGTTCGCCACACGTCGCCAGGTCGACGTCGCCGTCAGCGCCGTGATAGACGACGCGCCCGGCGGTCGGCTGGTAGGTCCGGTAGATACACTTCAGTAGCGAGGACTTGCCGCTGCCGGACTCGCCGACGATGGCGAGGAACTCTCCGCCGTCCACCTCGAAGGAGACGTCGTCGAGCCCGACGACGCGCGTTTCCCCGAGGACGTGCATGTCGAAGGTCTTCGAGAGACCATCGACGGTCAGTACCGTCATTTATATCACCGAGTTGATGAGCGTCTGCGTGTATTCGTGGTGTGGGTCCTCCATGACGCGGTCGGTCAGGCCGGATTCGACGACCCGGCCGTGGCGCATCACGAGGGTTCGGTCGGCCAGCAGGCGGACGACGCCGAGGTCGTGGGAGACGACGATGGCGGCGACGCCCTCCTCTCGCTGGATCCGCCGGAACACGTCGAGGACGCGGGCCTGGACGCTCACGTCCAGTCCAGTCGTGGGCTCGTCGAGGATGACGAGTTCGGGATCGTTCGCCAGCGCGCGGGCGATCTGGACGCGCCGTTGCATCCCGCCGGAGTACGTGTGCGTCGGATCGTCCATCCGGTCGACCGGGATCTCCGTCTCACAGAAGAGTTCTCGGACCCGCTCGCGGACGTCCTCGTAACTGCGCCAGCCCGAGGACAGCAGCTTCTCGGCGACGTTGCCGCCGCCGGTGAACTCGAGGTTCAGCCCGTCGCGGACGTGCTGGTGGACGAGGCCGACCTCACCGTTGCGGAGTTCGTGGCGTGTCTGGTAGTCCGCCTCGAGCAAGTTTCCGTCGTGGCCGGCGAGTCGAACCGTCCCCGCCTGGGTTCCCTCCCGTTCGGGCTCGAGCGCCAGCATCTCGGCGAGACTCGACTTGCCGCTGCCGGACTCGCCGACGATGCCGAGCACCTCGCCGGCCTCGAGGTCGAGGTCGACGTCGGCACAGGCGACGACGCTTCCACAGACCGGACACTGGTTGGTGCCCGCTCCATCGCCGGTGCGCTCGCGACAGACCGGACAGCTCTCGCCGTAGACCTTGCTCAGGCCGGTCGCCTCGAGCAGGCTCATTCGTCGTCACCTCCATCGTCAGCATCTCCAGCGACACCGCCATCGCCGTCGGCGTCGGGAGTGCCCGGTCCCCAGTCCACCCCGGATCGCTCGAGGTGGTGGTCTTTCGGGAGTGTGGGATCGTCCTGGCGTTTCAGGCAGAAACTCGCGTCGTTGCACGCGAAGTGGCGCGTGCCGTCGTCTGTCTCGACTTCGGTGAGGTAGGTGTCGGTCGAGCCACAGGCGGCACACGACTGCTCGGGGAAGCGTTCGACCTGGAACTGCCGATCCTCGAACGCGAGCGGTTCGACGTCGGTGTGTGGCGGGACGGCGTAGATGCGCGCCTCCCGGCCCGCGGCGAACACGAAGAGGTTGTCCGCGTCGTCGAGTTTGGGGACGTCCCACCGCGGGATCGGCGACGGGTCCATCAGGTAGCGGCCGGCGACCATCGTCGGGTAGCGGGCGGCGATGTTGATCTCGCCCCATTCGACGACGTTCTCGTAGAGGTGGACCCACATCTTCCCGTAGTTCTTGTGGGCGTGTCGCCGACGATTCGCCGCGTCCGAGGAGTCGACTTTGCGGAGCGCGTCGGTGACCGGCACCTGCAAGACGAGGATCTGCTCGTCAGTCAGCACCTCCTCGGGAATGCGATGGCGCGTCTGGATCACGTCGGCGTCGGTCGTGTCGGTGGTCGTCGCCACCTCGGCAGTGTCCACCGCCAGCCGGCGGATGTTGGCCGCGTTGACGGACTCGTCGGAGCCCTGGTCGATGACCTTGAACGTCTCTTCGGGTCCGAGTAGCGACAGCGACGCCTGGATGCCGCCGGTTCCCCAGCCGCGAGCCAGCGGCATCGGCCGCGATGCGTACGGCACCTGGTGGCCCGGGATGGCGATCGCCTTCAGGATCGCCCGTCTGACCTCGCGTTTGGTGTGTTCGTCCAGGTAGGCGTAGTTGTACCCCTCGAGACCCTCCCCCTCGAGGTCCTCGAGGGCGGCCTCGATGGAGTCGGTCGATACTGCCGTCTCCACGTCGATATCGTCGGTTTCAGTCATCGTCGCTCGCCTCGATCGTCTCTCGATCGCTCGGTTCGCTTTCGCTCGACTCGCGCTCGGTCGGGTCCGTGCCGTCGTCGGTTGCGGGTTCGGCTTCGTCGTCCGTGGTCCCCGCGACCTTCCGCTCGCGAATGGCGCGGATGCGGTCCAGGATCGACTGGAACGTGACGTAGTGAGGGAGTTTGAGGTGCTCGATGAAGCCAAACGAGTCCATCCCGTCGACCACGTCGAGGACGAACTCGGCGTTCTCCGCGGGTTCGTCCTCGCTTTCGAGCTGGATCGAGGCGTCGAGGATGGTCATCGAGATGGCCTTGCGCTCGTTTCGCCCGAACGTCAGCCCGTAGCCGAAGGCGAACTGGGGGTCGTCTCGTTTCGCGTACACCGGGACGACCGCCTCGCTCTCGCTGACCGCGACGTCCGCGACGGTCACCTCGTCGCCCGTGTAGGGGTGCTCGATTGTCAGCGGTAGCTTTCCGACGCGGACTTCCGCCAGCGTCGGATGGACCTGTCCGTACCCTCGCAGCGCGGAGTAGCCGAGCGCGGTCACCGCACCCGTCTCTCCGCGTGCGAGTTCCTGGAGGACGGCGTCGCGCTCGACCGGGAACGTGACCGGCTCGCGGGTGGTGTCCGTCGGCGCGTCGACGTCCGGTTCGTCGGGTTCGGAGACCAGCCCCTCCTCGCGGAGCACGTCCACGACGTTTGTGAGCGTCGTCGGCTCGGCGTCCTCGAGGTCCCAGTCTGCCGTCGGGTCTTCGCCCTCGTCCTCGTCCTCGAGTTCGAAGTCGAGCAGCCGCTGCGTGTAGTCTTTCGTCGGCCCGAGGATCTGTCCGCCAGGGACGTCTTTGAACGCTGGCGAGACGCGCCGGGTGGCGAACATCGCCGACGGTTCGACGGGGACCGACTCGTCCCACCGCTCCAGCGTCGAGCGGTACGCACGCAGCAGGAAGGCCGCCTCGACGGTGTCGCCTTGCGCCTGCTTCACGGCGAGTGCGGCCAGTCGCGGTGCGTACAGTCCTGCCTCGCTCATCGCCTGGGCGGTGAGTCGCTCGAGCTGTCCCTCGAGCTGGTCGACGGTTATGGGGGCGTCCTCGTCGGCGAGGCGCTGTTTCTCGAAGAGGTCTTCGGCCCGCTGGATGAGCTCCTCGCCAGCCTTGACGGCGACGTAGCCCATCTAGCGCTCACCTCCGTCGTCCTCGGAACCGCGTTCGCCGTCGTTCGCGACCCGAAAGGTGACCGATCGCGGGAGGGCGGCGACTGCGTCGCCGCTCGTGAAGACGGCGTCGACGCCGCACGGATAGTCCGATTGTGCGTCCGCGAGCGCGGTCACCTCCGCTTCGGGCAGTCCGACACCGAACGTCGTCGCTCCGTCGACGCCAGGGCCGGTGACGGTGACCGCGGTCTGTCCGTCTTCCGGACTCGCCGCCAGCCCGTCGACCCGGTAGACGACCGTCGCACCCTCGCTCGGCTCGACGAGTGACCCGCGCTCGAGGTCCCGGACGTCCCACGAGGGCACTCCCTTCGTGTGGACGACGTCCGCCTCGGCCGGAGGGGCCGCCTCGAGTCGTCCCTGGCTGGCCAGCGCCTCGGTGAGTTCCTCGTCGCTCGAGTGGAACGTCACCTCGTGGTCGACCAGGGCGGCGACGACGGCGTAGTCGGCAGGCGCAGTCCGCGTTCGGTGGACGGTTCCGGGACGACTCATCGCGTCACACAGCGTGCGGAACGTCCGTCGCGTCCCGTGGACGGGGTCGACGTCGATCGCTCTCACAGGTCGTCCTCCATGGTTTCGAACTCGACGGCGGTGTGTTTGCTCTCCGCCCACTCGCGGGCGCGTTCTTCCTGATGGTTTGTGGCGACCTCGCCCAGCCGCGTCGCGATGTCGTCGGCGAGTCGATGACCGCCGGCGACCGCTGCGTCGACGATGGCACCCGAGAGTGCGCCTCGCTCGTCTTTGCCGGAGACCATCGCGAACCCGCGTTCGTCGCCCAGTTTCACTTCGGCCGGGGTGACGACGACCTCGCCGAGGTTGAACGGCCGCCGCTCGACGGGTTCGACGACCTGTTGCATCACGAGCTGTGGTGTCGGTTCCTGCAGGACGGACAGGGAGGGATCGTCCGCCAGCACCTGGTTCGCCAACCGGGCGAGCACGTCGCCGTCACACGCAGCGATGAGCTCGAACCGATCCGAACGGTCGTGTGGATTTTCCATGCAGTCACTCGGTGAGAACCACAACACCAGTGTAAGGCTTCGCTGGGTACTCTCTATTCCCCGCCGGCGATCCTGGACGCTTCCCGGGATCGTAACTGACAGTCCGGACCGGTCCAGACTGGTACGGACGCTCGGTACTCCAGCGAGGTGTCGGTTCTCGTTTCGGGTCCCGTTCGAGACGCTCCGGACTTTACTCAGTCAAGGGTTATTCGATCCCGTTGCCAGCCTTCAGGTGATGTCAGACGAGACCAGCGCTGACGCATCTACCATGCAGGACGGGCGAGAACGGACGATGACCGAACGGCTGAGCCGTCGCCGATTCGCGATCGGTGCCGCGACAGGCACCGCGGCGTTGACCGGGTTGGCCGGCTGTTCGGGCGTCATTTCCAGTGACGACGGCGACGTCGTGACGATGTTGCTGACGCCGGATACGCCCTCGGACGTCCGTCCGCAGTACGAACCGGTCCACGACATGCTGGAGGGCGAGATCGACGGTCTCGACCTGGAGATGGAAGTGCCCAACGACTACTCGGCGGTCCGACAGGCCCTGAACAGCGAACAGGGCGAGATCGGGATGGACGACGTGACGCTCATCTCGAATCCGGACGTGATGGACCTCTTCGGCACGGCAGTGACCGGCGGGACTGCGTTTTACTTCTCGATGATGCTCACCAAACCCGACTCCAACATCCAGGAGCGGACCGATCTGGAGGGCAAAAATGTCGCGTTCGCCGACCGCCTCTCCACGAGCGGGTCGATCTTCGCCGTCTACGCCCTGAAAGAGGCCGGGCTCGACGTCGGGGACGCCCCCGACGGCGATCCCGTCGATTTCGACGGGACCTGGTCGAACCACGCAGACGCCGTCCAGCGGGTGATAAACGACGACGCCGACGCGTGCTGTACGTGGAGCGGCAACGGGATGTCGTACCTCGCCGAGGGCCAGGAACTCCCTGAACGGGTCGAAGAGGAGGACTCGTTCATCGATAACCGCGGGGAGAAAGAGGAGACGCTCCGTCCGTTCTGGTGGTCGTTCCCCATTCCGAAACAGCCGATCTACGCGAGGAGTTCGTGGGACTCGCCGATGAAAGAGAAGATCCGCGAGACGCTGCTCGCGTCCGACGAGGAGCTGATCCAGGAGTACATGCCCGACGATTACAACGAGACCGACCTGCCGTTCACGACGCTCGAGGAGACGGGGATGGACAACTACGAGCCGGTCATCACGCGGCTCGACGACCTCGGTATCGAACTCGGGTAACGACCGACCGCGACAATTTCTCACAATGAGTACACTCACAGTGGAGAACCTGACGAAGGAGTACGGAGACGTGACGGCGCTAGACGACGTCTCCTTCGAGATCGAGGACGAGTTCGTCGTCCTTCTCGGGGAGTCCGGCGCCGGAAAGTCGACGATGCTGCGGTGTATCAACGGCCTCACCGAACCGACCAGCGGCGGCATCTACCTCGACGGGAACCCTCTCGAGGAGTCCCAGCCGTCGATCGGGATGATCTTCCAGCAGCACAACCTCGTCGACGGCGTCTCTGCGTACCTCAACGCGCTCACCGGTTCGCTGGAACGGACGGGGTTCCTGTCCAGCGTGTTCCAGTGGCAGGATCGAGCCGACAAGCTTCGGGCGCTCGAAGCCCTCCAGACCGTCGGCCTCCTGGACGAGGCCCACCAGCGCGTCTCGCAGATGAGCGGCGGCCAACAGCAGCGCGTCGGCATCGCGCGAGCGCTCGTGCAGGATCCCGACCTGTTGCTCGCCGACGAACCCGTCGCGAGCCTCGATCCCGCAAGTGCCGAGACCGTGATGGGCTACCTGCGGAAGGCTGCGGGCGTCCACGAGGTGACGGCGCTCGTGAGCCTCCACCAGGTCAACATCGCCGCACACTTCGGCGATCGATTCATCGGGCTGCGAGACGGCCAACTGCTCTTCGACGTCGGACAGGGCGAACTCACGCCCTCGCTGATCGACGACCTGTACGGCAGCGTCGAGACGGTCGGGCTCGCCGAGCAGAACTCGGGTGACGGCCCCGGCGACCGGACAGAGCCCCACACCGAGTGGAGGGTCGAAGCGTGAGTTCCGGCTCGCCGTCCGACAGCCGGAGTCTCCGAGAGTACTTCGGATTCGACGACGCCGGCGGATCGGCCGTCGACCGGAAGTTGACCGAACTGAAGCGCCGGAAGACGATCCGACGGCTCTGGACCGTCCTGGGTGTCGTCGTTGGCGGGATCGTGTTCTACCAGAGCCTCCTGACGACCGAGTTTACCCTCAGCCAGCTGTTCACGCAGTTTCCGTTCTTCCTCGACGCGCTCGCCGAGTACTTTCCGCCGACTACCTACTACGGTATCCCCTTCATCGACGTCGGACAGTACTGGAACTTCATGCAGGAAGCGGAACTGTTCCGCGCGTCGGGCGTGACGATGGCGATCGCGTTCGCGGGGACCGTTCTCGGTCTGCCGGGTGCGCTCCTCTTTGGCATCCTCGCGAGCGAGCGCGTCGTCCCGTACCCCTTCAACTTCCTCTTTCGCGCGACGATGAGCTTCATCCGGGCGATTCCGGCACTCGTCTGGGCGCTCATCTTCATCCCGCTCGGCGGCGTCTCGCCGTTCACGGGCGTGCTCGCGATCATGGTCGACACGACCGGGTATCTCGGGCGACTGTTCACCGACGAACTCGAGGAGATCGCGGACGGCCCGATCGAGGGTGTCGAGAGCACGGGCGCGAGCAAACCCCAGGTCATCTCGTTCGGGATGCTGAGCCAGGTCTTCCGCCAGTTCATCGCCTGGATCGCGTTCGACCTCGAACACAACGTCCGGGTCGCGATCAGCCTCGGCCTGATCGGCGCCGGCGGGCTGGGACTGGAGCTGGACATCCAGCGGCGGACCTTCAACTACACGGAGATGATGGCCTGCATCATCCTCATCGTCGTGCTGGCGGGTTCTGTCGAACTCGCGAGCCAGCGCGTTCGGTCGTACCTTCGCGACGACGACGAGGTCGAACAGACCGGGATCCTGGAGGCGCTCTGGACGGCTCCCAGGAAGATCCTCGAGTCGACGGCCGGCCGGCGGTGATTCGATGACGTCTATCGACTTCGAACGACGAGACGACGGGTACTACGTTGCGTCGCACAACGCGCGAAGCGTCGACGAGCTGTCGCCCGAACCGACCGTACACGAGTCAGTTCAGATCAGCGACAGCAGCCTCGGATCGTGGACGGAAGTGCGTCCTGGCTGCCGTCTCCTCGAGTCGGACCTGGGCGACTACACGTACCTCATGGAGCGGGTCCAGCTCGACTACACCACGATCGGCAAGTTCGGCAACGTCGCCTCCGACGCTCGCCTCGGGCCGACGAACCACCCCATCGATCGCCCGACCGCCCACCACTTCACCTACCGGGCGGCGATGTACGGACTCGGTGAAGACGACGACGCCATCTTCGAGTGGCGGGCCGACCAGCCGGTCGAAGTCGGTCACGACGTCTGGATCGGTCACGGCGCGACGGTCCTTCCGGGGACCACCGTGGGCAACGGGGCCGTCGTCGCCGCCGGCGCGGTCGTCGTCGACGACGTTCCCCCGTACACCATCGTCGGCGGCGTCCCCGCCGAACCGATCCGCCGGCGCTTCCCCGAAGACGTCGCCGCACGACTCGAGGCCACCGAATGGTGGCACTGGGACCACGAGACGCTCGCAGACCGGCTCGCGGACTTTCGCGACCTCGAGACGTTCCTCTCGACGTACGCGCCCGAGCAGCCCGAGTCGTCCCGGACCGACTGATCGCGTCCAGAGCCGTACGGTTGGCGTCGCGGGCCTCTAGTGTGTCTCCTGCTTCCATGCAGCGACACCACGGGGTTCGTCTCCGTCTCCGTCTCCGTCTCACACTTTCGGAGTCGAGATGTCTCGATCCACGCGTTTTCCGTCAGCAACCCGTTGTGCCGACGATCGGCTCGAGTACTCCTCGAGTGGATCTGTCCCCGTCAGTCAGGACTGTCGAAGCGATTGCCTGCGGACTAGCCAGTATACGACGCCGAGGAGTCCGGCGAAGAGTCCGATTTCGGCGAGCCGACGACCACGCCCGCGTTCCCGGGGCGACGACTCGTGCTCGCGGTTCGTCGTTACCGACTTCCACTCTTGCACCGTGGCGGTACGGTCGTCGGTCTGTGACGTTTCGGCAGCGACACGCCGTTCGACGAGCGCGGCGAAGTCGGTGGCGAACGACTCGACCTCGTCCCAGTCGGTGTACTCGTAATCCCGTGAGGTATCCGTATCGCCGGTCGTTATCGCCGAAAACAGCCTAAAAAAGAGCCGCGTGAAGGCCCCGTATTGCGTGTATTTGACCGCACCGGCAAAGAGCCCGACGCGGCCGGGCTGCCATCCGGTGCGTTCGACGAGGCCATCCACCCACTCCTGAGCGCCGTCTCGAGCCCAGTCGGTTGGAATGGCCGAGGCAAAGGACAGCTGGAAAAACGCGGTTGGCCGCGTCGCGAGCGTCTCGCTGTTTCGCTCGACGAACGCGACGACTTCCGGCAGGTGTTTGCGATTGATGACAGGCGAGCCGACGAGCACCGCGTCGGCGTCGTCGACGAGCGCGTCCGACGCCTCCGTCACGTCTCGCGTTGTGACGTCGTGTCCACGGCCGATGAGAACGGTTTCGATGTACTCGGCGACGGTCGCCGTCTGTCCCTCGTCGGTTCCGTACGCGATGAGAAACGATACCATCCGGAATCACGCCTTCGCTACGACCTCGATGGTGGTAGTTTTGTGGGGCACTCAGATCAGCACGTGATCGGGCTGGACGCCGGAGTGGAGGTGAACCGCGATCTCGGCGGCGTGGACCCAGTAGTAGATGGCGCGCTCGAGCGCCCGCGTCACCGTCACCAGGTAGCCGTACATCTCCTGGTCGTACGCCGTGACCAGTTCGAACAGTTCGTCTAAGTCGCGGTGGACGGTCTCCTCCTGGACGATGAGGTCGTCGTGAGCCGCGAGGTCGCACTCGAAGAGGATGGATCTGAGGTGGCCGTTGATCGTCTCGCCCGCCTCGAAGATGTCACAGACGCGCTCCTCAACGACGCCGGAGGTCGCCACCGCCTGGCTGTCGACGACGTCGGCGACGAAGCAGGCGCGGTCGCCGACGATCTCGAGGTTCGTCGCGATCGTCGCGAGATCGGCGGCGACACGGTTGCCCGGCCAGTCCGTCGTCAGCGTGTACGACTTGAGCTCCGAGAGGACCGCCGAGTAGCGTTCGTTTGCCAGCGACTCGAGCGCGCCCGCCGGCCGGTCGGGTTCCTCGCCGACGAACGACTGGCGGGCAGCCGCGTACTGGGTCGCCGTCACGTCGTCGAGTCGTGCCAGCAGGTCCAGTACGGTCTGGGCTCGATCGCCGGGGTCCGTCGTCGAGTCAGTCGCACGTTCGCTTCGCTCCCCGTCGGCGGTCGCACCGCCGACGCGACGGCCAGCGTGGAGCGGCGAGACGGCGTCTGCGTTGGCGTACACTGCGGCGTCGTCGACGACGTACGCCTTCCGGACGACGTCGTCCCGTTTCAGTTCCTGGAGCAGTTCGGAGAGGTACTGTTCGGAGATGCCGACTTCCGCTGCCAGTCGCGCTTTCGTCTCCGGCGCGGTGCGGTCGATAGCTTCGACGACCTGCGCGAGCGTCGCGTCGCGACCCTGTCGGATCGCATCTCGCGGTCGGTGCCACATTTCCCGGGACATACCGGTGGGACTCGACCGACGAGGATAGCCCTGTGCAACAGACTGTCCAGACGACTATATAGCATCCGGACGTCCGGTGCGTCCTCGAGTCGCCATCCGACACACGTGGCGACAGTACCGATATGTAGCTGCCTATAGTGGATGTTTCCTCTCATATAAGACGTAATGAAGGAGTCGACCAGTCGTCTCGATATATGGAGACACGCAAGGTTCAGCTCTCCGGTGGCACGACGTACACCGTCTCGCTCCCGAAGTCCTGGGCGCGAGAACACGGTATCAAAGCCGGATCGGTCCTCTCCTTACACCCGAACGGGGACGCCTCGCTGCTCGTCGAGGCGGCGGCAGGCTGTGACACCGCCGACCGCACGACGTCGATCGACGTCGCGACCGATAGCGACGACGCGATCCGCCAGCGCATTCACGCCGTCCACGCGGTCGGCTTCGACTCGGTGACACTCGTCGACACGACGGGACATCCGGAGGGACGCCGCAAACTGATCGAGCGAACGCTGTCGGAACTCTCGGGGTTCGAACTCCTCGAGGCGACCGACACGCGCATCCGGCTGACGAACCTCATCGACGCCGAGAACGTGGACGTCAGAAAGAGCACCCTCCGGCTCCGGCTGGTGATGCTCGCGATGCACCGGGACGCGGTGACGGCCGTCATCGAGGGTGACGAAGAACTGGCCCGGCGGGTCATCGAACGCGACGGCGAGGCCGACAAACTGTTCGCAATGATCACGCGTCACTTCCGACGCTCGCTAACCGACCTCCGCGAAGTCGAGAAACTCGAGTGGGGCCGGGACGATCTCTTCGAGTACTACTACGCCGCTCGGCAGTTCGAGCGCATCGCCGACCACGCCGAGAAGATCGCCGAATTTACGCTCGAACCGGACGCGTCGATCCGCGACGCGTACGCCGACAGGATCTCGGCACTCGGAACTTCCTCTCGGCAGGTCGTCGACGACGCCGCCGACGCGATCCTCACCGACGCCGGCATCGAGGCCGCAAACGAGGCACTCGCCGGACGCGACCAGCTGATGAACCGCCTCGAGGACCTCGACCGTGACCTCTACGACCACGACGTGCCGGGCGAGGCCTACGTGCTCGGTCTCTTGCTCGACAGTCTACGCCGGACGGCCGAGTACGGCGCGAACGTGGCCGAGATCGCCCTCCAGCAGATCACCCGGCGGAACGTCGTCGACCGATAGCTCGCCCGATTCATCCCGTCGTCGGCCAGCCGCCCCTCACGCCCCTCCGGGTCGGCTCTCCGTCGCGTCGTTCCGAAGCGCGAGCGTCGCGACCACCCCGAGTGCCGCCGCGACGCCGAGCGTCTGAAACGCCAGTCCGTATCCGCCGGCATCGAGTGCCGCGCCGAAGACGACCGGTGCGAGGACGCCCGGGATCGTTCCGACGAGCGACTGGACCGCGAGGGCAGTGCCGACGCGGTCGGCGGCGACGACCTCGGTGATCGTCGTCGAGGTAGGCGCGCTGTCGAGCGAGATGACGACGCCGTACCCGAGGACGAGGCCGACGAGCGGCCAGAACGGCAGTCGAGCGAACGCGCCGAGCGTGAGGCTCACGAGCGCGCTCGCACCGAGACCGACCGCGATGACTCGAGGTCGACCGACGCGGTCCGAGATCCAGCCGCCGGCGAGGTTGCCGACGCCGCTCATCGCCGTCACTGCACCCGCGACCGCGCCGGCGATGGTCGCCGGCTGGCCCGTCGCAGCGATCGCGGTCGTCGAAACGAGAAAGGCCGGCAGCCAGTTGCGAACCCCGAACAACTCCCAGTTGTGTGCCGAGTAGACCCCGACGGTCAGCAGGTACGCCCGGTTGCGAAGCACCGAGAAGTCGATCGACGCCGTCGAGCGATCGGGCACGTCGGGATCGCTCCCGACACCGAGAAGGAGGGGGCCGGCACCGAGTGCGAGCAGGCCGGTCGCCGCCAGTGCCGCCCGCCATCCGAACCGGGCGGCCACCGACGACGCGAGAACGAACGAGAAACCGCTGCTGACCGAGAACGTCCCGACGTAGACGCCCATGGCACGGCCCCGATCGACGGGATACCAGTCGCTGACGAATCGCATTCCCGGCACGTAGACGGCCGCCATCCCGAGGCCGGCGACGAACCGCAGGACCGTCCCGGTGAGGAATCCTCGAGCGAGGAGCGCGAACGCGAGGGTCGCAACCGCCGAGACGGTCGCACCGACCGCGATGACGTGGCGCGTCGATCGACGATCCGCGAGCAATCCCACAGGAACCACGAGCAGGAGGTAGCCAGCCTGGAACGCGCTGTAGACGACGCCCGCCTGGACGCTCGAGAGGTCCCAGTCGTCGACGACCAGCGGGAGCACCGCGGAGTAATTGAACCACAGCAGCGACGAGAGCGCCAGCATCCCACAGATCGCCCCGAGATTCCGCGTTCGACCCTTCATCACGCACACCCTCGACTCGTTTCGACTCGCCTGTCGCTCATCGTGTCACCGTTCTCGACGCCGACCATATACGTTCAGTCCGAACAGTCCGGACCCGTCGTCACGATCGCTCGAGCGCACGACGTCGACAGCGTCGGACGAGTTCACTAGCCCTCGGCCATGCCAGTATATATAACACCTCAGCTAGCCGTCTCAATGCATACGGTTCTCGAACCGCTTCGTGGTCAATAGTGATTTCTCCTTCGGAGTTTTCGTAGCTTTCACACCTAACACTCTTTACAGCGGATGACGTACCCCATTCAACGATGTCCATCGACCGAGACACCTTCGAGAACACGAGCGAAGACGAGCTCGAAGAACTCTCCGTGCCTGATCAAGTCCTCGGATTTCTCGCCGCCAACCAGGATCGAGCGTTCAAGGCCCGCGAAATCGCCTCCCAGATCGGCGTCGACGAGGGCGCAGTCAGCACCGCGCTCTCACGGTTGAAGGACCGTGGTCTGGTCGAACACAAGGCGACGTACTGGGCGGTGACTGACGACGCTGAGCGCCTCGACGGATACAGCGGGTACGAACGAGCAACGGCTCTGTTCAACGACCAACTCGGTACAGAGGACAAGGAAGCGTGGCGCGAGCACGCACCGCAGGAACCCCACCCGAGCGTCGAGGACGAACAGTGACCGACGAAGAGACACCGATTTTCGAGCGGGGCGACGTCGTCTACGGTGATGATCCCTTCAAAGGCGAGGAAGACGCTCGGCCCTGGCTGATCCTCTCGAACCACGAAGGCCGTCCGTTCCACGGCGACCAGTATATCGCGCTAACGTTGACGTCAAAATCTTGGATGGACGGCCTCATCGACATCCCTGAAGAGCGTTGGCTTCGTGGTGGGATGCCGGATGAGAGTCGGATCGTCCCGTGGGGCGTCCAATCGATAGATCACGAGGACATCGACTTCTGACAGGGCCGCCTTGACAGTGATCTTGTTGACGAGGCGGTGACTGCGCTCGTCGAAGAGCTACAATAGCTTCTCCGATGGTTTGTTCGAGTCGCGATTTGGTGAAACAGCTGTAGATAAGTCTACTTATGGACCAGAATTGAACGGGGCCTCGCCTTCTCGATAATAGACGAACTAATACGCAATAGGCCAACAGATAACGAGCGCCGCGATACTCAACGGGGTCGTTGAGGACGATCGTAACGGCTGTCAACGGTATGGTGGTTTGTAGAATTTGAGATCCCGAAGTTGTGCACCAGAGGCGACGGACGGGTTCACTAGCTTTCGCTCATTTCATTAGATCATATTGGTTCTGCACGTCATCTACCTCAAACCGAACCCTTTGCGAGTGAGAGGCCTGTATGGTAGTGCTACGTTCCCGACCGTTTGTAATGACAAGTAAATACACGTCATAACATATATTACTCTCCACGCCGAACGTCACCGTATGAGTGGGTCAAGCTATGATAAGACGATTCAGTTCCGTGCCGGAGCTGAAAAAGAGGCCGCGGAGCTCCTCGATGAGATTCACATCGGTGGCGTCAACGTGAGCGAACTCGCCCGTGTCGGCTTGGTCGAAATGCTCCGACAGTCATTAGATGAACAAGACAAGATTGCGGTGTACGAACGATACAGTCGTGGTGAGATCGGCGAGGACGTGGCCCGTGTCCTTCTCGGTGAGAAACTCGATAGGATGGAAGAAGAGAAAGAGTCGTTCGAGGCGGCTATGGAACGAGACACGTCTGAATTCTTGACGGGCAGCGATGGCGAGTGAGGCTCGCTATCCGATACTGGCTGATACGAGTTCCTTGATCGCGGTTGCAAACACCACTCAGTGGAAACGACTGAAAGACGCGATCCACCTTACAACGACAAACGTCTGCAAGCACGAACTTCAAAACCACGTCAACTCGAACAAATACCCGCCTGAGGGCAGCCGTGAGCACTATTTGAAACGAGGGAGCCAACGCGTTCTTGAACATCTAGACGAGGATTCATCGCCGTGGTCGTGCGTCACTGTCGTTCCCCGCCCGCATGGACAAGATGCAGGCGAGCAATCGCTCAAGCAGGAACTTTCTGAACACGGTTCGTCGTATCAGATCGTATCGATTCTTGACTCTGCTGCGAGACGGTCAATTCGGCGTCTCATCGATGGCAACGGGTACGACACTGTCTTGTGAAACTGCCCAACGTCAGGGTGACGAAATTGATATAGCATATAATAGTTTATTGATGGCTGTATGGAGCTGCTGTCTCGAGGTAGCGAAAGCTACTACGAAGGCTGCTATCCACGAGCGATTCGGAGTGACGCGACACGTCGATCGATTTCAGATCGAGTAGCGATCGCTCTCCGACGGGCCCGAACTGGTGGACGTAACGACCCTGTCGTCGACTTCGCCGAGCGCTTCCGTCGCGAGGTCGCCGAGCTCGCCTGCCTCGATGTGTGAGTACCGTTCGCGGACCATCTCCTCGCTGTTGTCGAGATACCGCGCCGCGACCGTGTAGCCGAACGCACGGACGAGTACTTCGCCCATTCCGCGGCGGCCACCGTGAGGAGCGAGATAGTCGTGTTTGGGATGGTCGACGTCGATGCCCGCGTCGGCTGTCAACCGCTGTAACACGCGCCGGGATCCGTCCGTCGTCAACGACGGCGGTCGAACGCCCTCGTCGACCGCCAGCAGGAGATCACGGGGATACTCCTCGCGGCGCTCGTCGATCTCGGTCGGTTTCAGCCCGTGATCCTCGAGTGCGTTCCGAACGAGTTCGGCGAGCGTTCGCTGGTCGAACGTCGGGAAAACCGGCCACCGATCGGACGGCGGGTCGAGCAGGCGTCTGTACGACCGCAGTGGCGTGATCACCGGATCGGGCAGGCTCGCCGAATCCCACTGCTGTTTCTTCCGGTAGACGTCCATACTGCCCTCCTCGAGGTCGAGTTCGTCCCACCTGACTCCTCGTCGTCGAGGATCGTTCGGATCGCGAAGCAGTTCGCCGATCCGGACGGCGGTGAAGGCGATCACGAAGACGAGTGCGCGATCTCGAGCTGCCCGAATGGCGTCGTATCGCGCTCGTTTTCGGTCCAGTGGGTCCGTCTCGGCCGGTAGCGTCGTGTACGCCTCGATGGCCTCTCTGGCCTGTTCGTCGACGTATCTCGTGAACGCGAGGCGTTGCTCGGAGTCCCAGGCTTGCTGATCTCCCGGTTTTCGGCCGTCGTCGTCCGGAAGCGGCTCGGTCGCGCTCGCCCGTTTCGCGTAGTGGACGGGGAGATAGCCCTCGTCGACGCACCAGCCACACCACGCAGAGACGTAGGCGTAGTACGTCTTCACGGTGTTCTGTTTCAGTCCACGATCACTGGCGAGGTGGCGTGCGTAGTCGCGGAAGACGCCGGTCTCGAGGTCGCGAAACTCCGGTTTCCGGCCGTCGGGAGCGATCCCGTCGTTGTACTCACCGCGTTCCCCTCGCGTCCACTCCCGGAAACGCTCGAGTTCGCGTTCGGCGTTCCGACGGTAGTTTCCGCCGTCGCCGCCCCGACCTTTCCCTTTGTCCTGGAGATAGCGCTCGAACGACTCCTCGAGGCTGCTCCGTGCCGACCGCTCAGACATACTCGCCTCCGAAGAGCACAGCCTGTAAGACTCGAGCCTCCGACCGGGGTGAAACGGCGATTTCAGGTGATTTCATCGTTCGTGTGTCGGGGAGGGCGTCGACCAACATAAAAGTGATCGTGATTATCAGAGTAATCACGACCATCACTCAAGACCGACATATTGCCCGAATTCGGCGTCTACGGATGCTGTTGCGGGGTATCCCAGAAGTGTATATCACATACTGCTATATCAAATCGACCGTTGGGGAAGTTGAGACTACAGTGGGTATAGCGGGCCTGTGATGCACAGTTTTGGCCGAATCGGAGAGCGGAATCTGACTCAGATTGCTCTCCAAACGGCCAATATTGTTGAAATCTCAACTATATACGCGAATTTTGGCCACTTTCGACAGCGTAGCCACTCAGAGTCGGGCTACCACGGGGTGAGTACCGCTATACTATCCGATTCCCGTTTCCTTCTTCACCAGCGTCAGCGTATTATCGGCTGTCAAAATGGGCGAGCGTTCGTATTCACCGGTTAATTCGACCTGCACAAGCAGGTCCACAGCCCGCCAGATCGAGTACAGAAGACACGCAAACGCGAAGTAGAAGAACCGCAGGCCGAAGTTCTTCGAGGTTGTCGCGGCCATGAACCGCTTGATCGACTTGTACCCGCTCTCAATTTCCTATCGGTACTCGTACTCTGTGAGCAGGCCGCTGCCTCGGTTCGTCATGAAGACCGAGTACTGCCGATGATCGGTGTGTTCGGAGTTCTCTTTGCGTCGGTAGATCAGTATCGTCGAATGCCACTCGTTATCGCCGAGATGTAACTTCCGATCGGTCTCGTAGCGGTCCTTTCCCTTCTTGAGGAGCCGTTTCGCCTGCGCTTTCTCACTGGTCTGCATCCGCTTCGGGACGACGTAGGAGAGGCCGCGTTGGCTGATCATCTCCAGGATATGCTGGCTGTCGAACTCGCGGTCCATCAGCACATTATCGACATGAACAGCCGCCTCTGCCGAGTCCAAGAGGTCCTTGACGATCTCCTTCCGCGTGTCGCCTTTCCAAACTGGGCGCGCATCGAGGACTATCGGAACAGCATTCCCGACCAGCTGGACCGTCGCCCACTGGTAGGCATACTCGTCGGTTTTCTCCTTCGTCCCGATAATCTCGTCTTTGTGGTCCGTCCTATCGCCGGTGAACGGGTCGGACTCGGTAATGTCGATGGCGACGATGCCGGCCCGGAAGAACTCCTCTGTGTCTGCTACCCGGTCCAGCAGTCGACTCACCGCCTGGCGATACATCTTCCGTATCTGTTCGATTGAGAGGTCGCGTACATGCTCGCGATGGGCGTGGCCAAGTGGTGTACGGTCTCGGTTCGACTCGTGAATAAAGCTCCGAGCGCCTTCGTTGACAGCCAAGTTCTCGCGAAGTCCGAGATGGGTCTGGAGGCCCCAGTAGGCGTTCTCGTGGATTTCACAGCCCTCGCCACGGTCCAGTGAGAACGCTGGGAACGCAACATCACCGATCTGCTCAGTGACTGTCTCGGCCTGTTTCAATACGGTCTGGTCATCGGGGTCCGATTCCCGACCCTCGTCACAGTGTCTGCGACTCTGTCGGTTCGGCTCGCGTGGGACCGTGACGCCCGCGTTCTGTGCTTTGATGAGGATGGTTCGCGCTGCGGTCTCAACAGTATCTTGGAGAGTAGCTGTGAATCGGTGGTGCCAGCTGCGCCACAGCGTGGACTGATCGGGGACCGACTCCAAGCCAAGTTGATCACAGAGATCGGGGTGCTGAGTGAGGTATTCGACGAGGGCAGTTTCGTGGTCCCATCCGTGGCATTCTTTCAGCAGGAACAGGCGAAATAGTGTCTCCATCTCGTAGCTCGTCGAGCCTGCGTATCGGTCATGGGCATCGAACTGAACGTATGCGAGCGGCACTGCGTGGATGAATGGATCAACGCCATCGTGATCGTCAAGCTGGAACCATATTTTCGCAACGAGACGAACATCCGACTCTAATCCGGGGAGTGACGTGCGATCGAACAGTGGACTCGACTTGTACGTGGGCCAGTCGATGTAGGATAGCTGGGCGATCTGTCGGAAGACGGTACGGCGAGACTCACGGGTTGGAGCCACGACGAGAGGTTGACCACGACACGCTCAAGTATTCGTCTAACTGCTCGATATAGAGGAACTATCCAGTATTCTGGCCAATGTCAACCTAATCTATGACTATGGGCGATAATCCATCTATCGAATCGAGAGTATGGAAACAATCCCACCCGCTATTCCTGATTTAATTGTCTGGGACAGGGCGATGAGGAGCCCCTGTAGTAGTATCTAGTACTTCATCATTAAATTGATTAACCATCTGAAATAAGAGGCCGTGTGGACAGACGTCACTTCCTCTCAATAGGGATGGGGTCCCTGTTAGCCGGGATAGCGGGCTGTACCCGAGAAAACAACGAGACCGATCAACAGGCTACCCGGTCGATAAACCAGCCATCAAAGACAGAGCACTCAACGACGGCCACCGAGACGGAGCCATCCACGACAGACGATACGACGACAACCGAGCGAGATGTCTCGACTGTCCGGGTTCAACATGGCGATGGGGTCGTTCAACTTGTGTCTGCCGAGTTCGAGACACTCCTCACCGAAGACACGAACGCCCGGCGGGCAATTCAAACTGCGATTCAGACGGTGGCACCAGGCGGAACAGTCGATGTCACGAAAGGTACGTACCCCATCGAAGACAGGCCTGTTCGAGTGACTGAAGGAGTGACGCTCGCTGGTGCAGGGCCAGGAGAAACCGTGTTTACACTCCCGGGAGGTCTCCATGAGGAAGCCCATTCTGTCGTCGCGGTTCGGAGTGGAGATGACGATGTAACAGTTCGTGACCTCGAAATTCACGGGAATGAAGCGAATAATCGAGATATCAAACCATTCCCAGACGCCCCCCACAGTCACGGTCTTCTGATTCATGAGTCTAGCGAGGGGGTGAAACCGAAGCGGACGACCGTTGAGAACGTACACGTTCACGATACGATACGATCAAATATCGTTCTGGGTGGGGTCAAGTGCCAGATCAACTCCGCTACACTCGCCAACGCAGCGGTTGATCACTGGCTCTACTTCGCTCGGGCTGAGGAGTGTACAGCGCAGAACCATCCGTCTTTAGCTAAGCCAAGAACCGCATGACAGCGGCGGCTTATCGGAGTTGCTTTTCGGAAGGAATGAGGAGGTGACAGCTGTGCACACCGAAACCTCCTCACGTCACATTGAACGCCGTCTCACTAACCTCCTTCCCTCTGAAGCGCTCGAAGACCACGCCGATGCCGTCGGCGTGGTCGAGCGCGAGGGGAAGCTTCAGCTCCCGCCACTTGTCTGGTCGTTTGCGTTCGGCTTCGCCGCAGGCGAAAGCCGAACGCTTGCGGCCTTCAGACGTACCTACAACTCTACCGCTGACGAGTCACTTTCTCCGGGCGGCTTCTACCAGCGGTTGACTCCGACGCTCGCAGAGTACCTCCGCGACCTCGTCGAATACGGGTTCGACGAGGTCGCTGTCCCTCACACCGTCTCTGATGAGTTCGACCGGTTTCGAGACGTGATGATCGCTGATGGAACCGTCCTGCGGTTGCACGAGTTGCTCTCTGAAGCGTACAAAGCACGTCACGAGGAGCAGGCTGGAGCGAAGCTCCACCTGCTCCACAACGTCACTGACCAGACAGTCGAACATTTCAACGTCACAGACGAGAAAACCACGACAGCACGTTGTTTAACACAGGATCGTGGCTGGAAGGACGGCTAGCGATCTTCGACCTCGCCTATTTCAAGTACCGGCGGTTCGCGTTGATCGACGAGAACGACGGCTACTTCGTGAGCCGACTGAAAAAGAGCGCGAACCCGGTTGTAACGGAGGAATTACGGGAATGGCGCGGCCGCGCCATTCCCTTAGAAGGCGAGAAGATCTTCGACATCGTGGATGATCTCTCCCGGAAGTACATCGACGTGGAAGTCGAGGTCGAGTTTGACCGACGAGAGTACGCGGGCACGCAGTCACGTGATACGAAACGGTTCCGCGTCGTCGGCGTCCGCAACGAGGACGCCGACGACTACCATCTGTACATCACGAACCTTTCTCGGGAAGAGTTTCTCCCGGCCGATCTAGCGACGATCTACCGATGTAGATGGGAAGTAGAGCTGTTGTTCCGTGAACTGAAGACGCAGTACGAACTGGACGAGTTCGACACGACGAAGAAGCACATCGTAGAGATTCTGCTGTACGCAGCGTTGTTATCCTTGGTCGTGAGTCGTGATTTACTCGGTCTGGTCATAGAGCACGCTGATGATGGGATCGTGTTTCCGCCGGAACGCTGGGCGGCGACCTTTCGGTCGCACGCCCAGCTCATCCTCCGCGAACTGAGAGAGTATCTCGCCTACTCACCGCCGCCACTGCTACAACGACTGATCGAAGACGCTCAGAAGATCCACAGGCAACGACCAATCCTGCAAGAACAGCTCGCTACTACCATCCAACCGGCTGCTGAGGCTTAGCTAAAGACCAATGAGCGCAGAACATTCGGGCAAGCGGGTTCGCCCGGGAAGGAATCGTGTTCTCGACGCCGAACCATACAGCAGTCGAGAACACGGTTTCGGGGTTGGTGATTGAAGACACCAAACGGACGCCGTTCGATGAGGCAGCTGGGCGCGAGAATCTCGAAGCAATTGCGCCACTGTCACCAATCGTCTTCCGGCCGGACGGAGAAGGCCGTGGTAACACGATTAGAAACGTCGAAATCCGTCCGCCGAAAGACGATCTGAGCCATCGGGTTCGTGTCCTACAACCTGAAACGACTATTGAAGGGCTCACGATAACTAGTCCCGTGGGCTACACGCCGAACGTAATTGAGATCGGGAATCCGGCGACAGATGTCTCCGTAGAGAAAACGACGATTTCAGACATCACGCTGGATGTTGAGACTGCAGAAACCCAGTTCCCTGGCCATGCCCTTTTCGACATCTACGGGTCAGATGTCGATATCGAGGAGGTTTCTGTTCCCAAAGAGGTAGAGGAATTCTTCGGATTCAGGATAAAGGCTATCAATCGCCCGATTTCGAACTGCAGGATTCGCAATGTCGAGATGCGTTCCGGCCGCGAAGCACTGTTCATTAACGGGCGCGAACAACCAGTCACCGGGCTCGTCGTTGAGGAGTTTAGAGATGTGTTAGGTTCAGGGATCGTCACCAAAGGGGACGTAGAGTTTGTCTCGGAGCCCTGAGAGTTCGAACTGTTTTGGGCTACTGCTAATCACAAATCCAACCACACCCAGCCCGGATAATGTGATAAGTAATAAAGACGGTCTTGTTACTCCTCTTTCATCTATGCTATTGATACTGTAATAGGGCTCTTGCAACAATCAGTTATGGCGGGAAATATTAGACAAGCATTCTAACTAACGGCTGTTTCAGCGAGAAGGCATCAAACCAATAGAGTTTCTACAGAGCCTATCGCCCTTAACTAGTCGAATAAACGCCATCCCCTCTTCCAAACTCTACGGTGCCGATCTCCTCATCTTCGACACTAATTACCGCTTGAATATTATTAGCAGGTGCTCTGCCAGCGAATCGTATTTGATCAATATCTCCCTGGTTCACAAATAGCTCTGTTTTCGAGTTTGCCCCCCCAAACCATCGAAAAGTGGAGTTCGAATCGGATTCCGGCCCATAGCTCCCGGAAAGACAAATAAAGGATTCATCGACAGAACCGACGTCTAGATCAACAGTTCCCGTTCTTGTCCCCAATATAATAGAACGGCACATGAACGCAAGTTTGCGATCGTCAGCAGAATCTGGTGTGATTGTCTTGTTGAAATCAATCCTGACACGAGTGAATTTGTCTGTGCTTAGAGGTGTATCCGACTGAGAGGTGAGCTCTTCGCCGATGATTTCCAAAAATGTCGTACCCTCCGATACCGTCGGTTCGACTACTGAATACTCTGGCCACTCATTGAATGACGTCACTACTGTCGCATTTCTATCCCCCAGCCCACTGAGGGAGCGACATTCATTTCGGAATGCTTCCGGACTGCGGTCAAGGAAGGTCGAAAACGCACCGGAACCGATCTCAGATGTCCGTGCTGACGTATTGTAACCCGGTGTAACTGTGGGGATAAAGTCGAGGTCGTACACATCAGCTGCAACCCGCCATCGTCGATGGCGATTAACAATCAAGTCCCGATAATTACGCATATACTCATCATCTGGATAGATGCCGTGGTAATCGAGAATTGCATCATAGATCTCGTGCTTATCTCCCATGGCTGCCGGCTGTGAGTAATATTTCGGGCCGCCAATAACGTATGGGTCAACCTGTTGCTTTTCAAATGATTCTTTAAATTTATTTACTACACCACCGACGTACGCTTCAGAATCCCAAAAGTAGAGAGTCGGACGACCATCAAGGTGAAGATAATTCGAATCAGAGACGAACTCGTCTTTCCAGAACTTCACAAATTCTTGTAGGTTCTCTTGGAGACTGGGGTCGTCAAGATCATATTGACCCTTTTCGTTTTGCTGAGAGGGAACAAACCCGGTGAGTATGGTAAATGCCATATGATCAGCCAAATCGGCCTCAAAAATCACATCAGTAATCGCTTCGTGTGTTGCTGTATTTCGTCCCCCAACAGTGATTATCCACCAATTGATGCCATGTTCCAGGCTCCAGCGCATATGCTGATTTACCACGTCAGGATTTCGTGAATCATATGCTCCCAGTTCGGGCACTCCAGGCGTTTGCGAAAGCCATCCATTTGATTGGTCACCGCCGAACCCTTGGCCAGCAAATCCATCCTCACCGCGGTACCACGCATAGTAGTGCGCGCCCACTAGGTTTTCGTGATCTAGGATGTCTAGCGAATCTGGTGTCTCTGTTGGTTGATCGGTCTCTGATGGCTCCGCTGATGTAGCGTTCTGGGTTACCGATGGCGTAGAAGATGGAGTGTCCGTTGGTTGTTCGCTTCCCGAATCATCACGGGTAGAGCACCCGGCGAGACCGGCAATGCCCAAAGTCCCAAATTGAAGAAATCGTCGGCGCGGAATTGACTCTTTCACGGCATAAGGAATTTATTGAATAATTATAAATCTGAGGGGAATCGGCAGTAATGGAGTCCGGCTGTCTCAGTGCATGCGCGTCAAGCCTTCTCGGCTCAGCCGAATCACGAATCATAGGCCTCCTAAACCCAGTTTAGTCTCAACTCCCACAATCTCGGAGGATGGGAGTGATACGTGCCTTCTCTTCCCGGCAGATGGGTCTAGACAGGTTACTCGGTGATGGTACCTATTCGAGGGACTCTACAGAATCCCTCAGCTAAAGAGAGGTGTGCAGATGGTCGGTAAGTACGCAGACACTCTGAGCAGGTGTTCCCCCCGCAAAACCAGCGAAAAGATATGTGCCTCCAAACCTGTCCCCAAAGATCCTGAGTAGTTGTAACAGCGCAATCAGCCAGACAGTTATTTTGATTTAGCACCAAAAATACCAATAGTGGCGGGCATATTCGTAGGGATACCACTAATGGAGCGAGATGACTTCGACGAGGCAGCACCCGGTGAGATCATTCCCACGACGACATCGAAGGGGACGTATTCGGCATTTCGACCTGACCCGCTTCCGCCCTCAATCAATACTGAACAGCTCATTACGCCGCTAGCGGAGGCAACACAGGCACTCGGTCGACTCCATGGCATTGGTCCACGTGTCGGCTCGAGAGAAATCCTTATCGAGCCGTTCATCCGAAAAGAAGCGCTGGAATCCTCCCAAATCGAGGGGACACATGCTACTCTCTCGGATATCTACGCCTATGAGGCAGGACAGGAGGCCCTCATCGGTGAAGACAGACAGCAGGGAACCCAAGAAGTCGTGAACTATCTATACGCGCTGACGCACGGATTGGATGCGATCACAGCTGGCGATCCAATCACCGTCGAATTGCTATGCGAGATGCACGACCGGTTGCTTTCGGGTGTCCGTGGGGATGAGGCTGACCCAGGAGAACTCCGTACGACTCAGAACTTTATCGGCAGTACGCCATACATCCAAGACGCCAGGTACGTGCCGCCGCCCCCGAACGAGATCCCCGACCTTCTCGAAGACTTGCTCGAGTATGCGAACCAAGAGACAAATCTGCATCCACTTCTCCGAATCGGGCTGATCCACTACCAGTTCGAGACGATTCTCCCGTTTCTCGATGGGAACGGACGACTCGGGCGGCTATTGATCAGTCTCCTTCTGCAACGAGATGGTCTCTTGCCCGAGCCGTATCTCTACCTGAGTTCCTATTTCAACGCACGACGTTCAGCGTACGTCGATCATCTCTTGGCAGTCAGTCAGCACGGTGAATGGGAAGAGTGGCTCCTGTTTTTCCTGCGTGGCGTGCAGTCGCAAGCAGACGAGGCCCACCAGCGGGCCAACCTGCTAGTCGACCTCCGAGAAGACTATCAACAGCGCTACCAGAACGAGCGGTCTATGAACATTCTGGAACTGGTGATGCGGCTTTTCGAAGATCCGTACCTCGACGTGAATACGGCGGCCGAGTGGTTGGATGTCGAATACAGTACGGCCAACCGACTGATCGGGCAGCTCGAAGATGATAGAATACTCGAAGAACTCACCGGCAAAGACCGGAATCGGTTCTACCGGGCGAGCGAAGTCTTCAAGATCATCAACAAGCCGATCGACCAACTCTGAACGACTGAGCAGAGAAGCCTTGAGGCGTATGCATTGAGATGATCGGTCTCAACTACCAGACCGTTGAGAAGTTGAGACTACAGCAGGTTTAGCGGGCCTGTGATGTGTGGTTTCGGCCGAATCAGTAATCGAGAACAGCACCAGATCAGCTCTCAACCATCCTTTCCTGTTGTACTACCAACTATATCGTCGAATTTCGAAGACGTCTGGTAGTGTAGCCACTCAGCCACCGGGCTAACTCAGACCGAGTGCCTCTCTACCCAATTCCGGTTTTCTTCTTCAGCAGCGTGAGTGTATTATCCGCCGTCACGATCGGTGAATGTTCATATTCACCCCTCAATCGACCTGCACGAGCAGATCCACTGCTCGCCAAATCGAGTACAAAGCGACCGAACACGGGATTCCCGTGGCGACCGTCGAACCAGCGTACACGTCGAAGACGTGCCACGCGTGTGGCGAGAAAGGCTATCGCCCGCGACAGGGCACGTTCAAGTGTACGAACGAGGAGTGTTGGGTGTCTGAGTATCAGGCGGATATCAACGCCGCGCTCAATATTGCGGATAGATACGACCCCGCTGGAGAGAGCCAGCCCCAAACGCACTCGGATTCGAGTGAGAAGGTGGCTGGCGATGACTCTGGCGGGGATGGGGCCTGTTTGACCGGGCCACAAGACACGCTCGCAGATACTGAGTCTAGCAACCAGAGCGAAACTGGCACTGCGGGGACGAGGTAGATGATGCGAGCGCGTATGCGTCTTGAAACCGTGAAGGCCTCCCAGCGAGAGGCCGAAATCCCATGGTGGGATTCCACGACCTTCAGGGCGTGGAGGAGGTCAATGGGAGCCGGTCAACGAGAGGTCCGGCAACGATTTGCAGCAGGAATGGGAGGAGCAACAGCGAGTTCGCAACCCCAGTGAGGAACGTCGACCCGCTGAGTTCGAAGACCGCCCACAGGATAGCGACACTGTAGAGACTATCTCCGGCGTTCGTTACGAACTGCCCAAAGAAAAACCGCAGAAAATCTCGATTTTGCCAGAGTGGCGGATACTCACCTTCGCTGGCTTTGGACGTCTCTCTGTACTCACTCATCGCTCCAACACCTCGAGTTCGGGCAAACGAGGCTACGTGGGGTTGTCCTAGTGGTGGCTGCTTACGATGTGTCCACCGAGGTCGGTCAGTGCTGTGTATCGATACGTCTCTTTTTCCGTCCTGGTCGTGACGTCTCGAGGACGTGGTGGCGAGCGACATTTACGTGGATGATCGGTGGGGCGACGTTGCAACTACGGAGTCCGTAGCGAAGCGACCCGGGTGCTGCAGCTATCCGGCCTAATTTGCGGCCGGACGCGGGAGAGGTACAAAATACGGCCGACCGACCAGTCGCCGGGTCATATGCCGCTCGTTTGGATTTTCTACGTAACTACCATAATCGGTACTTCCCGAACGTCGCTTCGTGAACTGTGCTGAGTCATGGACGAACAGAGCGAATGCCGGTGTGGTAACTGAGTGAACAGGAAATAGAATCCACGGATGAGGAGAAGTGAAGTAAGAAGGCTGAGATACGCTGTTCTAGGCGAATGCTGTTGCTCACCAGGAGCTTGCCCACGGCCGCGGGCTGGCGTCAGCCCGCGGCCGGCGCGTATGCTTCTGGCACACCTGTTCCGTTCATCTCGATCTCCCAACTCCGCTCTAGCTCTTCCTCTAATGCATGTCTGATCCAGTCAGAGAAGGTCTTGAACGTGAATTCCTCGGGCAGGTCGCGCCCGCCCCGCTGGGGGCGGGCGACGACCGCCCATCGAAGCACAAGCCAGAGGTTCTCCAACAGGAATCCAACCAGGACGAACGCGAAGCGGATGATTGGGTCTTGTGTCGTCGTTACCACTCGTGCTTGGCGAAATACACGGTAGCTCGTTTCGATCGCTGACCGTTTTCGATAGAGCCGTTCGACTTGTTTCGGCGTGCGATCGGCCAGATCGCACGCCACATAGCCTCGAACGACCTCGCCGCTTTTCCCGCGATCTCCGGCGTGATATGATACAGCGACCGCGAGCGGGAATTCCAGTTCCCGCTCGCGGCCTTTGTACATCCGATAGGTTGTCATGTACGAGCAGTGCGTATCCAGCTTCTTCCTCATGCGCTTGCCCTTCTTTTGGACGGGAACGACAGTCGCAGCAATCTCCCGTGAGCGGCGCAGAATACGTTCGTTGTAGAAGCCACGATCAGCCAACAGAAGCTCTATCTCGAAGGGATAGGCTTCGACGCGGTCGAGGACGCGCTCGACCGCGTCGGCCTCTTTCTCATCACTACGGACGTACGTCATCGCCAGCGTCACTGGCTTTCCGTTCGAGACGAGATACGCCGTGCAGTACCGGTGGCACGTCGTTGTTCCGTCTTTCGCGTGCATGCGGCAGAGTTCACCTTCTTCATCGGCGTACGTTCCGTGGTAGGGGTTATCGACGAAGTCAATGGAGACGATCCTCGACCGATCAGGGTCGAGGATCGTCATCGCCACCTCCCTGAGAAGGCGGTTAGCAACCCGCTCAAGCCACTCTCGGTTGAGCGTATGGAGCCAGTCCATGACAGTATCATCACAGGCAGCGTTGTCGTTGTCCTTGCACGTCTCCCAGATGGACGTCTGATTGACTGCTGCAAGAATGACAACAACCCAGATATCGCCGGGATCGAGGGGCGAGCCCTCGATCCCTGGCAAGGGGAGCTGGCAGATGACGTCTTCCGCTAAATCTTTCACGTCCGAATCCGAAAGAACACCGTCTGGCTGAGGGATACTGAACACATTCACTCAACCAGACATCTTCCTCATGAGACCAACGCTTTAGCTCCAGCTCTCACACCAGTCGGGAAGTACCGATAATATGCCCATCGGTCCGGTCGCCGATATCGGAAATATCTGTTAACTTCTCTGTGGTGGCTTCAAGAGATCTCAGAGTCTGCTTCCTGAGACTGTACTCCCGCTGCTACTGGGTTGACTCAGGGAGCGTCGGCCACGTCGTCGCTACTATTTCCTCGATGAGCTGTGTTTGAGCACGACGCAACCGCTCTGTTACCGACGAGGCAGTGATATCCAACTCCGTAGCGATCTCCTCGAGTGAGACTTGTCTCGGAATCTCGAAGTACCCCCGCTCGTAAGCAATCCGGAGTGCCTCGTATTGCCGGTTAGTTAGCCCTTCCCCTGGCGGTTCTGGCGTCTCGTCCCGATTGAGACGGTCCAGTTGAAAGTCAGCGTTGTGCTGCCAGAACGATGAGAATTTGCTGAGTTCCTCTCGGTCAGCGAACCAGCCTGTTTGTCGCCAGCCATCCGGTTCGACCTTAATCCGGTCGATGAACGCATCTGCTGTGGCTAGCTCTTCAAGTCCAGCAAGATCGTCGATATCGTCCCCGAGTTGCTCCTCGAAACTGAGTGCCGGTTGGATCTGATACCGGCTGGTATCACCGGCCTGCCCGATCTGAGTCCAGTCCCCTACGTCGTACGTGTCAGTGAGTGCTGTCTCGAGTGTTTGCTCGGACCCGCCATTCACCGTGATGAGGAACAATGGTCGCTTGCCGTGATTGTATTGGAGATTGAGAATCGCCCTCGCTTCGGGTACTGCAGCGACTACGTCGACGAGGGGGAGCGCATCGCAATAGATTTTGAATTCAGCGACAATTCCCATACCAACCGGTTTATATCAACGATAATGGAGATGGCGATTGAGATGATCACCGGTACCTGCTGCAAGGGCGGATTTATAAAGAGCACCACCAATTCGAGAAGGCGCTACCCAGTCCCGACTGAAACGATACAGTGCGATGACGAGCCGACAAACACACCTACAACAGAATGCCGCCAACCAGTCTCAGGAAACAGACCTCGCAATTGACGCGCAGAACGTCACTGTCACTTACGAAGACGGAACCGAGGCAGTTCGTGGCGTCTCCTTACGCATCGAGAACGGCGAGTTCTTCGGCTTCCTCGGGCCGAACGGAGCCGGAAAGACGACCACTATCAAATCGCTCGTCACACTCCTGCATCCAACGGAGGGGTCGGTACGAATCAATGGCTATGACACCGCGACGGAGCCCGAGAAGGTCCGGCGATCAATCGGGTATATGGCCCAGGAAACGAGTATCGACAGAGAGTTGACGCCGCGAGAGAACCTCCAGTTGGCCTGTAAACTGTACGGCGTTCCGGGAGACCAGCGCGAGGACCGCATCGAGGCGCTGCTTGATCTGGTGGATCTGCAGGACGTCGCTGACACGCGGTCGGAGAAGTTCTCCGGCGGGATGAAAAAGCGACTGGATGCCGCGAGTGTCTTGGTGCATCGCCCCCCGGTGGTCTTTCTCGACGAACCAACGACCGGTCTCGATCCAGAAGCACGATTGCGCCTCTGGAACTACTTCGAACGGATCAACGAGCAAGGGACGACAGTGTTCCTCACGACGCAGTACCTGGAAGAAGCCGACCAACTGTGTGACCGACTCTCCCTGCTCCAAGACGGGCAGATCATCGTAACTGGATCGCCGGACACACTCAAGTCCGAATTTGGGACGGACGTCTTCGAGATTGCACTCGATAATCCGGTCGAAGACCGAATCGAACGCGCCGTGCAGGCCGTTCGTCGCATCGAAACACTCGGTGAACCAACGATACGAACGACCGAGGACGGATTCACCGTCAGGTCGGCGCGGGCCCGCGAGGCTGCAAGCGATCTTTTCGCTGCCCTCGACGACGCAGGCGTTTCGGTCAGCGACTTCGACGTTCGCTCGCCCACGCTCGACGATGTCTTCCTCGCGCTGACGGACGACTCGTCCGACACCGCTGGCAGGGCAGACACAGGTATGGCGTCGCTCTCCGCTCAGGAGGTGTCGACATGAGCAGTCACTCGGCTGACGAAGGTCTTGTCGTGAACGACACCGCACAGGAAGCATCAGGCAACAGCGTAACAGCTGACATTCGCATCAGTTTCAAGCGGTGGCTGGTCAAGAACTTGCGAAACCCCTACGTCATATTCACGTCGCTGGTACAACCGGTCATCTTCTTCGTCCTGTTCGTCGAGGTATTCGGGGCGATCGCCGGCAGCGCGCTCGCGACGGCGCTTGGCCCCGACATCAGTTACGTCACGTATCTGTCTCCGGCTATCATCATTATGTCCACACTCTCGTCGGCAGCCACCTCCGGCATCGGACTCGTCGACGATATGGAGGAGGGAATGTTCGAGAAGATGCTCGTCTCGCCGATGAACCGGTCGGCCATGTTCTTCGGCAAAGTCCTGTCCGAGGTGGCCCGAATCGTCGTCCAGACGGTGATAATTCTCCTCCTTGGATATCTACTATTGGTTCTCAAAGATGGCGCAGCGTTCGATCAGTACCTCCGTACCGGCGCCGCTGGTATTTTCGGCGTCGTTCTCGTCACGGTGATCTTTGGCGGCGCGTTCATGGCGTACTCGAACATCGTTGCCCTGGTTTCCCGCGATCAGGAGGCGACGATCATGTTCGCGAACCTGCTCACGTTCCCGCTGGTATTCATTTCGAGCGCCTTCCTCCCTCTCAGCGTACTCCCGGGATGGATCAGAACTGTCGCCGTGTTCAACCCGATCACGTACGGTGTCGACGGCGTCCGTGCTATCATGCTGGGACAGGACGTGATGACGGTCTTCGAGATGACGGCATTCGGTGGAATCTGGAACACGGTCGTGCCCGCAGTAGTCATTCTCGTTGGATTCAACGTTCTATTAGGTTCGATCACAATCCGTCTACTGCGTCGCGCTGCCAGAATCAAAGTACAGTAGTCCAAGACTCCCTCCAGTCATGGGAAGTTGATCCCGCTCTCGATTTCCCACCTGTAGCCATACTCTGTGAGGTGTCCACTCCCTCTATTCGTCATAAACACCGAGTACTGCCGGTGATCGTCGTGCTCTGGATTCTCTTTCCGGCGGTAGATCAGCGTGGTCTGGTGCCATTCGTTCTTCCCGAGGTGCAGCTTCCGGTCGGTCTCGTATCGGTCCTGGCCCCGTTGGAGCAACCGCTTGGCCTGGGCCTTCTCACTCGTCTGCATCCGCTTTGGGACCACGTATCAAAGCCCGCGCTGGCTGATCATCTCCAGAACGTGCTGACTATTGAACTCACGGTCCATCAGTACGTTTTCGACGTGAACGAGGTCCTCAGCCGAATCGAGCAAGTCCTCGACGATTTCCTTCCGTGACTCACCCCGCCGAACTGGCCGTGCATCGAGTACCAGTGGAACAGCGTTGCCGACCAACTGGACTGTTGCCCACTGGTAAACGTACTCGTCGGTCTGCCCCTTCGTCCCGATAATCTCGTCCTCGTGGCCCTTGCGGTCGCCTGTGAAGGGATCGGCTTCAGTGATATCGATCGCCACGATTCCGGTACGATAGAACGCCTCCGTCGCTGCGACCTCCTCTAAGATGCGGCCCACTGCCTGCCGGTACATCTCTCGAATCTGTTCGAACGAGAGATCACGAAGATGGTCACGATGCGCGTGCCCTAGCGGGGTTCGGTCACGAGTCGACTCGTGGATGAAACTGCGAGCTCCCTCGTTCGCGGCGAGATTTGCTCGCAAATCAAAATACGTTCGCAAGTCCCAGTACGCATTCTCGTGGATCTCACAGCCCTCACTACGATTAAGCGAGAAAGCAGGGAGGATGATGCGGCTGACGTGGTCGGTGATCTCGCTCGCCTGCTCGAGAACGGCCCTATTGTCTGGGTCCGGTTGACCGGGTTCAGTATCGTGGTGCCGGAGCGTTCGATCCGGTTCACGCGGGACTGTGATGCCCGCATTCTGGGCGGTGATGAGGATCGTTCGAGCAACCGTCTCGATAGTCTCGCGGAGATCAGTCGTGAAGCGTGTGTGTGCCAGCTTCGCCACAGCGTTGACTGATCGGGAATCGGCTCGATACCCAGTTGTTCACGCATATCAGATCGACGATCGAGGTACTCGACGAGTGCTGTCTCGTGGTCCCACCCGTGGAGTTCTTTCAGCACGAACACGCGAAAGAGGGTGGCCATCTCATAGCGTGTCGAGTTCGCATAGCGATCGTGAGGATCGAATCGAAAGTAGGCCAACGGGCACGTACAGACGAACAGCTCGACGGAGGTATGGGCGTCGTGATCGAACCACGCCTCCGAAACAGTACGAATGTCCGACTCCAAGCCGGCTAGGGAACTCTGTCATACAACGGCGTTGAGTCGTACTCCGACCACTCAGCGTGCGACTTTCGGGCGATCTGACGAAAGACACTCCGGCGAGACCTACAGGTTGGTGCCACTACGGAACGCTGGACACGTCACAGCCAAGAACTCGTTCTCTTCGACAGACAGTCAAAAGAATATGTTACAGGTGGCCGTACCCCCTGCGTTCGAGTTCCGCCTCCAGTTCGACGTGCATCGCTTCGACGGTCTCCTCGTCGAAATACTGTCCCGTCATCGCACCCGAGATCTCCGCGATTTCAGCGTGCCACTCGCGTACTGCGTCCGCAAGGGCAGCGAGGAGTTCTTCCTCCGTCTTGCCTGCCCCGTCAACTTCCTCGACGACCTGCCAGCCCGGCTGAAAGTTTTCGAGGACGTATCCCCTATCCTCGAGCTGAATCGCAAACCGCTCGCAAACCGCTCCAAACCCCGTTTCGAGACTGAGTAATGGAATAACGTGGACGACATCATCGCGCTTCTCTAGCTCACGAAGTTCCGCGACGGGGACAGCAGTTTCGGGGAGCACTGAATAGAGTGGATCAGGGAGGGGAGGACCGCTTTCATTGGTTCCCGGAGAGGCGTACTGGGCGTCAATGGACTCGCCTTTCTCTTTCACGATCTCCGGTTCTTTGCCGTTCGGCTCGTCGCTGAGAACTTCCTTCAAGATAGCGTAGAAGCGCCATTCGTCGCCATAGTCGTAGAGATAGCAGATGCGATCGTACTGTTCGAGACCAAGCTGGCGGGTCATCTCGCCGATCGTCACGTCACCGGCGTTCTCGATCCGCTCGGTACGCAGTACTGGATCGCCACCAAGCGACTCCTCGTACTCCTGCGGGCACTGGTATTTGACAGCACTGTCCCAGTAGTCTTCATCCTCCCCAACGAACCAGAGGTGACCCTGATCGAGTCCGACTGCAGGGTTGATCGCCAACTGGAACTCGGCGATCGTTCTACCCGCGCCGACAACGATATCCCGCCACAGTGATGTCGGATCGGGGTCGAATTTGACGCGAAAGCGGTAGGCAGTCATCCTTGCATCTCCGTACCTGTGCGGAAACTGGTGAGGTCGTCGATACGCTGTTCGAGCTCCTCGATCTCCGATCGGAGCTGGTTTGCCTCATCATCCTCGCTGGCAGCGAGGCGGTCTTTCAACCCCTGCAATCGGGACTCTTTGACGTCTTCATCGACCTCCGCTTTGCGAACGTATTCGCTTTCTTCGACCTCGTACACATCGGATTCGGAGAGCGTGGTGACTTCAAGTGCTTCATCGACTTTCGAGCGGTCGACGCCCAGCACACGTTCGCGGTCGATGCCAGCGCTCTCGAGGCGTTCCAGTACCTCCTCGTCGTCTTTGAGCGAGCGGTTGCGGCGACTCGTCCGTTGGACGGAGCCATACTGCCCGGAGACTGGACGGTCGTGATGGAGTCGAGCGAGGAGGATATCCGCGACCTCCTGGCGGAAATCGTTGGCATCTCGCTGGACGTCCGAAAGCAGGGTGTAGAGATTCACCAGCGCGTTCGTCTCCAGCTCAGAGAGGTCAGTCACATCGTGGCGTTCGAGTGCGTCGATGAGGAGGAGCGCGTCCGAGTAGACATCCAGTCCGTCGGGTTCAGTTCGGTCCTCGTCCGTGGATTCCTGTTCCGCACCGACCACCTGCGTCGCCGTCGCAGCCTCTGATTGGGTGATGACACCAGCATCCTCATCAACCTCGAACCGTGGATGGACACTCCACACCGCCGGATATGGACCGGCATCCGCGGGAAGACGATCAAGTTCAAACCCGTCCTGGGCGTCTTGGATTCGTCGATAGAGCGTTTCGAACTGGTCGCGCTGGAGCGGGCGGGTCTCGTCTCTGTCTTCGAACTGGATGATGACGCGAGCTTCCTGGACGTCAGTAATACGAAATCGGTGATGGGAGAGCGACGTGATGAGCGGCGCACTCTCGGGAAGGTCGTCGAGTTCGTCGAGAAGCGTGTGCCAGCTGGCGGTGAAAGACATATGCCGTGGTTGTGCTCCAGACAGACTAAATCTTGTTCACGATCCGGCCCCACTGGTGGCAGAATCCGTAACAGACAGTCTGATGCGTGTCTCGAATGAACAGCCGATATGGCTGAGACGTACGCACTCCGTGTTCAAATCGAGAGTCGTGTTGAGAACACCCGGGGTCGCTGGAATACCGTCACCTGTCATTTCGCAGGTGATTCCATGTCGTCTGAGTCCTCATCATCGAATTCGAGTTCGTGTGCTGCCTCTGCCTCGTAGGCTGCGTCGTCTTCGTCAATGAGTCCGAGGCGAAGTTCAACGCCATGCTCGCGGAGAATGTCTCTCATCGTCCAGCGGTCGACATCAGCGAGTCTCGCAGCATCACCGAGCGTGATTCGCTCGCGTTCGTAGAGGGCGACCGCAGCTGCAATCCGTTCGTTCTCGTGGTCCTCGAAGTACTCTCGCACAAACTCCCGCAACGCATCGCTCTTGCCACCAAACACACCAGCCTCGACAGCACCTTCGATAAGGAGATCGAGGTCATCGGGATAGGAGCCGGTAATTCGCGCCATCGTTCTATTTCTGACTACGCCTTCATACTATTTATGAACTGTGCCAGACTGCCATATGCATGGAGACGGCCAGTCTCAACTTCTGCCCGTGCTTCTCGAGACGAGACTACAGCAGATCGCTCGAGGCTGAGAAAATTCTCTCTACGACGCTACGATTCACAGACTGAACACGTCCGTCCGTGACGGACGTAGATCAGTCCCACCAGGATCCCGACGGAAATCGTGCCGAGGAGTGGACGGAGTGGATCGAAGTACGTCATGAGTGCGGACGAACTGAACAGGGTGAGCAGGAAGACGTTACAGATCGGACAGCCGACCGCGAGGAACCCCCCGATTAGCCCTCCCATCGCCCACCGGTCCTCACTGCTCGTTCGGTCGTCCTCACCCTCGAGTCGCGATTCGGCCACCTCGGTCGCCAATCGTTGCGCAGTGTAGACGCCCGCCAGTAGCGCGGTCAGCACGAGAAACAGGTAATCGATCGGCGTTCGGGGAACCATCCGGACGTAGAGCGGGTTCGGAATGAGACCGGTGACGATTCCGAACAGCAGGAACACGCCGATTCCGGCAACTGTCCCCCACGCGATCGCCCGTCGATCCGATCGGATCGGTTGGAGGAGCCCAGTCATGGCGTTGTCTCCGTGGTAAACGAACACCGTTCGAGATTGCTCGCCCATCCCGACACGAACAGCGACATGACGACGCCGCTGACGCGAAGTAGTGCACCGCCGTACGCCATCTGAGTGAGCGAGACACGGATGTACTCGAGACGACGACGTCCGTCTCCGAGCGTTCGAACCGAGAGTTCCCGCGTCGGCAGACCGTAGATGGCAATCACCGCGAGTACCGGCTCGAGCATCCATCGCCACGGTTTGAACAGGTACGAGAACGCTACAGAGCAGTTCGAGAGACACCCCCTGATCGAGTCGTACGAGATCATTCGAGTAAACAAACGCAACACTGACTAAAATCTCCGACTCCGTTTTGCTGACCCAGCAAACCACCAGTTCCGTTACAGTCGTGGGCGTTCGCGCTGTTTCCGCTGTAACGTCGACGGCTTTGATCGCTACGTCCGTCCTCGCCGCTCTCATCGCGATACCGACCGTTGCGGGAGCGCTCGCCAGAGCATCGTTGCTCCGTCACCGACTTAGTCGTCGTCCGGAGTCGGTTCTGAAACAGATGTCTCGAGTTGTCCGGTTGTGGCACTACTTCAGTCGAATGTGCGCTTGAAGTACAGCGCGACGTTAACCAGCGCGAGTAGTACGGGCAGTCGATGAGCGGACCGACGACGGTTGTGAAGGCGACGCCAGAACCGACGCCGAAGACCGCAACCGCCAACTCGAAGCTGTTCAAGGCGTCCGTGAACTCGATCGCCGTCGTCGAGTAGTCCGCACCGACTCCGTTGCCCATACCGAAACTCGCGAACAACATTACGACGAAGTAGATCGGCAAGATCGTCAGCGCACTGCGATGAACAGTGTACGGCGACGCTGGCACGAACGCGGAGAGCTCCGCTTTGCCGCCCGTATCGGGGCGGCGAGACGACGGTCGGTGAGAGCGTCACTCGGTCACTGGTGCCTCCCACGAGAGAATTGCGCCAGATCCAACGACGAGGACGGCTCCTGCGACGGCGAGCGCAAACAATGGGGACACGATGTCAGAAATGACGCCGCTGCCGAGCTGGAACGGAACGACGGCCAGGCCGCTGACCATCGCCATCGCGCTCAACACGGTGGCTCGACCGAGCGTTTCGACGTGATCGTTCACGTACTGGCCGGCGAACGACCGCGTGACGTCGGAGAGCCCGCGGGCGACCAGAAACGTCGGCAGCGCAAGGACGGGAACGTAGTACATCCCGATCAGCGCCGCGCCAACGACGAACGGCAAGACGAGAAACCACGTCCGGATGCCCAGATGAGCTTTTATCGCGCCGGTGTAGTAGCTGAGCACCGCACCGACGAGACTGTACGCCGCGTAGAACCACCCTAGCAGCGACTCGACTCGAGCGGGTGACACACCGAGATCGACGACGACCGTCTGGAAGATCGGCTGGAGGAACACGAACACGAGGTACGTGACGGCGGCGTAGAGGACGTAGTAGTAGAGGATGAACGCTCGAAGATTCCGGCGTGAGAGGGCCTCCCTGACGATACCGACTGTCCTGCGGAAACTCAACGCGTCGGTGTCGGTCTCCCTGTACGTCTCTGGTTCGTCCAGTGTGAGAAGGACGACCGCACCGAGTCCGGTGACGGCGGCGGCGACGAACCACGGGTACGAGAGATCGATGGTCCCGAGATACCCACCGACGATGGCTGCGCCAGCGCCGACTGCCAGCGAAGCGGCTTCGCCACGTCCTCGGACGTGGGCGAACTCGTCTTCCGAGAGGTCGTCGGTGAGCGTGTCGTAGAGCCAGGCGTCTTCGCTCCCCGATCGAAAGTTGTACCCTGCAGACCAGAAGACGTAGAGGACCGCCAACGTTGGAAACGACCCAGCGAAGCCGATACCGAGTAGCGTCACGGCGATCAGCACGGTCCCAATGAGGAGGCTATTCCGACGACCGATGCGGTCGCCGACGTATCCGGTTGGGATCTCGCCGAACAGCGTCGTCAGATTGTAGATCGCCTCGAGCATCGCGATCTGCGTGAAATTGAGCCCCTGTGCCAGAAAGAAGAGGTACATGATCGGCCGGTAGAACTCGACTGCTTTGGTGGATTTATAGAGGTAGTACTTCAGGACGCTCCCACTCGTCGAACCCCACCACCGACCTCGAGAGCGAATATTCATTGCAGAGAAATCGACGAGAGCCCTTCAATTGCGTTCCGTTATTTCGATTTTCGAGTATCGTAATAACGGAGGCTAAGTATCGCCCGACGCAAGGGCGCGTATGCGAACGAGCCTCAACGTCCCACAGGAAGTACTGGAGACGTTCGACGAGACGTGGAAGGCAGAGGGACTGGAATCGCGCTCACGGGCCGTCCGCGAAGCGATGCAGGAGTACGTCGAGCAACACACGCAGCTAGAGGATCTCGAGGGGGAAGCCGTCGCGGCGATTGCGTTCGACTACGAACACACTCTCGTCATCGGAGACCTCCACACGATCCAACACGAGTTCGAAGACGTCATCGGAACGACACAGCACATGCACCGCGGAGACTGGTGTCTCGAGACGATTTTCTGCACTGGTTCCGCGGGCCGGATCCGCGAACTGGTGTACCAGCTCCGTGACTTCGACGCTGTCGGACGGGTGAACGTCATGTTTCTCCAGCCCGTCGCCTGATACGACAGTTTGGACGTACTGTCCACGTCGACTCGATCGTCGGTACTTCCCGAAAGTCGCTTCGTGAACTGTGCTGAGTCATTGACGAACAGAGCGAATGCCGGTGTGGTAACCGAGTGAACAGGAAATAGAATCCACGGATGAGGAGAAGTGAAGTAAGAAGGCTGAGATACGCTGTTCTAGGCGAATGCTGTTGCTCACCAAGAGCTTGCCCAAGGCCGCGGGCTGGCGTCAGCCCGCGGCCGGCGCGTATGCTTCTGGCACACCTGTTCCGTTCATCTCGATCTCCCAACTCCGCTCTAGCTCTTCCTCTAATGCATGTCTGATCCAGTCAGAGAAGGTCTTGAACGTGAATTCCTCGGGCAGGTCGCGCCCGCCCCGACGCGGGCGGGCGACGACCGCCCACCGAAGCACGAGCCAGAGGTTCTCCAGCAAGAACCCGACCAAGACGAATGCAAAGCGGACGACTGGATCTTGTGTCGTCGTTACCACTCGTGCTTGGCGAAACACCCGGTAGCTTGTTTCAATCGCTGACCGTTTCCGGTACAGCTGTTCGACCTGCTTGGGCGTGCGATCAGCCAGATCGCACGCCACATACCCTCGCACAACCTCCCCGCTTTTCCCTCGATCTCCAGCGTGATAGGACACAGCGACCGCGAGCGGGAATTCTAGTTCCCGCTCGCGGTCTTTGTACATCCGATAGGTTGTCATGTACGAACGGTGCGTGTCCAACTTTTCCTTCATGCGTTCTCCCTTCTTTTGGACGGGAACGACAGTCGCAGCAATCTCCTGAGAACGACGCAGAATACGTTCGTTGTAGAAGCCACGATCAGCCAACAGAAGCTCTATGTCGAAGGGATAGGCTTCGACGCGGTCGAGGACGCGCTCGACCGCGTCGGCCTCTTTCTCATCGCTACGGACGTACGTCATCGCCAACGTCACTGGCTTTCCGTTCGAGACGAGATACGCTGTGCAGTACCGGTGGCACGTCGTTGTTCCGTCTTTCGCGTGCATGCGGCAGAGTTCACCTTCTTCATCGGCGTACGTTCCGTGGTAGGGATTATCGACGAAGTCAATGGAGACGATCCTCGACCGATTAGGGTCGAGGATCGTCATCGCTACCTCCCTGAGAAGGCGGTTAGCAACCTGCTCAAGCCACTCTCGGTTGAGCGTATGGAGCCAGTCCATGACAGTATCGTCACAGACAGCGTTGTCATTGTCCTTGCACGTCTCCCAGATGGAGGTCTGATTGACTGCTGCAAGAATGACGACCGCCCAGATATCGCCGGGATCGAGGGGCGAGCCCTCGATCCCTGGCAAAGGGAGCTGGCAAATGACGTCTTCCGCTAGATCTTTCACGTCTGAGTCTGAAAGAACACCGTCTGGTTGAGGGACGCTGAACACATTCACTTAGCCAGACATCTTCCTCATGAGACCAACGCTTTAGCTTCAGCTCTCACACCAGTTGGGAAGTACCGATCGTAAATCTCCGAGAACGGCAGTTCGGCGATCCCACCACCGGACTGTTCCGCCTCGTTTTGTGCGGTGGCAACGGCCCGTAAAACGTCGACGCGTATCTCGTTAGACAGGAGCCCGAACGCAGCGTCCGCCGTCTGCTCTGTGGCCAGACGGGGTCGTACCACAGCACGCGGTAATGGGATTGGGGCGGGAGGCACAGCACCGACACACCTACCCTGAAACGCTCGATGCCGGTGACGGTCCTCGTCCTCGTCGACTCGAGCAGGACTCGAATCGTCGACGACGCAAACGGTGTGGGGGACAAGTTATAGCACTGTTTTTTGTGATTAGTGATTCATCAATTGTTATGAAGTGTGAGAGCTTCGTCGGCCACCTGCGGATTTTGGGGGGACACCCGATAGCGGCTGGCGTCGTTGTCAGATTCTTAACTGGACTAATGGGTCTATTCGCAATAGCAACACTTTGGGAGGGGAATCCTCTAGGAGGGCTTGTCGGTGCGATCGGCTGTGGCATTACTGTGGCATACTTATCTGAAGAGCGACTCTTCACCATTATTGTCTATGCGGCTATTGCGGATGTATTGAGTTCGATTGTGTTTTTCTGTCTTGTTCTTGTCACCTATCTTATGATGGTCGCGTTAACCGAGGGTCTCGCATTTATTTCAGCCGTTTGGTTTGCAATGTGGTACGTGGTACTTGGTGGTATGGTGGCAGTAATTGTTGGCAGTATCTCACTTGTTATCACGGGAATCTCTGCAACAGTCACCACTCTCGTTACGCGACAAAAAAGATACAGCGGTGAGTAGGCAGGGGCAGCTCACCGCTACTATCTCGCCTAACGATTGAGTTCAGTTTCGAGAAGAGAACTGAATAAAGAAATCGCGCTACCAACTACTGATATTGAGTGGATAATTCAATTCGAAGAGCGTGAAAACAAGCCATGCGAAGATTCTAGCATTCGGAACTACTGCTTTAGGGGCGGGTAACTCAAGTCACCACGACGATTGTATCTCTGTCTATGGTGAAATCCTCGGTCACCGTTCGTCACCTCGAGCGAAGTCCCATCTCCGCACGGTCGACGGAGTTCGTCGAACGGAAGGGACTCGGGCATCCGGACACGATCTGCGATGGCATCGCCGAAGCGATCTCGCGTCGTCTCTCGCGACACTATCTCGACGAGTTCGGGCAGATTCTCCACCACAACACCGACAGCGTACAACTCGTCGCGGGAACGACGGAGCCAGCGTTCGGCGGCGGGGACATCGTCGACCCGATCTACGTCCTCATCAGCGGGCGGGCGACCAGAACCGTCGATGGACGGGACGTGCCGGTCGACGAACTCGCAGTCGACGCCGCCAGAGACTACGTCGACGCGAACTTCGACGAGCTGCCCGCCGACGCGGTCGAGTTCGACCCACGCATCGGTGAGACGTCCGCAGACCTGAAGGCGCTGTTCGACAACCGGGCCGTTCTTCGAGCGAACGACACCAGCATCGGCGTCGGCTACGCCCCCCTGTCCGAGACGGATCGCATCGTCCGCGGACTCGAGTCGGAGATCCGCGAGGAAATTCCGGCAGTCGGTGAGGACGTCAAGCTGATGGGCTGGCGCACGGACGATACGCTTCGGCTCACCGTCGCTGCCGCCGTCGTCTCCCGGTACGTCGCAAGCGTCGAGGAGTACGTCGACGTCAAAGAGCAGGTGGCAGACCTGACCAGACGGTACGCAAGCGAGCGAACCGAGAGAGCCGTGCAGGTAGACGTCAACGCGGCCGACGACGTCGACACCGGGACCGTCTACCTCACCGAAACCGGCCTCTCCGCGGAGATGGGCGACGACGGAAACGTCGGACGGGGCAACCGCGTCAACGGACTCATCACGCCCCACCGGCCGATGAGTCTCGAGGCAGCGGCTGGCAAGAACCCGGTCACTCACGTCGGCAAGCTCTACAACCTCGTCGCGACGAACGCCGCAGCACGGATCCATCGAGAACTCGACGCCGAGTATACCGAGGTCAAACTCCTCTCTCAGATCGGCACACCGGTGACGGATCCGCAGGCTGTCGACGTCGAGACGACGGCACGCGACGACGAGGCGATTCGACGTCTCGTCACTGCCGAACTCGAGGACATCGACTCGCTGTCTCGCGATCTCGTGGCAGGTGACGTGCAACTATTTTAACGCTGGGCGTCGACACCTCGAGGATCGACGATGAACGCGTCTTACCCAGGCGATCGACGATTGCGGAGCGAAGACCCGGTGGCCGACGGCGGCTCCGGGATGGCTGGCACGCTCGTGGGACTCACCACGCGAGGCGGCGTCCTCCTGGCAGCCGACACGCGCACGAGTGAGGGCACCGTCGTTCGCAGCGAGCGCGTCCAGAAGATCGAACGAGTTCATCCGACTGCCGCAATGGGATCGACCGACCACCTCGGCACTGTGCAGTCCTTTATCCGAACGATCCGTCTCGAGGCCGGCCGCTACGAGACGGATCGTGGCGAGCCGATGACGCTGGCAGAACTCGGTACGGTCGCAGCCGAGGAGCTTCGGTCGGCGTCCGCTCCGGGGACGTTCGTTCTCGGAGGCGTCGACGACGACGGTTCGCACGTCTTCAGCCTGCGTCGGGACGGCGGCGTCCTCGAGGACGAGTACGTCGTGGTCGGCAGCGGACAGCAACTCGCCGCCGGCGTCCTCGAGGCCGAAGCGACGGAATCGCTCACGATGGCCGAGGCACCACGGATCGCCGGTCGCGTCCTCGAGAGCAGTGCCAAGCGTGACGCCCAGACCGGTGTCGGGGTGCGCGTCGCCGAGATCACGGCCGCTGGCGTCGATCTCCACGAGTACGAGTCGATCGACGACCGCTAGTCACTCGCCCTGTCTGGCTTCTCGTCCGAGTCGTCGTTCGACGGCGTCGACCTTCTCGCTGGCACGCTGGTCGACCGTCCGTTTGTCGTCGACTTTCAGCGTCGTGATCACCCGATCTTCGTCGACGGCCGCGTGTGCGGCTTCTGCGGCCGCAAACAGCTCACTCGCGTCGTCGGCCTCCACGATCGTCCCCATCGGATTGGTCTCGTAGGCGACGTCGAACGCCTCGAGTGCGTCGACTGCCTTCGCGATCTCTTCCGACATGCTCCCCTCCCGAATGGGAACGACGTTTAGCTCGCCAATTGCCGTCATGTGTCGTGGTACGTCATCCCCGGATAGAATCTTTCCGTCGTTCAGTGGCGACGTCGGAGACGTCTCGAACTAGGTACCCAGAAGAGAGTCTGACTTCCGCGGCGACAGCCCACAGTTCGAACCGCGGATGGAGATCAAGACGACACTACAGACGTCTCGGAAGCGTTCTCCGGTGAACGACGACCGCAAGACCGAAGGCCACGAGAAAGAAGCAGAGAAGCCCCACGAGCCATCTGCTCACACCACCGTCGGCTCCGAGGCCGAATTTCGTCACCTTGACGAAGTAGGTCAGCGGGGACACGTAGGCCACCACACGGCCCCACGACGGCAAATTCTCGACGGGAACGAAGATGCCACTGACGAAAATTACAGAGAACTTGACCAGGGTGGCAAGCATCATCACGTTCGCCGTCTGATCCGTCGGGACGGCGGCTAGTAGGACGCCAAGCGCCGAAAATCCAATCGCAGCGAGAACCAGACCAGTACCAAAGGTAACGGGGTGGGCTATCGAGAACCCGAGGGCAAAAGAGAGTGCCACGGTAGCAAAGCCAGTGATAGCAACGCCGACGACGGCGGACGCCAAGACGTCCCCGAACAGTATCTCGACGACCGTGATTGGAGCAGAAACGAGGCGCTCCAGCGTGCCATCTCGTGTTTCCCACGGCGCAATAACCGGCGAGATCGACGTAGAGGTAAACCAGAGCGTCATCCCGACGAGACCTGCGACGAGTTGTGTTCCGGACATCTCTCGGCCCATAGTGAACGCGAGAAAGAAAAACGCCGGGAGGAGGAGGCCAGAGATGATGACTGGGCCCTTGGCGTAATAAATTCGAACGTCTTTCTTCGCGACGGCCAATACCCGGTGCAATCTCATCGGGTCCCCTCCGTGAGTGCGGTAAATGCGTCCTCGAGGCTCGGGCCAAGTGTCCGGAGCGAACGTAGCGTCAGGTCCTCTTCCTGCGCGACGTTTGCGACGGCTTTGACGACGGCATCTGGATCGGGCGTCGCGAGACGAAACGTGTCGCCGCGCTTTTCAGTCTCTTCGACTGCACTGAGCCCGGCCAGGACTTCCCGCTCGAGTTCCTCGGCGAAACTCACCTCGACAGCACGGGTTCGCTCGATCGTCTGCTTCAGTGCTTCGGGCGCGTCGATCGCGGCAATCTCGCCTCGATTGATGATCGCGACTCTGTCGCACAACCGGTCTGCTTCTCCGATATTGTGGGTCGTCAGAAACACGGTTTTTCCCTCCCGATTCAACTCTGTTATCCGCTCTCGGATGAGTTGCTGACTCTCGACATCGAGCCCGGTAATCGGCTCGTCCAAAAAGAGGACTGCCGGGTCGTGTAACAGTGCCATCGTCAACATCAGCCGCTGTTTCATTCCCTTGCTGAACTCGGCCGTGGTGGTGTGACGTCGCTCGAACAACCCGAAAGAGCGTAGTAGTTCCGTCCCCCTGGATTTCCGCGTCTGTCGAGGAACACTGTACAGTTCGCCGACGAGCATCAGGTTTTTCCAGGCTGTCAGGTCTGGATAGGCGTTGAACTGCTCGGGCACGATCCCGATTTCCGACTTCGCCACTTCGGTATCGGCACGAATGTCCCAGCCTGTGATCCGAGCAGTTCCCGCGTCGGGCCGCAAAATGCCGGTCAGCATCCGGATCGTGGTCGACTTCCCCGCACCGTTCGGACCGAGAAAGCCAAACACTTCGCCCTCCTCGATTTGAAAGGAGATACCGTCCACGGCCGTGAGGCCGTCGAACTGCTTGACGAGATTCTCTACCGTGATTGCTGGTGAGGGTGTTGTCATGGTCTCATAGTGTGTCTGCAAGTAGGCTGTTACCATCACCCACAGACAAATATTCTTCTCCTGCCTTCCCCTGCAAGGACGTCCTGTTTACGCGCTGAGACAGTGTGGTGTACACGGCTATGACTCGCTTCGACGTGCAGTCGGCGAATAGAGTAAGCATCGCTTCGACGTTGATCGACAGTGCACTGGCGTTTCTGCGTGGGCGTCGGAAGAGCGGGATCTTGCTCCTCGCAGCGGCCGCACTTTCGACTCGAGTCCCCGGCCTCGGGACGGTGGTCTCGCTATTCCTCCGACTCGGTCGGCGGCTTCGATAGCTCGAGTGATCGTATGGTCGACGTGACTGGACACTTCGGGATGGCGCTGTTGTTCGCCGCGCCAGCGTGGTTCGTCTGGGGTCGACGAGGTGCGCTCGGTTTCACGGCGTTCGCGCTAGTGACGGCGATGCTTCCGGATTCCGACCTGGTCCTCCAGCAGGTCCTTCCGATCACCCACCACGGCGTGACCCACACCCTCCTGTTCGTCGTTCTACTGAGTACCCTCGGCGGGTTCGTCGCCGCCAGGTGGCTCACCGACTATTTCAACACCCACAGCCGGATACGAAGCACCGACATCGCGAGCGAGACGGTCTTCGTCTTTGCGACGACCGGCTTGCTCGTCGGCGGAACCAGCCACCTGTTCGCGGACGTGCTTTCCGCGCCGGACATCGCGCCACCGCTCTCGCCATTCTGGCCCTTCTATCCGGAGCCGGTGATCGTCGACGTCATCTATTACGACTCGCCACTCTGGAACTTCGGGTTGATCGGCGTGGCCCTCGCCGTCCACCTGGTGCTCGCCCGACACGAGGGAGTCCCGCTCGAGACGCGGTATCGGATCGGGAACCGGGAAGATAGCGAGGCGCTCGGGGCGAAATGACTAACGCTCAGCGGGCGAGCCTCGAGGCGAGGACTGGTTCGCGTTTCCTTCCCGCGATACGCCGAAAGCGGTGCAAGTAGAGTTAGGGAGTTGCTCCGTTCGTGTCCGTGTGGTGTGTCTACTGCACCGTGTCGGTGCCGTCTCTCCCATCCCTTTCGTACGGCGTTCGTCGTTCGATCCTTGTGGATGGAGGTTGGCACCATCGTTCTGTGCTACCGATGGCAGGCGGTTAAGACGGTAGGTAACGTGTATTGGCTGTAGGATGGCGGTCGAGGGGATTCAACCGGCGGGAGGCGTCGAGGAACAACTACTCACGCTCCTCGCCGTGTTCACCATCGCAGGGGTCGTCGGCACGCTCACGACGAGATTCGTCCGCATCCCGTACACCGTCGGTCTCGTACTTGCGGGGCTAGCGGTGTCTATTCTCCACCTGCCGCTGGCGACGCCGCTTACGGGCGAGTTTATTCTGCTCGTTATTCTTCCGACGTTGATATTCCAGAGTGCGATGAACATCGACGTCGAACGGTTGCGCGAGGATATCGTCCCCATCCTGCTGCTGGCCGTGGTCGGACTCGTCCTTTCGGTCGCGGTCGTTGGCGTCGTCGGGTCGGCCGTGTTCGGATTCCCCATCATCGTCGCCCTCCTGTTCGGATCGATCGCGATGCCGACCGACCCCGTTTCGGTCGTCGCCCTGTTCGAGGAACTCGGCGCACCCGAACGGCTTTCGGTCCTCGTCGAAGGAGAGAGCATTCTGAACGACGGCGTCTCGATCGTTCTCTACTCCGTTCTTCTGTCTGTCCTGTCGCAAACGCAGGTAGAAGGGGTCGACACTGCGGGGGTAGTCACGCCCGGCTTTCTCGGCAGAGAGGTAGTATTCGGCATCGTGGCAGCGATCGCCGGCGGTACGCTCATCGGCGTGGTCGCCGGGTACGCTGCATATCGCCTCCTCGAGGCCGTCAACGACCCGATGACCGGAATCGTGTTCACCGTGGTACTCGCCTACGGGGTGTACATACTCGCGGAACAGCTCGAGGTCAGCGGCGTCATCGCGACACTCGGTGCAGGACTCGTCATTGGGACTCAGAAGACCAGCGATCAAGTGAGTGCACGGACACGGTTGACGCTCGGAACGGTCTGGTCGAGTGCGGCATTCATCGCGAACACGGTCATCTTCGTCGCGATCGGCGTCGCTACCCCACTTGGCCTGCTCGCGCAGTACGCCGGGGGGATTCTGATTGCCGTCGTTCTCGTGTTCCTGGCGCGAGCCGTCGTTATCTATCCGCTGGTCGGGGTGACGAACAGATGGCTAACGGACTCGATTCCACGATCGTACCAGCACGTGATGGTCTGGAGTGGGATCCACGCCTCCGTTCCGATCGCTCTCGTCCTCGGCCTTCCGGAGAGCCTTTCGGTAGGACTCCAGGAGGAACTCGACGCACTCGTCTTCGGCATCGCGGCGATCTCCCTCGTCGTCAGCGGGCTCACGATGGACGGGCTCCTCGATCGCCTCGGGATCGTCACGAAATCGACGGCAGAACAGCGCTACGAACTGTTGATGGGCCGACTTCACGGCGTCGACGCGGCTCTCGCGGGGGCTGAGGAACTGCACCAACGAGACGACATCCCACAGGAGTTCTACGAGGATATCGTTATGCGGTATGCGACCCAGAAACGGCGACTGAATCGTTCCATCTCGGAACTGCTCGACGAACATCCGCACCTGCGCGAGAAAGAGGAACTCGCCGCAGAGAGTGAAATTCTTCGGCGCGAAATTCTCGGTATCAGGACGGCAGTCGAGCGAGGAATCATTAGTCCCGACGTCGGTGACCGTCTCCTCGCGGAAACGGAACGGCGACTCGAGCGCGTCGACGCCGACAAGCACGTACTCGATACCAGAACGTACGACGAAACGGAGTGGGAAGCGATGGATACTACGTTCGACGACGGACACTCGGAAGGGACGTCGGCTGACGACGAACGGTCGGACCGTGACTCGAGTTCGTGACGACCGCTTTGAGTCGATTTGCGCTACAGTTTCGGAAGAGACGTCGACAAGAGCACGAACGCGTTCACTGTCAGGAGCACGAGTACGAGCCAGCCGAACAGACGTTCGGAGATGTTGTCAAAAATCCAGACGCCGATCCAGGCACCAAGGAACACCATCGGGAGCGCGATTGCTGTCTCGATTAGCAACGGCATCTCGACAGACCCGGTGTACGTCAGGCTACCAAAGCGGTACAGCATCAGGGTCCCGAAAAACGCGGTGAACACCGCCTTCATTTCCTTGTCACTCCAGAACCCGCCGGCGGCCATGAACGCGCCATAGACGATCATCGGCGGTCCGGGTACTGCGACTGCTCCACCCAAGATGCCAGCGAACAGGCCCGCGGTAGCACCGGTAAGCCTACCGGGTCTGTATCCCTTCCGATCTATCCAGTCGGTGACGGCGTCAATCTGTCGCATCGCACCGACGACGATAACTGCGATTACCAGTACGACACCGATAGCTGCTCGCATCTGTGCCCTGTTGAACTGCTGGAAGACGTAGATCCCCAGCGGCATACCGACGACTAGGCCGGCCATCGGAACGATCCACTTCCGCCAGTCGAAAGCGTCGCGGACACTCCACCAGACTCTGCCATTGCTGACGACTGCAGCCACGGTGAAGATGATGGAGGCACTCGTCGGCGATCGGAACAGCGGTAACAATCCCATCGACACCTGGGCAAACCCGAAGCCTGCAATGCCGTGAACGACCGACGCAACAAGAATGACCAGCGCTGTCAAGCCTGAAATGAGCCAGTCGATAGCCATAGTGATCTTAGTTATGAGCCTCGTCTTCGCAAGGTGAGTACTACGTGAGCGTCCACGCTGGCGATAGGTGAGCGGCCTTTATCTGCGTTGTCGCTGCAATTTCAGTGGGTCTGGATTCTAAGCTCGTCCTGTCGGTCGTATCGGACTCGGACTGACGGCACAGATGCGGGAATCTCGGAATAATAGCTGCACGAGGCAAAATAGGTGCGTGAGATAGAATAGTTACATGGGGTGGAATAGTGGGGATTTACAAAATAGGCACCTCGAGGGAAGTGATTCCAGGAGATGTCTCGAGACCGTCGGTATCACTCCACATCAGTAAGTGTGAGATCCAACTCCAGGTCGACCTCACCAGTATCGTGGTACCAATCTCGAGAAGCACAGCCGCCGGTACAGCCGCGGCGTTATCGTTCCGATTTGATCAGTTCGGCGATCCGGTCTGGTTCCTGTGCGGCCAGCCGAAGGACGGCGTCGTGAATCTCGCGCTTTTCTTCGTCGCGAATGCCTGCTTTCCGGAGTTCCGGAACGACCGTGATGCCGACGGCGTCCTCGAACTCGTCCCACGTCTCGCCGCGAGCGTATAACGGCCGCTGGCGGACTTCGGAGTACTCGAAGGCCGGACCCGACGACTCGTCGGCTGCGTCAGTGGCATCTCGTTCCGGCTCCGCACTCGAGGTCACCGACTCGTCCGCATCTGTCGCCGAGGCCGTCGTTGGTTCGTCCGTCGTCGGCGTCTCTCCGGCTGAGTCGTTCGAGTCCGACGGCGAGTCGTCGTCGGAGACGGTCCCGAGGTCGTCGAACGGATTGTCCGTCATCGATCGACACCACCCGTTGCGACGATGTCGGCGAGCTCCTCGAAGTGCGGTATCTGATCGTTGTCCGGGTCGTAGTCCTGGAGCGGCTGGTTGTACTTGAGCGACTTGGAGATCGCGGCCCGGTGACGGATGCCCGGTTTCGGTGGTCGACGCTCGCCAGCGTCGATCGCGTCGAACTCGTCGGCCGTGATCCGCGCGAAACTCGGCACCTTGTCGGCGGTCGCATCGGCCGTGTTGAGGTTCTCGAGCAGTTCGCGATCCTCGGTCTGCTGATCGATCCGGTTCTGGATCTGGTTGGGGACGATCGTGAGCACGTCGACGTCGATGTACTCTCGAGCTGGCAGGATGAGTCGCTCCATCGTCCGCTTGTAGCCGCCGATGGAACTCGAGCCGGGTGCGATCGGGATGACGACGTTGCCCGTCGCGACCAGCGCGTTGTTGTTCAACATCCCCGGGTACGCCGGACAGTCGAAGACGATGTAGTCGTAGCGATCGCCCAGCAGCGGATCGACGATCTTCGTCTTCACTCGCGCCGACCCCTGGAGTGCGCCGGCGAGATCTTTCTCGACGTCCTCGAGCGTATCCGACGACGGGAGGAGGTCGAATTCGAACTCCGTCGGCTGGATCAGATCCGACAACGTCGCGGTGCCGTTGTCGAGGATGACGTCGCCGAGGTTCGTGTCGCTCTGGTATGCGTCCTCGAATCCGAGCCCGTTCGTCGCGTGGCCGTTCGGATCGAGGTCGGCAAACAGGACGCGACCGCGCTCGCTGAGCTGGCGAGCGAGATTCATCGAGATAGTCGACTTGCCGACACCGCCTTTCAGGATCACTACGCTTACCGCGCGCGGAGTTTCGACGTTTGTTCCCATCGTATGACACCACCCGCTGTAGCCACACGAGGTTCAGTAGGTACCTATTGGATCTCGTGCGGCAGTATCAACGGACGTGAGAATCATCATACGCGAGGTGCTTAACTCTACCGCAGTAGCTACAATAGGTGGTGTAG